>JAIELX010000124.1 GCA_019752635.1 Candidatus Obscuribacterales bacterium | reverse complement strand
GACGACTGTGCCTTTGAGAGCACAGTCGTCGTTGCGTCAGGATTTACGGACGTCTATTCTAGGGTCGTACCGCCAAGCTGGCTTCTACGATTGCCTTGCCTACGCCCTCGGCAGAGGCCGGGTTTTGTCCGGTAATCAATCGCTGGTCGCTTACTACTTTAGACTGAAAAGCCGCAGCTTTTTCGAATTTAGCACCGCGCTCAACCAACTTTGATTCAAGCAAGAACGGCATTTCTTTTTCGAGTCTAACTGAGGCTTCTTCTTCGTTAGTGAAAGAGTTGACTCTCTTCCCTTCAACCAAATACTTGCCATTGCTCAACTTCACATTGACCAGGGCAGCGGGACCATGACACACCGCTGCAACGACGCCGCCGTTTTCGTAGATTTTTGCGGTTACGCGAGCGACGTCTTTGTCATTAGGCAAATCGAACATCGCACCGTGTCCGCCAGCAATGAAAACAACTGCATAGTTCTCCGGATTCACTTTGCTCAGTTTAATTGTGTTCTGCAACTTAGCAGACGATTCGCTGTTCTCCAGCATTGCTTTGTTAGCCGGATCGTTCAGGTCGTGACTTTTTGGATCTATCGGTGCGCTCCCGCCACTGGGACTAGCAATATCAATATCGAAACCCTTCGCTCTCAAAACACCGTATGGATGCGACACTTCAGACAGAAAATATCCTGTCTCTTTGCCAGTTGAGCCGAGTTGTTTGTGACTGGTTACCACGATCAAAACTTTATTGTTATCCATGGCTTTCGCCTCCTTAGCAAAACAGTAGGCTCCACTAAGCGATACAACGCAGAGTGCGAGCGACAACGGTTGACGGAGATTCCAGGACTTCATGTACTCCTCATTTGCAAGTTGGCACATTGTATCGCCAATGAGTCTATAAAGATCGAACTCGATAGAATCGCGTTTCTACTGCTTGTGCCATGGCGTTTCCAGAAGCTATGTTGAAGTATCGCATTATGATTTTAGAGAGCTTGGTCCCTTCAGACCGCAATCATGAACTCGTCGAGGGTGGTCAAAGATTTGCTTCGAGTCCGCAGCGCTCCCATTCTTCCAGTACGAAAACTAGAAGACCGCATAAAAAAACAATGCCAGTGAGTGAGCGCATTTTCGCAGGATCTGGCAGTCTGGCGGCTGAACTCTTGCAGACGCAAGCAAGCAAGTACAACACCAGCCAGGGGCGCGCGCCATGACACAAGTTTGCAAACATTTGTCTCTATGATGGGTATTGGCTGGATTGATGTTTGGATGGGTTGAATGAATGAGCTATACATCCTGGGAATAAAGAGCTTTCCCAACGAAGAAGTCGTTGTCTCTCGCTATGATTCTTCAATGCAAGACGGAGAGATCAGAGGCATCACAAACCATCGCTTTATCTACCTAGGCGCATCCTATCCGGGACCATGCTTCTTCGATTGCACCGCTCCTATCGAAACCTGCAGATCAATAGAATATCGTCGGCGAAACAACGTAGGCTTACTTTGCCTCGGGCTGGTAATGACTATTGCCGGGACTTATGGTTTTTTCTTTTGTTCAAACAAGGGGTGGTGGCTACTATACTGGCCATGCATAACTGTTGCACTCTGGGGACTTCCGCTGCTTCTTTCTCTGTTTCGTCTCTGGTGGTCGGAAGTTCGCTTTGATTGCGGCGAGGACAAAGAGCTGTTGTGGACACTCTCCGGGAGCAAGTCCGACAAGGAACGTAGTGTCAAACAAATTCGTGAATTCGCCGAAAGCCGGAGCATCAGTATATCTAATTTTCCCGCCGTTTAGTTGCGCCCTGTTTGGGGTCCCGAAATTCACCAGCTGGTGTAGCATTGCGAATGCAGGGCCGCTGCTTTCTCCATCACGAAAGCAGGTAGAGGCAAGGTTGGGTTTGCCTCTGCCTGCTTCGAGTTCTCATGATTGGTTCTGTTTGTCACCTAACCGATGAAACCGTATTTCCTTCTCTGAATTGAATCGTCGAGCTCTTTAGCGGTTTCGGGATCAAGCTTCTTCAACCGCTTAAGTTCGTCTTCGTACAACTCGATATTCTTTCGGTCGAAGCGCGGCGTGTAGACCCAGTCCTTCAAACATTCTTTTCCTTTTTCAATTAGTTGCTCGTCAGATAAAGGAGGCTTCCTTTCGCCTACTTTGAAATGTTCGGGATTCGGGCGGTCGAGAAAACCTTTGGGGAGCAGCATGGAATCCGGTATAACCGGCGCAAACCTTGGCGCATCTTTTGGCGATTTATCGGTGTTGTCTTTGTGCTTTGGAATCAATGAATCGTCACTGGACAGTGGAGACCCGCTACCGCGGTCGTCAGTGGATAGGTCAATCGACCGCGACGGCCTTGGCAGAAATGCGTATTGTCCAGCCGATTGCAGAACTTCGCCTATCAGTTTCTCCGAAACACTCGGCGAGTTCAGGGGCGAATTGCTTGCATCATCATTAAGTTCCAATTGCATGGTAAAAACCTCCATTCCTATGCGACTAAAGTACACATGAAAGAGGGGATCATTTGGGGACGAGACATGCAGAACGACGGTCCTTTTAAGCGTTGCCAGCTGGCACCTGATTTTCGGCGTTCTCTCTGACCGTTTGCGAGATGATCAGTGATATGCGACTTAGTCGACGCCGGGTGGCAGTACGCCCGATATTGCGCGGCAGTGACTCAAACAACGTATTGAATCCTCAGGCTTTACCCCATCGGGTTTGGCTAAAGGAAAACAACCTTCTGTGAGTGGCTCGTCACACGATTAGATCGCTGAACCGCTCAATCCTTGCCGGGGCTCTTTCTTTGCTGTCCCCTTAGAAAACACAGTGGTGTGCCACCAGTGAATAATGTAAGCACTACGGCGGCAATGAACAACCAACGAAGCAAGCCAGTTTGATTGAGCGGGCGGCCTCGCACAGCATTGATCAAGATCGCGAGAAAGTGACTACCGTCGAAGCCTGGCCACGGCATTAAATTGACAATTGCCATACCGATACTAAACATGGCGACGAACAACGGCAGCTGCCGCCAGTCTTGGTTAATGATATCCGCACCGATCTTTATGATAGCAACGATGCCGTGAACTCGTGTCTCCGTCCCGCCTGGCTGTGGCTGCGATACGCTACCGAGCATCGCCCCCATGCCTTCGAACATACCGGTTGTTAATGAGCACAATTTCTCGGTGGCAAGCCCCAAGCAGTCGGACGGCGCAACACTCTGATATCCTGACGTTGTTGCGATGAGCGACATGCCTACCTTGCCGTCAGCATTCGGAGTCATAGCAATATCGAGCGGCTGCGCTTGTCTTTGGATGTGAACCGTCACTGCAGCAGCAGGATGTGAGCGCAGATAGGAAGTGAAGTCATCGGGGGTAGAAACCTGCTGAGAATCAATGGAGATGATGGTGTCGCCAGCCTTAACTCCTGCATTAGTGGCAACAGGGTTCGTTGAAGAAAGTGCCTGCACAACCACCTGTGTCTTGGCTATGCCACTGACGTTGAAGGAAACTAACAAAGCCAACCAGGCGAACAGCACGTAGAACGCAATGCCGGCGATTACTACAGTCAGCCGCTTCCACAGAGAAAATTTCGAAAACGGCTTAGGTAGCGGGCTTGGTGAGCCATCTTCAGAGGTCGGTTCAGGATCTAGTTCAGGAATGACACTGTAGGCACCGATGAGCAGCGGATGGATTCGGAGTTGCGTGTTTCCGCCCCTGCCGATAGTCCAGTGAGGACCGAATGGCAGCCCCATACCGAACACTGGAGTTTGGAAACCGAATAAGCGCGCAACAAGAAAGTGCGCCAGTTCATGACCAACGATCATCAGGAAGAGGATTAGGAGAATGAGAAGAACGCCAATCATCGATTACCTTGGGGCAACTGTAGCCGCTCAAGTATAAACGCACTGTCTCTCATTGTGCTAGCCATAACAGGCCTCATTTGACTGTAAATACAGCTTCCAAAGGTCCTTTTCATTCTCATTTAAGGCTTCTGTTCGTGGCAAACACCCAACTTCTTTCTGGCTAAGTACGGTAATAAGTTGCATCAACGAAACAAGCTGAAGAAGATCTAGGAGCCATTGATGCAATTCGCTGCCCGACAGTTAAGTTGGGATGCTCGTCGTTTACTCAAGAAATCGAACAAATCCCATGATCGAGTACTCCGTTGGCTCAGACATCCTATACCGAACGCGAAATCCCCTCTAGAAGCATTGTGTTCCGCATGCAGACTCCCGTAATCAAGCTTGATCTCACAATTGTCATCCAGAATGTGTTATCGCCAGCATAACTCAACGAAATCGCAACGGTAAGCATGTTCAAATGCTCATGGCGAATCAGGGTGAGTTTGGCAAAGGGTTGGAGGTCACGCAATGAGACGATTTATAGTTCTATTTCTATTGCTTGTCCTGGTAACCAGCGCCGCGCAGGCTGCGGAGCAGAAAAGAATAACCTGGTGGGGCGAAGATCTTTTCAGCCTGGAAGAAGAAATTAAACAAGCAGACAAAATCGCCATTGTCGTGGTCGAGAAGGTTACGCCGATAGGTCAGTGGTATTTTCCAGATGTGCCCGCAGAAGAGCGGTTTATGTCGGACGTGGCGAGGCGGGCAGAGTTCAATGAAGCGTTAAAGAGAAATCCCCGCATTCTTAGAGACGAACTCGCACGCGGACCAGTGGGGTGGAGCCGTATCGCTGATGCACACGTAGAAGAAGCGGTGGCGGGAGAATTTGACGAGAGAATGTCAGGTCTGGGCGGCATGAAACTTGGTTGCGGCATGTACCCGTCGATAGCGGGCAATGAGGTAATGAACGTCTGTCACGGTACCGCACATCTTCAGGAAAACAACCGATATCTGATCATGGTGAAACCGATGGGCGCTGTTTATGGCAGAGTCGGCGAGAGCCGTAAATCGGTCAACATTGGCTACTATCCCATCGAAAACGGATTTATACGCGGCTTTGGCTCGCGCATCAGACTTAACGATAACGCCGACGCCATTCCGCTGGCGGTTGCTTTGGAAAAGATTCGAACAATACGCGGAGCAAGCGATAAGCCTGCATCAAAAAACAAGGGCATATGGACCCCCGCGCGGAGTCAATGATGCTGTCGCTTAATCGGCTGAACATTATCGAGTGTTCGCTCGAACCGGACAGTGACATTCAGAGCCCCAACACTCTTCCAATTCAGATTGGTTTAATCTATTGACTGTAGAAACAAAAATCTGGTTCATGGCTCGAGGTGCGAATACGCCGCCGCTGCTGCAGGAAACGCGATAAGCTTTTAGCAGCGCAATTGTCATGCAAGTAGGGAAGTCGCAATTGGAAACCGAGCACGCGAAGTTGTCCAAATTTTGGCCCACACCGCAAGATTACAACGAAGCCTTGCAAAATCTAGCGACGTGCTTCGCCGATCCGGAGTTGAACGAAGGAGCCGTGGAGTTAAATGCTCTAGGTCTTCCACGCCCGAACTCCGGAGCATTCGCCAGTGTCTATAAAGTAACTTCAGGGAACAAATCATATGCAGTTCGCTGTTTTCTCCTCAATATTCGAGACATGGAAGAAAGGTATCGGCACATTAGTCAGTTCGTAATGAATGACAATCTTCCACACACGGTCGCTTTCGAGTTTCAGAAGCGCGGAGTGCTCGTAAGGGGCCAGTGGTTTCCCATTTTGAAGATGGACTGGGTTGAAGGAAGAACGCTAGAACGCTACATTGAGGACAATCTGGAGGACAGCCGAAAACTCTCAGCCGTTCTTCGGAAGTTCGAAGAAATGTGTGCCGCGCTAGAGTCTGAGGGTGTTGCTCATGGTGACTTACAGCACGGCAATATCTTAGTACCAAGTGATAGCGAGCTGCGCCTGGTCGATTACGACGGGATGTATGTTCCATCCATGGCGGGGTTGGAATCAAACGAGCTCGGGCATCGAAACTATCAACATCCGCGAAGATCACGTGAACATTTCGGCCCGTTCTTAGATAACTTTGCAAAATGGTCCATTTATCTTTCACTTCTAGCATTGACAGAAGCCCCGTCGTTTTATCGCCTATGCCAGGCTGGGGCAGACTGTCTCCTGCTTAGGAAAGAAGACTATGAATTGCCGGCAGAGTCGCAAACAATTCGCATACTAATGCAAAATGGTTCACCACTCTTGGTGCGCCGGCTACAACAACTACTCTGGCTCGCAAGCAACGAGCCATCGAAAGCTGTCACCTTCACGGAAGCAGACAAGTTAAATCTGCCGCCAATTGTTTCCAACAATCCGCAAACAAGCTTAGCCATGCTAACGGCAGAACAAAAAGTCCGGCAGAGCATCGAGCCCTTCAAAGCTGTCACCCTCGCGGAGGCAGACCAAGTCATCCCGCCGTCAAACGATTCGAGTAATCCGCCAAATAGCTTAACGACACTAACGGCAGAAGAAACATTGTTGTTCAAGTATTTCCTTCGCACACCTTATAGGCGCAGCGCTCCTATTACAGCTACGAATTTTTTTCGCCCCGATAGTTCAAGTACCAAACTCATCATGCAACTTTGGTTAGTACTGAGCATGTTCTTGCTGGTTGCTCAGCCGGGATGGGGCCTGGTAAATTTGATTCCCTTCTTGTGGTTATGGGATGCATCGAAAGCGCCGGAGACATACGGGGGACACTCCAGCGGTGATTCTCGCGCGAAGCGTCTCGTAGAACTTGGAGTCGCGACTTACGGTACGATTACGGATTTCAGGCAACCATATGTGTCCGTCAGTGGCGAGCGACTGCGGCTTGTTAGTTATAGATACAGCGTAAAGCATCCAAACGGAAAAACTGAGCAGCTCAACGCAAAATTCGATGCACCGGAAGCCCTATGGGACGACGCGAAACTTGGCGAAACGCTAGTAGTCTTGTACTATGCAACAGCGCCGGAAGAAAGCATTCCTTTTAAGTACGCACCTTACGGAGCGCGCAAAAGATGACCGCGTGTGCTGATACTAGTCGTGCGGAGCCGAGACAACAGAGCTTAGAGCGGTAACGCACTCTTCCGTAGTTGGATTAGCATGACCGATTTGTCCGCATGGGGCATGACTCCTCCGCGGCGAAAATCGTTGCCAATTCTGAGCTAGGAATTCCCCCGTATTCTTTCTGCCTCGAATGCTCATAATGATATTGAACAACTATCTCGAATCAGGTAAGACATGGGGGCAGACTCTTCGACAGTCGTTGCTGAAGCGGAAACTCAAATACAGTTTCCATCATTCACGGACACATCGAGTTCATCAATGTGGCTCAGTGATGAAGAGTATAGAGAAATACGCCGAACGAAATTTCATAGAATGCTCTTTCAGACTAGCGTAGCCTCTCTGCTTTGGGTCGCTGCGCTAAATACCTGTCCTAAGTTAGACCTTCTCTTCCTGGTGTTCGCACTATATCGCATCCTTACAGCTGTGCACCTTCTGCCCTATCCTCGACAGCTGGCGATTCATCTCAAACACTTTAAGGATAGCGTTGCCTTGTTTCCTTATCCCTTTGCCCTGATGACGGAAACTTTTGCAACGCTCAGATATCTCAGAACCGGTGAATTCTTTGCGGCTTCTTCAAGATGCCCCAGTAAAGACACACTTTCATTATGTTGGCTGGAAGGAGGAAATCTTGAGCGCCGTCACAACGAGCTTTTGGAAGAACATCGCATCAGTAAGAATGCATACGCTGCTGCTCAGTTGGGTCACATTCTCTTACTAAAGGGCGATAGCCTTTCTTGCCTTGCATACAGTCAAGAAGCCATTCAACATACCGATAGAAACTCTCGACATGCTCGGCTGAAGGCATTGCTCAACTCGGCGCGGGCACATACTCGACTGAATGAACTGGCAGTGGGCGATCAAATTCTTTCGGACTTAGCCACCGAACTTAGGCACGACGGTAGTAGGTTTGTAGATAGCGGAGAAATAGAGCTCGCACTGGCAGAGCTTCGTTTGAAGCAACGTCGGTTGGAGGAAGCCGAACTGCATTCTCGCAACGCTTTCGAATATTATCGCGGTAAAGATGGCGAAGGCAGCCCTATTCGCGTTTATGCGGAACGACTGCTGGCATTAGTACTGCAACATCGAGGAAGGGAAACGGAATCCATGGAGCTGCTGTTTGCGGCCGATTTTTCCGAACAGTTGATGATCGCATCGAACGAACATCAGGCTGATCTTTGCAGGAGTGCAATGCAATCGCGATCCGAACTGACTTTCCCCAAACCAAGGCGGCGCATCGTAACTGCTGATAGCACAACGCAGATAATTCGCATTAAAGCAGATACTCCGACTTGGTGCGTTGAACTGATGTTCCCCTTTTTCGTTAGCCCGCGAACGGCGTCGCTGCTGTCCCGCGCAGGGCTGCTCAGGCACTGGCGACTTCATTCGATGCTGAGGTGCGGATTAGTCGCATTGATGACGTGTTGGGCTCTCAGCAAAGGGTGGTCTTACCACCTAACAATCCTTTTCATAGTCATTCAGAGTTTCGGTGCGTGGCAGACACCCAACTTCTTCCTGGCTTGTTATGTTCATTGGTTAGAGGACCGGAGCACCCAACTGAAGAAGGTTTAGGATAATAATTGAAGCCGTCGATTACAAGCGCCAACTAAGGTAATAAGTTGCATGAACGAAACCAGTGTCCTTTACTTGTGTGAAAAATGGTGCCAGCAATCGATATGGCACAGCATATAGAATATGCAGCATTAATATTCTGATTAGTTTTTGCAAAACATCTTTGTTATCGAATTTGATTTCTAGAAGCTGCGCGGCACTTACGAATAGAGACAACCGCTATTCCGGCTCCGATAATTGAACTGGTAACTAATGCAAAAATTTTCAACCAATCAAACGGAGTGACCGAATCGCCGATTTTCTTAATAGCGATGGATGTCCCCTGTCCCATATCAGCTAAGGCTTCATTGACCTTTTGCAGTTTCGCTTCGGCCATACTACGATACAAGTATGCCATTGCTACGTCAGAAGAATCAGCCTCGATGGACGGTGCTAGCTTAATAGCCTGCGTTGCGGCCTCAACGGCTTCCTCATATTTTCCTGTTTTGTAATAGGCCTCCGCTAACACGCATCGGGCCAACATTGTTTTGTTATTTAGCTTAATGGCTGTTTTAGCATCGTCCAGCGCAGTTTCAAAATGATTTACCTTGCAGCTATAGCGCGCCCGATACTCGAAGGCCTTAGCGTACTTCGGATCTATTTCGATGGCCTTACTTAAGTCTTTGATGGCCTCGTTGACGTCTCCTCTCCAGTAATAGAAACGGGCTCTGGTGAAATATGCAAAATCATATTTCGGCGAAAGCTCGATAGAACGCGTCATATCTTGAAGCGCCAAGTTCGCGTTTCCTAAACGGTCCTGCGAGTCTCCGCGCAGTAGATACGCCCTGGCATTTTCGGAATCAAGGGCAATTGCTTTGGAAAAGTCATCAATTGCTTCCTTGTATTCGTCAAGCATTCTGTGCGCATCACCTCGACTAACGTAGGCTTCAACGTGATCGCTCTTCAAGCGCAAGGCCTCTGTCTGCTCGCGAATTGCGCCGCGATAGTCCTCCGCGTCACAGAGTTTCTTGCCTCTCAAATAGATCTTTTCCGCTGGCGTCACAGTTGCAACCGACCAAAGGTTATCGCTCGGAAACCAGCTAACGCATCTAAATTGGGGAGTAATCACAACTTTGCCAGTCCTGTTAACAAAGCCGAATTGATCATCCTTTTCGACTGCAACCAAGCCTGTACCAAGATCCTGCTGAACCCAATCAAATTGAGGCTTAACTACCCATTTACCGGTCTTATCAATGAACCCGAATTTGGCATCAGCTCTAGCTTGCGCCACACCCGAATCGGTAAACCCGCGAAGTTCTTCAAACTGTGGTTTCACAATAAACTTACCGGACTTATCAATGAATCCGTAGGCATCGCCGATCCTAACGGCTGCC
The DNA here is from genome assembly GCA_019752635.1 of Candidatus Obscuribacterales bacterium. Taxonomy (GTDB): domain Bacteria; phylum Cyanobacteriota; class Vampirovibrionia; order Obscuribacterales; family Obscuribacteraceae; genus JAKFUT01. The sequence goes on along the minus strand of JAIELX010000124.1, from coordinate 20,386 downwards.
AGACCAGAAGCGAAATCACGAGCTTCGTCAAACTGTGGCTTAATCAGGAATGCGCCAGTCTTATCAATGAATCCGTATTTGTTGGCTATCTGCGCACTTGCCAAGCCTTCTCCAGAGAATTCGCTTACGTCGGTGAAGCTTGGTTTTATGACCATCTTACCTGTCTCGTTGATGAAGCCGAATCTTCCCCCGACTTTCACGCCCGCCAACCCGTCGCAAAACACAAGAAACCGATTCGACTTAGTTTCAAACTGAGGATTGATAACAATTCTCCCGCTGGAATCAACAACTCCCCACTTCTTGTCCGACGCTACTAAGTAGCTGCCATTGAGCCAAATTGGCATATCTGAGAACTGCGGTCGGGTAATCAATTTACCGTTGCGGTCCGCAATCCCCCATTTTCCGGCAAGGTTAACGGGCACTGATCCTGCGACTCTAAAATCGCTGACGCTTTCGTACACGGCCGGCACTACAACCGTGCCTTTCTTATTGACAAACCCCCATTTACCGTTAATCGGCACACGTGCCAATCCGTAGGAGAAGTCACCAATGGATGAATCGGGCTCGACTCGAAACTGAGGACTGATGACTACTGCGCCCTGTTTGTTGATATACCCGTATAACTCGCCAATCCTGACTGCGGACAGCCCTTCCGAGAAGGCGTGGGCTTCTTCGTACTTAGGCTTTATCGCCCACTGGCCTTGCTTATCTACGAAACCGACTTTTCCATCCTTGCGAACAGAAGCTAATCCCTCCGAAAACGTAAGTGGCTCTGAGTAAAGTGGTTCGATAACAATCTTGCCAGTTCCGTCCATTACTCCCCATCTCCGTTCCTTCAGAGAGTGAATAGTCTCGTTCGACAGGAATTCGTCAGGGGCGGCCGCATCCACAATTGAAAAGAATGGCTCCGCCTTAGCCGCAATTCTCCAACCAGAAGCTACGACAAGTAGCACTGGAAGTAAGGAAAGTAAGCAAAGCCTAAAAAACATTAGGTTCTCCATCGGTTCACAACTCAATTGTCAGCTTATCAGCATACTGCTGTCAAACTTGTGGCGCCACTTGCAACGATCTGAGCATGTTCTTGTTGGTTGCTCAGCCGGGATGGGGTCTGGTAGTTTGATTGCCTTCTTGTGGTTATGGGATGCATCGAAAGCGCCGGAGACATGCGGGGGACAATCCAGCGGTAATTCTGGCGCAAAGCGTCTTAGTGACGCAATTTTGCAGTGCTTCGTTTGACAAAGATGCGTCGAAGTATGCAGCACCGGAGGTCTACAATCGATATGACACAGCATATAGAATGCGCAGCTCATATGCGTGGTTTAGTTTGCTCAGATGCGGAATCGCTTCTCTCGTAATTTATGTTCGGCTGAGAACCCATCTGTTGTGTGTCGGGGTGCATTACCGGGTAAAAGATGATTATCCGCCAGGGATTACAGTGAATGCATACAAGCAAAAACGAGCTTATTTTAACATCAGCTATTGCTCTTCTGAGCGGCACCCTTTACCTCTCACTATTTCTCGCGGCTCCCGCATACAGCAGCAATGGAAACGAGGCCGCCCGCGAGCTCAATAATGCAGGAGTAACTGCGCTAAGGAAGAAAGAGTTTGAAACAGCAATCCAAAAGTTTGAGGACGCTCTGCGAGCAAGTCATGGCTACACGCTCGCCCAAGAGAACCTGGCGATTGCGTATAACAACTATGGCATACAGGAAGCAAGAACGCCGAAAAAATGCTTGAAGTTTTTTCACAGGGCAGCATGGCTGAAGCCGGATAATCCCACCACTATAAAAAATCTGGATGCCACCATCAAGAACTTAGGCGTAAATCCATCATCATTTGATGATCGCGTTCAGCTCGCCAAGAATGCCGAACGGGAAAATGATTTTGCCGGAGCTATAGTCGAGTACCGCGCTGCGTTGAACATCCGAGAAGATGCGAACGTGAAGAAAAGGCTTGCCGAAGTAAGAATTCCAGAGAATTGGAACCAGTGGTTGTCCGGCGACAACGGCAATTCCACGACCTCCAGTCACGACGCAGATTTCGGTCCTTATATGGCTGATTTGCAACGACGAATAAAACGCGCGTGGTATCCACCCAAAGGAAATGAAACGAAAAGGGTCGTCACCATTTTCAAAGTACATTCAGATGGGAGCGTATCCGACATAAAGCTGGACAAATCATCGGGAAGCGTCGCAGCAGACAAGGCGGCAATTATCGCAATTAAAGAGGGCTCGCCGTATCATACATTGCCAAAGAACTCTCCTGCGGTTGTCGACATCCAATTCACTTTTGACTACAACGTATTTTCGGGAGAAGAAAACGAGAAAGTTACGAAATCGCAGCTCAAGAAAGAAATAGCAAAGTACCTAAGCGAGAAAAATTTCAAGCGAGCAGCTGACTCTGAGGTATCTCTTGCAGAACTTTATGTGGAGCAAAAGAAAGATGCGGAGGCAATAGACCACTACAAAGCAGCGCTTAAACTGCTAAAGAAAAAAGTCGATGACCCTGATTTAAAAGCCCGCGCATCATCGGGGCTGGCCGATGTATATTACGCACAGAAGAACTATTCTTCTGCTCAGGTTCTCTATCAGCGATGCTTGGATCTCAGGCTAAAGGACGGGAAAGACAAAAACGCTATCGCCACAACACAAAGAGATCTCGGTTATACAACCCTTTATTTGGACGACAAACATGTCGATGAAGCGCAGAATTTGCTGCAAGAAGCCCTGAACAATGCGAAAGATGTACAATCCGCCAATGACGACACAGGTATTCGGGAGCTAATTACAAATATCAACTGTGGGATTGCTCATTGCCTCTGGCAAAAGAAGGAGTACGAGCTTGCACTCGATCAATACACAAAGGTACTCAACGAAACTAAGAGACTAGACGGAGACAATCCCACGGCTAGGATTACGACGCGGCAACGAGACATTGCAGATTGTTATTTCGAGATGGATAAACTGCCGGAGGCGCTCGCGGCATACAGAGAAGCAGTTGCGATAGCGTCAAAATTAAAGGATGCCGACCAGGAGGGGGTTAACGAAGCCAAATCGCGCATCGAACTTATAAGAAAGAAACTCGAAATATCCGGTACATCTAAAGGCGCTGCATCGCAGAAAGGATCTCGGACGCAAATAGAAGATGCGGACCAGAAGAAGGTTAACGAAGCCAAATCGTTCAACGAACTTATAAGAAAGAAACTCGGAATTCCCGATACTCAGACGGAAACAAATAACGCACTCTCCTGGTTGCCATATACACTCGGAGCAGCGCTGCTGGGATTGCTAATCACTCACCTGAGCAAGCGTCGGCAAGATAATAGCCTGGATAATGCACCTCGCAGAGACAGGGACCGAAACTGATACGCTAATCTATACCAACCATTTTCCATAGTCCGCACGGCGTACAACCTGCGCTCTAACGGCTCCTTAACTTTCTGTAGAATGACAATAATAATCCGGTCGGGAAAATACACGAACGAAGGTAGATTGTCGGACTTGCTTTGAGTGAGGTAACAGGCTCACTCGTTGAAAAAGAAGTTCCAGAGCTGTGGTGCCCATCGAACGCCCTAGTGCGAGAATCGCTGCACTTTGCCTTGAAGCTTAGGATGATTCAGCATGACTAAATCATCCGGGTACTTGGCGAGTTCGAAAGGTGGTGACAAAACTCGGCTTCAGCAAGCGCAGCTCATATGCGTGTCTCAATTCGCTCAGGTCGCACAGCGAATCATAGTTTGGCAGAGCGAGTCCATCAATAAAAGAATCTACAAATTTCGACCAGTCTTTATGATCCATCGACTGCCTCGACGCCAGTAGCGCTGTATGCTGCGCGCACACGAACGAATCAAAATACACGGCGGACGGGAGCTTGTCGGATTTGCTTGAGTTAACAGGCGCACTGGTTGAGATCAGGTTCCACAGCTGGTTGTGCACAACGAAGGACCAGGGCACAAAGTGATCGATTACCGATGCGTCGACAACCGTCGTGTCGTTGAAAATCAGCGCCAGCGTCGCGGCGCTGACTTGATCGGATGCCGGTGGGTCGGTGTAATTGAGTATGCTGCTAACGTAGCACAGTTGTGTATGCAGCGAAATGAATATCCATCGTCAAATCGTGATCATGGAGTCACCTTCATCCTCTGGCAACTGCCCACGCGAAAAGATCGAGTCGTAACGCGCCCGACGGATAACTCAGTTGAAAACGAACGATCCGTCGAAGTCTGCAGATACTTGCCTGGTTCTCTTTGCTGTATCAACGTGGTGGTCTTATGCATACGCCTGCCATCCCCGTCTCTTGTATAGCAAGTACAAGAGACGGGGATGGCGTTTTGGTCGATTTCCCCCGGGTTCATACAGACGGTATCAGAATGATCTACGCGGTGGCAAAAATCCTTTTTCCGCGTTCAATCCGGAAATGGCTTCCCGATGTCATTCCAGCAAAAATGGCGAGACGGACCTTACAAGACTAATCAAAGTCGCCAGCTTGGCATACCGCTGAAGCAGAAGAATTCATTGCATCACAAATTTTGGACATTCCCTACACTACACTGGGAGCTGAAGGAGTTTACTGTTATTGACGCGCGATTTCACTACATTCAGGCGAAGGGGTTGCGCCAGTTGCGCTCCCCAACTCTTCCCCAAGTTCTGAGTTAGTTTAGATTTCGGAGGGATTCCTCAGACAAATAACTCGAACTTTGTTGGGGCAGTTGCGGTCGAAAGGGCTGGATATATCACAACCGAAACAAAGCTACAGCACAATGGAGGCTGTCCTGCTTTGCTTTGGTATCGGAGGTGGCATGGTGACAAACGCAGTGAAGCAAAAGACGGTAGTAAGGCTTCCACTTCTGAACTTAGTGTCAGATACGGCTGAGGCTCCTGCCAAGGCTTCAGCAGTCGATTTGACCGGGAAAGTGAGCGCCAGCGCTCGATCCAAGGACTTAATCAAACAGTGCGGCTCCACAGGCGGGATGGTGGACGCGGTGAGTCGGCGATTGGCGTTAGGACTAATGGCCGAAGCGTTGCGGGTATAAAACTGTTCTTACCGCGCAGGAGTTCCTATTTTTATGTCGCAGTCGCAGCAATCTAACGAACAGCGGGTGAAAGACCTAGCTGAAGCAAATTCGGTAAGGTCGGACGCCACAGATGTAAATTCGTTTCTGGAAAAGCTGTGGGATGCAGTAGAGGGCGAAACGCGAGAACAAAGTGAGTCTCGTTACTTCGATGCGGATGGAAAGCAAGTAACTGATCCTGTGGCGGTAGAAGGAAGGGTATTCTCTTATCGCGTGGAAAAGCCAGGGCAAGTTGAGGTAAGAGCTTTCCCCAGCGGCGCAGATGCTCTCAAAGGAGCAGGGGGAGAGAAATGCGTTCTCGAGCGCACCGTCAATGGTGCCTCCATCAGTTTGAAAGAGACGTACACAGACAAAACGGGCAAGGTGGCAGCTTCGGTAAATACCACCGTGCAGTCTAAGGGAATGCTTGCTATCGAAACTTCCATCGCAGGAGAACACCGAACTATCAAATTCGAGGATGGACACTTCACGTCCTTGGAAATGGAAGCGACGTTAGCGGACGGCATTGAGCAACGCGTGCGCATTCTTTTGAATAAAAGAGGAGAGGCGATAGACGTCGTTGTTACGGACAAGCAAACCGGCAAAAGCGTAGACATCGAACCAGCTAGAAAAGCTCGTTTGCTTGGCGCCGCGAAGGAGGTTCTTCAGCAGGTAGCAGCGCAGTACGGTTTGACACCAGCTACCGAGAACGGGGCTGCGAAAGCTGAAAACTCAGCGTTTCTCAGCGTCGAAGACGTAATGGCTAAATTAAAGGCGACAGCCAATCCATTTCGACTAGTCCCAAAGAGCGATGTAAAAGCACAAGCAAGTGTCGGCTTTCTACCCGAGCAAACAAACGGGCCTCTGGCGGAGGGGGCGCTGCCTAGCCGTTTTCAAATTTCTTCAGACCGCACCGAGTCGGCGGAACCTTCGAGCTCTTCGACAGCAAAGCTCGCCCAAGAAGTTTTCGGCGACATAATGAACGGCGCTGGTCAGTATCCGAAAGAACGAGTCACCGATTTCTCGCAGTTGTCCGAACATGAACGAGTAGCCGCAATGGTGCAGGAGTGCTTGCAGTACAAAAACGAAAAAGCGTTTACAGAATTGCGTGCGGAAGCAGGACGAGCACAAGCACACATAGACGGGACCTCTTCGTTAGCCGCTACAGCCTTTCACAAAGTATGCGTTGTACGCGCGATGGAAGCCCTGGAAAACGCATTGCATTCTGGAAATGCTCAAGAGAAGCGAAAGGCGATCACCGAGCTGTGTAAATTGCGGCAGGCCAGACTAGGGCCTCCGGAAGATTATCAGCCTGTGCACAAGGCAATTGATGACTACTTCGAAAAACTAACAGGTCAAGACAAGAAATCTGTCACGAGAAATGAGCTTGACGGAGGAAGGGTTCGAGCTGAGAAATCTGCTAAGGACGGATTTGTGCAGTCAGCCGACGCCGTCGCCAAGTTTGCACTTGCTCCAGACGATGCAGGTCGCCTTAAGGCAGTCGAACAATTGAAAGCTTCGCTCGAAGGAAATCCGGACGGGCGACTTCTGCAGCAAGCATCTCAACTTGGCGACTTCGCCGCGGCACTCCAATTGCAAGGCGCATTGAAAGATAAAAATGGCAAAGACAAAGTTCCGGCAGCTCTGGACTATCTAGAGAAAAACTCTCCCCATCTTTCAACCATATTATTGTCGGAGTTGGAGAATTTACTAGCAAGCGATGAGGGGCTCAAGAAACTCCTTCCAACGGACGGTCAGCCACTTACATCGAAAGCCTTTCGGGAACTTTTGAGCGTTCATTTTGAAAAGCTTGCACCGATAATTCAAAAGTCTATGGAATCCGGGGTCTTTAAGAAAGTAATCGAAGACGCGGAGAATTTGTTGAACTCCAAACTGAGTCCTGCGGACATACTTCGCGTTGGAATTGTTAACGGCTCTGCGGATGATATCAAAACTGAGTTGGAGCGAGTCAAAGAGGCTTTGGCAGATACTAACCTTCAGTATCGTTCACTAGAACGTCAACTCTTGGTGCGCGGCGCTTCTGCTGAAGATCGGGCGCGTGTTCTGAAACAGATCAGCGAACTTTCTAATAGTGATCAAATCGCAGGCGATACGTCCGTTCAAACGGCTCCCACCGAATTGCAGGCGGTCGATGCCATGCTGCAAATTCGTGAGGCGACTTCGGCCAAAGATGCCTTAGCCGCAATTGAACGCCTGCAGCAAATGGAGTCGGACGGCTGTCTAACTTCTAGCCGCATATTGCAGATGCTCTCAAAATGCAGCGGCTCTTCTGCGGAAGATGTAGTCAAACAACTTAAGGGAGATAGCGGGAAAGAGGCTTTGGTCTCGCTGCAGAAGGTCTACAACCCTGCCTGTGAGAATGAATTGAACCGTCTGAGATTAAACAATCTGACGGCCAATTTCACCACTGACAAATTGCCGGATTCCGAATCACTCAGGCAACTCAAAGCAGACTTGAAAGCCGAGCAAGACCACGGCAACAACGATGCGAAGGCGTGGCTGGACTGGTCCGAAGCCGTAGGCAAAGTGATTCAATTGTCGGGCGAAATAAAGGAACCGGAGCAGCAAAAAATTATTGCAGAGCTTGGTCAAATGGCTTTGGACGGCAATGCGAGTGCTCGCAAAATGTTGGTGGGAATTATGGTTGCCGAGGTGGAGCCGTATGATCGCTATAAGCCCGCGCTCAGCGATGGTTCACCGCAACCGATGGTTCGACCAACCCTACCGTGGCTTCAAACTACAAAAAACGAAATTGTTCTCGCGGCCATTAGTCAATTTGAAGCGGTTCTTAAGAAGCACCCGGACTCAATGCAACGCACCGAAGCTTTCGCCGTGAGCCTCGCTTTGGGTCTCAATTCGAAAAGCGAGGTTGCCGGTTATCGCTTCAACGATCTTTTGAAGCAGGGAGTCAGAAGCCAATCACATGCCGATGTGATGTCAGGAATATTTCAGGCGCTCAATTCCAATTGTCCGGGTGGCGAACGCCTGGCTGCAGCGCTCCTGGAAGGCAATGAGCACGAGGAGTTTCGGGACTACTTCCGCCGCGCGGCACTTTGGGCGCACGACGGTGACGAAGCAGGTTTAGCGATACTGGCTGCGGTGGCGGCAGGTCGATGCAAGCAAGACAAGCCGATACCACAAACCTCGGAGAATTTGGGCAAGCTCACTCTAGCAGAGCAGGCACAGCGCTCTCTCCTCAGCTTAGCCGAAAGACCCGAGATGCGAGCACCGGTCATTGAAGCTGTGCAGAAAGCTTGCAAGGACTCACTGGATAGTCGCAAACAAATATCGTACGGAGACGGAAAGTCTTTTGAGCTGCTCGGAGACCTGCTCGCAAATTGCAAACCAGATGAGCTTGCTCCCGAGCTCATAGCCAGCAGCAGAAAACTTATTCGCGATGAACTCGACCATCTGATCGAGCTCAACCAACGCAGAGAGGGGCGCACTCAAGAAGAGCAGCGACAGTATGAGCGCGTTGTTCGCGGCTACGTAGCCATGGCGAACCATTTCGAGAAGGAGGATTTCGACCGCTTTGTCTATCGCTCCTACTCAGAGGACGCTTGGCTGCAGGCGTTAAGAGACAAAGGGTGTCGTCTCAAGCCCGAGTTTATCGATGATTTTAAATTTGCGATCCTTAGCAATAGCTCCGGTTTCACCCTAAAACAGTTCGAGTGCCTCGGTATGATCGGTGAGCACATCACAGTGGACGACCTCAAGCACCTCGATTCAGGGAAGAGGAATCTCAAGACTCCGGAGAGCGAAGTCGCCTACATGAGGTGTTTGCTCAAAGTAATCGGCGCAAATGCGGACAAACCCGAAGTTCGAATGGCTGCTTTGAAAAATATAGAGGACATGAAATGGAGCGATGCTGCTTTTGATGCTGAGCTGTGCAGAGCGCTCAAAGACTACGTTCGGGGCGTTCCTTGCGATGCAAAATTCTTAGATAAAGTAATGGAACTGACCGGCTCTGCCGGCATCGAACCGCCGCTGGCTCTAGTGGTATCTAGATTGGGAGTGCCGCTGACCGATGAATTAGTCAGAGACCTTCAACAAGCTCAAGAAAATTTCAATGGCGACAAAGACAAGGTCTTCCGCGTCATTCAGCGCGCGGTAATGTTGAATGCGTTAGCTTCCAATCCCGTCGGGCTAATGACCATGCAAAGCATGGGGCTTACAGGTAGCGGCAAAATCGACTTAAAAGACTTGATTCAGCGAATGGCTGACGGACCGCTATCGACTGACAGCGAATACAGCTTTCTCACGACACGAGCGGTAGACGAAATATTCGACAAGCTTGAGCAACTGGCAGTCAAGCAACTCAACGATCAGAGCCGTGCCTCTGGTGGTCCTGAGTTTTCCACAGATGATGTGGTAAAGCGTGTTGAAGCTAACATGCGATTTCGGGGGCTTTCAAATCCTTCTGCAAATCTTGACCCGCTCGCCCCTGAACCGCCGGAGGAGAAGCACGCCCCACTGTGGCTACTGTTCGTAAGCGCCCCTGCGTACTTGAAGCAAGAGGCACCACATGCGGAGAAGCTTGTTGAAGGCTTTTTCAAAGAAAAGCCGAAGGAAAAAGAACGTCAGATCGCGCCCCCCATCGGTGTTGACCAGCTAACGCCTGCCCAATACTACCAACACGAGCAATCGCTCGAGAACCTGCGAAAGATCACCAAAGACGGGCACCAAACGTCAAACTGGTGGTTGTTGATGCCGTCGCTGTATATGGCTCGCAGATTTGGTCCCGGCGGCAACGTTGAACAATTTCAAAAAGCACAGGCCTCGGCTCTTGAAGAGTGGCAGAAAACAGGCGAAAAGCTTGGCGAAGCGAACACTAAGGCAAGGAGTACCCTGGCCTTCTTGGAGGAAATTCAACACTGCAGAAACATCGGACGGTACGCAAATACTTTGAAGGAGTGCTACGCCGGTGAGGCCGATCAGAAGGCGTTAGAACTGTATGCAGTAATGGGTCCCGAGAGACTGAAGGCGATGGCGCCATTCGTGCATGACAGCATTGTGGGAGATCCGGAACAGAAGCCTGAGATCTGGACAAGACTTAAGCGTTTCCACGTAACCGAGCTCGAACGCGTTCCCGAGCTACAGGAAGCTCGTGATGCGCGGCTGTTTCTCGAGAAAGCAAACTTCGGCGACTCAAAAGTACCAGCGAGAGAATTCGCGTACTCAGAGGCATCTATGCGGTCGAAAGACGTGGTGCTAAGCGAAGCATTTCGAAAACTCGATCAAGACGAACGCATGACCGCTTGCATGGACAAAATTGGCAAATTGACCGGTCTGATTAGCACCACTCAAATGATGTTCTATGAGGGGACCGCGGGTTCTAAGGGACCGGAATATGTTAAGTTTGCGCGTGAACAATCAGCCAAAATTAAAACAGCGCTTGAGGAATTGCAAAAGTCGAAGCCTGAGATACTCGCGCTAATCAAAGACTTGCGGGAAACCATGGACAAAGCTACCGACCAGCAAGTCAAGGAGGCATTGAAAGCCAGAATCGATATTCTTAATGACTTTTGTTACGCCTATACTACCGTAGATGGTGTCAAAGGAGTTCGCAAGCCCGGCGAGTGGTACCAGAGTCCGCTGGTGGTGGGTCCGTTGCTGGCGTCGCGCTCCGACGAGGTCCAACCGGCGACAAATAGCCGTAGATACCTGGAACTGACAGCGATGTGCAAGCACATCGATTCTTCGGATTTCAATGCCGATGATTTCGGTAAGTGGTTAGATGATAATGCCGCATCTCTGGTATTGGTGACCGCGGCGCTGGCTGGATTGGCGCTCATCCCCTTCAGCGGTGGAACAAGCGGGATACTAACCATGGTGGCTGTAGCTGCCTTGATGGCAACAGTGGCTTATGGAGTAAACGAAACCTACAAAGAAGTTAAGTACAAGTACTTCGGCGCGGCCTACGGCTCGGATTTGTGGCGCGCGGTGGGTGAACTCAGCGGAGTCCGACAGAGCGATCAGCAGCTGCGTTATGTCGACGGACGCTTCGTAAAGCCAGATGGCATAGACAAAGTTTTCGAGAAAGCTCTCATCGATATTGGACGCGACACAGCAATCAATCTGATAGCCATGGGATTCGGTCAGTTCTTGAGCACGGCATTCAAAGCCGCTACGCCTGAGGCAACGGCATTTATCAAGAATGCGGCAAAAGCTATACCCACGGTGGAAGAAGCCGCTGCTACCAATCCGTTAGCGCGTAGCTGGTCCGGCAGGTTTGTGAAAACATGGGCCGCCCAAGCTCCATGGGCAGCGGGCGGTGCAGTGGGTGATGCATTGATCCAGGACGCCGTCAAAGACTATAAAGACGAAGCCGGCATCGTCGAATTCATGGGGCACGTCGCATCGGTCTGCATAACCGTGCTATGTGAACGCGTTGGAGGCCACATCATGAGGCCGCATACAACGGGACCGCGCTCGGTGGAAGTGCCGTACAAGGCAGAAGAGTTTGTTCGCAGGCTTCAAGAACAGTATCGTCAAAAGGGTCAAGAGCCACCACAAATGGTACTGGATGGTGATGTGCTCAAAGTCAAGGAGGGCAAGACAGAGTTCACCATAAAGTTCACCGATCCAGTAAAGGTTGCCGAGGAGCTAACTCGCAGGGGCGTCAAGCCAGATCCTCTGTTACCGGGAGAGCAAGGCAGGCTTCTGGCCGGAGAGCAGTCGGTTATTGGCAGCGGGCAGCCTCGCGCATTGCCGAAACTGGAGCCAGGTCATCTTTCAGCGGCGGAAGTTTCCAAACCCTTGCACCCTGAAAGTGCCAAGGGCAGCGAAAGTGTTTTGACTTACGACAAAGCAACTCCGGTAGTTCATGTGGAGCCCGGCGCGCAAGCCACCTATTCTCGGGGGTACGCGATTGCGCAAAAAGGTGGTGGCGCGACAGTAATCAAATTTACCGAAACGCCACAAGACATGATGTTTAGCGGCAAAGAAAAGTTTCAGCAAGGCGAGCATCATAAACCGATTGCCAGCGATGGTAGCGTGTCTTACTTCTATGACACCAACGCCCGTGCGGTACTTAAGGTGACCAAGGGACCTGAAGGACTGACAGCACAGAAAGTAGAGTCCGTAACTGTTACCGACGTTGCCCCGGCAGACATGGCAAGCCTGAAGCCGGCAGTAAGAACCGAGCCGGCATTGAAAGTTGCGATAGGCGGTCAAGCTTTTGAAATAAGCGGAGCCGGTAGTCGTGCCGCAGTGATCGGTCCCGGAGCAAAAGCCGACATCAGAATTCCTGATGCCGGGGGCGGTGCGTTGTTCATGACCGACGGTAAAGCATTCTATGTCAAAGCAACCGCCGGTGCTAAGCTTGAAATCGCGGGCGCAGACGGAAAGCGGACTTCTATACCTGCAAATGAAACCGTGGCGCTCCGCCCTGATAGCAAGTTGTTTCTGAATGGGAAAGAAATCACACTCAGCGCGACTGAAAGTCAGCGTTACACTGTGCTGCCCACGCGTAACATGGGAACCGGCAATCGCGGAGCCAAGCCCGTAGACATGACCAAAACGCCAGCGGTCAAAGAAATACCACCGGGATTCACATACTGTGAAGAGCTTCCAGGTTCCCAACGAGTGCAACCGAGAGTCGTCGATGCGGCGCGAGACCCGGTGCTTAAAGCGTTCGGGGACGAGGCTGCGCAAAAATTTGCACACCTGAAAGGCAACGATGCTGCACTTATGAAAGCGCTCACTGAGTATGTGCATGAGAGGATGACGCCGCGCGTGGTTGACGAAGGTTACGGACAACCCGGAGTTAAGCAGGGAAAAGGAATGAACAACGTTGCGGAACACGTTGACTCAGCGGTCGGCGGTACGATGATGATTGGAGACTTGATTGCCAGACGCTCAGGGGTTTGCCTTGATCAAGCAATGGTCCTCTCATACCTGGCGCAGAAGATGGGTCTGAGAACGGAAGTTACCACGGGAACTTGGAATGGTCAGGCTCACGCCTGGGTCACTATGGTAGACGGCGCGGGCAAGCGTATCATATTCGATCCGCGGAACAACAACCTACTCTATAACAACGAACGCGGCGGACTGCCTCAGACGAGTGACTACGTTCCATATGGACCGGACAATCCGCGCAAAATTGCAGGACGATCGTTGGCAGGTGAGATGGAGACAGACTATGCTGCAATACAACCTAAACTGAACGACCTGAATGCTCTGCTCGACGAGCAAGTCAAAACCAACAAAATTACAGCGCAGCAGCACGACACGTTTATGTCTTCGCTCAAAGGGGCCCTTGCTAAAGCGGATCCAATGGCTGTTGATGCAATCGGAGAGAAAGTCGGCTCTCTACTTCGCGCGACAGACCTGCCTCAAAGACTGCCCCATCTAACAGATATTCTGAAGAACCCGGAAGCATCAAAACTGGCTCCCACTTTGGATTGGCTGGTCGATGCAAAAATGCCGGTGGCAAACTTAAAAGCAGTCGCAGACTTCATGAAATCAGAGGCAGTAAAAAATATAGTCGCCACACAAGATGTGGTCGCTATGCAGCAGTTTCGAGAAAATTTCAGCAAGCTGGCTCACTCCTCTGAGCTTCCTCAACGCCTGAAAATTGCCAGCGAACTTGAGACCGGCCTGTTCAAAGAAAAAGAAGGGTTCCGTCTCGATTTTGTTCTCAATCCGGAAATATCAGTGGCCAAGCTGGTCGAATTCAAGAGTACCTTAGAGGGCATGAATCATGGAGACATGATATTTGCATATCCTGAGGTAGTTCAGGCACTACGCGCAGCCGGTCCGACAGCTGCCCGCCACCTTGTGGAAAATTTGCCGGAAATTTCGAAGCAATTTAAGAATGCAGAGGATGCAATCGAAAAATTGACCGCCATGAGAATGGTCGCGGAGGCGTCTCGAACTCCCGCAGGCATGGACGAACTGCCATTGATATTCGAGCAACGAGGCGTGCACTTAGAGAGTCCACTGTTAAAAACTTTTGCTAAGAAGACGATGATAGAAGGACTGAACAATATATTGGCGCAGCCGGAGAATAGCTACATGTTCACCGCCGGTAGTGACACGGTGTTGCTCAACCTAAAGGGAATATTTGACGGAAGAGGACTCACAACGCCCTTTAATGAGGCTATAAGAAGAAGATTCGAAACTCTAATGGAAAACGGTAACAAAATCCCGGCGGTAGAAAAAGAATGGTTTGCAAAGAATAAGCAGATATTCGGTTTCGACCAGGCGATCGTTGATAAAGTTCGCGCGTGGGACCCGCCCCCGCCCAAAATTAAGTTTTTTCCGGGTGGCGAAAACATGGCTCGCGTGATGTCGGAGCATGAAGCCTACAAATCTGAATACAACGACATCAAGTTAGCTGGCACGACGAACAATGGTAACCATCTTATACAATGTAAGGACAAGTCCAACCCGCCGCGCACCAATTTTTTCATTGTGCAGAAGGGCGCCAAAGGCGAAGCAATAATGACCCGCGTCATCGACTTGGACGCCACTCCCATCAAGGGAGACCCGATGTTCGTAAAACACCTGGCGGACCTGTCTCCGGAAGTGCTAAAACAGATGGGCTCAGGGCTGTACGGTGACGGTTCTGTCAGACGTGCACAGCTTGATGTTGAACGTCCCATATCAAAAGTCTCAGATGGCAAAACGGAAACCGATACATTGAAAGCTTATGGGCAATCATGGCGAGTAGGCGGTAGAATGAATAGAACCATTATGCTCGTCACACTCGATGCAAAAGGGCAACCCGCAATCGTTGTTGTGAGTCGGTGTGCAACTAAAGCTGCGTCAGATGTTGACGGGTCGTACAATAACCTACCGAACGGTATAACGCCGGCACTCGTTGATGTAGCTAGACCCGGTTGGAAAGACGCGAGAAAGTAGGATGCTTTACATGCGCACTGTGAGGTTATTGTCTCTTACGACAGCCTTCACGACGTACTTGCCTGCGGGGTCTGGATTGTCCAGATCAGTACGATAAATCTCGAGGCGCAGATTGCGCATCGCGCTCTGGTCTGACAAACCGCTGAACACGAATGATGAAATCCTCCCCTCATCGCACCCCGCGCTGCTGGCATTGCTAATCACTCACCTGAGCGAGCGTCGGCAAGATAATAGCCTGGATAATGCACCGCGCAGAGACAGGGACCGAAACTGATACGCTAATCTATACCAACCATTTTCCATAGTCCGCACGGCGTACAACCTGCGCTCTACCGGCTCCTTAACTTTCTGTAGAAGGACAATAATAATCCGGTCGGGAAAATACACGGACGAAGGTAGATTGTCGGACTTGCTTTGAGTGAGTTAACAGGCTCACTCGTTCAAAACTACACTCTAGAAGCAGATGAAACCATCTTATCGAAGCTGACTACAAGATATGATCAGCGAACCAATTGGGTCGGGTGAATCGCTGGTCAACCAAACCGAAGCGCTAACTTGATCGGATGGCTGCAAGTCCTCTTTACGACTCCTTAACCCGTGCGCGCCATAATGGTGGCATGAAGGAAAAAGAAGAAACAAGCAACAAGAAAGAGATAACTAAGCACCTACAATCGGGAGAAGAGCTGCTCTGGTCGGAGCGACCGCGTAGCGTCAGTTGAGCAACTTATTCTGAGGATTCATAAGGCATCGCTCAGTCCCAACTGATTGCGGAGGAACGGAACCCTGGTCTGTGCCGAAGTGCCGTTTCAACGAATCAGGCGAGGGAAGAAAAATCCCGGTAGACTCTTGGTGATCGCTGACAAAATGTGGACAATGTTCGCTCAGTATCTTCCGCAACAGGAGCCTGAGGATTTCGCATGCGATCACTGGTTGGTTTTTAACCGACATTGGATGGGTTCCACCTGTCAGCTGGCCAACACAGACAATACTCTCTGCTGATCAGTTATCCGATTACGCCAGAATCACTTTTACTATATGCCAGCCGTAACAGAAAACATGGTTGTGCCATACACACCAGAACGAGAAAGGAAGATATTGGCGGCGGTTGCTGCGCAGGGCCAAAAGCCTTTACTGATTGGTTGCTTCATTCTTATTCTCTAAAGCTGCAATACTTCGGCAAGTACAACGGATACATCGCAATCGATCGCGCGGCAAAGCTTCAGAAAGCGAAGGCGATTTTTCTCTGCGCGCAGAAAGTGTTGACAAAACCCACTGATGGGAACGATTTAGATAAATTTTCAACCCGATTCGAGTGTCAACTTCGCATTAATGGACTGGATGCACAAGCTAAAATTCAAAGCGAACGGATGACGGCGCTGCAGCGCCAGGCAAACAAGATACCATACTCACCAATGCGAATTGAACGTGAGGACTGGTTCGATCTATATGAGTGATTCGACGCGGCGAGTTTTAGAATTCCCAGCCGGGTTCGAATCCATTGGCCTCGGCTAGCTGCATTAGCGGCAACAAGCGCAACTCGTATGCGTGTCTCAATTCGTTCAGGTTGCACAGCGAATCATAGTTTGGCAGAGCGAGTCCTTCAATAAAAGAATCTGCAAATTTCGACCAGTCTTTATTATCCATCGACTGCCTCGACGCCAGTAGCGCTGTATGCTGCGCGGAGACGAACGAATCGAAATACACGGCGGACGGGAGCTTGTCGGATTTGCTTGAGTTGACAGGCGCACTGGTTGGAATCAGGTTCCACAGCTGATTGTGCACAACAAATGACCAGGGCACAAAGTGATCAATGACCGATGCGTCGACAATCATGTCGCCGGAATAGATACAAGCCAATGGATTCACCTTCAGCACGGCGTTCCAGAAGCGCTTCTCATTGGACAGACTTTCGCGCTCAAGTGGTGGCATTAGCTTCAGTGATACCGCAGGCACATTCGGATTTCGCCGTTGCATGTATTGCAGGAAGTTCCACCATGCCCATCCGCGCACCACTGCGATGTTCCGCTCGAAGTAAGCGCACCATAGCGGATGCATCGACAAATATCTGCGAGATGCATCAAACTTGTAAAACGGTTTCTTTGAATCAAAGTACGCGTCGCACTGCTCTGCGATTAGATTCTCGACAGACTGCTTCGAATTGGGTTCGCGCTGCTCATTGAAGAAAGGAGCAAGCAGCCGGAACGGCACGTACCGATGCAAGTCGTTCTTCGAGAGTCTCTCCGCGATGAATGTTCTGATGCGTTCGTGGTCGCTGGGTACTAGCTTCTTCCCATTGAGTAATTCGCCGCTGCCAATTTTGTCCAACTCGATGGCAATTTTGTCCTGCGATCCGAAAGATAGCCGAAAGTAAACATGCGGGTACCAGGCGAGCACCAGCATCTCAATTACAATCTCGCGCAGTTCCAGCCGAATGGAATCATCGAAGCGATTTTCTTCCAGCTTCCCGAGCATTGCCAAGAAGAACAGGAACTTGTACGAGTTGGTCGTGTCGTTGAAAATGCGCGCCAGTGTAGCTGCGCTGACTTGATCGGATGCCGGTGGGTCGGTGTAACTGAGCATGCTGCTAACGTAGCACAGTTAACCGGTTAGCGAAATAAGTGCTCGTCGGCAGAAGCCTCGTCCCGGCGGCTCCCGCATGCGCCACGTCGAGCATAGCCAGAATTTTGCGATTACTTGACTAATCTCATTCGTTGGCGCCACATAACTTGCACGGCACGCCGCCGCGCTGTTTTGCTTCTTTGCGCGTCAGCTCTATGCAGTGAGTGCACGCTTTGCACGCCCTGCAGCTAGCAATGTGATACTTGCTGCTATTCGTGTTGAAGTACACGATGTCTGTATCTTTGGCTTGAAGAGCAATGTATCCGCGTACTCGCTCTGAGTCTGCACCGCGCGCAGGCAAATTAATGCCGGTGAAATAGCCGACAGTGAGACTCAAACACACGCAGATTATCGCCGCTATTTTCATCAAATCACAAACAGAAGAATGCGCACATCACGACAAACAACAAAGTCAGCCAGCTTAACTCCGTTCGAACAAGCGATAAGTTGCGTCGTTTCCAATCAGGCATGGGAAAGAACAATGCCACGCCCATTATTACTAGCGCAACAAGTTTCTTGGCACTCCAAAGCCCTAACAACGTGATAGCAGCCGGCGCCGCGAGTTTCTCCGGACAAAGAAACGGAAGAAATCCTTCAAACCAACTATGTGTATGATTGCGAAACTCCCATGGTGCAGTCTGATGCCCCACGGACCATAGACCTCGCTTATGCAACCGCGCGTCAGCCTCTAATTTTCTGACAACATGATCTGCCGGTGTGCCCTGGCGATAGAACCACGCATATCCATTCTCGACTATAGCTTCGTTCAAGCAAGTGTGATTCGCCAGCACAACGTCGGCAATTGCGCGGCCATACAAATCATGCCCGAAGGGGTGAACATCAACCACCCGACCCAAACAGAGGTTCTGCGCAAAATCGCGAGCTTCAGGTCCGAAGGCTTGTGCTAGCTCCGGACTATCAATATGCGCAAGACGAACTTTAACGGGTGTATTCCAGCGGCTCACAGTGATGGTCATGAACATCAATAACGAGACCCGAGAAGTTTTTACTGGTCAGATTCAACCAGGCAACAACGCCGAGGCTGACCGTGCAAATAGCTGCAAGAACTATCGATAACTTTTTCATGATTGCTCCCACAAAACGCGCGCACCTTGTCAGCCTCGCTGTGGACAATTCTCAGCGTAACATCGCACACTGCATTTAATGCGCAGTGGACGGCGCCACTGGCATTTAAAGTTGTTTATCGTCCACAGGTCAAATTGTTTATCGATTTCCCGCGTCGATGATAAAGTCGGCTTTCTATCTGTTGAGTCAGAATAGCGCGAGACCAACCATTTTCCATAGTCCGCACTGCGGACCATCTGCGCTCTAGCGGCTGCTTAAGTTTCTCTAGAAGGACAATATTATGCCCCCATGGAATTTGTGCTACAGGCTGTGGCACAAATTCTGAGTCCTCCACCAATTACGCAGCAAGCTGCTGCGTAATTATTATGGGGTAGTCGCCTTGGACGCAAAACTCTTTCATAGCGCTCCTTTTATGATCTATTTGTCCGCTGGGAGTACCTTCAGCTCCGATTCAAGCTGTTCAATTGATGGCAAACTTCCGCTGAGCGCCTCGGGAAGGGATTCCGTAAGCTGGTAGCTCGATACACCTATCGGTCTGTTTGTATCTCGCAGCGAATACTCAGCCACGATCTTATTCTTGTTTTTGCAAAGAATAATGCCGATACTTGGCATGTCATCCGGGTGCCGTAAAAGCTCGTCAACCGCCGATAGATAGAAATTTATCTTGCCAGCAAATTCAGGTTGGAATTCAACGGCCTTCAATTCAATAACGACGTAGCAACGCAGCTTAAGATGGTAGAACAGGAGATCGATGTAGAAATCTTGCTCAGCCACCTCTAAGTGGTACTGTTGTCCAACAAACGCAAACCCAACCCCTAGTTCAAGAAGAAACTTGCGAACATGCAAAATCAGAGAATGCTCAAGTTCTCTTTCTGACGATGCTTCTCCAATCCCAAGGAAATCGAAACTGTAAGGGTCCTTCAGCACCTGCTGCGCGAGGTCAGACTGCGGTTCCGGAAGCGTATGACTAAAGTTCGTAAGCGCCATGCCCTGACGACGACTTAAACCGCTTTCAATTTGCACTACAAGAACGGCTCGTGACCAGCCATTCTCAATTGTCTTTCGTATATACCATTCTCGTTCCTGCTGGTTAGATATCTTGTCGAGAATCAGGCAGTTGTGGAACCACGGAATCTGCGCAGCGAACTGCTGTAGGAATTCTTCGGAGGCGTACGCCTGTGCGAAAGTTTGCATGTAAATTAGGTTGCGGGGAGAGAACCCCTTCATTTCCGGGAACTCCGATTTCAAATCCTTGGCTAGCCGAGCAATAACCTTAGCGCCCCAAGCACTGTTCCTCTGCTTTTCCGCAATACCACGCCCGATTTGCCAGTACAGCAATATCAACTCACGATTCACTGACAGAGCGGCTCGAAAACGTGCTTTCCGAACGCGATCCTTAAGATCCGCCAAAAAGCTTGCATAGCCATCTGCAATGACTATCTCTCGGTTAGATGCAGATTGGTTCTTCTCAGGCATCGCGCAGTCCCTGTCTCATCAAAAACCTGTCAAGCTAAACCAAGTTGCTGCTAACTCCTCGGCTACACTTAAGACGTAAGTACAGCGAAAAAAGTTCAATTGGTTCTATCACAATACTTACCTGGTACTTGACCGAAGCAGGCGGGACGCCTGCGCTCCCGGGTCCTGTCCGCTAAAATCGCGACTTATGCAAACGATTGGGACTTAAGCCTTGATCTAACCGCGCGCGAAACACCAAATCCCCCCATCATCGCACCCCGCATTGCA
>JAIELX010000031.1 GCA_019752635.1 Candidatus Obscuribacterales bacterium | reverse complement strand
AGCGCCGGTATGCCACGCCCTGGATCGCCATAGAAGAAATAGTGGTTGAGGGCAAAGCCCGCATCATGCCGTTGGGAGGGTCCCGTAAGCCCGGTGACGGCATAGTTGCGTCCCTTGGCCCATGTCCCAACATTCATGCCTGGCGGCATGAATCCAAAGGTGTCGATGACGGTGATCAAATCTTCTTCATTGGCGTCTGCCACCGTGCGTGGTGAAGGGCGCATAGGCACAGCATTTGAAACCGGCGCCGCCTTAACTCTGTTCACAAGCTCAGTGTGCTTGGTGGAAAGCCTAGCTGAATACTCCACCAGATTGCGGTAGTCCTGATAGCCATTGCCATCCCAGAGGTTCGATACAAATTTGTGCAGGGCTTCAGCAGGTGATAGTTCTTCTCGCTCCTGGTCAACTTCAAGCGTGTGTTCATCGAGCCAGGCAAAGCCAGGCTGCAAAGGCAACCGCAGTCCATAGCCCTGGCTCCTGTCGCTGCCCGGATTGGGAAATACTTCCAGTTGCCCGCTGGCGACCTGGAAACCATTTGCCATTAAGAGCCGCACCAGAGCTACCCTTAGCTCTTTTGTCGGCACGGCTTCTTCAAAGAAGATGTAAACATGCCATCCATTTGAGTAACTAGAGCGGTACAAGTTGAATCGTTCTAAACCGGCATCAATAAGGACTTTGCGCAGTTGCCTCCAAGCATTTTTGTTGTGATATCGGGACCGGGCATCTATATCAAGCACAGCAAACCGCGTGAATTTACCTGCTCTTGTGCCCAAATAAAAGCGCGGGTGCAAGCAAGCAACCGCTTTAAAAATCTCCGATGATTTCAACTCCCAGGCTTCGTTAGCCGATTGCCAAGTGCCGTTGTCGCTTGTTGGTTTGAAGATGTAGTTATGGCGATGGAACAAGGACAAGAACAAATCACGTTGTTCTTGATCGGGAAAGTTTTTCTGAGTCGAAAATTTATGTTGGCCCGCAACCCTGCGGGTGGCGCTTTTTGAAGGCATAGTCTCTGTTCTGGGCTTTCTGGACGTGCTTGACCAAGCCAGAGCTATCGACTATCCTTTGTTCATCGAGAGGGCAAATCCGCCAAGAAATTCCCTCGAAAGTACAATTAGATGCCGTGAGATCCGGTCAAAGGTCTTAGAGATGACATCGGCACAGCCGGTGTTTTTTCTTTTGTGTTTTTATTTCCTCGCTGCCGTTGCACTAGATGCAGTGACAAGGCAAAAATACTCAGGGCTGATCGTAGCTTGATCGATTCCGCGAATCAAGCTCCCTATGCGGCTTCCAGAAGAATACGCTTTGGATATACAATCCATATCGCGCAATCTGAAAGCAAAAATTTGTTCGTTGGTTGTCACAATAGAGAGTCCTCAGAAACCTTTTAATGCAGGACGCATTGACCTTTCCGGGACGATCTCTTATTCTTATGTCAGATCACGAAAGAGCTGGCAGGCAAAAAACGTGAGTAGACAAATTGAATATTGAGAGTGTCCCGACGGCACAATCAAAAGCTGAAAGCATCGCCTCTGGCGGTGTTTTTTGGTTAGTAAGGTTTAGCAGGGGCCTTTCTAGGCGGCGCCACTGTGTATGGTGGCAAGATGATAGACAACAGTAAAGGATAACCCCAATGAAGCCGTGGAGCAAGCCATCAGTTCAGGGTTATGGGATACCTTAGCGCATACGCATCGCATATAGCTAAACGTGATCACGCCGTCAGGCATTATCCAACCAATCGATCGGCTTGCATAGGGGTGAATTTGCAGAGGCTCATCGATTTTTTTTATGCTCTCCGGTTTACCCCATTTGGGGGATAACATC
This sequence comes from Candidatus Obscuribacterales bacterium, assembly GCA_019752635.1. Classification (GTDB taxonomy): domain Bacteria; phylum Cyanobacteriota; class Vampirovibrionia; order Obscuribacterales; family Obscuribacteraceae; genus JAKFUT01. The sequence goes on along the minus strand of JAIELX010000031.1, from coordinate 29,768 downwards.
ACCGATATACATCACATATCGGCAGTATCACCCCCGGTGCCATTTGCTTTACAGATCAACTACGGCATTGCATAATTACCATGCGCAAAGCCTGGCGATACGGTGTACACAGGGAAAGCCAAGGCTGACACAGGCGTTAAACTCTTGACAAAACGGGGTTCACAATGGAACAAGCGAGTTCAGCTCAAAACAATTTTGCAGCCAGCTTGAATGAAAGTACTGCTACTGATCTTGACGGGCCGCAAACACTGTTCGAACCAGACCATGCACAGCCTGTGAACGATGTAGATACGGTGGACGCAGTGTTTACCGACGGTGTGCATAGCGACAAAGAATATCTGACTCTTGACGAGGCAGCTGACAAATATGATGTTAGCAAGGACAGCATAAGACGATGGCTGCGAGAAGGGCGACTAAAGGGCGAAAAATCCGTGGGTCCTCGTGGTCCACAATGGAGCATTCCAAACAATCAAAGACTGGCTCCACCGCAGACGCAGGGTGTGCACACCATAGAAACAGGGTCGCGCCACAGTGTTCACACAGTCGATGCACAGGCTGTGAACAACCTCGAAGAAGATGAATCAGACGAGCAAGAATCTCTCAATTTCAAGAACGACAAAACAGTGGAGGCATTCTTAGAATTATCGAAAATGTTGGCCGATGCTTCCGGCCGGGCGGCGTATTTAGAGAGCGAATTGAGGCAATCAAAAGAACGCGTGTTGTTATTGCCGGATTTGGAAGCGAAGGCTCAAAAAGCATCATTGCTTGAGCAAGAACAGAATAAGCTAGCCTTCGAAAATGAGGCGCTAAAACAACGCCTGCAAGAAACAGAAGCAACGTTATCAGCTGTCAAACAAACGTGGTGGTGCAAGTTGTTCGGTGGGTCAGGGCAGTAATGGGCGAACGAGAAAACCGTGAATATTTTTGAGATTGAAGAAGCAGTTCAAGTATTAGTTCAGGATCTTTCGCCGGAAACGTTCATTTATCGGTTCTTAGCGGCATTTGGTAAGCCTAAGTCACAGATAACGTTAGTTCAGAAGGGCACTCGCAATAAGTCAAAAACTCCAGGTGAGGTTATCTGGGAGAAGGTCATTTTGTTTCGACCAGTGCAAGAAGGCGATCTGCACCTGATAGCAGATCAAATTCGCAAAGGTGATATACCGAGCACGCACCATGTACGGTTCATCATGGTGACTGACTTCCAAACGCTGCTTGCGGTCGATGTTCGCACAGGCGAAACCCTAGACGTTCCGATAACAGAGCTTCCGAAGCGTGTCAGCTTCTTCCTTCCGCTTACAGGAAAGGAAAAGGCGAAGCCGCACGTTGAAAGCGAAGCTGATATGAAAGCGGCTGGTCGTATGGGAAAACTATACGACGAGATTCGCAGAGACAATCCAGATATAGAGTCGCACGCGCTAAACGTTTTTCTGTGCCGCCTCCTATTCTGCTATTTCGCTGAAGATACAAACATTCTCCATGAGACTCAGAGAGGTACTTTCACGAAGTCCCTGGAAAACCACACGCAGACTGATGGAAGCGATTTGCATTTGTATCTTGATCGCTTGTTCGATGTGATGAATATGAAAATGGACTCCGAGAGGCGTTCAACGTATCCGGACTACCTACAGGAGTTTCCTTGGGTAAATGGCGGATTGTTCGCCGAAAAGTATTCAGCACCGACGTTTACAAAACATTCGCGAGCCACGGTGATTGAGGCGGGCAAGCTTGATTGGTCGAAAATAAACCCAGATATTTTTGGTTCTATGATGCAAGCAGTCGTCAGCCAAGAAGAAGGAAAGCGAAAAGAAACTGGGATGCATTACACATCGGTGAGCAACATCATGAAGGTGTTAGAGCCACTGTTTTTGGATGAGCTGCAGGCGGAACTCCTTAAAAATTCCGACAGCGCAAAGGGCTTAGAAGCGCTGCTGGAGCGGCTGTACAACATCCAAGTTTTTGATCCGGCGTGCGGCTCCGGCAACTTTCTAATTATTGCTTACAAAGAACTCCGCAAGCTAGAAATGGCTATTTACCAGCGGCTTCGCGATATCAAGATCAATAAGGAATACAGACCGAAAGGCGTAATTTTTCTGCCAAAGATTAGGCTAACGCAATTCAGTGGAATTGAAATTGACGACTTTGCGCACGAAATTGCAGTCTTGTCGATGTGGCTAGCAGAGCATCAAATGAACATCGAATTTCGTGAGGAGTTCCATCAAGTGATTCCGCCTCTCCCGCTCAAGGAAAGCGGCAATATCGTATGCAAGAACGCGACTGAAGAAGACTGGGAAACAGTTTGCAAAAAGTCTCCCGATGCTGAAATTTACGTACTTGGCAATCCACCATACCTGGGAGCTCGGTTCCAAGACGCAATGCAAAAGGCTGATGTAGAGCGGGTTTTCAAAGACGCGCCGAGTGCAAGGAAGCTCGATTACATTGCGTGTTGGTTCCTCAAAGGCGCGCGATACATCAAAAACTCTAACGCGCAGTTGGCTTTTGTGTCGACAAACTCGATCTGCCAAGGTCAACTAGTGAGCATCCTGTGGCCGCATCTGTTGCGGGAAGGCGTTGAAATCTCATTCGGACATAAGTCATTTCAATGGTCGAACAATGCGAAAAACAATGCCGGTGTGACGGTGATCATTGTTGGCTTGCGGAACCCCAGTAAAGGTCTGAAAAGCATTTACAACAATGGCCATGTGCAGAAGGTACAGAATATTACGCCGTATCTGACGACCGGAAGAAGCACCATTGTTTATCCGAGCAATAAACCAATTGCCGACTTGCCAGAAATGGTCTACGGGAACATGGCTACGGATGGTGGTTGTTTGATGTTATCACCACAAGACCGAAAGGCATTCGTTGCTGCGTATCCGGACAGTTCTAAGTTCATCAAACGAGTGTATGGCGCGGAAGAATTCATCAAAGGGATCGAGCGTTGGTGCCTGTGGATCTCAGACGAAGACCTAGACGAGGCACTCAGTATACCGCCCATAGCAGAGCGGATAGAAGCTTGTAGGCAAGCGCGCTTGAGGAGTTCGGATGAAGGCGCTCATAAACTAGCAAAGCGTCCTCACCAATTCCGCGAATCTCGCATGTGCAAGGTGAACTCGATCATTGTACCGACAGTTTCATCAGAGATGCGAGAGTACATTCCAATCGGCTTCTTGACGAAAGAAGACATAATTATTGCTCCCAATCAAGCCATCTATGACCCAGAGTTTTGGATTATGGGTATTCTCTGTTCAAAGATGCATAACGTTTGGGTTCGGGCTGTGGGCGGGCGGATGCGCACTGACATCCGTTATTCAAACGTTCTCTGTTACAACACGTTTCCTCTGCCTGTGATCACAAGCAGCCAGAAAGAAGCACTAGGAAACCATGTCATCAACGTAATTTCGGAGCGCGAGAATCACGCCGAAAAAACGTTGGCGCACTTATACAACCCGCTAAAAATGCCGGCCTCACTACGAGAGGCACACCAGGAGCTTGACGCTGCTGTTGATCACATCTACAAGGGAAAAGGCTTTGTCTCAGATGATGCTCGGCTTGAGTTCTTGCTCGGCATGTACGAAGACACTATGTGCGCGGCTAAGACCGGCGGCTAAAGGAGATGCTATAGACCGTGCCTAACATTCAAGAATTCAATTACGATCAATCAGGCGTCAGTACCAAGACGAACGAATTGGGAATGCGCGAAATGCAAGAGCGTGCCTTCCAGGCGCGCAACAACCAGTACATTCTTATCAAGGCTCCACCGGCATCGGGCAAGTCGCGAGCCCTGATGTTTATTGCTTTGGATAAGTTGCTGAAGCAAGGGTTGAAGAAGGTAATTATCACAGTCCCCGAAATGTCAATAGGGGGCTCATTTGCGAAAACAGAATTAAAGAAACATGGTTTCTATGCTGATTGGGAGCCGGAACCAGAATTCAATTTGTGCACCGTGGGTGGTGAGCAAGGAAAGGTCAAGACGTTTAAGCGCTTTCTTGAAGGCGACTCAAAGATCCTGATCTGCACGCACGCTACGCTGCGATTTGCTTGCGAAGGCTTGAATGAAACCAAGTTGGATGATTGCTTGTTGGCCATCGATGAATTCCACCACGTTGCTGCTGCAAGTGAGAATCGGCTTGGTGAGTTGCTTCGCTCAATCATGAGTAAATCGAAAGCACACGTTGTGGCGATGACTGGCTCTTATTTTAGGGGCGACAACGTTCCGGTGCTGGAGCCAGAAGATGAAGCGAAATTCAAGCGCGTCACTTACAACTACTACGAACAATTGAACGGTTACACGTTCCTGAAGTCTCTTGGAATTGGATATCACTTCTATCAAGGTCGCTACACTGACGCGATTCTGGATGTTTTGGACACCGACAAGAAGACGATTCTGCACATTCCAAATGTCAATTCGGGTGAGTCAACCAAGCTGAAATACGATGAAGTCGGAGCCATCATCGACAAAATAGGTGACGTCTTAAAACAAGATCCGGACACCGGGGTTATCTTCGTCAAGCGTCACAAGGACGGGAAGGTGCTCAAGATTGCCGATCTGGTACACGATCTGCCTCGCGACCGTGAAAAGGTCGTCAACTATTTGCGGAGCATCAAATCAGCTGACGATATGGATTTAATCATCGCGCTGGGAATGGCAAAGGAAGGTTTTGACTGGCCGCACTGCGAGCACTCGTTGACTGTTGGTTATCGGGGATCATTGACAGAGATCATTCAAATTATCGGGCGCTGCACTCGGGATAGCGAGAACAAAGGTCACGCCCAGTTTACGAACCTGATTGCCGCGCCTGACGCAACTGATGAGCTAGTGAAGCTCTCAGTGAACAATATGTTGAAAGCGATCACCTGTTCGTTGTTGATGGAGCAGGTGTTAGCTCCCAACTGGAAGTTTAAGACCAAAGACGATAACAACGGTGACGACGAGCGTGCCGAGAAAGGCGAAATTAAGATCAAAGGCTTCCGTGAACCGAGTTCTGAACGCGTGAAAGAAATCATTGAATCAGACTTAGACGATTTGAAAGCACATATTCTTCAAAACGATACAGTGATCAAAGCCCTGCCGGGAACGGTTGAGCCGGAAGTAATCAATAAAGTTTTGATTCCGAAAATTATCCAGGTTAAGTATCCGGATTTGAATGAAGACGAGATAGAGCAGCTTCGTCAGTATGTTGTCGTTGACTCAATTGTCAAAAACAGCGAAATCAAAGAAGCGGGCGATCAACGGTTTATCCGGATGGCAGCTCAGTTCATAAACATTGAAGACCTGCATATTGACCTTATCGACAGCATAAATCCGTTTCAACGTGCATACGAGATTTTGTCAAAGTCTGTAACTGCGAAAGTTTTGAAAGTCATTCAAGAAGCAATAGAAGCAACCAGACTGCAGATGAGTCCTGAGGAGGCGATGGTATTGTGGCCAAAGATCAAACTATTTGTACAAACCAATCAGCGGGAGCCTGGTCTACATTCGTTGGACGAACGGGAAAAACGGATGGCAGAAGCCTTGGTCTATCTTCGCGTTCAGAGGCGGGAGCTCGGCGTGTAGCCATGGATCCGAAAGACCTACAGAAACTAATCGAAGATGATGAGTTGGGATTGCTAACTGTCAAACCCAAAGGCGCGTCAATTCCTACAGGAGACGAGCGATTGATCAATTCCTTTCAAGAGATCACTGACTTTATCAAAACGGCCGGACGAGAGCCAGAGCCAAGTAGGACGGACATGCACGAAATGAAATTGCACAATAGGCTAAAAAGTTTTCGCAATGACGAAGCCAAGATTGAGCAATTGAGACCGCATGACGAGCTTAAGTTGCTCGGAGAACCGCAACGCATCGAGAGCATTGAAGACGTGTTCGCTGATGACGATCTTGGGCTACTCAATGATGGCACGGACATATTTGATCTTAAGTTCGTTCCAAGGGAAACGCCGCAGCTCCCAGACTATATCGCCAAGCGTAAGCCCTGCAAGGACTTTAAGAGTTTCGCCCATCTGTTCAAACAGTGCCATGCAGAGTTAACCGGCGGTATTCGTGTTCTAACGCGGTTTACGAATGAAACTCAAATCAACAAGGGTGATTTCTTTGTTCTCAAAGGCGTGCTTGTCTATGTTGCCGATGAAGGAACGACCCAGCAGTTGTCCCACGGGCATATCAATGCACGCCTACGGTGCATCTTCGAAAACGGAACTGAGTCGGACATGCTTTTACGTTCACTCGCATCGGCACTCTACAAGGACGGCAGGCGAGTAACCACGCCAACAGACAAGTTAGCCAAACTTGTGCGTGAAGTCGGCGATGAGGATTTGCAAACGGGATTTATCTATGTTTTGAAGTCGCTCAGCGACCGCGCAGAGCTGCGTTCAATGAAACATCTATACAAGATCGGCTTCAGCAGAACGGCTGTCGAGGACCGAATAAAGAACGCGTCAAGAGAAGTGACCTATCTGATGGCGCCTGTAGAGGTCGTTGCAAGCTTTCAGTGCTATAACCTCAATCCTCATAAGTTCGAGAATCTTTTGCATACCTTTTTTGGGCAAGCGTGCCTGGACGTAGATGTTTTCGACGCCGAGGGGCGCAGCCATGCGCCACGCGAGTGGTTTGTGGCGCCAATTGGAATCATAACGAAAGCAGTCGAATTGCTGATTACTGAGGAGATATTGAACTATCGATATGACGCAGAGAATCAGCAAATAGTGGAGCGAGACGGAGGATGAAGTGAGTAACTGGTTAGTTTGTCTGCCGAGAGAAGACATGGAGCATTGCGTAAAAGTCGGTGTTTTTGGGCTGAAACGGAAGAATGTAATCTCTCAAGTGCAAAGCGGCGACCGCGTAGCGTGCGTTGTCACTCGTGAGAAAGAGTGGAAGGTGATCGCTCTCGGAGAAGCAGTGAGTGACTATTACCTCGATGACTCAAGTGTTTTCTTGCAGCCAGGGAGCTTCGTGGATAGATTCAAATTCAAAGCCAAAAAGCTCAAACCAGAAATCTCATTTGCAGACCTGATCCCCAAAATGGACTTCATCAAGAAACCTGAATATTACTCGGCTTACTTCAAAAATGGCATCGTCAAACTTAGTGAACGAGAGTGGAAAGCCATTTCTGACGTCGCTGAACAAGCATGAATAGACAGGAATTATTCACAGCTATCAAGACAAGGCTCACGGAATTTGCTCGCCCTGATCGAGGGTGGTTCCTGACTACAAGAGTCCATCTCAGCATTGAAGTGCTGTCCAAAATCGCTACCTACATACACATGGTTGGGATCGGCGAAGGACGGCCAATCACTGTCGATGATTACCATGCGATAGCTGCAAGCGCTGCGGTCGGCAAGACTGCAGATGACCCAGGTATGATCCTGAGGAGGCATCAGCTTCTTGCGATGAAGAATCCGTTGCTGCTGCTGGCCATGGATACTCGACAGTGGTCCAGCGTAAGACTTACAGATCTTGGCAGGCAATTGGCTACCGAAGCAGACAAGCATGGTGTGGTCGAGAGGTCGCTTGCGGAAATAGTTTTTTGTAGGGAGCCTTGGTACACAGCAAAGCGCGTTGCAGAATATCCAGAATTTGACATAAGACCGTACCCAGCAGTTATTCAAATTCTTGAAGGATCAGGTTCATTCATCGACAACGACGAGTATGGTGCATTTGTCTACAATCTTCGAAATGCTGCTGAAATCCCGTGGTCGATTGACATGATCGCTGAATACAGAGCGTTAAGTCCTGATGATCGTGTTCGATTTATGACCGACTATCAGGAGTTGATTCGGAACGCTGTCGGAGCAAAGACCTATCAAAACTGGCGTGACATGGCGCTTCATGCGTTTTCCGTCTTCAGTCTCGGTTCATCCTGCGTCAGAGAAGCCACCCAACTACTTCTGACTGGCAATTACACAAACGCTCCACCGCTACCGATAGGTCAAGCAGCAGCGCACCCGGCGCAACGCACGCTAAATTTGGTTCCTCCTGGTGTCCCCACAGGAAACAGTCTGGCGGTGCCTCCACCAATCACCGAAAACTCTGGCAGTGAAGGAGAGCAATTCATAGCCAAAATTCTACAGGCTCAGGGTTGGGAGGTGGTGTTCTATACCGATAAGCGGGGCTACGGCTTTGACCTTTGGGCCAAACGTGGTGATGTAAGCATCCTCATAGAAGTGAAAAGCAGCATGGGCGTTTTTGGTGCTCTCAAATTGACAGAATACGAATATCTGGCTGCGCAGACGTATGGACAGTCCTTCATCGTAGCCATCGTGGAACAATTGGCAGACACTCCAAGGGTCTATTACATTGCAGATCCCATTCAATCCATAACACTGGCGGCGACTAACGTCAGTCATTATCAGTGCACTCGTGCGAATTGGTCTGGAGTTGCTGCGGATGTTTTGACAGTTCAGGGCATCTGAACGAGAGGCAGGATGTCCCCTGATTTTGCAGAGTCCAATAATGAAGCACGATATTTCACACCATGCGCTCCAATCCTCGAAAGCGGCACTACACACCATTTTCAATGGACTGGAATATACCACAAACCAGCTTGACCTGTTTGCGCGGCGCTAGCGCTAGCTACAGAGGTAAATTAAATCTGGCGACACGACAGCCCCCTGGCTAGCGGCATAGAGAGCCAGCCTTGAGATTTTGCAGCAATTGGAAGCACAAAACTGCTGCCACCTGATTTGGTGGCTAGCGCTAAAAGCCAATCCCGCGCGCAAGTCGCGGAGCTTGGCTGATTCTCTTTATCCTGCCTTACCGCGAAGCGGTGCGGGTGCGGGTTTCACGGCGTAATTACATCATGTTCCTAGCGTGAGTTTTCGCAAATGATTGACCTAACTTTCATCGTCAATATGAGGTCAATTACCATGCTGTCTAATTGTACTTACACAACAAGCTCGATCCATCTGCTCAACTTCGCTATTGCTGTAACCGGCGGGGCTATTCTTTGGAGGATTCCAGATATTGACCTGGCGCGCTGGATTGTCGATGCTGTGCCGGTTCGCGGCAAGCAAGAACCTAGCATTGCGCTTGGTCGCGCCGCAAAATGCTTGCTTACGGCGGCGCTCGTCTTCTGTATCGTCAAGTCTGATTGCCCATCGCTTGGGGCGCTTGCGGCTCACGCCTGGACGCTCTGCGAGGCTCTGATAAGCGCTTGCTGTTGCTTTGTGTTTCAGACGATCTGGCACGCCTGCGGCTAGACGCCACAAATACAACCAAAAGAGGAAGGCTCCCCAAAAGGAGCCTTCCTCTTTTCTAAAAGTCGTCATCGTCCAAAATAAGCGGTCCGGCAGCTTCTTCTAGTCTTTGCAGTTCTTCCATGCGGCGCTTTTCTTCCAGATGTCGCCACTCAATATCTTGTTTTTGATCAGCCAGCATTTGTTCTCGGGTTCGCTGTTCGGCTGCCTTTTGCGCATCAAGAGCCTGCTGCTGCGATACAGGCTCTTTTGGTTTTTCTGCCCTGGTCGTTTTTTCTGCTTTGATTATCTTTTCTACCGGAACAATCGGTGGCGGTTTCTGTGGCTCGGATAGCTTTATTTTTTCGTCGATTTGAATAGCTTGTCTTATCGGTGGTCTGAATCGTTGGAGCTGTTTTGAATACTGTCGATGCGAGATAAGAGGAAGCTTGCTTGGGCGAGTGCCTGGTAAAAATACAAGCATCTTAGTTTCGTCCAATTGCAAAAGCTCGTCGGCAGATGCAAGAAAGCGTTCATGAAAAGTGGTCTGTACCTGTCCTCTGCTGGTTGTTTGTTTAGGGATAGTTGTTCGTCCAAGCCAGTCTCTTAGCCGAATGGCTAAAGACAATTCCTGCGGCTTTAGAAATATTTTGGTCGCCGGTTGACTGAAGAAAAGCGGCGCCTCCTTCTCATAGGTTATTTTGATCTGTTCCTCATCCTGGATGCCGAAAGCCGCACCAATATGCTTGTGACGAATGATAGCTAGTCTCTCTCTCATTCCAGACAGATATCCAAATCCGGCAAACTCATCGAGCAAAAGCATCACCGGATTGGAAAAGTCAGCCATTGAAACAAAGTCAAGAATGTAGTTCCAGACTAGGATCGCTAAAGGCTTTAGCTCTTGTTTGGCTGAAGGAAAGGAAATATAGAACGTGAAAATTTCTTTTTGCAGATCCTGCATGTTTATGTCAGTTGTCTCAGTGAGTGCCCTGATTTTCGTATTGCCCCACAGCGCTAGACGCTGGGACAAGGCTGCAAGTACGATGTTGCGCGTTTGTTCGGTGCCACGACTGATGAAATTTTTGAATCGCCGTGCCGCTTCCGGCACACGGCTATTAGCCATGACGCCTTTCAGTTCGCGGTCGTCCATCAACATTAAGTCGTAGATATAGCCTAAGTTACAGTTGCCATGCTCGCGCTCACCAACAGCATGCAACATCAAAGCACTAAGCAACATTCGCTCTGATGTATCCCAAAATTGATCTGTCTTGTGCCTGCTTTGCGTTGTGGTCCTCATCAATAACTCAGTAACGGCCCTTGCTTCTGAATCGGTATTGACCTGATCGAGCGGATTCACGCGCCAGCTAGCCAAATCGTCAGGGTTGAAGTAATAGATTTTCTGACCGGCGGCCTCTCTGAAACCAGCCGTTTTGCTCCATAGGTCCGGCGGGTCGTTTCCAGCAGTAGTTTCTGTAACAATGGCGCTTGTCTTAGTGCGCAAGAAAAGGTTCGGAATAAAAAACGCGCTGCTTTTGCCGGTGCCTGTAGGTCCACAAACAAGCACATGCCGCTCACTCTTATCAATGGGCAGTTCGATAAACTGATACTGCCCGATCGCTGCAAGATCAAGCTCACCAGATGTGGTGGCAGCTATAACAAAGCGCTGGGGATCTACAGGACCTAAAAAACCTTCTGCTTGCAACTCTTCAACGGTGGCAAACGCGGCAGTGGGGTGAATTGCAGGATCTGGCCTTACAGGACCGCGCCTTACTGCTTCCTGTTCTTCCTCGCGTAGCGCTTCTATAAGTTGGGACAGTTTCTCATTAGCAAGCTGCCAATTATTGGCGTGGTTTTTCTCCGTCAGCTTCATACGGACAAGAGTAATTTTTGAGCCAGGAAGGTCGCCGGATCTTTCTTCCCACCGAAACAACACATGAAAAGACAATTGCCATGGCTTGTCTTGAAACCAGCTCTTAGATTCGTCTAAAGTGGCGCTTATAGATCCGGTATGAATATCGCCGTTTATGCCGCGCCAAGTAGAGTTGGTGAGTGCGTTATTTATAACGACGGTAGTTGCCTCGGCTGGCAAATGAATAACAAGAGGTTCCGGCAAGTCCAAGACGGTAGGCAAGTCCATTTTCCCCGCGATGTGCGTTCAAATAGCTATAAGCCCGCCTGGAAGCTTTTTACTCGCCTTCAGGTTGGTATCCCAAGCAGAAGCCCTGCAAAATTGATTGCAGGGCTTCTGAGCGGCTATATAGAGTGCATATTTTCGGGTCAGGCGTACCAAGAGCAATGAAAGTCATCTTCAGGGCCACAAGGGCTAGCAATACCATGAGGCATAGAGACGCCATACTCTTGGATCTTCTTGCGGATTTCTGGACCGGTTTTGACTTCTGGATCAGGCTTGTAGTTTGCAGAAGCCCAACCGGTGTCTTGAGTTTTGATGGCTCCGATTTTTTGAATCCAAACTATGCTGTTACTTCTGCGAGTCACTATGAAAAATTCGCATTGTGTTTGCTCGTATCCCCAAGAGTAATGAAGGATTTGACCAGGCAGCAAAATTGCATTCTGCTTTTCCAGATTCTCGGCCCGGTATTTTTTTCGTTCTTCGCGGTTTGCTTCTCTGTTGTCAGCTCGCCCCATCAAGTGCTGTATAGACTGCGTTCTAGAGTTCTCGCTTGAGTAGCGATAGAGAGACGCTTTCATTGATTTGCCTTCCCAAACCTGCAAGCATGGTCTACCTGCATGGTCAGAATATGGCTGCCAATGACAGTCTTTGTAGTGCTGCGTACCTTCCGGGTACTCGATCGGCTTTCCTTTTTCTTTAGTAGCGATTGCTTTCATCATGTCTTGCTGCCTCCAATTGTCTAAAGCTGCGCCAGGTGAAGGTCCACCCGGACGATAGAGGCAAAAAGTTCTCACGCCATTTGCAGTCAAGGTCACGCCGAAGGCGAGGGGCGAAATTTTAGCTCGGCTAAAATTTTGGACCCGGTGCGCCTTGACTGCGGCTTCGCGTGTGAATAATGATTTGTCGTCCGGGTGGAGCGCTGCTCTGAGGTTGATGCAGATAATCTGCGATCGATTAACCCAAACGGGGTAACCCGCATGACAAGCCGGTTTACACTAGCGCCAGTTGTGAAGATCATTACAACCGAAAGACCGTAAGGCAGGATAAAGGCGGCTAGCCATGCCGCGCTATTAAGGCATCCATGCGGTTTTCGCACTAGCCACTCAAGCTAGCGCTAACGTTAACTTGCAAGCTGTTGCTCGAAACGTGGTCAGTTTGAGGCTTATAACGCTAGCCACCACCGGTAGAGGCGTAGTCAAGATCAAAACTTGTCGAATTTAAGCGACGATTTTTGAAACTGCTGGGTAAAACAAAACCACAGAGACGGGCGGCTAGATTGGGAAAGGATGGAATCGTTATGCCGAAAACAGAACGGGCAAACGTAATTTATTTGCGACTGCGCAAAAATCAAGATCAACAATTAAGGGCACTAGCGTATGAGACACGCTCCACAACAACAGACTTAGCTCGTGAAGCGGTTGACTTGTTGTTGCAGCAGAAAACTCAAATCACGGTGACTGAGCTTGAAGGCGTGTTCGCCAAAGAGTTGAGCTTTTATCTCAAACAGTTCATGGAAGAAATTAAGTCATTAGCTGATGGAATTAGCAGCTTAAGAGCACTGGCAGCAAGAGGCAATAGGCTGAGTGGAGCCTCTTACTTCTTTCTCAAGGACTGCGACAAAGCCAGGATGGATAAAGCGATATCGTACTCAAAACAGCTATCGGCTGGGCGCAGGAAGTTAGAAGATGTCGCGCAATCAGCGCAGGCAGGCTAGCAATGTATTGCCATGCGCGCCTACTAAGTGCTAACGACAAAGGGCTAGACCACACGCTTTCTTACATTGAAGGTCTTGGTAGAAGAGGTCCATTCTTCTCGGAACTGGACGAAGAGTTGACCGCCGAGACAGTGAAGACAGTACTTCGCATTTTCAACTGTGCCTACATAGAGGCCAGCGATCCGTTCTTGTTCCAAAGCCTTACTTTCTGCGGCGCCATTTCCGAAGAAGCGGAACCGAAAGAAATATTGCGCGAGGTCATGCTCGAATATGAGTCTAGAAGCGCTACAGCCACCGCCTGGATTGCTAACACTTTTAGCAACAGGTGGGGCACGGTAAAAATGCACTTACTAATATTCGCTCGCGATCAAACCGGGGAACCTTTCTTATTGAGCGAAGCCGGGATAGCTTTGCTGCATATGCTGGTAGCTGCCGCTGCGGCAGGAGAAAAACTCGATGCCATCTGTAGTGATTCACAAATATCGTAAAGGAGCTGACGGTCATGCTTTTGCCAAGCCGCACCTCAAATACATACGATACAGACCAGGGCGCGAATCGGAACCGCGCAATTTTTTCGACGGCGCTAACGACTGTGTTGATCGAGCAGAAATTGAGCGCCGTTTAGCAAGCGTACCGACTACAGGCGTAGTTTTGCACACATTGATGCTGTCTCCTGGACAAAATACAAACATCAAAAACTATGTGCGCAACGTCATGGAAAAAATTCAAAACCGCAAATGCCAGGACTTCTTCTGGTATGCAGTCGAGCACAATCACACAGACCATCAACACGCGCACGTTGTTGTTCTAGGGCTCGACCGGCAAAATCGCCAAGTACGCTTTAACAAGCAAGACTATTGCTTGATGCGCTTGACAGGTGATCGATACCTCAAGAGAGATAGAAGCAGACAACGCCGGTCGAAACTCCCGCGCCACAGAGTTTGGACTTACCACCGGGATTTTAATTGGGAATATGAAGCAAGAACTATCCCTAAAAGGCTTGTATGCAGCCGAGCAAAGAAACATTTGGAGCATTACCGAAGAAAAACAATTTCCAGAGTAACCACGAGTTCAAGAATACGGGGAGACAGTGATCCTCTTTATTGGTTGCAGCCAGCACTTAAACGAGCGGCAAGAGAAAACGAAAAGACGATGGAGCAAGGCGTGGCGATGACAGTAAGGGGCTGCGCTGAGCGGCAACGCAAGGACTTGGATGAACAGACATGGGAGAGATAACAAGAAGATTTGAAATAAAAGCGGCACCAATTGCAGTACCAAACATTTTGGTGACGGTATTAGCGGAACTTGGCTGGAACCAAATATTTTTCAATGAGCATCTAACGTCAGTAAGCGCTCGATTGAGCAAAACCGAGACAGTAATGAATTGCCCCTGGGAATACGAATTTGCTTTAACAGTGTCGTGGAATGGCTCTGAATGCGGCTCAACGCTAGCCGTACAGTTGCGCGAAACAAGATGGAATTGGACAGATCCAGACTGCGACAAATTTGCACATGAACTTATCGAGAAAGTTCTGCAATGTGCCCTAGCGCCCGAATCCCTGAGAACGTCTACAGGAGCTACATTAGGGACGATTGATGATTTAATAAAAGCCGGGTTTGTTGATAGCTATGCCGGACCGGAGAATTTCATTCTCACAAAAATAAATGGGCTCTATGTTCGGGTGCCTCGCATGTATAGCGTCCGGCACATAAGCATCGAAGGAGCTACAGGCACGGGAAAAACCAGCGCTCTTTTCTGCAAGAACCTAACTGACGAAGCTACTTTAGAATCGAGCGCCATTGTCACTGAAGCAACAGGAAGCAAGGGCAGAGCCGATTTATTTTGCAAAACTTCTGGATGGCGCAAAGCTCACGGACAAGAGGTTTTCTACATCAACCCGTCAGAGCTGCGCAGCCACCGGCTAAATATCCTCGATCTGTGCTCGACCTATGACGACGTTTTAAACGTGGTCGAAATACTGATGCGATCGACAAACCTAGGAACGCACAAAGGGGACCAGTTCTGGGAACAAGCCGAGCGCTTGTTATTAACCGCTTTGATATTGCATTCATTTGAAGAGCGCAATTCAGGCAACTGCCATATTGGGTTCGTCCTAGACCTGTTAGGTAAAGGTGCAGCACAACTGGCACCTTTGCTTGGTCGTAGCGAGGTCGCGTTAGCGGCAAAACTGTATGAGTCATTCATAGAAAATTCAGCGGAGAATCAACGCGCTTCCATTGCCGCCGGGCTACTAAGCCGCCTGAGCATCTGGAATGCGCCTCGAATAAGGGAATTAACAAGAACTACTGATCTTGATTTCGAGTCTCTACAAGAAAAACTATTTACTTGGTACATTGCCGTGCAAGCCGATCGATTTGAACTGAAGCCAATTGCAGCGCTCATGTTCAACTCTGTTTTTCTTGTAATTCGCAAATACAAATTTGCCCAGCCAATAAAAATCCTGGCTGATGAGCTGCCAAACATGGGCAGAATAAATGACCTGGCGCAAAGGCTGACTATCTTGCGCCATGACGGCATATCGCTTACTTTCGGCTGTCAGGACTACAAGCAATTAGAAAACGTCTATGGAAGCGAAGCGCCATTATTTTCCAGTCAACCGGCGATAAGAATTATTTTCCCGCCCAATGATCTGGCAGCGGCGGAACGCACAAGCCGGGCGCTTGGGATGAAGGAAGAGAGAATCACAAGCGTTACAAGTGGCGGTCAACTGATTGAAAAAATAGAAAGACGTCCGGTTATGCCGCCGGAAGAATTAACACAAATGAAACCAGGCGAAATACTTGTGTTCACGCCGGTAGCGCCGCCTGTGAAATTGCAGGCATTAAGCTGGCGGGACTATGGCGAAGAGACAGACGAAACACAATACCCGCCGCCGTATCCAGCACCACTTGATGTAGATGAATCACTCATCTGCACAAGACAAAACATTGAGCCTGAAGCCGCACCAGATCCTGATGATGACTTATTCGGAGACATTGCATGTTAGCGGCATGGGTAGGCTTACCGTCGGGATTTGTCGCCTTTGTTTTAGTCTGTTATTTCACAATGAAATTTGTCAGCGCCCCGGTGCCTCTCCTAGCCGGTGGCATAGTAGCTGTCAGCGTCTGGCTTTACTTTAAGCGCCTGGACGACCTAAGGCTTGAAGCCCTCCTGAACCCTGAGCCTGAATTGTGGCCGGTGTCGCTTGCCGTAGCCTGGGGCATTCTGAAATCCGCTTTCGATGGTCCTATTGTGATGCCAGGCAGCGCCGCCGGTCTTTTGCCCTGGCGACTCATCAAACAAGATCAAGCCGCAGGTGTACTGGTTGCCTGTCTAAGTTTTCGAGAGCTGCTGCACGAGCCCGAAAATCCTGGGCTCCTCACTGTTACTGCCACCGTAAAGCAAGAGCCAGATGGAACGCTTGTTAGTTTTTTGTATACGAGCGACAAAGATGCTGCTACAGAGAAAGTTTTGCTGCTAACAAAACAATGGCTGGAAGAAGACCTCAACGGGCTCATTCAACCGTCAATCTGACCCTTCCTCTTTGTTCCTGGTTGTCATAAAGTCAGGCGGGACGGCTACAATAATGTGGTTGGAGCCTTCATTTGCCCGCTCTTGTTGCTTTTCAGCAAGCCATTTTTTTGTATCAGCCAGATAGTCCTTGAATGCGTCCAAGTCTCTATAAGCCCAGTTTTCATCACGTTCTTTTTCATTTGTCGGTGGGAATTTCTCCACAACAGCGATACCTTCAACAAGCGCGTTGATGGCTTCTTTTGCAAATCCTCGCGCTGCATAAGAATTGGCCTGCAACAAAAGAATTTCACCGAATTGCAGCGTATTTGTGAGATTCAATTGACGCGATAGAGCCGCCGCTTTGTCTATATACTCATCCGCTTGCGCAGACTCGAATTCACTAGAATGGGATATTGCTAACAAGCACCAAACCGGAATCAGCGACTCGTCATCCCAACCATGTTTGTTTTGAAGATATTTCTCTAGGTAGTATCCTTTGCTTGGTTTCTCTTTCCAGGGCGTTTGCCATAAATCCTTTACGTACTCTGCCAGTTGCTTGTCAAATTTGTGATGTTCCAAAATTCGCTTGTATGGTCCGTGATACTCAAGCGAATAGTCTGTCTTTTTCTCTTTGAGATTTTCTTTTATATATTTTGCTAGGTCGTCGGCACTTGGTTTAATAAAGGACGCACCACTTCGCATGTAGCAATGACCGTCTACAGTGCTAATAACTGGAAATAATTCTGTATCAGCCAGAGGAGGAACGAACAAAATCACATAACCAGTTTGCTTGTCCTCATCGGTTTCTTTTGGATCATGCAAAATCGCATGACACCTAACACCTACCATGGCCGGTTTGGTGAGAAGTCGAATCTCGCTGCGAATTTGACCGGCAAACAACTTGGGATTCGGGATCGGACACAGTCTTGTCACAGCATCAACTTTGGACTTGCCGGGATTGGGACAGTCTACTCCCCACACTAGAAGCCCGCCAGTGACTGAATTAGAAAATCCAGATATTCCCTTAGCCATCGTTGCTTTGTCATTGTGCTGCATATCAGGGACGGGCTTGTATTCAGAACTTTTGTCTTTTGAATCGCGCGGTAGCCCGGCCTTTAGTTTAAAATCAAGGCAGTGCAATTCTTGAGCCCTTAGGGTAACTAGGTCTTGTACAAACGCTAACCCGTTTTCGGATGCGAACCGCGCATAAAGCAGTTCTGGATCATCAAGCGGGAAGGGTGTCTTGTCCACGGCGACATTGACAACATCAAAAGGTGATTACACCTTGTACCCGCTTTAAAGGGTCAATCTCTTGCCTAAATTTCTCAGCTAACAAGCAACTGCTGTCAAAGCACTTTTTCATTCCTGGTTGAACCAGACGTGTACTTGTAAAAGGTGCTTTTCGAGACTCCAAGCGTATTGCAAATTTCTTCCACTGGAATCTGTGGATTTAGCGCAAGATTTTTCGCCATGGCCAGTTTTTTCGCATCCATTGCCACGGGACGGCCGCCTTTGCGCCCTCTTGCCCGAGCCGCTTGCAGTCCTGCATTTGTACGATCTCTAATCACAGCCCGCTCAAATTCTGCCAGGGCTCCAAAAATGTGGAACACCAGCTTGCCACCAGATGTGGTGGTATCAATGCTTTCTTGCAGACTCTTTAGTCCTATTTGTTGCTTGTCTAATCGTTCAACAAGGTCAATGAGGTTACGCAGTGACCGAGCCAGTCTATCAAGTCGCCAGACAACCAAAGTGTCACCTGGGCGGGCAAAATTAATTGCCGCTTCTAGCCCTTCGTTTTTTTCTCTAGCTCCGCTTTTCACATCCTCGAACACACGATCGCACCCTGTGCTTTTCAGAGCATCCAATTGAAGAGATAGATCCTGGTCAACGGTCGAAACACGGGCATAACCAATCAGCATAGTCCTAAAACTCATCCAAGAAGCAGGGTTTACGTACTTTGATTTTAGGATGAGTTTACGGAATTTACAAGCCTCAATCCTTGATTGCACAGGAGTTCCCAAGATGATTATCCGCAAAACGGTCGTTTTACGGACAATCAATTTAAGGCTGCATGGGGTGAACACCCGAAGGATCTTGTTCGCGCTGGTTTCGTCGCGCCGCGTTTAGCTCCCAGTCTTGTTCAGGCGGCATAGCAAATTTAGCGTTTGGCATTTGCGCTGGCAGAGTCTTATCCGCTGGCAGCCGCTGTTTGAAATTCGAATCAATTCCTTCTGGGGTAGCGATTGATGGACGACCATGTATTTCAAGTCCAGGATCTACTTGCGAGTTAGGGTCAAATTGCGCTTGGGGATTAATATTGGATTGTGGCACAGCTCCCGTCTGCTGCTGTTCGGGCTGCTGAACAGCTATTGGTTTCGCATAATCAGGCACCAGGCTATCTGGCTTTTTGGCGATAGGCAGAATGCTGTGAACTTTCCAAATGCCGTGCGTGTCTTTGGTCGTGTCAAATTGGAGCGTGAACGCATCATCATAAACGACCATAGTAAGGCATACAGTCGGCCCAATCCGCGAGGTGGAAATGCTAGACGGCAAAACTTGCCATAACTTCGGGTACTGCGCAGGATCTATATTTCCCTGATAGTCAGTGGTTGACGCCTTACAGGCACGATAGTCGCCATTGGCGGCAAGGGCAAGATACTCACGCACAGCGGCGTCAGCCAGCGGACGCTCATCAGAAAGATTGTCTGAAGTTGCAGGAACAGGCACCGCAGGCTGACTTATCGCTGGTGTTGTGCTCGACTCGCTTGTGGTGGTCGGTTCAGTGGTGGCATTGGTAGATTCGGTAGTGATGGGAGTAGGCTCCACCCTTTCCACCTGCGAACTCTGCTCGGCAGGCTTCGACTGAAAGAAGGTATTAAAAGTCCACCACCCAGCACCAACAAGCAGCCCAACAAGTGTTATGACAGTGAGGATACCCACCTGTGCATCGTGCCCGGGTTTCCACTCAGCAGCCCGCAAAGCATGTGCGCTCTCTTTGTACTCGGGCACCTCTACAATACACTTGCCCCCAGGCGGGAACGCTTGGCTCATCACACCTATTATGTTATCGAGCGTGATTGTAATAAGCTTCTTTCCGTCCGTCGGCGCTAAAACCGATTGATTATGGAACTCAAAAATCACCCTTGTTCCTGGCTCCAACTGTACAAATCGCGCCGTGAGGCACAACGTAGTTACATTGGGTTCAATTCCATGAACAAAGTAAGCCTCAAGTTTAGCGCCCTCTCGATCCTTGGTATTTACTGTCCACTTTTGGGGCTGCCCACCGACAAAAATAGGCTCGTGCTCTAAAGCGGAAACGATAGCACTCCAAGCAATTAGGTAATTAACCGGATATAGGCGCGGCAACGGCTTCATGGGATCTTCATTCGCATAAGCGTTGTTATAAGCTTCTTGCGCTGCTGCCTGCGCTTCTTTGGCTTTAACCTCTGGTGACTTGCCATTTTCAACAACGCTTAGCGCCCAGACCAAGCCAATCAAGGACAACAACCCATCAACGATAAGCAGTCCTGGATCAGAGATATTCAGGTGTAGCAATCCTGCGCCCATCAAGTGGCTAATTAACATCACCGAGCAGGTGCCGGTTATGATTAGAAGTGCCAGCAACCCCCAACTGGAAGTAATTTCCGGCTTGTCTGTCATGGCTACTCCCAATCAGGATCGTCCCAGTCAAATATATCCAGGTCCCGTGGTTTCCTCTTTTGCTCTCGTTCCCGTTTTTCCAGATCCCGCTTCTCTTTTTCCGCGACCAATTCGGCTTCTTTTATTGCATCCAGCGAGGTATCGACTGATAGCTCTGCTTCTTTATTGTCCCGTTGCTTGAGATTCCTGCGAACCCTGGTAAGCAGCTTTTCCTTATCAACAAGTTCCTCTAACCGATTAGATAATCTGCCCCAAGTCTCATCTTTGCTAGTTTTTAGGAACTTCTCTGCTGCCTTTTCTTCCTGTTGGTCAGTCAGTGGCTCGACCTCACTGGCGTCATTATTTGCTGCAAAGCCAACGGAACTTTTGGTCAATTCGCCAATCGGCATTTGACGTTCTGATAAGCCACCTGAACTACCGCCACCACCCGCCTGGTCTACCCACATGGTACTTTGTTGACTTGGATCGGTTCCTCTAGTTGGGGACAAGAGACTTTTCCACGGCCGCAACAACCAAGGCCGTTCCTGTTCTTCCAACCTAAGGTCAATTAGAGCTGTCCTCTGCAATCGATCGATACTACCTAGCCTTGAGTCGTGCTCCCTCAAAGAATCGCGCTCAGACAGGCTTATAGCTATGTCCCGGCGCATATTTTTGATGTCATCTATTGATGTTTTATGCGAATAGGCCATTGCTTTATCGCCCAGGCGGAAAGACCAATCCCCCCGAAGCAATTTATTCTTAGCTTCCTCAGATCCTGCGAATTTGCCACCATGTAGACTTTCCAGATCCTTGAGGCGGCGATCATGCCCGCGCAATTCCTTGGACTCTCGAAACAAACTGCGCATTGTCCTTACTTCGTCGGCTTTTGTGTCATAGGAATAGCTGTAGCTTTTATCGTCCAAAGTAAAAGACCAGCGGCCACCGTCCTTAAGAGTCTGTCTGTCTTCAACATCTTTGGCCAGTGGTTTTTCGCGATCCAGCATCAACTGATAAACACGGCCTTTAGTTGGCGATCGGTTGTTTCTCTCAACTTGTTTTTCAAGCCGCTCCTTCGGATACTTCCAATCGAGGAACCGATCGACAACATCCTTCATTTGCCGATGGTCATTTTTGTCTATTTTGATCTGTCTGCCATTTGCATCAGTACCTAACAAAACCAAGTGAACATGCGGGTGGTCAGTGTTTTTGTGGACAGCGGCATACCAAGATCCATCTAGGTCTAGCCCTTTCTCGCGCCCCAGTTTAAACATCGCCAGTCTTACATACTGCATGTGGTCCTGGTCGTTTTGCATCTCTATATCGGCAGAGAACATCAGCTTGTGAACAACAACTCGTTTTCCTTCAATTTCATAAAGCCGTTGCTTAACCTCATTGGCTGGCACGTCCTGCCTGTCATCGGTAAAGAAGCTTCGCTCTTTGTCGTCCTTGTCCATGCCCGGACGTTTAGCAATGTAGCTAACATGCTTGACTGCATTTTGGATAGTTTCCTTAGCATCAGTCTTGCTGCCACGTCTACCGTGGCGGCGCGAATAGCTTGATAGGAATGAATGTTTAAGTATCATCAGCGCCGCTTCGCTGCTGTTTCCGCTCTTTGTATTTCGCCCGTCGCTCCTTGATTTTTTTAGGAGCCTCTTCTACATAATGCAACAACAAATTCTCGTCTTTTATCCAGTCCTTAAAAAAAAGGTACATGATATGAACATCTACCTGCGTGCCCATAACATCATTGCGGACCGACGTAATCATTGCAGCTAGCCGGTTCACTTCTGAACTGAGCTTTTCTATTATGCGGTCTTGCTCGGCCTGTTTCTCAGGATCGTCAACTAACAAATAGGCGTGAATCGCTTTTCTCGCCAGCTTACTTTGCGTTAGCTTTTCGCTTTTGGCACGAGCCACAAAGCGAAGAAAGTCCTTTGATTCCAGCCGGGTCTGGACAGTCGGGCTTTTTTTGGTAATTGGCATGGAGCGCACGTTTAACCTCAACAGTAATTACCAGATATAGCCGAATGCGGTACTTTAAGCAAGATGTCATTCGATAGTGAGTGAGCTAAAATAACGTCAATAGTGTGTTTTCAGAATAATGCGGAATCTCTTTATCTTGCCCTTACGCTAAAGCGTTTCGGGCGGCGGGTGTAACCGCCATCTAAGGCACAGAGATTCCGGAAATTTTTGGGGTAGTTTGGGCTTACGCTCTGTGCCTTAGGTAGCTGCAACGCAACAGAGGAAAGCCCGCCGAAAAGGCGAGCTTTCCTCTGTATAAAAATATGTGCCGAAGGCACCCTTTGCAGGCAAGGCGCCGGTAGCGCCGCGCAGCTTAAGCCGAGCGGCACGAGGCGCAACTTGTGCGCGGCTGTCCTTACGTCCCCTGCAAAAAAAAATAGCCGCGCACCTACAAAGAGATGCGCGGAGCGCCTACCTTTACCGCCAATTTGTAGAGCGGCGGAGCCTTTGGGGCTCCACCGCACCGATTGCCTACTTGTAGTGTCTCAGATGTCCAACCATAGCGAAGCTGCACAAAGCAGAACAAAAGTGCTGCTTTGAGTCTTTAGCATGATAGGGGCGTGCGCATAACATGCAGAACTTTCGAGGCAGTGGACAATGATCGCAGAACATTTGAGCAACGGCACTAACTGCCTTAGCGAAGCACTCTAATTGATGTTTCATGATTAACTCCTGATGTGAATCAGGCAGGGCAAGCCTGCCTGATTCAAGGGTTCACTTAGGCAGCAGCCCGCTTCTTCTCTATGCTGTGGATAGCCGTAAGGACAACAACCATCTTAGCTTCGGGCTTGTTTGTCTTCTTAGAGGTGTAAGACTCAACTCGGTCTAGGTAGCCTTCAAGATCAACTTTGTCACCAACAGCAACAGAGCCTAGAATCTGCTCAGCAAGCTCGTTCCAAGCCTCCACAGTGAACCATCGAGTTTGATCTTTCTTGGCATTGTCAGCCACAGAGAACTTAACCAATAGCTTGCCGCCCTTGGTCGGGAATGCCTCTTCAACACGTCCAACAGTAGCTTTCTCGATCTTAATAGTATTCATGTTCGATTCTCCTTTGTGTAAGTTGGGTGGAGAGATGGGGAATCGAACCCCGCAGCTAGAGTACCAATTCTGGCTGACTTCCTAGTATCTCCCCTCACCAACACCTATATTGTATGCCACCACAAGCGATACCACAACGGATATATATTTAACCTAAAACCCTTGCCCTGACTGCCTTTCCAGACATTGCCAGTGCTTGGCTTAACCGGGGCTTTAGTATGAAAGTTGCCGAGGAATAAATGGAGGGGACCCGCGCGAAGCGTGGGGAGGGAGCCGTTTATGCCGCAGGCTTACCACTAAACTTGCACGCTTTGCGTGCGCTTGTGCTTGACACACGGAGCTAAAATCAGTGGTAGCGAACGGCGACCAGCTGGTGGTCTTGCCATAAGCTGGTTCCCGTTCGCTTCGAGATTTTATTAGCGTAGTGTGTCAAGCACCATACAAGAAAGTGCGCAGCACACCTTACTTACAAGGAATTGGCAAAGGCTGCCTAGCCGGGAGGGGTCAGGGGAGGGAGGTTAGGCAGCCTTTGCCCTACCGACAGCGAGGCATGGGCAATGCCTCGCAATTTGTGCGCATGGCGCACCATACATGGAACCCGCGCGTTGCGCGGCCATCTGTGCAGCTAAGCAGCGGGGGCACCGCTGCGCATTTCAGCCGAGCGGAACGAGGCGGAACTTCGGTTTGGGGTTGGGCGGTTACGCCCAACCCCAAACCGCCTTCTTCCTTCGTTTACCAATCAACCAAACATCCAAGGCAAAGCCAGCCAAGCATTCATGCAGCTTCGAAGCGAAGCCTCCATGTGTCAATACTGTCAGCTTCTAGAAACAGGGAAACAAACCATAAGTGGGTTTGTTTCCCCCGGGTGAACGCGCTTAGCGAACCACTCAAAACTTGCGACTAGCCAACGCGGCGGTCTTCATGAGTCCCGCCGCTACTATACGTTTTGGTCGCTACTATAGATTGTCTTTTTGCTGTATAATATCTGCAAGAGTACCAATTCTTGCGTCCCGCTGAAGTCTTCTTCGGCGGGGCTTCCATTTTGTGCCGCTGTTTAAAACCGTCAGACCTTAGTCCCAATTCGTCGAGACTTTTTCTACTTTCAGTACGGGTGTGCCCACTGCGTTTTGCAAATAAGTAACCGAATTCGTCGTCCGCATTTCTCCTGGTTTGAGATACTCCTGCATAACACTCGTAGTCTTAATGAATTTCATTCCATCCCATACTGAAACATCTACAAAAACACTCCTGCACACTCGACTATTTCCATTCACATATGTCATGCGGTATTTGAGTGTATTGTATTCTGGCTCCACAGACACAATGGAAACAGCGATTGTTTCTTGGGGCTTAGCGATTTGGCTAGGTTGTACTGGTGGATTATCAAAAGTTTTTTGTCTGGAGTCTAACATTTTTTCGTAATCTGCTTTAGCTCGTTGTTCTGCGCCTCGACGCTGCTCAGCCTGTCGCTTCGATAAATTTGAACGCCCCTCTTCGGACGTTGAGGCATCATATTCTGGAGGAATAGCCTGCCCCCGAAGCTTCGACCGCAAGAGCCAAAGCTTGCGTTTAAACGGCCAAATTTCATTACTCGTCATGCGCTCCGCTTCCGCTGCGACAACGAGATTTTCATACGCGCTTAGCTCATCCAAAGAATCTGGATTAGCCTTTCCTATTGCTTGTTTAAACACATCAACAGCCTTTTCATAGTCCTTCGCTCGGTACAGCCTAATCCCCTCGCTGTTTAGATTTCGAACTTGCTCTTGTCCATAAGCTGGCACATGAACTACGAACACGAAAACACCAATCAAGCAACTTACTAGTATCGCGGGTAGTGCCCTCGAATTTCCATTCATTACAACTGCATCCTTTCGATTAAATATTGGACGTATCCTGTGAGACCACGGTCAGGGCTTATATCGCCGCACCCACCTCCTTATCGGTGGGCAGCCAGATAACATCCCCAGCTTCTAGGTCTTTTCGTTTAATCCGTCCGTCAATAAAAGTGGCTACATCACCACCGTTAACCGACTTAAGTAGAGCCTCCAGGCGATCTTCTGCTTGATGCGAATCAGGCAGCTCTAGCCCCTTGTACAGGTCGATGGCAATTGACTTATAGGTCTGCCCAGATTCGACCGTATGGGATTTACGAAAGTTGCCGTCTTCGTCTTTGGTAGCCTTTCGCCGGTTGTCGATTTCATCTGCAACATCCTCTTCTGGTGCCGCTTCCATATCTTCATAGACAAAAGCATTGGTAGCTAATTTACCAAGCAATTGTTCTCTCTGTTCAGATGCCGTCTGTTCGACCGCACTGATAATGCTCATTTTGTCGGAATGTGCTTCTTTCAAAATGTCATCAACGCTAGCCACTTCGGTTGAACTAACCGAGTTTCGAGCATTGGTCAATATGCGATTAAAAGCCTCAAATACATGGCTAGCGAAGGACGCAATGAAATTACCAGCGTCTTTTATTTTGCCTTCCAATCGTTGCAGTTTATGTGCATCGTCTATTCTGCCTTCAGCCATATCCTTGAGTTGTTTGGCTATCAGCGGATCGAGCTTGTCTCCCAGGAGCACCCGTGCTGACTCAAGATCAATCGGTTTGTCTTTCAAGACAAAACCCTGCAAAATTTCTTTCAATGCCGAGCGACTATTGAGCTGCATCTCCAATAGCAAGTTCAGGCGCTCGCGCCCTGTCTGATCCAGTGGCTTGAATTTATTTGTCTCGATTTGATTGATAAGATCGAGCAATTGCTTACATGTTGCTTTGTCGGTTAGATCCAGCTTGAATGGCTTACCATCGAGCGTTTTGAACACCTCGCCTCGCTCGATCGCTTCTGTCTTTTGTTCAGACTTGTCATTCCCGCGCCCTGGACGCCCATCAAAACCAGCCCCCAGAGAGCCGCTTGAAACCTCGTTTCCAGGCAAGTGCGTGTCAGTCTTATTTGCAATATCGGCGTTCTTGTCCTTGCCGGACTGATTATCTATCTTAGGGTCGCGGCTGGCGTCAGATTGGCTTACAACAGGCTCTTTGCCGTCCTTTCGTACAGGCGGCAGAATAGCGCTATCGTTTTGATGGTCCTTGTCTTTCTCAAAAATCGCGTCAATTCTATTTGAAATTACTTCATTATCAACAGCCTTTATCTGGCTGTGGGGCTCGATTTTGCTAATTGACGCTTCCTTAGTAGTCGCCTCTGGCGCAACGTCGGAATGATTGGAAGTGCCACCACGTACATTGGCGTCTGTCGTAGTATTTGGCTCTGAGACTAGCTTTCCTTCCTTGCCGGCAGAATTGTTCGAGCCGAGCTCGCCGGCTGCCGGCGACTTCGGTGGCTCATCTAATTTCTTGTGTTGGTCGGCTCCTGGTCCTGGTTTCCCATCATTTACATTTTGCTTCTGTGTATCGGCTGGTAGATTTTTTGCATCTTGTGGCTTGGCTACTAAATCTTGCTGTGGCGTTCCCGGTGCGGTTTCCGGCTTCTGTGCCGCACCCGCCGGATTTTGATTTTTCTGTGACTGATTCTCTATTGGGATCGGTACGGCTGGAATTTTATTGATATCGGGCTTGGCGTCAGAACTGGTTTTGCTTGGCTGGTAAGAATTTTCTTGAGCTTTTGCCGCTGTGATCGGCGGCGGTTGCGAGTCCTTGTGTTCCCGCGCCTCGCCTCCTATTTGCTGATGCGGCTTTTCACTTTGCGAAGTAGCTGCTTTCGCTTGTTGGTTATCAGTTGTACTTCGATCAGACTGGGCCAGCGCTTTCGCGCTGGTCGCAGCCTGGTCTTTACCCTCATCGTGTAGGCTCTGAGGATACTTTGCCGCCTCTGGCTTGGATTGCCCTTGAGGCTGAATGCTTTGATCTGACTTAGGTTTAACAGCAGTCAATTCGGCTGTTGGCAAATGAGTCTTTGCGTCATCATTTCGATTGGCGGCGGCGGTTGCCTTGCTCAGCTCCGCATTTGCTTTCTGTACTGTTGGTTGCTGAGGGGCTGATAAAGCTTTGCCATCAGAAGTGGCATTGGGGTTCTTAAGCTCTGTTTTTTGCGGAGAGCTATTACCTGCAGGAGGGTCGGATTTTTCGGCGGGTCTTGACTGCTCGGTATTTCCTTGCCCATTATTTTTTATCTCCGTTGGTGGCTTTGCTTGTGGCTGGTTCGGATTTACTTCCGCCTGAAATTGTTTGGCCGCACCGTCTTTTTTTATGTCTCCTTGACTTGCCGAGTATTCGTCGCCATCCGCAGTACCAAACTGAAACGGCTTGCCACCGCTCGTATTTCCCGTGCCTCCCGTCAAGCCTTCAGCCATTGTTGCTCCACTATTTATGCGTCAACATATATTTATCTATTTCCGCAAGACTAGAGCGCATTACAGCGGCTTCCTGCGCTGGAGGATTGCATTCAAGAGCTTTAGCGCCAGCCTCACGAGCTTCCTTGAATTTTTCAGCCGCTAACAGACCATTCGTTAATGCTTTCCAGTTGCGCCAATCTTTGGGTTCTAGTTCTACAGCCTTCCGAAAAGCAGCCTCTGCTTTTATCAAATCTCCCGATTGGCGACGCTTTTTGTAACTGACACCCAGACTTACGAAGTAACCATCACAATAGGGATAAATCTTGATGGCTTCTTCGATTTTCTTGATCGAAGCATCATATTTGCCAGCTCGACCAAGATCGTTTCCTTCATTAAACACGAGCCCAGAACGATTCCAGGCCTCACGACTGCCTTTTCCTGGAAAGACATTAGGGTCATAAGCTAAGGCAGCGTTTGCAGAAACAAACGAAGCGATAAGAATAGCCACGATTACAAAACCAGACTTCATTTTGCAGTTTTTTTCCATGAGCCTACTACCCCTTTTTATACCCCAATATTTCCTAATTACTCTCAATCGAGCGCCGTTTTCTCGGTCGGCCGCCCTTTGCGCCGTTAGATCGGGCCGCGGCGGCTTTGGCCTCAGTTTTGGCGGCGCCTCCTTTAGCACCGGAATCAACAAAAACCTCATATAACCCTGGCGACGCCAGCCTATTGAGTTGATTAATGACGTTTCCTAACTCTTCTCTGGCGTTTGCCAATAGCTCAAAGCGCAGCTTCTCATCGGCTTCAGCATCCTTGAGTTGGGAATAAATGAGCCACAATTGGTGTCTTAGTTCTTCTGGCATAAATGTCTCCCGTAAAACCGAAGCCCCTTAGGTTTTACTATAACCCAAGCCCCTTAGGTTTGCAAATTTCCATTTTTGGCAGATTCTAGGCGTGACAGAGGCGTTATTTTGGTGTAGAATGATAGAACACGACCGAGGAGCTAACTTATGCCACTGAAGCAACAAGCAAAAGGAATGATGCTCGACATTGACACCTGCACAAAGGCTGAGCAGAGCGTCAAGCAGGCCGATCTTGACTTGGACTTCGCAACCACCTTAGAAGAAGCTGCCAAGATTGCGGTTGCTGGCATGATTGACTTTGTGATTATTCACGAACAACCCAATACTCAAGGGCTGGAGCTGGCAAAGGAACTTTGGCAGTTGGCTCCTTCCATGCCCATGCTTGTTATGTGCGAGGCAGCATCTGGAACATGGGAGGCAGCCGTTGCAGATCCAGATCCACGCTTGGAGCTGGTTTATAGCGAAGCATCGCCACAAGAAATACACCACCGACTAGCAAAACTTCTCCAGTTCAAGCCCAAACAATCGCAACCACAAACCCGCTCATTCGTTGAGCCGGTCAATATTTTGCGTAACAACAAAACCGGCAGATTAGACGCCGAGAAAATAGCCGTGACATTTGGTATCGCCCTTAGTGATATCGCTCGTGCTGTAAACAAGTCATACAGCACTGTTCACAAGACTCCTGATTCGGCGGCTCTGCAAAATGCTTTGTATCCATTTGAAAGAATTGCAGCGGCCATTAAAACGATAACCGGGGGAGAACTAGAGCCAGGGCTAAAAATCTGGCTAAATGCTCCCAACAAAGCTTTCCCAAAAGATTTGCCGGTGGAGTTAATCAAACAAGGACACGCCAGCATGCTAGCTGACATGCTGGAAGACGTGTTGTTAGGACAGCCCGGATAAATGCACCCCCCAGACGTTTTGGCAGATGTACTGGCGAACCTGCCCGCTGTCCCAATCAACGGTACGTATCATAGGTCTGTGGCTAATGCGTCTCTCTATCGCAAGGGACGCAAGCCCAAGCTACTTTTTTCTCTTGGTGCTGGAATGAATGGCGCGCGTTTCACACCAAAAGGCGGCCCGCCGTGCTTGTATGTATCTGCGAAGCCAGTAACTACTTTGTCTGAAGTCTCAGGGATCGCTTCGTCACTTGTTCATGCTGGCGTGGCAATACCACAACCGACAACAGCTTTCAGCATGAGCGTGAATCTACATCGAGGAATTTTGGACTTAACGAATGCTGCCATTCTTGACGCGCTTGGTACGAATTTAGCCGAGCTGGATGGTCCCTGGGAAGAGCAAATGAAAAACGGAGACCCTGTACCAACGCAAATTTTAGCAACAGCCGTTTATGAATCAAAACGCTTTCAAGGCTTAAGGTTTTT
>JAIELX010000138.1 GCA_019752635.1 Candidatus Obscuribacterales bacterium | reverse complement strand
ATGCGGCTGGCGTTCACTTCGTCAATGTCGACTCGAACCTGCAACGTATCGGTGGTGCCCAGAAGGACCGAAGGCTCCTTCACAAATTCTTGTTTCTGTGACTGAAACATTTTCGCTTTCACGATGCATTAACAGTGCTCGATATTTCAGTGGAAGCTGAGAAGAGCCCGTGAAGAATGTGATGCTGACCTGTGTTCGAAGTTTGTATCGCTTGTGGTGCTCGCTCGGCAGTGACGAAAAGTTTGTTTTAGGGGCTCCATCTAGACGGAGTTCATACTGTCCATGATGGATGAGTCTCGGGCTGTCGATGCATGGGAGCGCCTTGTGCCCTGGAAGATATCACGCAAGCCTAGCAAGCAATGATGCGAACACGTGTGTTCATGAATGATGGCGTATATGGTGCCAGACCTTGCGATGCCCAAAGATTTATGAGAGCTCTTGCATGACCGATGCTAAGTCTGCTCAAAACTAGGTGTGCGAGAGACCCCCCCCTACTGAACAATGTGCAGACCGAGCCGATGGGAAAGTCGTGATTCTGGTCAAAGCGCAAAGGATTTATTGAGTTCGGATGCTGTGATATCGCTGATGGTGCTCCGTTGGCGATGAGGAAAGATTTCACTCCTCTATCCGCTAACTGCGCAAGTCATTGAACTTGGCACCTTTTAACATTATTCGTCAATAACAGAGACTTGCGTTTGGCACAACTACTAGGCTAGGCTGCTCGTAAAGTCATTAGTTTTCGTGGTCCAGCAAGGAGCCTTGAAGCGAAGAAAAAGCAGTCCCGTAACTCACTGCTCAGCCTATTCTTGAGCTATTGCATAGCTAGAAAGGGGTAACCATGGCAATGATTCCGTGTCTGGAGAACCCGCGAAATCTCTTTAGCGCGCTGCTCTCGCGAAACTGGCTTGCTAAACTCAAGGACGAGCAACGGACTCTCATCTATGATCCCGGTCCGAAAAGCGGTTGTGTCCGGCGACAACCGCGTCGGCTGCGAAGTTCCAAGAGTCGACGCGGCCAATGCCGCATCGATACCTATCACAAGTATTCGCGCGCAGCTCTTATCTCGCTTAGGCATTTTCCTGATTTCTCGCTGCGCGAGATCTGTCTGCCTAATCGCATGCACTTCCGGCGAGTTCTTCCGGGCGGCCCCTTCACTTGTGTGTCAGGGGCGCAGTTCGGCCGCAAGTATGACGAAATTCTTTTCGAGAACTCTCAGTATGACGATGGATCTCAGTTGCAAGGGTGCCTTCGAGTAGATGTGATCGGTTTCGACGTCAGCTACTTTGAAGCGTAGTCAACATTGGTTGAAAGGCTTCATTCGTTCGAATTTAGTCAACCCCGAATTGAATTGGAGTGCAAAAAATGCTTCTCGTTTCTGTTCTACGAGCGGGTCGAGCAGGAGCGGAGCGCTACGCAGCTTGTTGCGGAGCTCCCTCTA
The DNA here is from genome assembly GCA_019752635.1 of Candidatus Obscuribacterales bacterium. Taxonomy (GTDB): domain Bacteria; phylum Cyanobacteriota; class Vampirovibrionia; order Obscuribacterales; family Obscuribacteraceae; genus JAKFUT01. Next base: position 30,585 of record JAIELX010000138.1, on the reverse strand, counting down.
ACCCTGGCTCGCAGCGCTCATGCGTTGCGGAAGCAGCCTTCTGGCTTTGCCCGTGAGTGGGCCGAGAGGTTGCTCGGAATCGCCTTCGAACACTATGAAGTGGCCCTGCAGCGTATGGCTGAAGGCAAGTTTGATGATGCCGAGCTGGCGGCTAAGTCCGCGAGCTTTTCGCTTTGCTTGGTTTGCGAGCTGCTTCAGCTTGACGGCGCCTTCGCCCGGTCGCCGGACAATGTAGTTATTGACGTCACCTAGCAATCATCTTGGAATGAGCGATTTTGACTGCGCGCCATAGGGCGACGGCCGCAGTTTGTGTGATCAACAGTTTGTTTGGAACCAGATTAGCACCACGATAGGTGCAAGTGACAAGCAAGATGCACGCGCCGACAGCGCGTACATCTTGCTTAAGTGAAGTTAGATGCAGTCGCGATTAAGAATGAAGGGAGGGAGGGGGGGGCGGGACGGAGACATTCCTAACGCTTCTGGATTCGACTTCAGGACACGCCCTAAGGTGGCGAGGGGGAGGGGGGCAGTTTTTGCAACCCGGGCGTCGATCTAATTCAGTTTATTGTGGGGACTTCGATAGACGTCGTAGCCACCTTCTCTTGTCGTCAATCTATTGCTGCGATGTCAATCAAATGTGAAATGGCGAACATTTCATTGCCGTGGCACTGGATTGATTGCGAAGGGTGTAGAACACAGAGGTGATACTGTAAGTGGTGCTCAATTCTTTCTTCCTTCACGCCTTTACTATAGAAATGAATAGGACAGGCGTTTGATAATTGATCGTGAAACACGACCGCGCGAACACTAAGACAGTGTCCGCGCGGTGAATAGGCAGAGCCTCAAAGTCCAATTCTTAGACATGCACCCGCCTAAGGGACCAAGACTCAGGAGTGCGAGCTAAGCAGGCTACTCTCACCGCAGCCGAACTCGCCGGGGACGGCCGCAACGCGGTGCTCCTGCGCGCAGTCTCCGAGCTGGAAGAATGTGCGCACAGCTTGACCCAGATAGTCGGTGAGTGCAAGCAATCCCTTGTTATCGCAAGAGATGCAGCCCAGGTTGTCCAAAACGGACCGGTTCAAAGTCTCGGCTCGCACCAGAAGCGGTGCCAGATTCTTGACTTTAGGCATCTATCCACTCCTCCGTCTTCAGCTCGCTGACTTGAATACCCGGTAGTCCGGTTGACCTTATAGATCGCCGGCCAGCAGCCGGTTACGAGCTTCCCGTGTCGCATCGATCGTTGACTATTGAGGTTCATTTAATCCGGTTATTCTCGAACAGGTAGAAGGCCGCTGCGAAGGCGGCGGCGCCGCATGCCAGAGGGCACGTGTATTGGTTCACCCATACAGGAAGGAAGAATGAGACTACAATCAGAAGGAGAGCGGAGCACTTCGCGATGACATGCATGCCAATCGCCGCGAAGCCGCCGCCTGGTCCCTCGAACTCGCCGGCGGCCCGAAGCCGGAAGAAGTAGACCATAGCCACGCCGACAGAGAAAAGGTACAACACTTCAGTATTCTCCCGAAAAGTGATCTGCTTATGAGTCACGCGAGTCTTCGAACTAATGGAACGCTTTCATTAGTTCAAAGTCTCATTAACTGAGATTGAGAAGGCTATCTGAACGTTGTTGTTCTACTAGCCTTCTGGGTACGCAAGATTTTTCCCCGGGAAATCTCGCAAAGCCCGGGGATATCAGTGCTCAACCAGCTAGCAAAGATACGAGGACTGACCGGCAGCGGTTAATCTTTTGGAGCCAGGAAAAGCAAGACATGCTTGCCCTGCGGGAGAGGACCTCGCTCGACTTTCGCCAGATCGCCCATCCTGCCAGCGATCTCCTTCATGACCGCCATGCCATCGCCCTGGTGCTTGTTCTGGCGCCCCTTGAACTTCATGTCGATCTTGACCTTGTGCCCAGTTGCCATCCAATCGTAGACCTGCCGGAGCTTGATCTCCAGGTCGTGGGGCGCGATGTTCGGGCTGAGCTGAGCCTCCTTGAGCTTAGGCTGCTTGACCTGCTGCTGACCCTTCTTCTTCTCGTCGAAGCGATACTTGCCATAGTCGAGCATCTGGCAGACAGGAGGACGGTCTTGAGGGCAGGTTTCGACCAGGTCGAGATTGTCCTCCTCCGCCCTCTTGAGGGCTTCGCTCAGCGGAACCACGCCGAGCTGACCTTGCGAGTCCACGAGGCGCACGATGCGAGCCCTGATCTCCCCGTTGACACGAGGTCTTCTTTCGTTGCCGTTGATGGCATAACTCCTTCGGGTTTTGATGACCAGAGAGAAATGCACCAGAGCACTTCTATCTGCGAGAACTGTAATGAACTGCAAGCTCAGACACCCACTGAGCTTCAGCGCAAAACATCGCGAGTTCAAAGACTCGCATTCTTTAGTGCATTCCTTGCACTTGCGATGTGAGCCACCGCAATCTGCAGCACCGGGTCAGCGCACTGCTCGGCTGACAGACCGATGACCTTCGCTACTTCGCCGAACCGGCGGCGGAGGAAAGCGATATTTTCTTCAAAGTCCACCTCTCCGTCTGGACCACGCACTGCGAGCGAGTGTTCGATGAAGAGAGTCTTGCGCGCGGCGCATAACTCAGCCAATGCCATCACGCAATACTGGCACGACCGGTACGCAAGAGCGACACTCGCCTCGTCGCTCTTGTCGCGGACCCGAAGCTGCTGCTGACGGTGAACCTCCCGTACCTTCGCACTGACGAGGTCGATGCCCGAGAGAATTGTCTCAATTCTGCCGATTGGTTTCATGCGCATTGACGAGTCCTGAGCCATCTCCCAGCAGGTTGACTCTGGTCGGTACGAGGATGCGCAGCCTTGTTGGCTATGTCTCACAGTGCGACCAAACAGCCCGCCGCCAACAGACGCAGCGACTGCTAGGGGTGTCGCGACAAACTACCAACCGCTCCGGCAAGCGATTCTCTCGCTAGGGTGTATCCTTAGTCGCGAAATCTATTGATTTCTTTGGGACGTAATGACAATGAAATTTGTTTGTTTGTTCGAGGCTCCGGGAGCGAAGGTTGGCAAAGGCGATGAGTTCACCGTACCTTCTGGACAGAGAAAAATGCAAGCTCGTTCTCTCCTAACTCGCAACATTTTGCGATAAACAGAGCAACGTTGCGCAATTAGCACCAGGCACAGAAAAATCTTTCGGGACTGTAATGTCCTAGTGTTGATTTGGATTAAGCAGAAGGTTACGCGAACAAGGGCAGAAATCTTTCGGCGTTGCCAGTGGGCACCATATACGATGGCATCCGTGAACACATGTGTTCGCGCGAGTGTTTTAGAAAAGGTCCTTGGAGACCCGCCTCGATTTCTACGAAATGCGCTGGCCTCGTGTTTTTCTAAATAGTGCGATCGTTTCTTTCCGACGAACTAGCACCGCTTTCGGTGGTGCAAAAATGCAAGCCCCGGGTAATGCTCTCTTGCAGTTGGTCTATGGTCTATGAGTAACCGAGTTTGAAGACACGTCGCAGGCGCAAGAGCAGCTTGAATTTTTTTGGTAAGCTTAGCGAGAGTCTCAATCGAGCGCGAGCGGGGATGAAATTGGTTGATCCACTGACTTCGCAACTCGATCAGCATGAATACCAGCCGGTAGTTGCTGCAGCGCTGAAGCTAATCTTCTTTGCTCAGAAGCTAGCGACTTTCGTCCGGTAAGATCGTAGACATCAGCTAGTAGCTCGTGCGCGGTGGAATCGGCAGCCCATTCTCTTGACTCTATGCGCTCTATTAGTAAGGCTTCGGCTTGATGCAGATCTGACTCGCTTATGGGCGTCGCCAGTACTTGCGATGCAGAAAAAGCTGTCAGCATAAGAAGCGTAATAGCGAATACACGCATTTTCTGTTCCTCCGATTCGACTTTAGTGGGGATTGCCCCTGACCTCCAGAAGCTACTGCCTCCACGTGAATCAAATGTGAAACCATCTTCCGTCGAGTAAATGGCTTCAAGCGGCGAACTAATGCCCAAAATCCACGTCCGGTAATATATCCGGATGTTGCACCTGCAGCCAGCAATTTGTTGCGCGCTTTACAACATGTTCGCGGTTGTCGAGCGCTATTGTCAGATAGTTGAATTCGCAAATCTTCTCTGTGCGTGAGTGTCACGTAAGCTCCTCTTAGAGCACAAAGTTAACAACGGCTTGTGCTTTGCCGAAGCCGTTGTTAACTTTGTGCTCTAAGCATGGGCAAAGCGAAAGGTCGAGACCGCAGACACCGTATTGAAGGGCTTTTGCAAATCAATCCGGCATGCCGATGACTCTTTGATTAGCAAGAGTTGCTGCTTTCATTTCTTCGCGTACCTTCAGTTCGCTGAAGGATAGAATTATGTCAAGGGTGCTCGCCTTTGGGTGCGACGGAGGGATAGTCGATGAGTACCACTCTTGGTAGCATCATTATTTGGTTTTCTGAATCCCTCAGAAGTTTACCGTTACGATCTCTGTAAGATTGAAGAGCATAGTCGCCGGTTATCGGATCCAGCAAGAGTCCAACCTGATCGCCGGCAAAATCCCCATCCCAAAATTCGTCGCCAGCTCGACGTATTTTTCTCATAAAGTCCCTGTACTCTATCGAGGCGTTCTCGATTGTGCCCATCTCGACTCTTGGTTGCTTGTAGACCGCGAGTTCACCGTGCTTACCATCAAGAATGAGTACTTCACCTTTTATTTTTGCGTCGTAGGCTCTGGTGCCCCAATCATAGTTCCACTCGCCATTGGGCAGTTCAGCGCAACGAGTCAACTTCAGCACTGCTCCGCTTTTGAGCAAAAAAGCTACGGATTCAAAGCCGGCACCGACAAAGTCCACGGTTCGATACGACGTTCCCTGGAGCAGCCGCGCGTAGTCGACCAAATCGTGATACTGAAGTCCCTCGTTTGCCTTACGGAAGGTCCGATCGTTGAGGCTTTCAAAAAGCTCTAACAACGATTCGCTTACAGGCTTAGAGAGTTCGATTGGAGGAGCCTCGCCGGGACGAATTATTTGAGCACGATCAGCGATGCTGAGGCGGTTTTTTCCTGCACGCAGAAACATCGCGCCAGATGTATCGACTACTGCCTTGCCTGCAAACTCAGGATTGAGGTGACAGCTGGCAATCAGGTCAACTCGCGCCGCCAAAGAACTGGAGACCTCCGGTCCGTGCTGTACCAACATGGTCTGCTCCGGAGCAAAGCGAGATAAGCCCAGCCAGCGACTGACGGCATTTCCAGCGGCGAGCCGCTCCTGCACGGTCAAGCGAACCGCTTCTCCCCGGGCGATCGACGACAATGCCTTGCTAACTTCAAACTCGCCACCCTTCACCCTGAACTCGCGCATCGTAGCGTTTTCACCGGGTGTCTTGGAGTCGGTCTGCCATTCGAAGTTGGATCGTCCGTGCTGATAACGACCATGGACCTGATGCGCCAGCCCGAATGCACCGCCGATCACGCTCATGGTGGTTACGGATTTGGTCAGCTCTTCAGTCGAGGCGAGCTTTCCCACCCGCAGCAAAGTGTCGATATTGCAATTGACCAGCCCGGCTGGAGCACCGGAAAGAACTCCTCTAAGAGCATCTCCAGGTACGCCTAACTTCTTTAGTCCATGGGCGGAAGCGGTCAAAGCGGTCATTGTCGCTGCGCCATTGAGCCCGTTTCCTATGCGAGCCGCCAGAAAGCAGCGCTTGTCGTCGTGCTCCTGAGGTCTCAAGATAGAATCGTGCAGGAAGCCTGTTAGGGAAACCTCCTTAAGAGTCAGCCCTAAAACACCGCGTTCAGTAAGCGTGGTGCCAAGTGGTGCCTCGGTCGCTCCCGACCGCATCGAGCCTTTCACAAACCGACTTGCAACGTAATAGGTCGCTAACGTTCCCAGCGTATGACCTAGCTGCTGAGACCAATAATGGTGCGTGTTAAACTTTGCTGCCTTCGGTGCCTCAATAAAGGTTACAGACTCCACAATCTTCGTTCCCATCGCGCGGTCAATAGGCTGCACAAGCGCTTTGGCAGGCGACTGCAGAGCCGAATACGCAGTGCTTCGGGCAAAGTCCTCAAGAAGACTTTTCGTTTGGGACTCCGCCAGGAGGTTGCTGACAGTCAATTTGGGAAGCTCTTCGCCCAGTCTTTCATTCACCGGTTGGTTATCCATTTCTTCAAATTTCCAGATGCTAATCAGCGCAGTGTCAGTAGACCATACATAACGTGAATGATACCGTTTTCAGTGGCGCACGACTCTTCCTCACCCATTCTTATCAGTTGGGCAGAATCTTCGGACTGCTTGCTCTGAGCTCAGCGGCTGTCTTTAAAGTCGCCCCGCAGTCAGTGCAAACTGGTTGCCCGGCCTTCCACCAGGAACGAGAGATTACGTGTCCATAGTTGGCGCACATGGGAGCCTTGTTCACTTTAACTGTGCCTTTGGTTAGCTCGCGAAAAATCCAAGCCAGCGCGTTTCTTAGCGTCACCAGCATCGGCTCAGATTTGTGCTGCTTGAACTTTGAGCGCAGCTGCTTGCTTTCTGAATAAATTGGCTTCACTGTCTGGGAGGCCCTTCTATTGCTTCTCTTTCTAGTTAGAATTCTCACTGATTCTTCCTTCCTTGCCAAACGGAGACAAATGTATCGGTTTTTCGAAACCTCTCGCTTTTATGAAGCTAGAGCAAGGCTGTCAATCAAACGTGAAATTTGCAAACGGCAGTGGCGTTCTCGACTTATATTCGGACAAAGAGTGGTGCCAGCATGACATGACATTTTAGTATGTTCGTGAATCAGCCCAATCGGGTTATCGCGTTGAGGTCATGTGTTTATCGTCGTTGCAAGTCGAAGCAAATCAGAGTCGAAGCGCAAGATTCATTTTACTCGTGCTCGTTCGAGCTGCCTTTGTTGTTGCGTCGTCCGGGTTGAGCGGTAGTAAGCCACCGCAGCCGATGCCAGGATGGCGACACCAATCGCGCCGCCAGCAATGCCTCGGACTTGTCCGCCTCTTTCTGATGCGCTAAGTCGCTGCGCAGTCTCGGCAATCATGCCGCGATGCGCCGCGACCTGAACTTCCGGACCAAACTTGCCTTCCAGCATGTCCGCTGTGTTGCGCAGAGCATCGGCTGTGCGGCGGTCTTCTTGTCTGCTTGAATTAGCTAAGCGCTCCGCTTGCTCTCTCATCGCAGCGATTTCTTGGTTGCTCAGTCGTTCGCGATGGACTTCGCCAGGTTGTGGTATTCCGGCAGTCAGCTCTCGGCGCTCGATAACTCCGTCGGCTCCGACCACTGCTTCAACACTGCGAAGGGCTGCAGGACTTCGTAGAACTCGAGCTGAACGAGTTTCGACCGGTGTTTGAATCCTGGTATTCTCCAGATAAATCCTGGCAGGATCTAGTCCTTCTGCTGTGTAGAGCGCGTATAGAGCCGGGCGTCCTGTCCTGCTACCGGGGCGCGTGATGGCGCTGGCTTCTGAAACGTAGTAGCGACCCCTGTTCCAGTTTTGTGACTTAGGATTCGCGTCCGCAAAAATCAGTCGGCCTGCATTGTCATAGCAGAGCTGTCCTGCCTGAATACCCGCTTTGCGTTCGATCAAGCGCAACACATCGGGGGCGAGTTGTTCGTTTGGCTGCATACCATGGCTATATCTTTGGTGCAACCTTTGTGTTAGTTGCATGTCTAGTATCGCTCCTGGTTTTGTACTATCGGCAGAACCTAGCCACATTGCTCTCTCGATGCTAACTCTTTGAGAATCACTTTGCTTGCGAGTGTGTTCGCCCACGTTGTCGTTGCTAAAATGGTGCAACATTAGTCCCTGTTCGACAAGGAATCTGTCTATCTTAGTCCTTACGAATTCTGCGTGTTCCGGCGCCACGTATATGGTGAAGGCTTTAGAGCTTTGCCCGACTTCGCCCGGGCGTGGTCCTTGCGTGGGTGAACCCGGCGCGCTCCAGTTTCCATCCACTCCAAAGTTCGGATCAAAGGTCTTGTAGAGTTCGACGTGACCGGTCATGCGCATATCTTCCAACATAGGTAAAAGCGCCGTTTGCAGTCTTCCCAGATCAGCTGTGCCGGTTCCGGTTATGTGCAATTTGACGTCCTGGCTTGTGTGCTCGCCAGTCCTAGTTCTTCGGCTGTAGAACCAGCCTCCAGTTTCGCTCAACTTCACGGTGCGTCCATTAATTTCGACCTCGCGAAATTCGCGCAGGTTACCGTTGACAGGAGTCCTCACGCGCATCTCGGCACCATCAATTCGTCGCACTCGCTCTTGTGCGGGAACCATCTCGCCCACCCTCATCCGTCCTGTCCTCAATTCTGCGGCACCTGCGCGATCCTCAGGTCTTTCGGCACCTCCCGCATTATTGACCACTTCTGTGTCGCCTTGTCTGGGGGGGCGGTTGCGGGGACTAGTCTGCGCAGTCTCAGCCGTTGGTTCTGCTGCCAAATCTGCCGAACTGCGCCGGTGAGAGCTATCCGGAACCACTATACCCTGGTCGGAAGGACCGTAGCCTTCAGCACCCGCACGTTGCCACCGCGACTGCTCTGCCGAACTGCTCCGATGAGGGCTATCCGGAACCACGATACCCAGGGCGGAAGGACCGTACAGTTCAACACCGGCACGTTGGAACCGCGACTGGTTAGGGCGAACATGATCGTGTGCTTGTGCTGTTTCCACTACTTCGAAACTGTGGACTTGAGAAAGTGTCTTCGGTCCTCCTCCTCCGAAGAGGTAGTACACAGCCGGTGAGCTGCCTTTGCTCACATAGAAAGTTTGTTCTCGACCGCTGATGTTTAGTTGGACGCGTCGATAGTCTGCGCTCAGCTCTGCTTCAGTTACGGCAAAGGGGTGCATAGCATAGTCGGCATTTCTTCCCTCTTTGTATAGCACTGCCCGTCCCGAAACAAGCCCTACTACTTCAAGTTGCTCGCCACGGAATTCGACGCTCTGACCAACTCTAAAGTCCGACGAATTCTCTGCGGGTGCTGGTGCGCGCCGTTCAACACCTGATGGTGCCGCAGACCTTAGGTCTGCCGGGCTCACGACCCTGAGTTGATGTTCTTCGCTTAAAATTTGCTTGCTGCCGCCGAAGGCCTCTAATTTGAATACACGGCCGTTCGAGTCTTGGAAGTATCGGGAGTTTGCAGTCTGACCATCAAATGGTACCAGTTCGCGGTACAGCTTAGGGTCAGGGGCCCCTTCAATTACGATCGCTTCGCTTACAAGGCTCTGCCCCCTACCCGGTTGTTGTATCAGCACTTTATCGCACTGAACACCTTTGGCGATCCATCTTTCAAAGTTGTAAGCGACATCACTGTTCACTCCATAAGCTGTGGCACTTGCGGACCTCGCTGCTGCTTCTTTTCGGTCTGTCGGTGGTGTAACCGGTGTGGAATCTAGATCAATGACCGGCAACAATCCGGACGCTGCATCTGTTGTAGTTCGACCGCCCGGGCTGACCGGGCGAGTTGCAAGATTGGCCTCTTCGCTCAAGCCACGGCGTGCGTCGTCTTTCAGTTTGTTCGAGTCTACAGTTTTGTCGGTGGCATTGTCGTCAAATAATGGCATGAATCGGAACTCCCGCGTTTTTTGTCGGCGATGATTCGTTGCGGAGAAGCATGTACTCGTGGTGTGAATCAGGTGTGACAATCCAGATGGAAGTTTGAGTCTGCTTTGAGCTAAACCGCTGGTGCGCAAAATGGCCAATAGTTGATCCACCATAGGCAATAGTGGTGCCCTTCCACTGCGCACTACTGGCGGTATTGTTCTATTCGGCTGCTTGAACATCATTGCGCGATTATAGTGAGGACTATCGCGCTTAAGAATTTGCTAGTCTCATTTACTGTGAGCATTAATAGCGTTCGGTACTTACATTTACGAACAGCGCACCGCACTTTGAGCCAGCAAAGTTCCAGGGGTTTGGTCGCATCCGGCCAGGGTCAGGCACCTATAGAAACCCTAGGGGGATGCGACCTCTGTCAGGCTCGGAAGCACTGCAAAAACGAATATGGACTGTAGGCTATCTGCTGACCGCCATCGCCCTCAAGAGAAGCCTCATTCCATCTTCGCCTTTGTGCAGAGTCGGCTAAAGCTGTTCGCTGCTGCGAATCCAGTCGCCAAAGTAATGAAAGCTGCGGACTGGTATTGAACCATCAAGATGAGTAGATTCCAACAAAAGTCACTGTTAAAGGATTCGAGTGCCTCTAGTGTTGCAGCCAGAGCCGCCAAGTCTGCAGCAAGGTGGAATGACTTCGCAGTCTTGTGGTACCACACGTAGTCGTGCTTGGTGGTCATTGCGCAACCCGCGCGAATGCCAGACATCAGACAATAAGTCAGGAGAAAAAGGAGAATCATATTTTTTTCCGTTCGTTGTTAGGTACTGTTTGAAATTTAGCCAATGCCGGATTGCAAATGGTGCCCATGAAGTAGACCGCGTCGGCGTTTTGAACCGCGCGTCTCCAGTCGACGGTTTAGTCGCTTCCTCTTATTGCTGTATCGTTTGTGAGCGTTGAGCGAAACGCAGTGGTGCGTGCGATCTTCCTTCGACTGGGGAACAAATGAGTGACACTAGGCATAATTACCGATATAGGGATCTGTTCTCCACAGCTCCGGACCACTTGCTCACGTATTTTTATCCCGGGCTGTCCGCCAGCATAGCGATACCGAAAGATTTCTCGTTAATCTTGACGCAACTGCGCTCCGTCTAGTGCCAGTGGCGCGCATGGACGGTGGATTGAGGCAACTTTTGGCTGTTCACATCAAAGTCATCTTGGCTGGACTACTATGCACTCATACCTCATAACGGAAAGGAGCTTTTCATGAGCGTTCATAAAAGGCGGGCTTTTGGTTTCATGTTCGTCGCAGTTCTAATTACAAACATAGGCTCTGTTGCAATTGCTGACTGCGACAGTTCAAAAAAGAAGGAGAGCAAAAGTATGCAGACAACAGTAACCAAGGACATCGTAGATACTGCAGTGTCAAATGGTAGCTTCAACACTCTGGTCAGCGCGCTGAAGGCCGCCGGGCTGGTTGACACTTTGAAGGGACCGGGTCCTTTTACTGTATTTGCACCGACAGACGAAGCATTCAAGAAAATTCCTAACGCAGACCTTCAAGCTCTTCTGGCTGACAAGGCTAAACTTACTGCAGTTCTGACTTATCACGTTCTGCCTGGATCGGTAAAGGCTGGCGAGGTCACCGATGGCAAAGCCGCGAAGACTGTTCAGGGCTCTGACGTGCACTTCTCTTTGAAGGACGGAAAAGCAAAAATTGAGGATGCGACCATAACCGCCACCGACATCGCTACTTCCAACGGGGTCATCCATGTGATCGACACCGTAATCATGCCGAAGAACTAGTGAGCTTTTGCTTATTCTAGAAAGGGGCACTCGTGAAGGCGCACGAGTGCCCCTTTCTATTTGTTTTCACGAGTAGTTAGTAAAGGCTCCGAGTGCCTCTTAGCAATTCGCGAGCGTTAACTGGCGCCGAATGGTCCGGCTACTGCCAGCAGTGAGCCGTCAGGACCGCGCCGAAAAGCTCGCGAGGAGCCCTCTGTTTGATATTGATAGGTACCATCGACAAGCTCAGTGTAAACGCCCTTCCATCGCGCACCGGTGGCGGTGTTAGTCCATTCGGTTGATAGATTGCCATTGCGGGAGTTGCGCCGCCAGTGGATACCATCCTCCCAGACCTCAGTAAGCGCACCATCTTCGTTCAATTTGCAGCGAAACATTGAACCATTTGGATAGACGACCCCGGTTGAGTGCCAGGTCGATCCAATTCTGGTGGCTTCTGTGACTTTCACTCCATGCTCACATGGCTCAACGTTATAGAGCTTGTTTGCCCGAGAAACTGCTATCTTGGAGTTGCCCGAATTTCCCATTCCGCAGAGAAGACTGTGCGCTTCACGACAATAAGTTTCATTAGTGCCGCTAAGTGCAAGTGAAGCTAAGGTCTGAATTGCTAAGAGCCTGACAGGATTGTTTGCTGATAGGTCGGAATTTACAAGCACTCTAGATGACGCTAATCTGATTCTTTGGTTTGAGTCGTTTAGAGCGCGCGCCAAAAGGTCAACGTCATCTCCGTCTTTGATTTTGTGTCCCTTGTATGCTGCGAAGATTGCTTTAACTGCTGCCTCCGCATCAGTTGCTTTGGCCAGATCTCCGGCTAGAATTGTCGCTCTGACTTGAGGACTAGCGGCGTTATCGGGTACAGTTGAATTCCACAAGTCGCCTGTTGAGTACACAATTCTGCTGTATAAACGCTGGACCGATTGCCTAACTTGCGGATCTAATCTCTCCTGTTGCCTTAGCATTCCCTCCAGCATTGGAGCCAGCCTCGGATAGTTCAAATTGTGCAGGTCTTCCAGCATTTTTTGCTGTAGTGCCCTCGATTCGTTGTCTCGATGCGAGTTGACATGCCAGAACGCAGTTTGAATGGCTTCGGCGGCCGTCTCTACCGAGAGAAAAGAACCATTCAGGTCTCTGTTTCGCAGCGCTCGCCAGGCATCGAGAAAATTGCTTCTGACACGGCTTGGTAGATCGCTGTTATTGGTCAAACCGCGCTCCACAAAGCCTTTCAAAAGCTCCATGTTGCCTTTCCCTTCGACGGCTTGCCTGCTTAGAGCCACGGAAGCCAAAAGCTGCCAATCCGGTTCAGGGAGCCGGTGTCGATGGCTCTCATCGTAGTATCCCTTAAACTCGGGTGCCTCTGCATCGGTTATACCTCTGTTTTGAGAGGCGAAAAAATAGAGTGCAGTTATTGCCTTATCTCCCTCGGTACCGCCTCTGGTAGCTAGCTCAGCAAGCCTTCTCCACTGTTCTCTTCTCTCTGCGTATTTGCCTTCTCGCAGACTATTTTCTTCAACCAGGTTAACGCTATCGGTGTATCTAGTGGCAGTGCACAGTTGTCTCCAGAAGAAGTTTGTAGCGTTGGTCAGTTCGGCTTCTGCTTCTCTTCTGTAGTTCCCGGGAACTAACAAACGAAGGTCGTTTTGTTCGAAGAAAGCATTCACTTCTTCTCGCCTCAGGACCTCCGGCGTTTGCAAAGCTCTATACTGGGCTGCATTGGTAAATCTTTGCCAGTCGCGACTTGCATGTTCCGGTCTGTTGAGTGCATAGATTGAGTCTCGAATGCGCTGAGCGATCGCGGCATCGGTCTCCGAGTCGACGATAGAGTTAAGTAGAACAGGCAACTCAGGATCCTGGAGTCTGTGCAATACTTTGACCGCGGCCAGTCGCACGGCACCGTCATTTTCTCCGGCATTGATGCTGCGGTCGGCGACTCGGATCTGCGACTGTGCTGATGTGTGGGAGCGAATGATCTCTAGGCTCTCTCTGCTGCCGATCATCGCAAGTGATTCGATGGCGGCAACTCGTAGATTTTGAAAGGCACCGGCGTAGCCGGGATTCGTCTGGCTATTGCGAAGGAGCTCCTGTAGTCTTGTTTGAAATTGTCTCTCTGTTTCGGCGTCGCTGCCTCTCAATAGCGGATTTAGGAGAGCGATGCAGGCAATCAAGGCAGATTCGTTGGCCGCTCGATTCTGATCTGCCGCGTTGGGAGTGCGTATGAGGTCTACAGCTGCTCTCCTGAGGCTGGTTATAAGTTCTGGATTCGTGCGGACGAGCCCTTCAATGCGAGAGGTTGCGCCAGTTTCGGTGGCTCTCGCCGGCGAAAGTAGCGAATCAATCACTCGATTTGATAAAGCAATGTCGGTAGGACTGAAAGAGCGAACTATGGCCTTGCTGATTAGACTTTGCTGTTCGGCGTTTTCAGTCCGGGTGATGCAAGCCAGTGCCAGAGCGGAGTTGAGTCTGGTGGCTCTGGCTGCGTCTGCTTGTTCGGCGCGCTGTTCGGGAATGGCTGCCTCAAGTTGTCCCAAGAGATATCCACTAACTTCTTGTGCACAAGTGCGCCCTGCGCGCTGTTCTCCTGATGCCAGTCGAGCTAATTGATTGAGAATGTCGGTTCTTCGGGTTCTGTTATTCTCACGCGATCCGAACAAGGTCATCGCCGCTAAAGCTCGAACGTCTTCATCCCGGTCTGCTCTTGCAATTTCTTCAACCTGTTTCAAAAGTGCTTCAGACGTTAGACCATGAGAACGACCGCCCGCGCTTTCTCTGTCTGTCTCGGTTTGATTTGTTGAAGCTCGTTCCTCTCTTTGCAATCCCTCTATAATTATCGCCAATCCATTCGTGTCTGACAGCGCACGTATCTTGTCAGTCTTTGCGGCTGATGGATTCCTCAGTACGTCTAAAAGCACTGCTGCATAAGATTGGTGAGTTAGCGCACCCAGCCTGGTAAGCATATCGCCAGTTACCAGCCCTCGATTGCCGAGATTGGGTGCGGCAAGGTCTGATCTAAGAGCGCTAACTGCTGCAGCCGAAGTGAAATGCCATTCAATCGTTCTTGCATCCATTGAGACTGATGCAGACTTCCTTCCTCGTTCGATCTCCCTGTTGTAAGCGGGTAGTTCGATTCTTGCTCGACCTGCGTCCGGACCGGTTCTTCCGTCGATTCCGAACGAGAGGCACAGAAGGGCTATGCGGCTAGCGGCAACTACGTCTGAATCTTTTGAACTTAGGAATTCGGCAGCCAAAGCTGTTAGTGGTGCTAGATGTCGTTTGCGCTCTTCTGACAAAAGGTTGCGATAATCGTGGTCCAATAGCGCTCTGATGTCCTCATTCGATAGCTTAAAGTTTGCGTCTTCTGAAGCTTGCGGATGCGACTGTTCGAGTCTTATTATCTGCTCGGGAGTAAAGCAAATCTTTGCGAGCAGCTCTTGTCGATACGCCTCTCGACTTAGTTCGGCAGTTTCAGCTCTCATCAGGGACTTGGTTCTGTTGAAGATCTCTGAAATCTCACCGGCTGCGGTGGTCGACCTACCGGCACGCAGAGTGTTCCTATAGACGTCTAGCACAGCGTGAACTCCTTCCAAAGAGCCGGAGCTACTACGATCAACTGCTCTTGGTGCTCTCTCTTCCCCTCGCCCATTGCCGATTTGCCGCAGGGCACTTCTCGTTGGATCTGCGTGAGCGCTTTCTTGCAGCTCATCGACCTGATGGAGCAAATCTGCGGCGATGAGCGGCGCGAAGCCGCACTCTGTGGCTCTGAAAGTGAACTGGGTGCCTGTGTGTATTTGCTTAACCCAGCCGATTCCCTTAAGCGCTTCGACACCGTTGGAGGCTTCTCTGCCGTGAATCAGTGTGTGAAGCCTCTGCGCTGATGATGCCGCCTCCGTACTTCTGCCTGCGCGTAGCGCGCTCCAAGTTCCCCTCCCTAAGCCGAGACTAACGTCTCCCAGGAAGTACAGACCGCGCGCAGCGTTGACTCCTTGTCCCCAGGTTGTCTGGCGAGCGCCGGCGTTGTTGAAAATGCCTGATCCCGCTACCATCACTCGCACGGAACCCTTTGCTATTTCTTTCGCGGCTTCCCTGCGGCTTAGTTGAAGTAAAGTTTCCCCTCCCGCTGCTGCCAGTCTGCTGCCCCTTGCTGCGGCTCGCATTGCAACACCAACCTCGATACTGCCTGAGACCAGCATTGCACCATCCATGGCCATGCTGAGTCCCTTTTCTCCATAGTAAAATGCTTGTTGCATCTCCTTAAATGACTGAAGATTTTTCACTTGTACCAGCTGAACCTTCTCGCCACTTCGCACGGGCACGAAATCGTTTCCGTCTAGAACTTGATCGCCTACGTTCATCTTGCCGACCGGCTCGACAAGCCCGGGGATGCGAATATTCTGATAGGCATACCAGGCGGCGTTCTCGGCAGTGATACTTTGTGAAATGCGAAATTTCCCGGCATCGGCTCCCTGCGTTAGAGGAGTTACCTCAAAGTTATAACCAAGCAGGTTCAGGTTTCTTATGTTTTCACCTGGTTGCGAGCGATAGTCGCTCGGTACAATGCGAACAAATTCGCCGCTCGCGTTTATCAGGGCTTTTCCATTTTGAACTTCTTTATCTCCGAACATTATTATGGCGTCGGGGTTGCGCTGAAGCCTGTGAATTTGTCCGGCTGCCTGGTCTATTCTCGTGCCCACCCTATCGAGCCAATCTTGCAAATTGCCAACTCGGTTCTGGTTCGCGGGGCTCGCCAATCGCAGGTCTGTGGGTTGATCAAGCTTTATCTCGGTAATTCGACCGTCGCGAAAAATCTGCCGGTTTTCCGGCGTATTTAGATCGCTACCCGAAAGCGTATGTTCCCGACCTGTGCTGTCCGTGACTTTGAGCTGGGCACCTTGGGGCAGTTCGATTGGGAAATCGGAGTTCCGCGATGATTTGTACAAGCTTTGCATGGCTTCAATATAGTTTCGAACTGTCACCGAAAGTTCGATCATTTGCGAGGCTGCAGCTCTCCACGTCTCCGGGTTGTCGCCATCTTGCTTTCGCCAGCTTGAAGGTAGCTCCATCCGTGTGATGAGGCTATTGAGCGCATTGTCTTGTATGCGTGCTCGAGCAGATGTTTCTTCTCTATTGCATGTTGCTAACCAATCGAAAACGGCGTCTAATTTGTCTATCAGGGTATCGCTCCGTTGCATAGCTTCGAAGCTGGTCGGGAGGTTTAGAGATATGCGATCAAGAGAAGCTAGCCTGGTGAACAATTGCGGCTCCATCGGCTGTCCGTTTTCGGACGATAGCATTAGCTGGGAGCCCGGAGGCAGCGGGAGCCCGAGGGCTTGCATCCGGCGGATGTTTGTCGGCACGGCTTTTTCCAACCACTGAACGTATTGTCTGTAAGCCCTTTCAGTGGCGGGACCGACCCTGCCTGAGTCGCACTCGCTCTTAATTTGCTGCTTGACTCTATCGACCTCTTCCTGATGCCTTGCTATTGATCGGTTCTGTCTCTGCTCTGGAGTCAGGTCCCGGGTATCAGCCGCGTCGGATGAATCTGTGTTTAGTGCCATAAACAGAGGGGCGAACTGTATCAAAGTTTTTTGGAGGTATAAAGCGCGCTCTCGCATGGCTCGGTCCGTGCCGGAGACCTCCGCTGTTTCGCCGTCTTCCGCATCATTGACGGCTTCGGCCCCCGCCCGTTCGAATATCGGACTTCCTTCCCTGGCGTCCGAGGAAGATGCTGGTTCGTCTGGATCTTCTGTCGCTGCTTCAGCGCCAGGCTCTATCAGCGATAACGAGGGGAGTCGGTCTGCTGTCAGCTCGGTTTTGCCTGTCTCTACGCGGTTTAAGCCGGCGCGAGGGATTTCCGTTGCGGCAATTTCCTGCCATACATCAGGTGCCTTGGCAGCAGTTACATCGCAGATATCAGTTTCAACTTCATCCGTGTCAAACATTTTCACCATCACCTTGCTCAACAACAAATTGTTCGCATTGTCGCGACCTAAGTCACTGTATCGCCTCGACATGAAGAGAATTACCGCGCCATGTTAATCAGTTGTGACTAAAATGAAGATGTATTGAAAGTTTTGAGCTTTGAGCAGACACTGCTTTTGGACGCTGGCTCTTGAAGTTATTCAAGTCGGTCCAATCGAAGTGCGGGAGACTTCGTGCGTTGTCCTGATAGAGGCGATCATCGAGGTCACGGTTCGGGGGCGGAGAAGCCAAGGCTAATCGCTGTCATGCGCGCTGCGCTCGCCTCGATTTCATTGCCCAGTGCCTTGAGATAGACGGATCGCTGGTAATGCGCTTCTCCATCGTACTCGTTGGCGTGCAGAATCGATTCGGTTAAATCGAGTGCCTTTTGGTCTTGACCTGCGGCGTGTAAGCAGCGACTCTTAAACAATAACGCGCTCTTACCTTTCAAGCGCGCAAGTTCAGGCTCAAGGGCTAGTTCAGGTATGAGGGAAAGCGCCGCTGCGGCCTCGTCGTAGCTGCCTTGCATGAAAAGCCGCTCCGCTTTAAGCTGCAAGGCGTCGATGTACTTCGTGCGAGTCCTGTAGTCGCTCGCCAAGTTCGCAGTCCGCTGGAAGCCATCCAATGAGTTTGCCAACAAATCATAACCTTCCCGAAACAACTCTGCCGCGTAACTGGCATCGGGCGTGAGGTCTCCTTTGCGGAAGCATCCAGTTGCAAGACGGCAAAGTTCAATCGGATCATCGATGGTAACAGTCTTCTTTGGCGGGTGATCCTCAATGATGTATGAGCTTCCCTCAAAGGGAAGCAAACCGGTCGCCTCTATCCGGTCTAGTTCTTCGGGTGTTCCGAAAACAAAGGATTGAGAATCGTCATTAGGCTCCATCTCACAAAATGAACGCGGATCTTTAATTTCCGCTAGTCGGTCGCTGTAGAAGAACTGCAAATCGTATTGTGAGACTTCCCAAATTTTTCTCGACGAGTCCCTGATTTTGACCGTGTAATTCCATTCGTCGAAGGACACAGGGGTGAACCAATCGGGCTTGTTGAGCGCAGTGTTGAACTTATTCACCAGTTGTTTAAAGTCGTCATCGTTGTTCAAACAGACATAACCGCAGTTTGCTGATGCCTCTGTGCTCACTGTCCCGTAGTACCAGTCGAGAACGATTCGAATATCTATTGCGTCTACCTCTTCGTCTAACTGAGGTAGAGGGAAACTTTCGCGAGCATTCGTCATCAATTTGTCTAAGGCGCCTGGTGTTATTGAGACCAGAAAACCGAGGTTCTTTAGCTCAGTCAGTGCGGTTCTCAGCGTATGCAGTTTCTTCATTCACAATTCCCTTATCGTCAATTCGCATGCTGGCAGCCCATATCGATGTTATTCAAGCGTATGAACAAAATGTGAAATCAACAGACACGCGCGAGATTGAGCTGTCCCGAAGGGGTGCTAGATAGTTGCTCTCCGGGCAAGACACGAATTGTCCACGGAGGGATCGTTTGTTGCCAAATGAATTTCACAACTGATTCATCTGGACGCAGTATTGATTGACTCGGACCAAGTCATTAAAGGTTTCAGAAAATGCTTTGCCAAAATTCAACTAATAGTGCCGGAAAACTAGCATTGCTGGAAACACTGAGATTCGAGCGATTGATAGAGCAGTCGAACTTTGACTCATCGAGCAAGCGAGTCTATTTGTCACGATTACGCGTGTTCAAGAAATTTTTCGAGACAAACTTTGAAACTCTCTCACTAGAGGAGGTTGCAGCTGAGTTCATGACTGAGATTCAATCGAGGTCTTCGGAGCATACAGCCTACAACTTTTCGGTTCTGTTTCGCTTAATGTCTCGCTATTTAGGTCGGCAAATTTATACAACCACTTCCTCGGACATTCGTCACGCGCCTCTTAACTCAGCACAAGTCCAACGCCTCATAGAGGTAGCTCGCAAGGCTAACCGCGAGCGAGACCTTCTTGCAGTGAGCATCTTTTTGTCCACGGATCTCCGGCTATCCGAGATTGCCAGTCTTAGAGTTGCTGATATAGTGAACGTTGGCGACTCCGGCTGGATTGTACTTGAGGCCGGAAGAAAGTCGGGCGATTCAACAAAGATGGTGCAGATCAGCGATGCAGTTGCTCAGTCTCTGGCGAACTGGCTTGCAAGTCGCAACAGCGAGCAGAGCGCCTCAGCGTTTGTCTTTCCCGGACCTGGAGGGGCGCACATTCGGGCTGCATCCTTGAGTAAAGCAATCACCAATTTGGGACACAAGGCTAATCTCTGTATTTGTCCTCAGCGACTCCGGAACACCTATCTGGCAGCACAACGCGAGTTCGTCTGAAGCACGATTCAGTGCTCTTGGTCCCACCTTGTTAGGGGAAACTTCTCCTGAGAGGGTAAGGAATCTACAGGTAAACTTTGACTCTTGCCCTGTTGACGCAGGGAAACCGCCTTCCGCCGCACTTTCACTAAGGTAATTCGCGAAAATGACAAAGTTTTTCCTGTCAACATGCGGAGCTTACGGGCACTGACATGCGCGAGGGCACTATCGTCGACGGAAAGTATCAGGTTCTCGCTCTGCTGGGCCAGGGCGGGATGGGTTCTGTTTATCTGGCCACGCATCTTGAGCTCAACGTAGATGTCGCCATCAAATTCATTTCTGCCTCTTCGCTGCAGAACCAGGAAAGCAGGAAACGCTTTAGTCGGGAAGCCCGGCTTCTTGCAAGTATTGACAATCCGCACGTAGTCAAATTTATGGGCTTTGGAAGCTGGCAAGGACAAAACTACTTGGTAATGGAAGCCCTTACCGGCAAGAGCATTTTAGAGCTACTCAAAGAATCGGAAAAGTTTTCCTGGCAGCAAGCCTTTGATTTCGCGGGTCAGGCTTGCGCTGGACTTGATGCCTTGCACCGACAGAAACTCGTTCATCGTGACCTGAGCTTAGCCAATCTCTTCCTCTGTGAGCCTGCCAACATAGTCAAAGTTATTGACTTCGGTCTCGCGAACTTTGAGGAGCCCGACACAGCGAATCGGCTGACAAACACCGGCTTTGTACTCGGTTCTATTTACTATATGAGTCCGGAAATATGTTCAGGACAGAAAGCAAGCCAACCCTCCGACATATACTCGCTAGGGTGCCTGGTCTACGAAATGATCTCCGGTCAACGGCCTATCGACTGCGACAATCCGGTCGGATTGATTTATAAGCATACAAGCGAATATCCGCCAGCATTTTGCGATGTCGGAATCGAGGTGCCTTCGGCTGTGGAGCGAATCGTATTCAAATCGATCCAGAAAGAGAAATCCGCGCGGTATCAATCCGCTCTGGATTTTCAAAGCGATATGACCCTTGCTCGTTCCGGGAAATGGGAGGAATTGTCGGTCGGTGCGAGTCCGCCGTCCGGTCATGACCGAAAGGGAGAGCGAACAGTTGGAATAATCTTGGCTGGTATCTTCGTATTGCTGGTTGCCTGCTGTTTCATAGCATTGCGAAGAACCCCGGAGAATACAACCAGCGACATAGAAAGCATGACTTCCGCGACGTTGGTTTCTTTCATCAAGAAAAATCTTCAGAATCCGAAAAAGAGTCCATCCGAACTGGAGCTCGAATTAGACAGATGGGTGCTCAAACGCTCTAACACGTTTTTGGACTCAGCTTGGATCGCTGTCGGTGCTAGCTACGAGCAGATCTCCAAGAACTATAATCAGTCGAAGTCTGACAGCATTCGCTGTATCGGGAAGGCACTGAGAGCAATGGATAAAGTAAAGAACAACTCAAATTCGATATCTTCCTCGCGTCGATTTTATTTCTATTTGCTGATCGCTGAGAATCCCGATCGAGATGATGCCAAACTATATCTGCGAGAGTATCGCAAACGAGAGGCGGAGTTAAGTCGGTCTGCAGCCAGAGTTTACCTGCTCGCAGACGAGGTAAGTTTTTCGTGCGTCGCCTCTGAGCCAAAAGCGTGCTACGAAGCTGCATCTCAGTGCATAGAGGCCGATCAAGCTATGAGAAGTTCACTCGACGCTCTTTCCCGAGCCGTAGCTTGTCCAGAGGTACCCGCTCCGCAAAAGAGAGAATTGGCTCAACGCTTTTACGAAAAAGCGCTCAGCCTTCGCTCATTGCGGGACAGTTGTCGGCGTGAAACTTCAATGTCAGTCGAGCAACTCTTCGGAGGCGAAGTAAAAGCGTCCGGTGGTGAGACGCTAATCGAAGACAACTTTCACAAGTTCGCCGACGACAGAGCCATTATTCCTGACCAAGTTGCAACGTGGCTAGTTTGGAATTTGCCGGATGAGGCTTACTTTCTGGCAAAGAGCGAGCCGATAATCTATAACTGCAACAGTAATCTCAGTGAAACTCTCATGGCTAGGGCAGCGGAGGCAGCGAAAGGAAATTTTCGCGAGCTGCAACTCTTTCGCTCCGCACAGCTGCAATCAGCCTCATCTCGATCTGCGCGCGATGACCTCTATGGGCTGGGGCTGTGTGTCCCTTTTCTGTTCGCAAGAGCTCGCCATTCCCTAACTTGCGATGAAATCGAGTTGTGCCTCAATATCATGATCGGTTCAATAGATGCTGAAACACGGGCAGGCTCTGGCATTTCGGAGCACCTGCAGAAAGAGCTTGTCCGCAGATTCCTGGACCGATACGCCGCGACTCTCTCTCCCACTGCAACCCGAAATCTACTAAGGAAGCTTTTACACGCTGAAGATTCCAATTCTCAGCGGTCATACGTTCAGACTATTCTGCTGGAACATTCTTGAATAGGAACGTGATTTTTGCCCTGCCTCAAGTGATTCTTGTTTGCAACCCGAATGATGCCCGTGAGCTTTGTGCTTGTGCGGAGCCGGGCGGTTCTTCCCGGGACAGCGCAAAGTAGTGCTATTCTGTCGCAAAAATCCGCCTGCGCTGATGGACCGCCCCGCTTGACAAAGTATGCTTCTGACCAATCAACCGACACGAGTGAGACCTTAGTGGAATTCATTCGTGATTGGCACTTGATGAGACTGAAGACCAATTACCTTCGCTTCGACAAGCACGGCGGACTGACGCCCGGAAAGGCCGTCGGTATAGAGGCAGAGGCAATAAAGGCTTGTGCTTCGCTGAGGCACCGACGCGAATCCGTTCAAGAGCAGCTCCGCCCCACTGAAAGCGGTGCCGCTTTTATCTATTGGACAATCGGCACGATTAGCGCGGCCGGCTTCTGTGCGTTCCTTACAGGGAGCCTTTTCCCGGACTCAGTCTCTTTAGCGATTTGCGCCACCCTGGGCGGGGCATTCGTCATACTGCTGAGGAAGCTTCTTCAAGAGCGGAAGAAAGTCGAACTGCTGACGGCATTTTTGCCCAACTCCGATTACGAAGGCCCCATCATGGGTTATCTGCAAAACTCGCTCCAGAAGCTGATCGAGCTTGAAGAAAAGCAGCAACTGTTAACCGACTACTCAAGCAAAAGCTTGGCCGCGTTGACCAAGCAGGGCACAGTTATCTGGGCCAACCAGACTCTACACGATCTACTTGGACCTGGTCAGTTACTCGGAGTGGATTTTTCGACACTTCTCAGCAGCGACAGTGCTGGAGAATTCGCGCAGATTCTCGATGATCCCGGCTGTTCGTCGAGCATTAGAAGGCTGACATTTCTAACACCAACGGGCGGTAGCGTTATCCTCTCTGTCGATATTGAATTCTCTAACTCATACGACTGCTTGCTTTTGGAAGGAATGGATATATCGAAAGAAGTAGAAATAGAGAAGCTCAAGAATGATTTTGCGGAAATACTCGCCCATGATTTTCGGTCGCCGCTCTCGACTGTCATGCTCGTGCTTGAATCTGTTAAACGCGATTATTTTCCGCACATTTCGGCTACCGATCTCCAACGAATTGATTTAGCTGCTAAGAGTTTGGACTACTTGAATCGAATGACTGAGCATTTAATCGTGTTGCACAAATGCGAATCGGGCGCTTTGGCTGCTGATATCAAAATGCATTGTCTAGTTTCGCTTCTTCAAAACTGCGTTGACTTGTTCAAGTTAGCGGTAGAAGAGAAAGGGCTACGGATCAGCCTCTTCTGCGATGAAGACATAGCGGTCAGGTGTGATGCCGTCATGCTTGAGCAAGTGGTATCTAATCTTCTTTCCAATGCCGTAAAGTTCTCTCATGCCAATGGGTTGATCAACATTTCAGCAGAAAGAGCCGTTGAGTTTGCCACCGTCACTGTCACAGATTGTGGACCCGGTATTCAAGAAACTGATTTGACTAGTATCTTTGACAAATACAAGCAAACCGCGGCAGGCGCAGTCAAAGGGCAAGGCGTTGGGCTTGGTTTATCGATTGCAAGGGCATTTATTCTGGCCCAAGGGGGGGAAATATGGGTAGAATCTAGTTCTACGGGCGCGGTTTTTAAGTTCACTTGCCCGATCGCAAGAGACGAGGATATAAGCTGATGCCTAAGGTCTTGTTGGTCGAAGACGACACTGCGGTTGCTAATGAACTGACTAAAGTTCTAAGAACCGGCGCTTACGCCGTAGATCATTGTGCCACTGGTGCTGACGCCTTGTCCTATATCAGCGAGTATGCTTACGACCTGATTGTACTTGATTGGGAGTTGCCTGATTGCGAAGGTCCAACACTTTGTGCTCGTTTCAGACGATCGTGTCCTGGCGTGCGCATCCTCATGCTCACCGGAAGAAGTGCGACAAAAGACAGAGTGAGCGGACTTGATGCGGGAGCTGATGACTACCTGACCAAGCCTTTCTCGGGAGAAGAGCTACGAGCCAGGGCAAGGGCGTTGCTTAGAAGAGGAATCGATAACAATCGTAGTTCTGTTCTTGGACCATTGGTTTTATCAGAAGAGAAACATTCGGCAACTTACAATGGCATTGACCTCGACCTTTCGAAGCGCGAAATGGCACTGCTGCTTCTCATGTCAAAATTTCCGAACGAGTTTCTTAGCACCAGGTTCATCTATGAGTCTCTTTGGAGAGATAATCCGGACGTCGGAGAAAGTCTAGTGAGAACATATGTTAGTCGACTTCGAAAAAAATTTGCTTTGCACTCCGCAGAAAAACTCATCGAAACATCAGTCAATTACGGATACGCCTTTCACCCGCCTGATGGTTGTACAGAATGAAGCCTGTGCTTTGCGCCTTGGCGCGAGACTTTTACTGCCACCAGACGCTCCATCAGAAGGTCTTGCGAATCTATCGATTTTTTCAGGACGCAGTCCTCATTGTTCTCTTGTTGTAATTCGATCCACATGAATGCACTGTGAACCTGAGCTGAATCATTGGTCTTGGACGATTGGCGAAAACCAATTCTTGCTGCTGACCGGCATTGGCTAAGGCTCAGGCGTAAGATTTCCTACCCGAGTTCGACGATTGAGCCGATTTAGTTAGACTGCGAGTCAGGATCAACTCCAACGTGCGTTGACCGCTAGAGTGCTTGCAGTTGGGGAACAGCAAAGATGGGGGATGGTTAGCGGAAGGTGGAACTATCGATTTGCGGCCTGGCACAATAGTAGATGCACGCTATGAGCTGCTTCGGTCGTTGGGCGAAGGTGGTATGGGGACCGTGTTCCTAGCCCGTGAACTGGGTCTGGATCGGTTTGTTGCGGTGAAGTTTCTTAAGGCGGGGCTGCTTAGTGACCCGGACAGTTCCGCACGGTTTGAACGAGAGAGCAAAATTCTCGCTGCCGTCGAGGACGAGAACATTGTTTCACTTTACCGCTTTGGCATTTGGCAGCAACAGTATCCTTATCTGGTCATGGAATATCTGGAAGGGCTCTCACTTCGGACTTGCATTAATGAGGGGTCTCTGTCTACGAACGACAGAATTTTGATAGCCGTTCAATTGTGCTCGGCACTCCAGAAAGCGCATGACTTAGGCATCATTCACCGAGACCTCAAGCCCGACAACATCATGGTTCTTCCCGGTGTACCAGTCCAGGCGAAAGTCTTAGATTTTGGCTTGTCCAATTTCTCCGATTCGAAGGCTCAGCACCTGACCCAGACAGGAGCCCTTATCGGTAGCGTACATTACATGAGTCCGGAACAGTGCCTTGGGCAACGAGCGGACAACCGGTCAGACATTTATTCACTCGGTTGCATCTTGTACGAATTGCTCGCAGGTAATCCGCCGTTTGAGTGCGATAACCCCATTGGACTCATTCACAAACATACTCAGCAACATGCGGATCCCTTCTCTCCGGTGCTCAATGTTCCTGCCGGGTTGGAGGTGATTGTTTTCAAAGCTCTGCAAAAGGATCCGATCCAGAGGCATCAGTCTATGGCAGAGTTTTGTAGTGATCTTCGGATGATACTAGAAGGTCAGGGGCACGCCTTTGGTGCTTTACCGAGAAAGGCGCGAGAGCAAAGAGCTCGCAACAAGAACATTCTGGTTGGCGCGATTGCTGTTGCAATGATTTCCCTGGTGACTTTGGCTTCCATGAAGTTGCTGCACGTAGAGCAGCCGACAGTCGGTTATGCCACGCAGCGCACGTCCTTGAAGGCGAAAGGACTCAAGAGTCAGTATTCACTTCACCAATCCGGTCCGGACAAAGAGAACGCTTCGATTTTGCCTCTAATCAAACAATTCGAGCTCCAGGACGATCGCTCCCTTTCTCCGTGGGAGATAGCTTCGATGTATGATGAGCTGCGTTGTAATGGCGACTGTACAGCCAAACAGATGACTGAGCACTTTGACCAACTGCTGCAGGCTGAGCGCGTCAAGGTAAATTCTGGAGCCTACGCTTTCGCATTTCTGGTGCGTGGGCGATATATGGCCACGATCGCTAAGTACGCGGAAGCGGAGGGTAATTTTAAGACTTCTTTGGCGATCTCAAAGCAGTCCGGTGATCGCGATCGCATGACAGAGGCTGCGATGGCACTTGCACATTTGTATCTCATTCGACACGAACCAACACAGGCGAAACGAGCAGCCCTTATGGCTCGAGATACGTGCGTAGCAGAGAACCCTCAGCAGGAAACAGCGACGCTGGCTGTGCTTGCGGAGACCCTGTGCGCAACGGGAGAGTTGGCTGCCGCGCGGAAGGCTACACGCGAGCTATGCAAGAACTTGAAGGACAAAACATATCAAGATAGCCTAATTCTAGACCTGTGCTCCAATTTTAGAGAATATTCGGCTCAATTTGCTTTGGAACAAGTCGACTTTTTTATCGAATCATTCAAGCACAGACCAAAGAAAGATTTATTGGTGCCGAACCTCATGCTTCTTAAGGCATCCCTCATGCTGACCAGCGGCAACCTTTCGGGGACCGCAACTTGCTTAGACGGTCTTCTTGACAGGCTCGCATTGCTAACGAATCCGGAGGTCACAAATTTAAAGTCTGCCTGTTTGAAAGAGAGGGCGGACTGTTTCATTCTTATGGGCAGAAATAAGCAAGCTAGAAGTGATTTTCACAATGCCATTTCTCTATCTGAACCAAATTCAGCCTCGCGACTAGACTGCCTAATCGGCTTGGCCAAGATTGCTGCAGTAGAGCACCAGACTGCTGAATTGAACGCGTATCTTCATGCCGCCGGCGAATTGAACATCCCTCCGCCAATGACAGAGGAAGCAATCTTCAGGCGCTATTTGTCCTTGTGCGAGTTTATGGCAGCCGGAAAGTTGTGGACTGCCGCAGGGACTGTGATGCAGCACTTCACGGAAAGAACATCGCCGCACAATGTTTTGTGGACTGACGCAGCGAGAATCATGGCGGCAGTATATTTGAGCAGATCAACTAAATGCGATTTCAACGAGCTTGAAAAGGCACTTCCGGCAATCGAACATCTGGACAAGGCCGGAAGCAATCTAGACTCCGGGATTCAAGAGTTACTTTATACTCAATATGCTAGCGCGCTTTCTTCTGCCGGCAAGCGGCGGGCTGCTGTAAAAGTCTACGAGATCGCATTGAAACATTTGTCCGCCGATTTGGTACGCACTAACTCTTTGCGACTGAAATTGGGTTGTCTGCACCATGAATTAAAGAACTTTGACGCCGCAGGCTCTTATCTGGCAGAGTTAGTTCGCACCACCGGAGAAGGACTTTTGAAGCTCCAGGCGACGCAGCAACTAGGCAATGTGCTTGTGGATGCTGGTAAACCGGATGAAGCGCTGAAAGTATTCGCGAGCGTGCATGTGCCGGATGAGACCAAGGCCGAGGCAGAGGGAATCAGTTTCGTAACCTCCTACTATCAGTTGACCGTCGGTCAAGCCAGAGCGTATAGCGAGAAAAACGATCTTGCGAAGTACCGTTTCTATTTGAGGAAGGCTCTTCCGATGGCGAGGTTTTTGCAGCTGAAAGCCCCCGAAGTGTCCCTTGTCGGCATCGCTGGCGTTCCGCTGCGAAACCATGGATCGAGAAACAACTCGCCGTGATCCTAGAGTGACAATTCTGTGAAATTAATTCCGCGTTCTGTCACATCAGGGTGCAAGTGGTCGCCTTGTTAAACGGCTCGTTGGCAACTATCGCCGCGCTCCAGTTAGGGGCACGGGAGCTACCTAAGCCCAGGACACGAGGACGTTTCTTCACTCCTTCTTTACCGCGTTTCTGCTAAGACTAGTTTATGAAGCAGTCTCACATTCTCAACAAGCAAGTACTGCTAAGCACCAGCATTCCGGCAGAAAGAATTGGCAGTGTCTTTCTCGTCTTCGTAGGCCTGGTAGTTGCTATCGCACCACAGTTTGCTAGCAATCGTGATGAAGTCGGACCTCTTATCCTTGGTCTTATGTTCTTGCTTGGTTTTGGGTGTATTTGGGGCGGAATTGCGCTGGGCGATTTTTCCAAACGAATAGACGTGTTTCTCGACAGGACTGATAGTTCGATATGCATAAGCAAAAAAGGTTGGTTTAGCCGTGAGCACAGCGAATCTATAAGCAACGGCGACATAAAGCGGTTTGAGATTGCCACCACAAAAGATTCCGACGGTGACGCCTGGTACCAGGTAATGTTGGTTACGCGAACAGAACGGCAGCTTGCAGTTAGTAAGTCATTCTTCACCAGGGAAGAAGCTCTCCATGTGAAACAAACCTTTGAGAATGCCGTGCGATCTGGCGTGAACACAAATGGCATATCCGATAAGAGCGCTCTCAAGCGCTTAGCTAACGGTGATAGCCGACTCAAGATATTTTCAATTTTATTCACTTGCTTCGTCATTGCGATGCCCTTTGTGGCTGCCTTTCTGGCTGAGCATGCGAACTTTACTCGCTTAGTGTTCACTGCCGGTGTTCCCGACCTTGCTACCGCCGATAGAGTCAATGCAATGATTGCATCGCTCTTGCATGACGGCGAAAAGTTGTTGTGGGTGGGGCAACCGGAAGTCGGCCGAGAGGCGAGCCTTAAAATGTGGTTCTTTATTCCATTCGCCGTTATCTGGACGCTTTTTAGCTCGTGCTGGACCGGAATTGCAGTGCTAGCGGCACGTGAAACCCGAAATCCGATGTCCTGGTTAATGGCTCTGTTCGGTGTGCCATTCGTTTTAATAGGATTAGGAATGCTGTCCACGCCTTACTTTTCGCGCGAGCAAGAACTTAACACGGTCTACGCGCTTACCACCGATGGTGCGTTTCGAGTCACGCTTGGGCGACCCTGCCGCCTGGTTGATTACGACGAACAGGATTTTGGTCCGGTAGAAGTGACTCGCTATAGCAGCAACCGCTGCGATGTTCTGTTCCGAAAGGATGCCAGCGAAGGTCAGAAGCATCCCTATGGCGGGTTTTACGGTGTCGAGGCTGGCTCAACGGCAGCGCAAATACTAGAGGCCAGATATCGATCGCGCTAAATTAATCGGCGGCGCCTGCCGAAGCGTCGACCTCGAATCTGTCGCGCACCAGTCGATACCTTTTGCTCTACCGTTAATATTGCGCCTGTTTGGATCGCTACCGCTTTAACCGAACCTTAATTGGGATGGTTCAACATTGGGTTTATGGAGAAGCTGCTCTCAGTCTTAGACTTCAAGAGTTCGGCACGGCGCTCGGCATGCTCGTCGACTCGATGCAAAGGCATCACTGCGCCAGTTCGGGCTCAGATGCCCCAAATCAATCTTGGCGGACTTGATTTTGAAGGTCCGTTTTTTGAGTTGAATCGGGTGCTTGATATTGCCGGTTTCATGGCTGTCTTTGCAGAAACGTCTGCAGGGATGAAGCTTATCCATATTAGTTTCACAACCAATCTGCGCAGCGCCGCTCGTTCTATATCGTTGCCTGACACTGCCAAGTATAGGGTTTCGGTTCGCTACGCCAATGCGGAAACGGTGGTGCAGAGAAGCAGGCTGATTGAGGAACTGAAGAAGCTTATTGACTTTCAAGAAGCGTTGACGCTGCAGGGCGAAGAAACTTATCTGCAAGTATAGGTTCTTGCATTCGTTCAGGCGTTTTCGTTTTTCACGTGCACCGGAAGCGGAGAATTTTTGCCAGGTCGGTGGTTAGTGAGAAGAAGCCGAATTTCGCGCCGGCGACAGCTCTGTAATTAGCGCAGCCGCAGAGCAAGACTCTGCAGCATATCTTTCAGCCCGCCTGTTATTCCCGCGGCCGCGCCAATAGTGTTTGCGCGGGTAATTGCACTCTCGATTGTATGAGGTGCCCCATCCGCCTTCGGCTGTCCTGTCATCAGGTAGATTGCTTCTCTCCCCCCGCCAAGGGCATAAGCTGTACCAAAATTGTTTCCGAGAGTGCCAATGGCGCGCCTTGCATTGTACTGGGTGATGAACGTCAAGACTTTTGAGCTGGTAACGACAATTACTTTTGACCTGCTTGACCACCTGGTGCCTCACGTAAAATCTAACCCGACTTTTTGTTCTTTCTCGTTGCAGCTTGGGCTCGGAAGCTTTCGCCATTCAGTTCGAGCACGGTTGCATGATGCACAAGCCTGTCAATTGCTGCCATTGTCGTCATTGCGTCTTTAAACACCTTGTCCCATTGAGAGAAAGGCAGGTTGCTGGTCACGACCAGACTTCGCTGCTCGTACCGCTCAGCGAGCAAAACGAACAACACATCAGTCTCGTCGCGATCTTGCGGAATGTACGATATGTCATCGATGACGATAGCCTGGTATTTGTCGAGTTTTCTCAGTAATGAATTCAGCTTGAGGTCACGCTTTGCAGCAAGTAACTCCTGGACTAACGCACTGGCTGTTGTGAAAAGGACAGGTCTTCCACGGAGGCACCATTCCCTCGAAAGCGCAGCCGCGAGGTGAGTCTTTCCCGTTCCGGGGTTTCCAAAGATGAGGATATTCTCTGCCTTGTCCAGGCATGAACCATCCGAGAGCTCTTTCAATTGCAGCTCAGAAAGGTTTTGGAATCTAGTCGTGTCGAATTCCTGAAGGGATTTTCCCCGAGGCAATTTC
>JAIELX010000055.1 GCA_019752635.1 Candidatus Obscuribacterales bacterium | reverse complement strand
AGGAACCTTTGAGGAAGGCAAACTAGAATGGTACCAAGGTGATCGCTCCGGGTCAAATTTACGAGCCTTTATTTGCGTCGGAATATCACGCTGAGTTACAAACCGGCTTGCAAGTGGTGTTCTGAGACGCGTCTAACCTGTGGCGCCGCTGTCCGATTCCTTTGTAGACTTATGGCAGACGTTCCGATTTTCTGGGAAAACTACGGGACTTTCCTCACTACTTGCGGGCGCGCGCCGGGGGCGGCATCAAATGGCGGAAAAGGAACAGGGCGAGTCGGAGCTTGGGCGGAGCAAGCACGCTTCTACGCCTGCGGAGCATTTAAGACATTTGCTCAACATCGGTTGGAAGCAGGACAGTCCACTCCTGCAGAAGTTCGTATTTGAACACAATTTGCAACGTGAGCTTGAGTATCAAGTTCAAGAGCGCAAGAAGTTCCAGTAGTCGCAATCAAGGCTCTGCGCGCTTTCCGTGTGATCCAGTCCGCAAACCTTCATTCTCAAAGCAAAGAAAAACATTAACCTTGGCAGTGTCTTCCTGAAGCCGGGCTAAGATGCAACCTTGTTCTCTCGTCTCTCGGAGTACGTGATACATGTTGCAAGTTGGTAAAAAAGCTCCTGATTTTGATATGCCCTCCACCAAGGATCTCAAGACCTTGAAGGAGAATGTACGTCTCTCTGATTACAGAGGGAAGTGGCTCGTTTTGTTCTTCTATCCTCTCGATTTCACCTTCGTATGTCCCACGGAAATTAAAGCGTTCAGCGATAAGTACGACGCTTTCAAGGCCGCTGGTGCTGAAGTTCTGGCCGTATCTACCGATAGTGTCTATAGCCACCGTGCTTGGATCAACACTACGGAAGATAAAGGCGGACTCGGTTCGCTCAAGTATCCGCTCGCTTCCGACATCACCAAAGATGTCAGCCGCGATTACGGTGTACTTCTCGAAGATAAAGGTATCGCATTGCGCGGTCTCTTCATCATCGATCCGGAAGGTGTTCTTTCGTACCAAGTGGTCCATGCCCTCAACATCGGACGCAGCGTAGACGAAACCCTTCGCGTTCTTGAAGCTCTGAAAATGGGCGGACTTTGTCAAGCCGACTGGAAGCCGGGTCAAAAGCCCCTTCAAGTCTAAGCTCTACGAGTTCAGATCAGCTCAAGGACCCCGGCTTTGTGGCGGGGTCCTTTTTTTTTGAGCGCCCGGGTCCTCGGCGAGCCTCGTCTCCTTGCGCTTGTCCGAGTTCACCAGGAAGAAATTGAGTGCCAGCTATAGTAAAATTTTCTGCCAGGCTAAAGGAGGTTTCTATGCCGCTTCGAATGGACAGCGATTTGCCGCAGCTTGAGGGAGGCACCGATTGGTTCAATTCCGAGCCTATCAAGCGAGACTCACTTAAGGGCAACACTGTACTGATTCATTTTTGGGCAATTAGCTGCGGTACCTGCAAAGAGTCCTTTCCCGACATTGAGAGATGGATAGCAACTTACGGTCCCAAGGGGCTGAAAGTCATCTCCGTCCATATGCCGCGACAAGAGAGCGATACCAATGTTGAATCAGTAAAAGAATGCATGGCTGAATACGATGTTAAACAGCCTTGCGTGGTTGACAACTGGCATACGATTACTGATGAATTTGAAAACAAATTCGTGCCTGCTTACTATGTTTTTGATACCGATCTCAAAATGCGCCATTTTTCCGCAGGTGAAAAAGCCGTGAAGATGGTCGAGCCGGTGCTTGAACGGTTGCTTAATCAAGCCGAACCCACACCCACCACTTAGGATGGAAGCAATCAATGACTCAAGTCGCCGTCGTCCCCCTGAACACCAGCAAGTCGCGTGAACTTTTTGAGCGTGCACAAAAGGTTATTCCCGGTGGAGTCAACTCTCCGGTTCGGGCGTGCAAAGCAGTAAACTCGCATCCCATCTTCATGTCTCGCGCCGATGCCGCATGGATGCAAGATGTCGACGGCAACTCGTTCGTGGATTATGTAGGTTCCTGGGGCGCGATGATTCTGGGTCACCAGCATCCTCGCGTGATGGAGGCCGTTGAAGATGCTATTCGGACAAGCACCAGCTTCGGTGCGCCGACCTTGCTTGAAGTCGAAATCGCTGAACAAGTTATAAAAATGATGCCGGCCATCGAGATGGTTCGTTTCGTCAATTCAGGCACGGAAGCTTGCATGTCGGCAATTCGCCTGGCCAGAGCCTACACTCAGCGTACGATGATTGTGAAATTTGATGGCTGTTACCACGGCCATGCTGATTCATTCTTGATCAAAGCCGGTTCCGGTTTGGCAACATTGGGTATCTCCAGTTCACCCGGCATACCCGATGAGTTATCGAAACTCACAATTTCTTTGCCGTTCAACGATTCAGCCGCGATTGAAAAGGCTTTCAAAGAACACAAAGGGAAGATTGCCGCGGTCATCGTGGAGCCGATCATGGGCAACGCGGGCTTGATCACTCCTAAGGATGGTTATCTCACTGCCTTGCGTGAAACTTGCACCGCTAATGGTGCATTGCTGATTTTTGATGAAGTTATGACAGGATTTCGCGTAGCTGCTGGCGGCGCGCAACAGAAGTATCACATCACACCTGATCTTACATGCCTGGGCAAGGTTATCGGTGGCGGACTTCCTGTTGGTGCCTACGGCGGCAAGAGAGAAATCATGGAGCGCGTGGCTCCGTGCGGTGATGTCTATCAGGCCGGTACTCTGTCCGGCAATCCTCTAGCTATGGCGGCCGGACTGGCCCAACTGCGAGCACTACAGTCTCCCTCGGCTCATGAGCGTCTGGAACAGAAAACAGCCTCGCTTGCTGATGGAATTCGTGAGATTGTTGAAAAATCCAAAGTCGATGCCCAAGTTGTACACGTTACCGGCATGCTCGGCGTGTTTTTTACCGCCAAGACCGTAACCGATTTCGAATCTGCTAAGTCGTGTGATACGGAACGGTTTGCCAAAGTCTGGCAATCACTGCTTGAACATGGTGTGTACTGGCCGCCATCACAATTCGAAGCTGCATTTGTCAGCCTCGAACACGGCAAACGCGAAATCGAACTCACTTTGCAGGCTTTTAAGACTGCTCTGGGTTAACCGCAAACCGCTCCTGAACTTACAAGCAACACTGAGTGAAGTGGGTTCGTCTTCCTATTAGGAAAAAATAGGTGGGTTGAACCATGACTGAGAAGAATGAAGACGCAAGCCAATCGACCGATCGGGTCGATTGGACCAGTGGAATGGGCTCGGAAACTGCAAAATCTGGCAAGCCGAATTCTGAGGCCTGTACTCGGGAATTTGATTTACCGGCAACTGAAGCGGAAGCTAAGTTCCTGTTGATGAAGCAGGACCGCAATAAGCCTCGGACGGACCTTGCTCCGGCAAAGAGTCTAATGTACGACAACGAATCAGAATTGAAGGCGCTGCTTCGGTCGCGTAAAGAAGACGGAAAACATACCACCGAAATGGACCCGGCAGAGAGCCAAAGCCTGTCTTAGCCAGCGGAACCGCCAGGGGACCGATCGATATAATTTGCAGCTGCCGCTCTGCATATGACTTTCGCGATTTTATTCAAACTAGCGAAGATGCAGTGAACTTTTTTGTGCTTGATTTCGTATTAGAGATATAGCTGCGAGGAAGCAGACGCGGAACGTGCCGTATTGGCGGTGCTGTTTGTTGCCGGCGTTGACCCGACTTCGTCTGTCGATCGATGGACGTTTCATGGTGCGCTGTTGTCGAGATTGAGACTGACGGAGGTACGAAGCGATGAATCTGTTGCGCTACCTGGCAGGGTTTTTGATGTTTGAAGTTTGCCGCATTTGTGAGACTCCTGTTTCTGATACATCGTGCGCTGCCTCGCTGTGCGATGCCTGTTGGCAGAGGTTCGTCGGTCGTGTACCGACTGTTGATTGGTGCATGGCTCCTCACTCGGCGGCACCGCGAACTTTGGCACGGGCCACGGCTCGAATGTTGTTGAGCCAGTTTTTGGGTTGCTGTGATCGCATCATAGACGCTGGCATGGTCGCGAAGACAGACCTGAATCTGAGTGAATGCGATCGAATCAACCCGGTCCCGGTTGCAAGCGCCCTGGTCTACGAAGGTTCTGTTCGTGATCTCATCCGACGTATGAAGTACCAGGACGATCCGCTGGTTGCCGTTGATCTGGCGAGCTTAATGGTGCCGGCCTTGAATGTATTGGGAGAGCATGTGAATCTAAAGCAGGCTGTTCTGGTGCCGATTCCGCTTTCTCGATGGCGATTTGTCACGCGCGGTTTTAATCAAGCGGAAGTGCTTGCTGAAGAACTGAGCAAGGTAACCGGCTTCAAAATGAATGCGAATGCGCTTTTGCGCAGGCATACGAGTGCGCAGCACAATCTGACGAGAGACGAGCGCTTCGCGAATCTCTTCGGCGCCTTCGCACTTGCCAGGCGTGCAAAGCTTCCCGAAACTGTGATCCTGGTTGACGATATCTACACGTCAGGCGCGACACTGTTTGAGGTTGCTAATCTGCTCCGCGTCGCCGGAGTTAAGGAAGTCGCCGCCGTAACCGCGGCAAGAGCCATTCTAGGCAATGACTTGATCGCCGAGGGGGCGAAACCGGAAGTTTCTCTCCCTGTGTAATTGCACCCGAGACGCCGCTGCTGCAGGCTTCCGGTCAATTCGGCAAACCAGGTTTCCCTGAGACTCGACTCAATGTCCGGCGATTTGCGTAGCTGTGTGCTAACATCGCTGCTTTGTTTCCAACCGGGAATTTCTTGCATGATTACCGTTGAATCGGACAAGTTGCTGGCGTACGCCGAACGTGAGTTGCAGCCCCTCTTTACTCAAATCGACGAGATCGGACTGGTCAATCAGAAGCGTGTGCTGAATGCGTTTCGATCGCACCGCCTGAGCCCTGAGTATTTTGTCGAGCGTACCGGATACGGTATGGACGATGCTGCGCGTGACGTGATGGACAATGTTTTTGCCGATGTGTTCTCGGCTGAAGCCGCCGCAGTCAGAATGCAGATGGTCTCGGGAACGCATGCATTGGCCTGCGCGCTATTCGGCAATCTATCTTCCGGTGATCGTGTCGTCAGTCTTACAGGGCACCCGTATGACACGATGGAGAAGGTGATCGGACTCAAGGGGAACGAACCTGGCTCACTGCTTTCAATGGGAATCACTTTCACACAGGAAGACTTGATTCCACTTCTCACTGACGAATCAGCGCTTGCCTCGCGTGTGAACCAAGCTGTAGGTGCTCCGTGCCGCATGGCTTATATTCAAAAATCTTGTGGCTATTCAACGGAAAGGCGCACTCTTAAGAATGAGGACATTGCCCTCCTTTGTCGATTGGTGAAGTCCGCTAATCCAGATTGCATAATACTTGTGGACAATTGCTACGGCGAGTTTGTGGAAGAATCCGAGCCGATTGCTCACGGCGCAGACTTGGTAGCCGGCTCACTTATCAAAAATCCCGGTGGCGGGTTGGCAATCTCGGGCGGATATCTGGCGGGCGGTAGACCATTTGTGAACGCGGCTTTGAACCGGCTCACCGCTCCCGGCATCGGCGGTCATTTAGGGTTGACCTTCAACCAGAATCGCCTCTTGTTTCAAGGTCTTTTCCTGGCTCCGAACGTGGTGGCAAGCGCCGTGAAAGGCGCTCACTTGTTCGCTCGCGTGTTCGGTGAGCTGGGATTCGAAGTTTTTCCTTCCTGGTCGACTAGCCGGGGCGACATCATTCAGGCTATTAAGTTTGGTGAACGACGTCCGCTTGTAAATTTCTTGAAGGCTCTTCAGCATTTTTCACCTGTAGACGCGCATGTGAAGCCGGAACCCGCCGAAATGCCGGGCTACGAGGACCAGGTCGTGATGGCCGGGGGGAGTTTTATCGAAGGATCGACCATCGAACTGTCGGGCGACGGTCCACTTCGCCCTCCCTATGCGGCTTTCGTTCAGGGCGGGCTCACTTTCGCCCATGTCAAAATCGCGCTGGCCGGTGTTCTTGAACTCGGGCGCAGTGAGGAATACCGCTTTATTCCCGGGTAAAGAATTGCTTATTGACTGGCTCTAAACCCGCATTTTCATTAGAATTGTCACAACGTCAGGTGAGGTGCGAACCTTGGTAGTGCAGATGCCTTTAAAACAAAGGATCTCTGCGGGCGGAAAGACCCTGTTCAAAGTCTTCTCCGGAACCGCGAATCCAGACTTATCCCGCGAAGTAGCCGATTATCTCGGCACGGATCTCGGTCAACTCAAGATAACGCCCTTCTCAGACGGCGAGATTTACGTACAGATTCAAGAGAGTGTCCGCGGGGTCGACTGTTTCCTGATTCAGTCAACCTGTGCGCCCGTGAACGAAAACTTGATGGAACTGCTGATAATGCTCGACGCATTTAAGCGAGCGTCCGCCGGGCGAATCACCGTTGTAATGCCTTACTTTGGTTACGCCAGACAAGATCGAAAAGCTGCCGGTCGTGAAGCCATCACCGCAAAATTAGTTGCAGACCTGCTGACCACTGCGGGGGCCAATCGCATCGTTGCTCTCGATTTGCATGCTTCGCAGATAATGGGCTTCTTCAACATACTGGTCGATCACCTTTACGCCAGTCCCGTGCTCCTCGATTACATCAAGGAGCTGCCTCATCCTCGTAAAGACGTTGTAGTCGTCAGTCCTGACGTTGGCGGCGTAGCCAGGGCTCGGGCCTTCGCGAAGAAAATGGATGACGCCCCCATTGCCATCATCGACAAACGCCGCAGTCATCACAATGTGGCTGAAGTGATGTCGGTTGTGGGTGATGTCAAAGGCAAGGTCGCGATCATGGTCGATGACATGGTCGACACTGCCGGTACGCTGGTCAAAGGCGCCGAACTTCTCCGAAAAGAAGGTGCGAGCCAGATTTATGCCTGTGCCTCGCACGCCGTGCTCTCCGGTCCTGCCATGGAACGTCTGGCTACGGCACCCATTGAAAAGCTCATTGTCACGAACTCTATTCCGCTGGATAGCAGCAAAATCTGTGACAAAGTGGTTCAACTGAGCGTGGCAAGGCTTCTTGGCGAAGCCATCGCCCGCATTCACGAAGATTGTTCGGTAAGCGAGTTGTTCGAGTAATGCTTCTTGCAACATTCCCTGTCGGACCTTTAGGCTGTAATTGTTCAATTGTCGGCTGCCCGGAAACGGGTGAAGCTGCGGTGATTGACCCGGGCGGCGACGCCGATAAGATTGTCGAAGCTTTAACTAAGAATGGTCTTACAGTCAAATACCTTCTGCACACCCATGCGCACTTTGATCATGTGATGGGGTCTCGAGCCATGCGCGAGAAGACGGGTGCTCAGATCTGTCTTCACAAGGAAGACCAATGGCTTTATGACAATCTTGCTAAGCAGTGTGCCCTTTTCGGAATGAAAGCGGACGAAACTCTTCCCATCGACAAGTATTTGGACGATGAAGAAGAGATTCAAATCGGCAAACTGAAGACGAAAGTAATTCATACGCCGGGACATACTCCCGGCAGTTTGTGTTTCTCCGTGGAAGCGAAAGAAAGCGTTCTCTTTGCCGGAGATACTTTGTTTCAGCATTCCATTGGACGAACCGACCTCTGGGGCGGATCCTTCGACCAGATTATCAAATCAATTCGGGAACGCTTGTTCAAGCTAGATGATTCCACCGATGTCATACCGGGTCACGGTCCGAATACGACGATCTGGTCGGAACGAAGAGAAAATCCATTCGTCTCTGACTGAATAATCTTGATTTGCGCTTGACCGAATGAACACTAAATGGATGTGACTATGCGATTAAACAATACCTCGTTGGCATTTCTTCCGGCTTTTGTTTCTGTTGCGGGAACCGTTTTGCTGCTCTCCTCCTGCGGTCAGAAGCAGGACCCGGCGGACAAGACCAGTTCGGGAACGACGCCTTACAGCACCGCTAATGGTGCCGGCGCTCCTCGATCGGATAAGGATGTCGTGTCGGATTTGAGCATGGCCGAGGTTTCACGCAAAATGTCTCCGGACCTGCCGCGCGAGGCGGATCGGCTGGCGCTGAAGTACGCCGGCGAAGGCAAGTTCAAAGATGCAGAATCGGTTCTAGGTAGGCTTGTGGCCTTGTGTCGCATGCCCGAAATAAATGATCAAAAAAATCTCTCGATTGCGCTGAACAATCTTGGGTTGGTTTATCTGAAGGAAGGCGACTATAAGAAGGCTGAGCAGATGCTGCAAACTTCACTTGTTCTGCAGCAGCAAGTCCTAGGTCCGAAGAGTCCGGATTTTGCCGAAGGGGTAAGCAACTTAGCGCTCCTTTATTATCAACAACAACGCTATTCTGATGCACAGCCGCTCTACAATCGCTCTGTGGAAATTCTCAAATCGAATCCGGAAGGCGATAAGGAAAAGCTCTCTCGCGCTTTGAACAATCTTGCTACCTGTTATTCACACATGAAGCAATACGACAAAGCTAACGAACTATTCAAAGAAGTAATGGCTTTGGATGAGTCTCGCCTGGGGCCGGATCATCCCGAAGTTGCCTTGACGCTCAACAACATTGGTTATGGCTACATCATGCAGAAAGATTATGCGCAAGCTGAACAAGCGCTCAAGCGGGCCGTAACTATTGCTGAGAAAGCCTACGGAACGGACAGTCTGCAATTGGTTCCTTACCTGCAGAACTATCAGTCGTTAATGAAAAAAAACAGCCGTATGGACGAAAGCCAAAAGCTCGCCGCCCGAGTCAAATCCATCACCGCGTCGCAAGTCAAATAGATTCGGTCCGTCATTCGTCGTAACAGCCGCAGAACAAATGAAAGTCTGCGCCCGTCATTGACATAGCTGAAACATAAGCCAAGTGGCACGTTTCCGCTGCGAGCATGAGAGGAATAAGGAAGGGGATTGCTCCTTTCTGTCTAGATACGAGACTGTAGATGCTCGCTGCTTAAATCTGTTTGAGGACATTTCAGGGTTTTTGCCGTGTGCCGAAGAAGCTCTCGCCGCTAGACTGGTTAGTGACTGGAGTTGGCGAACTGGATGCCGGGCTGCCCGCAACAGAGGGATATGGGATGCGCAGATTTTTGTGGTTAGCATTACTGCCTGCTACGTGCGGCGTTCTTTCCAGCTGCAGTAGCTTGCCGGTGGGGGATCAAGCCCGCGCTGAAAACTACTCCGGTAAGGAAACTGCAAATCGCACGTACGTTCCTGTTCGCTCGGCGCTGAACCAGGAGGCCAGGATCGTAACCCGGATCGCCGCGAAGCCGGCAGCCGAGCAGGTCAAGAAAGATACGAAGACAATATTGGGCAAGTCGGCTGGCAACGCCACGTTGACGGTACCGAATCTTCCGCCCGCCGCAGTGGATAAGTCCGTGCCCGTAACGGTGAAGGTGATCGAAGTTGAGGCAGTTAAAACCGACCGCCAGATTTTGGAGGAGTTGGTAGAGGCTGAGAAAACGAAGAAGATTCATCAGTCATTGGCTCGCGAGGTCAATAAGGTTGCCCAGCGACTAGCGATGCAGGGGGATTTTCGCGGCGCCGAGCGGCTCCTTGGCCGGTTAGTCCACCTTTGTCGAGATCCGAAAGTTGCCGATCAGCGCAATCTCGGTTTGGCGCTGAATAATCTCGGTATGCTCTTTTGCAAGCGGCATAAGTACGGCAAGGCTGAGCCGTTGCTGCAAGGTTCGCTTCTCATTCAACAACAAGCTTTGGGACCGGACAGTCCCGCGTTTGCAGAGGGGATCAACAACCTTGCGACACTGTATTACGAGCAACTACGCTACAAAGACGCCGAACCCTTGTTCACGAGGGCGGCCGATATCTTGAGAAAATCGGGCGATGAATACAAGCCGCAGCTGGCTAAAACAATGAACAATCTGGCCGGGTGCTACAGTCATCAAAATCGCTTGAAAGATGCTGAGCGCATGCTGGATGATGTTATGGAACTGGACCGCAAATTGCTGGGTGCCGAACATCCCGATATGGCCGCGACCATGAACAATCTCGGTTACGTTTATGTGATGCAGCAGCGCTATACCAAAGCACAACCGCTTCTTCAGAAAGCGATGCAGATCGCGGAGCGCAGCTACGGGCCGAACAGTGTTGATCTTGTTTCGTATCTCGATAATTATTCCTACTTGCTGGCACAAACTGATCATCCAACTGAGAGCAAGAAACTCAAAGTGCGTGCCAACAAAATATTGGAAATGAACGGCTTGTAGCCGGATGTCCGAATTCGGTGAAGCGAAGGTCGACGCGCCAAGGATATGAGGCGAAACAAAAAAGCAAAAACGCTCCAAACGGGTCTGCTCGGGTAGACCATATTCGGAGCGTTCTTACATCGGGTTGATTGGGCTGGTGAATGTACTATAGGGAAGATTTGTGGAAAGTTTGTGAAACCTCCGACCTTATTTCTTGCGTGCGCCTGATTCGGGTATAGGAGTATCATGGGTCTTAGTCGAAGTATCTGAATGATTGTGCGCCAATCGAGGGTTCGGTGATGCGATTTCTGATTCTGGCTCTTTCGATCACTTTTTTGAGCAACATTGCAATCGGACCCGCATCGGCTCAAAACATGCGAGCCTTTGCGATT
The DNA here is from genome assembly GCA_019752635.1 of Candidatus Obscuribacterales bacterium. Classification (GTDB taxonomy): domain Bacteria; phylum Cyanobacteriota; class Vampirovibrionia; order Obscuribacterales; family Obscuribacteraceae; genus JAKFUT01. Next base: position 21,869 of record JAIELX010000055.1, on the reverse strand, counting down.
ATGCAACAGCAAGCCGCGCAACAACGTGCCGCGCAACAACAGGGGGCTGCACAACAGGGTGCTGCTCGGGCGGCTCAACTGCGCGCGCTGCATCCGGCATTTTCGCAGCAACCGCAAAGTTACAGCGGGGCCACACCCGGTGGCGCATTCGGTGGTGGCGTTTCGGGGATGATGCAAGGCATGGGACTGGGATTAGCTCCGGGACAATCGGCGCCACCCAGCGGCGTTTCGGGCATGATGCAAGGCATGGGATTGGGTTTGCCTCCCGGTGCCACGCCGGTGCCAGGCGGCATTGGCGGTTCAGTTTATGGAACGGCTCAGCCGGACTATCAAGGCCCCGATATTGGCGGGCCCGGCCCCGGAAATCCGGGAAATGGCTCTCTTTCACCTCAAGGCGTGGGGAGTTCCATTCCCGCCGGCTATGTCGATGAGAGCGGTAGTGGTGACGCTCCAGTCTCACCTCCGCTCGCGGGCGACGGACCGACGCCGAGTCTACCCCCCGAGGGGGGACCATCACCACCGCCAGGACTCCCGCCACCGGATGGTTCAGCCCCGCATCAGGGAGCACCGCCGCAAAGATCGCCCCGTGAGGGTTCCGCGCCGTCCGGCGGCGATGGGCACGATGGACCTCCCCCCGCTGGTGATAGAAGCGCTGGAGGCCTGCCAACCGATCCACATGGTTGCGATGACAAATCGGACAGACCGACAACAGCGCCCGCGGAAAATGCACCGTTGATTCCGCCGCTGCGCAGCGAAAAGACTGCAGCTGAATCCCCCTTCGGAAGTGCGTCGTCGGAATCATCTCCTGTAAGGTCTACCGGTACTACTGGCGGTGCCAGATTCGGCGAGACTCGTAATGGTCGCTCGAAGTTCGGCGATGCATTTTTCGGATTGGAACCTACGTCGGCGGCAACTGGCTCCGGTGCTGCGGGACGCGCTGCGGCGGTCGGTAGTGCCCCGGCAGTCAAGCCGCAGTCAGCCACTTCGCCGACATCAGAAAATGCCGCAGTGGTCCGTCGTCAACCGGGGTGGGCCAGCGCATTCAATAAGATTCCGAGTACTCTCTATCTTATGGATGAACCTGCGCCTGATTCCAGATCGAAAATTCAACCGGAGCAGGTTCGCTTACAACGTCGCTAATTCTTACTTCTGACCGGGTGCCGGTGCTGCCGACCGCCCTTGAGCCATGGCAAGGAAGTTTGGCGTGAATTCTACGCGCACCACACTCTTGCGTTTGTTTAGCCATCCTTGAACCACTGCATTTAGCTTGTCTGCCTTGATCTTTTGTTCGAGGAGCGGCTTAGCATCAGCCAAGGTCATGAATCCTGCCGGACGTTTGTCGGTTACTTTGAAGATGATGAAGCCCTGCGGGTTGCTTACGATTTGCGGGAGGACCTGCCCCTTCTTGAGAGGCTTCAAGGCCGCCTGCAGTTCAGGGACCAGCGCGTTGACGTCCAACCATCCCAGATCTCCGCCGTTTGCCAGAGCTTTGGCGGTCGGATCTTCTGTATATTGATTAGCCAATTTAGTGAAATCGGCACCACCCATTGCCTGACCGAGGATGAGCATTGCTCCTTGACGCTTTTGTGCCGTGAATTTCGCTACTTCCGCATCGAGTTTTTCGCCCGTCAGTTTGGTCGCATTTGCTAATTGAACTTTGACGCTCTTCATAGGACCAACATCTTCGGGCGGGCAGAGCAGCAAAATCTTACTGACGCGAACTTGCTCGCCATGCTTAAATGCGCTTTTGTTTGCGTCGTAGACTTTCTTCAAGTCCGCCGGCGTGACGGTAACTTTCTTCTCTAATCGTGCCAGTTGCTGTTTCGCTAGTTCGGCTTTGACTATTTCGGCGCGAATATCATCTGCCGTGAATTGGGTTTGGTCTTTCAAAACATTGTAGTGTTTGGATGCTTTGAATCGGAAGTACTGATTCATTGCGTCTTTCTCGCCACCGGCTTCCAGTGCCGCTTGCGCTAATAACTCGCGATTGACCAACTCGGGCAGCAATCCTTGTTCCAGAATCATATTGGAAGTCTTGAATGCTAATCCGGTTTGGTAAACCTCATTCTTAAAGTCGGCTTCTGTTGCGCCGGCCTTCGTGAGGAACTCCTGGTAATCCTTTTCTGTACCGCGTTGACTTTTGGCTGCTTGAAAGAGTTTTGCCTTCTCGTCTTCGGTTAGTGAAAGTTTGTTTTGCTTGGCCATTTCCAAAACTCTGGCTCTGGCAGAAGGGTCCGTGGCCAGATTTGCGTTCATCTGCATTTGCTGCAGCCGCAGCATTCGCTTATAGTCGCTCACTTTAATCAAATTGCCGGCGACGTTGCAGATCGGCAGCTCATTCGGCATCTGTTCCAAACTGAGTTTTGTCTGAGGCCCGGCTGGCGCGACCGGTTGGGGCGGAGGCTGCTTCGGAGGGACCGCTGCAATTGGCGTAGGAACAGCCGCCGTTAGAGGCGCTGTCGCATCGGTAGTGGTGGCGGCCGGCTGCGTCGCCGGACTGAGGTTAATAGTAGACGTGTCTGTCGCCGTCGAGGTTGTTGTTGCGGCGGGAACAGCGGTACTTGTTGCCGTGCCGGTAGCAGCAGTGTCGGTGCCGGTAGACGTACTTGTGGCGGCCGCGGTCGAGGTGTTCGTTGCCGTGCCTGTGTTGGCGGCGGTGTCGGGACCGGCACCTTTTTGAGCACATGCGCTCAGGAGCAATATCGAGAAGGCAGCTGCAATCCATTCTCGCGAAGCAAACTGACGGGGCATGTTGTCTCTCCTATTTGGCGGCCTTGGAGGCCTGAAAAGCCACCATAGCATTTAATAATTCTTCCAGCAAATTGAGTTGCTCAACTGGACTCAGTCCTTCCGACTTCACAAGAATATATGGAGTGGGACCCATAGCTCCGGGCGAACCTGGCTTGTAGATAGTTCTTTGACCAAGGTGTTTCGGCAGTTTTGTTTGAATAGGCAACCATTGCTGTAAGCGATAGTTGACTAGCATGCGCAAGCCGACCATGTCGGGTTTAATTGCCTGTACATTGGCTCTGCTGGCGATCAGTCTAAGCTTGACGATTTGAGCCAAGTTTTCGACTTCCTGGGGAACGGGACCGAATCGATCGCGCCATTCCTCTTTAAGAATTACCAGCTCGCGCTCGGATTTCACGTCCGCAAGCCGCTTGTACTCCACTATTCGGTGCTCGGGATCGCTTATGTACTCATCTGGAATGAACGCGGTGACGTTGATGTCGATCTGCGTATCGGCGTCAAAAGTGACTGCTTCGCCTTTGAGTTCGGCAACTGATTCTCCCAGGAGTTTGCAATACAACTCAAATCCTACTGCAATCATGTGTCCATGCTGTTCAGGTCCGAGAATGTTACCGACGCCGCGAATCTCCATATCGCGCAGCGCTATTTGATAGCCTGATCCGAGTGTCGTTAGTTCGCGGATTGCTTTCAAACGATTTTGTGCTTGGTCCGTCAGTACTTTTTCCGGGCGATAGAGACAGTAACTATAAGCTTGAACATCCGAACGTCCTACGCGTCCGCGAATCTGGTACAACTGCGCCAATCCCAGACGATCGGCCTGGTCAATGATAATGGTATTGGTATTGGGAATGTCCAAGCCCGATTCAATAATGGTTGTGCAAACCAAAATGTCGTACTCGTGATTACCAAATTCAAGCATGACATTCTCGAGTTCGCGCTCTTGCATTTGACCGTGACCGATTGCGATGCGCGCTTCCGGAACTAGTTCTTTCAATTCCGCAGCCATGCTTTCGATAGTCTCTACGCGGTTATGCAGGAAGTAGACCTGTCCGCGCCTTTCCAGTTCGTGCAAAATTGCTGTGCGCACCACTTGCGGTCGATACTCGCCAACATAGGTCTTAACCGGAGATCTGTTAATAGGAGGCGTATGAATCAACGACATGTCGCGCACGCCCGTTAGCGCCATGTTCAGTGTCCGTGGAATTGGTGTGGCGGACATGGTCAGAATGTCTACCATGACCCGAAGTTGCTTGAGTTTCTCTTTGTGCGCCACGCCGAAGCGGTGCTCTTCGTCGATTACAACTAGACCCAAGTCCTTAAAGAGGATGTCTTTCTGCAAAAGACGATGTGTCCCGATAACTACGTCGCACTCACCGGTAGCCAGCCTGCGCACTACTTCCTTTTGTTCCTTTGCTGAGCGAAAGCGGCTCAGCAATCCCACTTTTATCGGATAGGGGGCGAAGCGGTCGCACATGGTATTGAAGTGTTGTTGTGCCAGCACCGTGGTCGGTACCAGAACTACCGCCTGGCGACCGGACATGATTGCTTTGAAGATGGCTCGAATAGCCACTTCGGTCTTCCCGAAACCAACGTCGCCGCAGATCAATCGATCCATCGGCTTGTTCGATTCCATGTCCTTCTTGCATTCAACAATTGCCTGCCACTGGTCCGGCGTTTCTTCGTAGGGAAACGCTTCTTCCATCTCATACTGCCACGGAGTATCCGGCAGCGAAATGAATCCCTCTTGCTTGGCTCTCAATGCATAGAGATTGACTAGTTCTTCCGCGATTTGTCTGACCGACCGCTTAACTCGCTTCTTCGTTGATTCCCAGTCGGCGCCACCAAGTCGCGATAGCCTTGGAATGCTGTCGCCGCTACCCCGGTATCGGGACAATAAGTTGATCTGGTCTACCGGAACATAAAGTCTGTCATCTCCGGAGTACTGCACTGCCAGGTATTCGCGTGTCTGATTTTCGTACGAGATCCGCTGGACGCCAATAAACTGACCGATGCCGTGCTTGAGGTGAACTACATAGTCGTCAACTTTCAGATCTGCGACGCTGGTGAAGCGTTCGAAATTTTTCTCGGCAACCGGACGGCGATATTGAGTCGGACGGCGCTTTTGACCGAACAGCTCAGCATCTGTAACTGATACCAGATTTACATCATCAAGTTTGAACCCACCGACAAAACCCTGTCGAGTAACCCAAATACCAGGTTCTCCTGAACCACGTATACCGTCGAGCACCGCTCCCAGAGCACCCGGGGTGGATGGTTCCGTCTTGCCTTTATCTCCGGACAAGTTGGTGTTTGCCCCTTCCGTAGAAGGTGACAGGTACATTGACGGGCAATCCCATTCTTGCAACAGGTCGATTACCCGTTGTGGTTGCTCGGTGGAGATGATAATGCGAAAACCGGAACGCATCCATTCCTTGAGCTTGTCGGCGATTTGGCGGACGTTGCTATTGAAGCGTTCAACGTTGTGACAATCGAAACTGACGATGGCCGATTGTTCTGCATTCTCATCATAGGCACTCTCGACACCGGGCATGGAGACAAGAAATGCTCGTTGCAGGCGTGATGTTGCTACGGAGAATTCGTCCATGGTCATTGTCAGCGACCGCGGCAGCGGCAGTAGCCTTCCCGAGGCGACGCCTTCTTCGTATGTAGCTAGAAGCTTCTGTTCATAAGACTTCAACGACATGGAAATTGAGTCCCATTCGTCAAAGACAAGCAGAGACGATTCCGGCATGTAGTCCAGAACCGTAGCAAAGTCAGTATTGATAAACGGTGCGTAATATTCTAAGGCTTCTGGATAGCAGTTGTTTTCAAACGACTGCACGTCGTTTTCAAGTACGCTGCGCAGTGTTTCGCGCGCGGAATCTCCCATCAAGGGAAGATATTTTTCTCCAGCTTCTTTTATGGCATCGACGACGGGTTTGGGATCGTCGATAATTACCCACCAGCGCGGAGCAATCTCGACCATATCGACTTCTTCAACTGATCGTTGCGTGTCGATACTGAAGTGGCGAATTGATTCGATCTCGTCGCCGAACAGCTCTAGTCGAACAGGCAGTCCGCATGACGGGAAAATATCTATGATGTCGCCCCTGGTGCTGAACTCACCGCGAAGGGTTACGACGCTTTCTCGTGTGTATCCCAGGCGAATCAGGTTCTTGCGAATTGCCTCGAGGTCCAGACTATCGCCTTTGCGTAAAATAGTAGTATTGCGCGCAAGCGTTTCACGATCCAAAACGCGCTGAACAAGGGCACGCGCCGGCAGTATAACTATGCAGGGCTCATCGGGGTGGTCGACGAGCTGTTCAAGCACTTCCATCTGCGGCGCAATGGTATCGGGACTATGCAACACCTGTTCGTAGGGGGAGACTTCCGACGACGGGTAGAGGAATGTTTTGAAGCGACTGAGATTGGCGATTTCCTGGTGATATCGCGCCGCATGATGATGATCCGCGGTGACGAGGAAGAACGGTCTCTTCACCTCGTGGTGCAGAAGCGACAGCACCAAAGCCTTGGCCGAATCGGACAGACCGGTGATGTGAAGTTCGCGAGCCGAATGCTTTGCGGTTCTCGCCAGGATTTTTGCATACTGCGGGCAATGCAAGAAATGCTGGTGCAGTGCTCGGGCCAAAATGTTGTCAGGCATACGTGAGTGGCGTTAGTCGATTGCGGCCAGAAATAAAAAGCCTTTGAAAGGCCGATTTTATATCCTAACACGCTGCGCCCCCCGGTACGTGAGCGAAGTTCATAGATGCGTCTATGCGAACGCTGCGCGCCGCGCCGGGTACCGCGCCGACTGAGCCTGCGCAACCCGGGTTGTTCGAGGCTCTGGTATTATTAGATTTACATTGGTTCATGACTCTGACCGGCGGCACCGTGAGATCTCTACTCCTTTTCATTCCGGGTTCAGCTTCTAAGCGTAGTCGCGCTCAAGGATCGCTACTGTGGCGCTTCGCTTTGCCGACGGCGGTAGTCGGTTTCGTATTGCTTTCCTCCGCGGGCAGCACATTGGCAGAAAATTATGGAGCCGAAGTCAACGCTGTACTTGCAGAGGGGTGGCAACTTTACGGTGATGGAAAGTACATGGCGGCGCGGCGCTCCTTTGAGCGCGCTGTCGCTTTGGAAGCTCGCTGTCCCGATGCTTACAACGGTATCGGACTATGTTTGAAGAACGAGGGGGATTTGACCGCGTCGAATCAAAACTATGAGAAGGCTCTGGCGCTCAGCCCCGAACACTATGAAAGCTTGTACAACCTGGCTAACAATCAGTATTTGCAGGGCGACTTTCCCGAGGCAATCAAGTATTTCACTCGAGCGAAAGCTGCCGCGGGTAATACCGTTTCTCCCGACTTGCTTCTTAGTTTGGCCAATGTATATCGAGACAAATCAAGAGCGGAGCAGGGCAGCGCGAAGCAGGAAGATCTCGATCGGGCGACATCCGCCTATCAGAAGGTCTTGCAGATGGCACCAAACATGGCGCAAGCGCATGCCAATCTTGGACACCTATACAGGGATAACGGTCAATTAGCTAAGGCGGAGCGCGAACTGCGAACGGCCGTAGCGCTCAAGCCCGATTATCCATATGCGCTTTATCAGTTGGGCGGAGTGCTCAAAGCGCAGCATGAATTTCCGGACGCGCTTGTCGCGTTACGTAACTCCTATAAGTACGAAACTGTCGCTTCCTACAAGGAGCAGACTCTGAACGACATCATCGGCGCTCAAGGGCTGGCTGTTCCGAAGGATGTCTATGAAGATCTGGCTTTGGGCTATGAGCATCTGGGAAGCCCTGGCAAACTTCAAGCTGCAGAAACAGAGTTCGAAGCTGCCGCTGCGCGTCCTGGCAAAATGCAGGCTATTGCCTGGAACAATGTTGGCTATACTCGGGAGCGCCGCGGAAATTGGAAGGGTGCTTTTGAAGCTTATGTCGAGGCGCTAAAGGTGCAGCCTCACGGCATGCCCCAGGTCTTTTACAATCTGGGCATGGCGCACATGAGCAAAGGTCAATACAACTTGGCGGAAAAGGCTTTCAAGCAAACGATTGCCGAGGCTAAAGGGACTCATGCTCTGGCACACAATGCCATGGGGATTTTGTTGAAGACCAGAGGGGACCTCGACGGAGCGCTCTCTCGCTACAATCTAGCCCTGATGCAGTCCGGTGATACACTGCCGGTGGTGCACTTCAACAAGGGTATAGTGTACGAAAAGCTCGGCAAGAAGGGTGAAGCAAAGGAATCATATCAGCGCTATCTGCAGCAATCGCCGCAGGGATTGAATGCCTCGACTGCAAAAGTGCGGCTGGCAGCCTTAAAGTAGCCGCATTCAGTGAATTCACGGCTGGCGGCCGGTTGACGCTCCTTTACCGTTCGTTGGCTTATTCTTACGTTATTCCTGTAAAGCTTGGTATGCCAACTGATGACATCTGCGGCGCTTTAATGATAGATTGAATACGACTGTCTGCTTGTGCAGACAACCTTCGTGCCACTTTGGAGCACAACAATGAGCGCAGTCGACGACAAGGACCGTACGCAAGAGCTTGAAGCAGTAGTTCAATGTTCACTTGCTGCTGCCAAGCAACACAAACCGGCTCCCAAAACAAAAACTCGAGTTGCCGTTTGCATGAGCGGTGGCGTCGACAGTAGTGCTACTGCGTTTCTATTGCAGCAACAGGGCTATGACGTTGTAGGCATAACCGGTTGGTTGATCAAGTCCGGCAGCCGTTGCTGCGACACCGGCATGATCGATGCTGCGCGCGTATGCGAACAATTGAACGTTGAGCACCACGCAGTTGATCTGCGTGAACTCTTTCGCACCCGAATAATCGACAACTTCTCAGAGTCTTACAAGCGTGCTCGCACGCCGCTGCCTTGCAGCATGTGCAACACCCTCATCAAATGGGGGGCATTGCTTAACTATGCCGATAAGCATTTGGACGCGGACTATATCGCAACGGGGCACTATGCTCGGGTCGACCGCAGCGAAGGCTTTGCGCGCCTGGCTCGCTCAAAAGATTCTCGCAAAGATCAATCCTATGTATTGTGGGGACTAACAAGAGCGCAATTGGATAAAACACTTTTGCCGCTGGGTGATTTCACTAAAGATCAGATTCGTGAAATTGCGGAGTCCGCCAATCTCGTCACAGCCAAGCGCAAAGAGTCGCAAGATTTGTGTTTCATTCCAATTGGAACCAGCACCCAACAGTATCTCGGTCAGTTCCTCGAAGAGCGTCCGGGCCCGATAATTCACGTTGAAACCGGCGATTTGTTGGGGGAGCACCAAGGTACGCACAATTTCACCATCGGTCAACGACGTGGAATTGGTGTGGCGTACTCGGAACCACTCTATGTCACTTCAATCGATCCCGACATGTGCATAGTTTATGTCGGACCGCCTTCAGCCCTGCTGCGTAGTGATTTGACTGCATCCGAAGTTAACTGGCTTACGCAAACCGCTCCGACCGAACCTTTCGAGGCCAAGGCCAAAATTCGGTACAACAGTCCTGTGGAAACGGCCATGATTTATCCGTTGGAAGGAAATCGAGTGCGAGTCGAATTTGCCCAACCGCAACCGGCTATTACGTCCGGACAGGTTCTCGGCATCTACGATCCGACTGATACCTATGTATTGGGCGGTGGTTGGATCGACTGATCAGTCAACCCGCGGAATTTCAGTTCTTTCGTTTGATTGGCGCGGAATCCAATATACGTTGTCTTTGCCTTTAAGATTCTCGTCGATCAGCATGTCGATAATAAAGGCCCCATCGCAAAAAGGCTCTCTGCGAAGAGAGAGCCAATTCGAGGGGCGATGAAAAATCGAACTATCCGTGTTGACGGAAAACGCCGTGCCCGTGGCCTCCACGACCACCACCGAAGGAGCCTTCTTTCTGAAGCATTCTGTGGCGAATTTCTTTGCGTTGTTCCGCAGTAAATACTTCGGACTTTTCAATCATCGAAGCCAAGCGTGCGTTCGAAAGGTCGGCTCGCAGTGCGTTGATTTTTGATTGAATTGAGAACGCTGCTTGCTTGTCCACATTCTCCGCTGAAAGTGCTTCGCGCAGTTGAGTCGTCAACACGCTCAGTTCAGCTCGCTTTACTGCAGTTGCGGTTTTCGATTTGACGCGAATGTTGTGCAACTTTTCGAGCTGTTCGTCGCTTAGATTCAGGGCTTTCATAAACCCGCCGCGATGACCGCCAAAGCCTGCCGGGCAGGCTTTGATTGCCGGTCCGCCCGGACCGACAGGCACGGAAGCTCCGGCGGGACCGTCGGCTGCGGTGACGGGAACGAACGTGGTGAGGGTGGCAATAGCAGCCATGGTTCCCATGAGCATCAATGGACGCATGTTGTGATCTCCTTAGTGTGGTTCGGTTTGTGGCGCAACTGTTTGTGGTGCCGCGCGTGTCAAGGTAAGTCTTTGGATTGCGGGCAACGTCGAGAGCAGTAAACCTGATTCAACGAGGAAGCAGCGTCGAAGATTCGCTGCTTTCGGTAAGTGCCATCGACAGTTGTCCGCAATCATCTTTTCTGAGTCATCTCCCTCGTACTATCTCTATTACGTAAAACAGGGAGAAAAAGTTCAACCAAAACGGATTAAGTGTATCTAATGTTGGGGCGGGAAGCCATGGTAAGCGCGATAAGATGTGGGATATGGTTTGGTTCGCCAACTATTTGTACGGCAAATCAAGTTCGCTGTTGAAGTCGCTGTAGCTCTCTGCGACGCTGATGAGTTTGAAATGTTGCGGGCGCCGGAAAGTTCTTTCCAATTTCTTGCCCTGTTATCATGAACGCCGGTTCCCGCTTGAGTAGAGCGATGTCATCATCTATTGCTTCGCCCCTGTCGTTCCGCCCCTTGCAAGAGGCGCACTTTTCGTTGCTCCTGGCCTGGCTCACAGCCGCTCACGTTCAGCAGTGGTGGGGGAGCGACGTAAGAACTATTGAGCACGTGGTTGCGAAATACCTCCCCCGGCTGTCCGACGACTCACTCGTGCGGTGCTTTATCGTGTTCCAGGCCGAGCAGCCCATTGCTTACATTCAGGCTTACTGGTTGGCGGACTTTCCCGACTATTCAAAACAACTGCCTCTGGCGGACCTTACCGGCGTCGCATCGCTGGATGTATTTATTGGCGAGCAGCCGTTGCTTGGAAAAGGAATTGGCACCGCCCTGGTTCGTTTGTTTTTAAGGGATGTGGTTTTTGGCCTGATGCGTGCCGAAAGTTGCGTGGTCGGACCAGCTGTTGACAATGTCGGGGCGATTCGCGCTTATGAGCGCGCCGGATTCAGCAAAGTGGCGGTAGTCAGTGTTGAGGGCGCACCAACCGCCGAATGCATAATGCAGGCAAAGCCCTGAAAAACTTATTCTTAGCAACCTCTTGGCTGCCCGTGCTGCGCAAAGCCGCTACTGACCCGGGTTTGGGGCTGTTGACATGTGCTGGTATATGCGATCGTGAGATTTGCATCACCTAACCCGTACGCATATAATCAATACGTGCTGAACCGGGTTTTGATCGTTGTTTCGGTGTGTCTGCAAACATGCGTCGTTGGTTCTCCAATATCAAAGTAAGTTGCTCACGAGCCGGAGTCAGTTCGGCTCTAGTGCTCGTTACTGTGGCTTTGGCATTGCTGGTCCCGGTCACCGGCTTATTCGCGGTGCCTGTTGGATCCGGTGCTTCCGCCGAGGCTCGCATATCCAGTCGCCCCAGCCGAGCTACGCCGTCAAAATCAAAACACTCCCGGCATTCACATGGAGGGAGCAGCGCCAGGGGGAGCGCGCATGGGCGGCATCACCATCACGACGCGCCTCACGCAAAAGTCTCCAAACCCAAGTATGCGTACCCGCTCGATTTCTTCATGTGGAAGGCTCCTGAATTTGATCGAACACCATTTGACGAAGAAAAGAGCAACAAAATTCAGAATGCATTTGCCTGCGGCATCGCTGGAAATGTGACGCCATCACAAATGGTGCGCGCCGGAGTTTTTAAACATTACCCGTTATCCGGTGGCATCTTTCGCCGACGGGAAGCTGTTCGCTACATAGTGCTGCATTCTACCGAAACCGGTCCGCCTGTTCCGGCCAAGAATGTGATCAATGCCTGGAGTTCAGGCGGACGCCGCCATGCCGGCGCCCAGTACGTAGTTGATCGCGACGGTACGATTTACCAGGCGGTCGATCCTGAACTTGCTACCGTTCACGTAAACATCTTCAAAACGCTGCCGGGAATCAACAACGACAATACTATCGGCATTGAAATGAATCACACCGGACGGCAAACCTATCCCGCCGAGCAGAGAACTGCCGTGGTGCGCCTGGTGCACTACCTGCAAGAGCGCTTTGATGTCACATCCGACAATGTGATAACGCACAAATATGCTCAGCAAGGCGATCATACCGACCCTGTAGGTATCGACGTCGAAGCGTTTCTGTCCGTGAAAGAAGCCTTCCGGCAGAAAGCTCTTGCGATGAAGCGATTGGCTTCGCCTGTCGTCGCGGACGAACAAACCGAAGAGGATGGTCCTGTAGCCTCTGTTTATGTGCAGATTCACGGACCGATCAAGCTAGATGGCTTGGAGCCTGCCGCGCGTAAAGCGGAACCAGCTGTCAATTCAGCGCCGGCTGCGCGCTCTCCGGCCGGCACCAGTACCACTACAACCACCACTATCACGAAGACCACTACCACCACCACTACTACTACATCTGCACCGGCCGCGGTGCAGGGGCTTGGCGGTGGATTGGACAAGAAGGTCCCGACCTCGCCAGGCGCTCCAGCGGCAGGAGCGGAAAAACGCTCTGTCGGCGGAGCCCCGTTGCCGGGTTCTACCCCCGGGACCAAAGCGCCGACGGCGCCTGGAAGCACTCTCGAGCCCTCAATCATCGAACGGTAGAGCGGAATACAAGCACAGCGCGCTTGATAATCAGAAGTGCCGTTTTTGCCGGGTGCAGTTTGGAAGTCTGATTTTGCTGCCCCCCCCCTCCCCCACGCCGGCTTGCAGGTTTATTAGCGACGATTAATGTTGCCCGCGGGTGCAATTGAGCTTGAGCTTGCGTCAGAAGGTTCAGACCGATTAAAGGAGAGGTCTCGCCAATGACAAACATCAAAACAATTACTGCCGCAGTTCTTCTCGGCGGCGCCATAACAACTCTGTTTGCTGTCCCGGCGCCAGCGCAGAACTACCAGCAAATGCTGATGATGCAACAACAACAGCAGCAACAGCAGGCACTTCAGCAAAACAGTGCCGCCAATCAAAGGTATCAAGAAGAATTGGCATTCCGCCAGCAACAGGACATTGGCGCTAAGCTCGAAGAGCAGAAAATAGCAACCGAGCGATACATGCAGGGCTACGGACCGCCGCCGGCTAATGTCGATCCCAATCTGGTCAATGCCTACAATACCTACAACTACAACAACTTCAACAACGGCTTTGGATACAACAACTACAATCCCAATAGTCGATTGAACAGATTGCTCAACCGTTTCGGCATTTGGCGATAATACCGATAGCGCCGTCTTAGTTCAACGAAGACGGCGCTGCCTGTTTACTACCGGGAATACGAATCCAGAAGCGGTTACCACTTTCGCCGCGCGGCATGACACCAATTGTGCCACCGTGACTTTCGACGATCTTGCGTGCGATCGGCATTCCCAATCCCGAACCGGAAGTCTCCGAATCCTGTTCTGTGCACGACTTGCCTGCTGCGGTCTTGAAGCGATCGAACAGAAGCTCTCTTGCTGTTTCTGGAACCGGCGCGGCAGAATCCAGAACACTGATGACTGTGAAATCCGCATCGTTTGAGACACTAATGTGAACAGCGCTTTCTTCGGGAGAATGACCCAGTGCGTGGTTCAGTATGTTCGCAATAGCTTGAATGATTCTGTCGCGGTCTGCAACGATTTCGATCCCTTCCGGTGCGAGCAGATCCACTGCAACGCGCTTGGCGTTGTGAGTGGATGCTACTGAACGCTCGATAATCTCGCGCACTTTTACGTTCTCTAAAATCAGTTGCATCTTGCCTGCTTCTAGTTTCTCGATGTCCAGAAGATCGTTGATCAGTTCGAGTAGCTGATCGCCATTGCGAATGATGCCGCGAAGAACTTCCAGCGGCCGGTCGGAAACCTTGCCGAAAGCACCGGCAATAATTAGTTTGGCAATACCGAGGATGGACGTTAGCGGCGTGCGCAGGTCGTGACTGACCATTGCGAGAAACTCTTGCTTTAGCTGTTCGAGTTCCTTTCTGTTGGTAATGTCGTGCGCGATGCAGAACGTCTCTCCTGTTTCAGAGCGAGAGCACGACCAGAGAACCCACAACGGGGTTCCGTCTTTCTTAGCGATGCGGCACTCGAATTCATGCCTGCGAGTATTGCCGAAATCGGCTGCTAGTTGCTCTGCTGCGGCATCCCGATCTTCCGGTGCCACTATGTTGATCATTGGCGTTCCGACTAGTTCCTCTTTTGTGAAGCCCCAAAGTCTTTCTGCTGCAGGGTTGAGGCTTGTGAAGACTCCCCGAGCGTTTATGGCACAGATGACGTCTTGTGAATTATCGAACACCGCGCGTTCTTTCTGCCGAGCTTCACTCACTGCCAGCGCGGTTGTGTGAAACACTCTATCAAGCTCGGCGATCTCATCGGTGCCGCTTAGTTGCGGGTTTAGTTCTTTCTCTCGTGCCAGTCTGTCGGCGTTGTCAGCCAGTATTTTTAGTCGCGAAGTGATGTTTCTGCTGAAGAAGATAGCCATTGCCAGGCAAAGCGCAATGTTTGCCACCAGAGCGCCAATCAAAATGGCGCTCTGGGACGTTCTTAGTTCTCTCTGTCTTTCCGGACTGACGAATTCTTTACGCTCGACTTCCACGCAGAGCTTTTGCAGTTTGCGACACAATCCGATCAGTGACGGTGCCATCTTATCCTTACCGCCGAAGGCCTCTTTCAAGCGTTCCGTGCTGAACCCGGGCTCCATGACCCGTTCTGCTCTGTCGAAGAATCTTCCGATCTTGTCTGCTTGATCTGAAAGCTTTTCCATGATTTCCATTTCTTGTGGACGGTTCATCAGGCTGCGCATTTCGCTCATTGCCGACTTACTCAATTGGATGCTCTGCTGGAAGGATCTCCAATCGCTTTCAGTGTGTCCGTCTACCAGAGTCATGGTTGCTCTGAAATAGCCGTTTATGATTTTGCTGGAAAGAAAGGCAATGTTTCTTTGGTGCAGTTCCTCTGCTCGTTCGCTATCGACTCTGGCCAGGACCGCGGTCATTGAACCGACAACAAAAAGTTCGAACAGCACCGGTATACCGATGAGAATGGTGCCTTGCGCGCCCAGCCTCAATCGACCGGAAAGACCTTTGGCGTGCGGTTGTTCCGGTAAACGTTTTACTGGTAAGGGCTTCGGCTCTGCCGCTTTTGTTCGGTCTCGCTCCGCAGCTAACGCTTGTGCTTTCATGCGCATGCTGACTGTCTCATCGACCGGAACACTGAACCAGAACGAGCTACCTTTCCCGTCTTCGCTCTCGACTCCGATGGACCCGCAATGTTCTTCCACGATTTGTTTGCAAATCGGAAGACCCAACCCTGTGCCTGCTTTTCTCTTTCCGTCCGCCGCTTCGACCTGCTTGAACTTCTCAAAAATCAGGTCTTTGTGCGAGTCCGGGACGCCCCTTCCCTGGTCGATTACTTTTACTACAAACAAGTCACCTTCGCGGTGGGCCGATAGCGTAACAACTCCATTTTGCGGGGAGAACTTGATTGCATTCGACAACAAATTGACCAGTACTTGCATAATGCGATTCGGATCGATGAACCATTGTCCCGTGACGCTCTCGACCTGAAGCTTGACTCCGGTCTTTTCTGCTAGTGCTTCAACGTCCTGCACAGAGCGAATTAGTAACTCTTCGACATCGCAGTTCTCTTTGTGAATCTCAAAGTTGCCCGACTCCATTTCGGTTAGCTGCAGCAAATCGTTGACAAGGCCTAGCAGTCGCTTTAGATTCTTCTTTGCCATATCCAGCTTATCTACAGCCATCTTCGGCATGCTTTCCGCCAGCGTTGTCACCAGCAGCGTCACTGCCGCCGAGATCGAACTGAGAGGGCGTTTCAAGTCGAAACTTATCATCGCCAGAAACTGTTTCTTCACGCGTTCTGCGTTCTTCCGCTCGGTGATATCGTGCACGACGCAGAACAGCGCCTGTTCGTTCTCCGACCAGTAGGCGGACCAGAGCGTCTCAAGAACATTACCGGAGCGAGTATTAATGCGGCTTTCGAACTCAATCGGTTTGCCTGTAACTTTGGCCTTGTCTATCTCTTCCAGCGTCGGGCGCAGGTCTTCCGGCAGAACAATGTTGCCTAGTCCCATCATGGTCAACAATCGGGGCTCATAGCCCCATATCCTCGTGCTCGCTAAATTGACCTTTGTGAATTTGTAGTCGAAATCCAAAACACAGATAACGTCACTGGCGTTGTCGAAAAGGTCTTGCTCCCGGGCCGCTGCCTCCTTAAGCTCCCTGTCCATCAGATGGAATGCGCAGTCGAGGGCGGCTATCTCATCGCTGCCTGAAAGTGGTTCGGCGAGGACTTCTCGACGTGAAAGTTTCTCCGTGTTGTCTTTGATGACATGGATGCGGTCCATGATGCTACGTTTGAAGAAGGCGGCAAGGAGTCCAGCGCCCAGGGCGTTTCCAACCAATCCCAGAATCAAAATCGCATTTTGGAGGTTGCGAATCTGCGCTTGGCTCTCCTGCATTTGTTTCGTGCGTTCCTCGCCTTTTCTGACAAGTTCGCCCATCTGAGCGACCGCAACAACTTTTGCCCGGTCGAATTCTCCTCTCACGGCAGGCATCTTGGAAATGAGGTCCAGCATGCTGCCTTTATTTTTTGCTTCGGCTATAGCATCGACGAGCTCCAGAACGCGGTCCTGACTCTGCTTAAGAGCTTCAGTCCCGTCCCACAGCTCGGGAGCACTGACACGCAGCTTGCTCGACTCTTCGGTGAGCCGGCGAATCTCCTTGCGATCTTTCTCGAAAATTTTGTAGAAATCGTCGCTCTGGAACTGAATCGAGAGAATGAGAAAGTAGGGGATTTCAGACAGCAAAGCCAGGGACCGAGCGCTCATTCCCGTAATCTTTCGGTAAGTCGATTCTTTGACCTGTTCGCGATCCGACTGCATCACCAAGAGCATTAGGCTGGCAATCAGCGCGAGTTCAAGAACGAAAGGAATCCCGACGAGGAATAGACCTCTATGGAAAACTTTCATCTTTCGACCCGCTCCCCTTCCGGCAGACGATCGGCATCGCGATCGAGAGAACCCCTCTATGTATACCCCGTGGGGGAGGGAATCCTACGGCCGGTGTAGTGCTTTGCATCTCCGGGAAGCTGAAAGATCCGGGATAAACAGAGGTTATCGGTATTCCTATCTGTGAACGATCTTGTATAGAATATCGGTCTGTGGCTCCGGGTCGCGTCGAGTAGTGATGGACACTTTAACAAAATCCAACCGTTCAAAGTTGATGAGCAGCATCCGCTCTGCCAACACTGGCCCGGAGAAGGTAGTTCGCAGCCTGCTGTTCAAAATGGGTTATCGTTATCGTCTGCACGCCAAGCAATTGCCTGGCAAGCCCGATATAGCTCTTGCCCGATATCGGACAGCTATATTTGTTCACGGGTGCTTCTGGCATGGCTGTACAAACTGCGACCGGGGCACTCGTGTTCCAAAAACGAATCGTGAAAAGTGGTTGGAGAAAATCAATTCGAATCGTGAGCGAGACAGGCGCGTGCAATTGCAGTTAAGTGAGAATGGATGGAATGTTCTGGTGGTATGGGCGTGCGAACTAAGCGAACTGGAAAAGCTGCGGGAAAAACTTCAACAGGCACTGAAAACAGTGGCATGAGTTGCCCGGATGTTTGGACCGTTGTGGATCTGTTTTCCGGCTGCGGCGGAATGAGCTGCGGATTTGCACGGCGTGCGCCGTTCAAAGTGGTTGGCGCCGTGGATCGAGAAGTCTCCAAACCAAGCCAAAAGCACGGCTCCCTGGCGTGCAATTCGACTTATCGGCGTAACATCGGGGTTCAGCCATTTGGTTTTGATTTGCTCGAAATTTCAGCTGCAGACCTTGCCCGTGAATTGGCGCCTGCAATAGGCGAAACTCTTACAGTTCTGGCTGCTTGTCCTCCTTGTACGGATTTTTCGCGAGCCAAGCCTGCTAATCACTCCGTCGATACGGATAAAAATTCGCTTGTGGTTAAGTGCGCCGACTTCGTCGAAGCTCTCAAGCCGGAATTCCTGGTAATGGAAAATGCACGTGAGTTGATTATGGGCAACAATGGGCATCATTACGGTTTGCTTGTGCGTCGCTTGAAGTCCCAAGGATATGACGTGCGCGGCGAAGTTGTGATGCTAAGTCAGTACGGACTGCCGCAGGTAAGAGAGCGCGCAATAGTGATTGCGTCTCGCGTTTCGGAAGTGAAGACGCTTGGAGATCTTTGGCGGGGCTGGTCGGTCAATCGCTCTGCCATCACGGTTCGCAGTGCCATCCGCACGTTGGGCACCAGGGAATTGAAAGCCGGTCAGGCCGATGAGCATGACCGCGATCATCAAAGCCCGGGTTTTTCGTCTGACATAGTGCGAAAGAGAATGTCGCTCATCCCTCGCGATGGTGGTTCATGGTTCGACCTTGCTGGTATTCCCGGTGGTGCCGAAGTCTTGATCGATTCGATGAAGTCGCGCTTGTCTAGTGGCGATATCGGTTCTCATCCGGATGTTTACGGACGACTGCATTGGGACAGACCTGCTCCTACAATTAAGCGCGAGTGTGCGCATGTCGGCAATGGAAGGTATGCTCATCCTGAGCAGGATCGCTTGCTCACCGTGCGCGAAATGGCAATTCTAAACGGTTTTCCTCGTGACTTTTCGTTCGGTGACCGATCGCTTTCTAACCGCTATCGGCATGTCGGTGACGCTGTGCCACCATTGATTTCTTATCAACTATCAGCGCTTGTGCAATGGATGAAGACGAATGTCAAACCGCAACCGGAAGATTGGATTCTCTCCGGTACCAGCTTGTCGATGAAGGACCTCGTGCCGCTACCTTAAGCGCGATCTCACGATAGGGGCTTCTTAGTTGTCTTCTTTGCCGCTGAGCGAATAGAATCCGCGTCCTTCCAGGGCGTAGCGACGAAGCATGTTGGAAACTTCGCGCTTGGTCGGAGTGGTTCTATAGATATGGTCGAGTTTTCGAACAACTTGTTGCAGACCGACCTGATCGGCGTATTTAAGTAGTCCGCCTCTAAACGCAGGGAATCCGATCCCGAGCACTAGCGCCAGATCAACCTCGCGCGGTTTTGAAACAACCTTTTCTTCCAGCAACCTTGCCGCTTCATCCACCATCGGCAAGAAGAGTCGATCCACCAGGCGTGCCTTTTCTTCGACCGGGCATTTTTCGTCAGCAATCACATAATCGCATTTCTCTACTAGGGCAGGATTCAGCCCCAGACGCTTCTCGTGGTCTTCCCAGAGGTAAAACCCGGCGTTGCTGGCTTTGCCTGAAACACCAAGCGCGGCAGTGCGCTCCAGCACCGATGGCGGTGCCAGGCGTTCGCCCAGCCGGGGCGGGAGCAGACGCGCAACGGTGAAAGATACTTCGATGCCAATTTCGTCCATGACTTGAAGCGGTCCCAGCGGCATACCGAAGTCAATCGCCGCTTCTTCTATCCAATTGGCCGGAACGGGTTCTTCCAGCAGAAGCGCTACTTCAATCAGATAAGTTACGACCAGGCGGTTGACGACGAAACCGGGACCGTCTTTCACCAGCAGCGGTGTCTTGCCGAGCTTCAAGACTAAGTCCAGCGCGCGGGCAAGCGCCTCCCTTGAAGAGTCCGGGTGGGAAACCACTTCCACAAGATCCATTTTGTCTACAGGGTGGAAGAAGTGCAGACCGACGAAGCGCTCTTTGATCGGTGCGGAGTCACTTAGGTCCGCGATTGATATGCATGAGGTGTTACTTGCTACTACTGCTTTGGCGTCTAGTTCGGATGTTGCAGCGCGAATAACTTTCTTTTTCGCTTCCGTTTCCTCGATCACACACTCAATGACTAGATCCGCTTCTTTCATCTCTTCAGCCGAGGGCGCCACGCATACTCGCGCTACGATTTCCTCCGCTGATTCAACTAAGCCTTCCGTCTCGGACTTGCCCAGTTGTTTGCGAAAAACTTTGATTTGCGAAATGAGTCGTTGGCGCAATTTCTCTTCCGACTGTTCTGTGCGCATCAGCACTCTCAGCCCGGCCGTGGCCGCTATTTGAGCTAGTCCCGTGCCCATTTTGCCTGCGCCGATGATACCGAGGACGTGCACTTCGGCACCGGGGAATTTGCGTGTTAAAGAACCGGCCGTTTGTCTTGCAAAATCAGTATTAAAAAAGAGTGCGATCAAGTTGCGTGATACTTCACCAACTGCCAGCTCCGCAAAGGCTTTTGCTTCCGCCTCCAGTCCCTTCTCAAAGCCGTTTTCCAATCCTTCGCGGATAATCTGCACAGCCTTTTGTTGCGCAGGGTATTGTCCTCGCGTGCGCACACGAATGGCTCTTTCCGTAACGGCAAGTAGTTTTAGCGCTTTCTCTTTGTCCAGATCGTTCTTGCAGAAAGGCGTTGCTTTCATCGGTCTACCGGATGGACTTTCATCTGTCACCTTATTCGGTGCTACAGAAAAGGGATTGCCGGTTCTTTGAAAATCTTCCGCCAGATTGAGTGCTTGCTTCTCTGCCTCGGCGATCAAATCATCCGATGAGCACAACTGTTCGACCAGGCCAATCGCCAATGCGCGCTGTGCGGTGACCGGCTCAGCAGTGAGAATCATGTCCAAAGCGGTCTTTAGTCCGACCTTCAGAGGCAGGCGCTGGGTGCCACCCAGACCGGGGATGATGCCGATTCTCGTTTCCGGCAAACCGAGGAGGGTATGAGCTTCGTCGGTGGCAAGGCGATAGTGTGTAGCCAGCACCAGCTCCAAGCCCCCGCCGAGGCAAGTTCCATTTATTGCGGCCACAATCGGTTTTGAAAAATTCTGAACTCGATTGAGCAATTGCTGTCCGGTGGTTGACATGCGCCACAGAAACGATTCTTCGTCGGCTTTGCGAATCTCGTTGAGGTCGGCGCCGATTACAAAGCTGTCGGGCTTGCCGGACAAGACCACAATCGCCCTGGTGCGACTATCGGCTTCCAGGATCTCAAGCTTTCTGGTCAGCTCGTCGAAAGTTCTGGTGCCAAGTGAGTTGTACTTTGCCGGGCCGTCAAAAAAAATCAGGGTGACCCCGGATTCTTTGTTAACGGCAAGGATTTCTCGTTCCTTGGCGACTTGCATCTGCTCAACTTTGCTTTGCTTTGTCTTCCAACTGGTTGCGGATCTTCATGCCTTTTGCAAGCATGGCTCCACCAATAGCCAGCGGTAAAAACATCAAGATAAAGCCCAGCATCGAGATGTGTGCGAAGTACATGGTCAATTGAGATAAAAGTACAAACAACAACACAACGAAACCACCGCCCGCAAGCAGCCAGCCCCACTTGTTTTTGTAGTCGTAAAACATGACTCCGATGCCGACGATGATTGGCAAGATAAGGAAACCGGCGCCACCGCCGCCAAAACCCAACATGCTCATGACACCGGTACCGATTTTGATGTGGTTCAACACCATCAAGACGCCGACGCCTATTAGAGAAAAGCCGGCGAGCATTTGCATGTCCGATTTCATGCTTTGCTTCTCGTCGTCTGCGCTCATTAGTTGAGCAGAGGTTTGCAACCTGGCTGGAGTTGTTCCCGGCTGCGCTTCCTTTAGCGTCTTTTCCAGGTCGAGCAACTTCTTTTGAATTTCATCTTCCGCTTTCATTTAATCTCGCGCGCCTCTTGGCTCGTCCCCCGACTATCATCGCCGAAAACCGGCATTTTGGCTGAAAATTTCCTGTATTTGCTGGTATGCCCGCTTTCCGCCTCTTTGTATATAAGGAAGCAAGATGAGAAATGTACCGCAATCTCGCATTATCCCTTACAATGATTTTACGTTCGTATTCGCGAAATTTGGCGGAGTCAATTACAGGAGACGGAAAAACCAACCGATTATCGGTCGGAATTCAAGCATACGGGGT
>JAIELX010000023.1 GCA_019752635.1 Candidatus Obscuribacterales bacterium | reverse complement strand
GAAGCGACCACATCCACCTCTGGAATTGAATTTCTGAAACATCTGTTTCAATCGCTACGCCTCTTAGTGAATACATAAAAAAAGCAAGGAGAAGCATACGCGGAGGGCACGATCAACGTGTTCACAGCGTATGCTTCTCTCGATGTTGATTGCAGCTATCCGTCTCTGCGCAGGGGAGTTTTGCAGACAAGTACGATCGTCGATTGGACGTATGGCTTCTATTCGGCAATATCGATCCTGTGTGATGCGTTGTACCGCGGATACAGGCAGTTGTTGCAGGTTGTGGTTTCGTCGCAAGTGCACCAGTCGTCAGCGCGGGCGGCTTTCTCTCGATCGTAGTGCTGGTGCATCTGTGCAATGAGCATCTCGTGCTGTTGTGCCTCTTGCGCGAGCCGGAGTTGTTCTTCGCGCTCGTGAGTGAGCCTGTCGCTTTCCTTTGCTGCTGTCAGAAGGGCTTCCGTCGCGGATTGCAGTTCGATCAGATGAGTGATTGGTGCTTTCGCCAGAGTTTGCTGATTGAGCGCCAGCGCCAGGGCGGATTGCGCGTCTTTCAGTTCGCAATCTGATTGCTGGAGCGCCAGTTTCGTCGCGGCCACTGCGCGACGCATCGTCGGCAATTTCCCTGCGGCAGCTTCGGCGTGGCTTGCCGCAAGTTCAGCTCCTGTTTTGACTCGCGTTGCTTCAATGACGTTTGCGCGATACTTTGAGACCAACTGGTCGAACCGCGCAGTTCCATGGCGGGAGGCAGCCGTGGTCAGGATCTTGCATGCCAGGTCGTTAAGCAGAAGCGCCGACGGTGACGCTGTCGCGTCAGCGCCCTGCAGAATGTCTTGCATGCTGAGCAAAGCGCGAAGTAGTCCGTGAGCCTCATCGTCGTCGGCTTTGGCTCTTTCGGCTTGTTCCGTTGCCATTACGAGCGCGGACTCCGCGGCCGCCAACTCGGAATCGGCCTGGCTTTCGGCTTCCGCCAATTCCGGCATGTCGTTCGCCTTTCGGGCAGCACGGATGCTGTGTCGCGCAGCGGTGACATCGTCCCGCCGAGCGGTATGTTCGCGCAGGTTATTGAGAGCCGTGGTCAGGGCGCCGCCGGTCTTGTCTTCTTTGGCGCTGTCGGCGCCACCGCTGAGCTTGATCGCCGTGGCGAGGCAGCGGGTGACGTCGTCGTAGGTAGCAGTCATGAGCAGGCTCCGGTAAGACATCTAGTGGCATCCATTGAGCGATCTTGAAGCGACGCACTACCAGTAGTGCGTCGCTTCAATGCTGTTGCCTGGTGTTGTTGTTCTGTTCTGTGAGTTTTGAGCCTAGTTTTTGAGTCGCATGCCAGCGTCTTGTGACCGTTTTGGCTGCGGTAAATCCGGTTGGTTACTTCGCTTTGAGGTGCTGCGAGATGTAGTCTGCGGTGGCAATGGTACGAAATGGAGTGACTAGCCAGTATGTGCCGCGCAGCTCGCCGATTAGGAGTGCGTCTTGCTCCTGTGATTTGTGGAGGGTGGGAGGAATCCGTGGACACTCGTCGCGGCAGTCGCTGACCTCTGTTACCAGGACATTCCAGTCCGGTGCTTCGGTGACCGTGAAGAGACCGGAGAAGTGTGTTTTTACTTGCGGCAGGATGCTCCGAAGGTCGGATGGTAGCGCTCCAGGGAAGGTTGCTGCGATGCCTGTGAGCAAGTTGGCGTTCATCTTGGCCGCGGTCTTCGCGTGATTGGCAAAGGAGGTGATGGTAGATTCGTAGAATCGTTCAAGACCCGGTGGCAACATCGTGCCTCGAGTCGTGGGCGGTTGGCCGAAATAGGAAGTCACACGCAATTCGCAAGCAGGCCGATTGAAATCGAAACTGGCAAAGCGTGGCACTGGTAGCTGCAACTGAGGGGACCATTTTCGCCGCTGCAGGAAGTTCATGTCGATGGGTCGGTATAGTTTGGCGAGCTTGGATCGGGCCAGCTCGTGATTGAGTGCCGCGAGGTCGTCTCTCAGTGGATTAATGCGAGTATTCTGCTTTTTGTAGATCTCGCTTTGAAGCTCTGACTCCAGATATGGCGAGGTGTTGTCGAGGGCGCTGCGCACTTCGCCGTTGATCTGTTCGATTTTGTCGCGCAGTTTGGTGATCTTGATCTCGATTTCCCCGGTGTCGCGGCTCGGGGGCGTCATCGTATGCGTCGTCACGACTTCCGTGAGTCTCATGGCCTCGCTTGCGACCTGCTGCTGCAGGACCTGTTGCTCCTGCACCGTTCGCTCGAGTTCGCGTTGTTGATCACGCGCAAGAGTTTCGGACAGTCTTTCTTGAAGCCAAGCGATCTCCTGTCCCTGTCGTTTCACTTCCAGGGCCAGGTCCTGGTTCGGCCTGAGAAGGTTCGTAAGACGCTTCAGCAGATTGATGAACATGTAAGCATGTCCTTTCAAAAGAAGTTGGGGCTGAATTTGCTTCGGATGCGGTTTGTGACAGTCTCCGGTAAAAGTGAGGCAAGGGAATGCCTTGACCATAGTTCGAGTGATACCACCGCATCAAACTTGGTTGCGGTATTCGAATCTGTCGCGAAAAAGCTTGTCGGAAGTGAGTCTGGAGACGAGTCGGCTTGATCGCTGCTTGAAGCTGTAGTCATTTGTGATTACGTGAACGCACGCAGAATTTTTGTGTTGGGTTGTCGCGAGGTAGCAGAACTTGATGGACTTTCGCAGGCGTCTACTTCAGCCGCAAGTCAACAACCAGCGTCATGCGTGTGCCCTTGTCGTCGCGGCTCAGGACGGAAAGTCCGGCAGGATAGCCTTTTGCGGTAAGCAAATCAGCTCGTTCTCTTTGTAGTAAAAGTCCTAACCCTCCCGAGTCTCGATCGGGTTTTGCCTGCGTCACGTTACTGAATCCTTCGCCGTCATCTTCCACTACGACAGTCAGTTCGTCATTGTCCAGTGTCAGTGACAAGCTGATGTTTGAGCAACCGGAGTGTTTTATCGCATTATTGATGCCTTCTTGGGTAATGCGGAAAACGTGCTGTGCGACTTCGGCCGGAATATTGAGTTTCTCTGCGCAGGGCCTGTATTCGATCGGAACGCCGGAGCGCTGCGCGGAGCTTTGAGCAATTTCGCCCAATGCATGCTTCAGTCCCCATTGCTTGACGTCTTGAGCTGAGTGGTTGAAACATATTTCACGCAGTTCGCCAATGATCGCGTCTAGCCGATCGCATACGTCGTCCACATTCACGCTACGCTTAGCAAACACTTCTCGGCGCATAAGTTGAAGCTCTGCTAGCGCGGAATCGTGGATCTCGCGGGCTATATCGCTTTGTGTTTGCTCGTTCTGTGAGATGGCCGTCTCCAGGAGCATAGTCTTTTCCATCAGCAAATCACGCAATCCGGTGGTTAAGCTCAGGTTCCCGATTTGTAGACGAGCGCTGCCTTCAAGTGCAGGTGGTTGAGGCAAACTGTATTTGAGAAGGTCGTTGGCATTGGTCAGAATCAATAGTTTTAGTTCGTGTTCCGATATAGACTTGCCGTCCAATCGCCAGTTTGCCTCCTTTGAGGCCTCAGCCCAGCTAAGGACGAATCTCAGTCGCGAATTGTACTCGCTGCCTGGTATCATCGGTAGTTGTGCCGTAGGCACCAAAAAACATTCAAGTGTGCCCGCGAACGTTGCGCGTATGCTGAGAGCGCGATGCGAGTTGTGAACTATCAATCGCGCAAAAGGTGCGCCGCTTCTTGCGCATAACTCCTTTGTCTTTGCGGGATTTCCGACAACTATCTTGAGGGAGTCATCCACCAGACTGCTGTTTAGTTCATTGACGGATTCAGCAAACATAGCAGCCAAAGAGGACAAAACCTTTGCTGCGTCAGGCTGAGAGAGTATGGCACAAGTCTTTTTCGGAAGAAAGAACTGCAAAGTGTTACCCCTGGATCAAGCGTCGGACGAATCACCGTAGCCATTTTGAACAGCCCATGAAATGAGCTGCTCTCTGGTTGACAGTCTCAATTTTGTTAATAGTCTCACGCACTGTGTTCGAACGGTGTTGACCGAAGTGCTGCGAACGACGGCCATGTCTTCATACTTCAATCCGCGCGCGATCAACTTTAGCACTTCTTTCTCCGCAGCAGAGAATCTCATACGCGCAGGCTTTGACAGCAATGGAGAGACAATGCCGGACTTACCACCGGCTACTTGAACAATTGTGCGTGCAATACAATCGTAATCGTCGGCTTTGGATAGATAGGCACCGACTCCAGAGCGCAATACCAACTCTATAAAGTATTGACGACTTTCTGATGACAGTACCACTATTTTGCATCCTTGATTGGCAAGGCTCTCCAGCATGTCTTCCGGGCTGGCGTCGGGAAGATGAAGGTCTAGCAAAATTACGTCGGGATTGAGGGTGCTGGCTAGCTTAATGGCCGCCGGACCATTGGTTGCTTTTCCCGTCAATTCGAACTCCGGGCGTTCGTTAAGCCACCCGGCAAGACCGTCGAGGGTCATTTGGTGGTCTTCAATCACTAAAACTGAGATCTTCTTGCTATCCATATTCCAAAGCTAAGCGGCAATCGAGGTATCATCATAACAGCATTGATCAATGCTGCCGAGCACACCGTTATCAGTTTCAAAAATTGCATCCCCTCAAACCCGGCACCATCATCGATACCAATTTAGTGATTTCCTCGCTTATCGGTCAAGGAGGGATGAGCGTAGTCTATCGTGCGTCTGATTTGAATCTTGACCGTGACGTGGCAATCAAGTTTCTGTCATTCGCGAGCGAGAGTGCTGAAAATCGTGAGCGTTTCGCGCGAGAGGCAAAGGCGCTCAGCAAGCTACAGCACAAGAATATCTTGAAGGTCTACCGCTTTGGTGCATGGCAAGGTCAGCTCTATTTGGTTATGGAATTGTTGGAAGGGGAGGGGCTGGACGGGGTTCTAGCTAGAGAGAATGTGCTATCTCTAACTACCTGTTTGGACCTAATGCTTCAGGTTGTTGATGGTCTGGAGTCCGCCCATTCTGCTGGGGTTCTACACCGCGACATCAAGCCCGCGAACCTTGTCGTGTTTAGGACGGAAGGGCGGATGGAGCTGAAGATAGTTGATTTCGGCTTGTGCAAGATAAATTCCGCAGAATTAGCGACGGATCAATCTCTAACATCTACGGGGCAGCTCCTCGGTTCCGTCCGGTACATGAGTCCTGAGCAATGCACTGGTGGTCCGGTCGGGCCGCAATCAGATGTTTATTCTCTCGGTGTGACTCTCTACGAGTTGGTTAGCGGCGCTGTCCCTTTCGACTACGAAACTGCCGTCGGACTGTTGTACAAGCATGTCAGCGACCCTGTTCCCTTGTTTCGTGAGAAGTTTCCGTATCACCAATTTGGCAGCGAGCTGGATGACTTGTTCGGAGCCTTACTGGCAAAGAAGCCGGAAGAGCGCCCGCAGTCAATGGCTGAGGTAAGATTGCTTCTGCGCCAATTGCAGACTACTGTGCTGGAATCGACCCTTGTGACTCCGGCGGAAATTGTTACTTTGCAGCGCCGGCCGCCGACACGGAAACGGTTCGCATATTTTTTGACCATTGCTTTGCTTGTCACCGGTGTGTTGCTAACACTGAGTTTGCCCTGGATGGTGGAGCCCCTCTTTGAAGTGGCTGTAGCCATCTTTGGCTATTCCGGTGCGAGCGGGTGGATTGGAAGGGCAGTGGAAACTGCGCGGCAATGTGAGAATTCCAGTTTGACAAGTCGCTGTTACCTGGCACAGGCCTCACTGTCGCGCCGAAATGGGGATCATCTCGCTGAGACGCAAGCGATGTGTGAGCTGAGCAAACTAGCTTTCAATGAAGGCAAGAAGAGTGAAAGCCGCAAGTATGCTGCCGAAGCGTTGGCATGTCTTGCCGAATTCTCGCGGACCGGTCCGTCACGGCAACCCGGTTTTGGTGCGCTTCTGCGTTTGGTGTGTCAGTGCGCCGATAATGCTCAATTGCCATGGAATCGTCAGCTAGCAGATCAAATAGCGGTGATTGATACTTACTGTCATGGTGCACACGATTTTCAGAGCGTTATCGACTTATATCAGTGGGCAATCCGGTTGTTGGAGTCGGAGAAACTCCGAAAGTATAGTACTGAAGGCGATTTCTACTATGGGATTGGGTTGGAGTTGTACCGATTGCACAAGTATGATTCCTCTATTGGATATTTCCGGCACTCCATGGACCGTTACGCGCTGGATGTGACAGCTGACGGGAACATGACGTATTTTGCCAACCTCTTTGCCGGTCAAGCTGCGTGTCTTGGTGGGAACACGCGAACCGCGATACAGTATTTAGACAAGGCGGAAAAACTTGCAAATAAGAGTCGAGACAAGGACTTGATTGCAAGAGTCATGATTCAGCAGGCGCAGCTGAAGGCAGCCTTGGGACAATTTGATCAGGCGCGGGCGACGCTCAAGCAAGCCCGCGCAATGGAAGAGGTACTGCAGGGTGAGGCAAAAACGGAGTGCCAAGCTGGCTTGAAATCAGCCGAGTATGTTCTCTTGCGAGCGGAGAGGTCACGCTCCACCGGCAAGGACTAGGCGCTGTTTTCGCTACTGGCGCCATAGCTCTCATGACCGGGGTTCGCTAGGTTCGCGACAGTGTGGTGCCGCGGTAGGCTGGAATTCACGTAATCACATGCGATGACAGTTGTCTCGACATTTACGCAGGCAGGCTGTAAACCGTTATTAGCACAAGGTTGTGCGACGAACGCATCTGTTTGCGTTGAGCCGAGTTATCTACTAAGTTCAGTGCATCTCATCAAGACTCCGCCGACGGAAATCCATCCAACAATAAGCTTAGCCAACAACACTACTGCTACTCCTCGCGCGGCGAATACGTTCATTCTTGAAAGGGATTTGAAATGTTGAAACCTTCGCCATTGATCTCGCCTTGCATTCGACTAGTTCTGGCTGCGTACGGTGTTTTTGCCGCATATAATTGAACGGAGCTTTCGATGAATACTGCTTTCGCTGTTTTCGGGGCGATGGTCGCCAACTTTGGTGCGCTGATGGTTGGATTTGTGGTGGCGCAAGTCCTGGTGTGTGTGGCGTCATCCCGGCAGAATCCGAAGGCGCTGCTGCATCTCGTTGTCGGTCCCATTGCTTTGTCGCCATGGTTCGCGCTGATTGCTGTCGCTGGGGGTGCCTTCTTCGCGGGATCGCCGGAAGACGCCGGCTTGTGCGTGGTTGTTTCCGGCGTGCTTGGTATGTGTTTTGCGTTCCTTGGGAATGAGTAACGCTTCTTGAGTTGGAGGGATGTATGTTGCTAGACGTTGTGTGTGTGCTTCTGCTGCTTCTGTCCGCGGTTTTGCATGTGGTGAACAATCACAGCAGGGCGGCACGCGAGGGCTATCGTCATGGGCTGCAAGGAACTGTCATCGTCCTTGTTCAGCTCCTGTTGATAGGCTTGATTTTTCTAACCTACCTGGGTCTTCGGTTGTTGCTTGCGTAAGTGCTGGTGGGGCTCTTTGAGTTCACTCATTCGTGGAGCATCAGCGTTTTTGGCTCGTGGCCGATAGCGCTGTTGCTCCGCAAGGCTCTTTCTCTCTTTAGGTAACCATGTTCGACCTCATGTTTGTTGCGATCCTTCTCTAAATGTTCAAGGTGTCAAATATGCTTGTCTCGCTGCTTCTTGTGTGTATCCTTCTGGACGTTCTTCTTGTTCTCTCCGCCATGGAGTGGATCGCTTTTTCGGGCGATGCGATTACTCACACCATTCGTGTTTGCTTTCTGGCGGCGTTGTTGGTGGTAGTCAGTTTGTTTGTCCTTGTGGTCATCGCCGTCGAGCTGGTATCGGTTTCCGCATCGCTGTATGAGCAGCCCCTTGTTGTTGCTCACTTGGTAATTGTCGGATTTGCCTCGGGGATCTTGTTCGCTGACGCCTTTAGGCAGTCAGCATGAGTTTTTGTTTGACAAAAACAGGTGATTGCTTCTCGTTGGCTCGTGGCCACCAAGGGAGCAATCGCGAAGGAAGTCTTTCGCGGGAGCTAGTTATGCTCGTTGGTCTTCTTCTGATCAGCATCGTTTTGTGCGCCGTGATCATTGCTGGTTGCCATGATTGGTTACGGTTCTCCAGCAATCCGTATCTCGGTTACGTCGGGTTCCTGGTGGTGGCGATTCTTCTGGTCAGCGTCAATTTGAATACGATCATGCTTCTCTTGTTGCAGGTTGTATCGCTTCCTGCGTCTCCGTTCGATATTGTGCTTTGCGCTGTCAACGGAATTCTTGTCTTGTACAGCGCTCTGGTCTTCTTCTTTGGTCCGCCGAGCTGATCGCAATCTGTCATCGATTTTGATGAGTTCATTTCCCCGGTTTAGTTCCGATGATTTGCACGTAAAACTCACTGGTTCGAAATGCAAAACTAGCTTTGTTCAAAGGCGAAGCGACGGGCAACGAGGAGAATGAAATGAACGATTTGGATGATGTGATGGAAACGGAATTGAAGGGAAGTCCTCTTTCGCAACCAGAAAGGATTGCAGATCTTTCTGCTGATTTGTGGTCGGCGTTGGCCAATGGACTGAAGCCGAGCAAGCCGACGGAAGACGCAGGCGCGCCGGATAGTTCCGCAGTGCGCACTCCGGCGGAGAAGAAGCTAGCGCTGTCCGGTTGGGGACTAGAGGCGCGTAACGCGCAGTTGGAGAAAACGGTTGCGGAACTCTTCGGAAACCTCGACATTGACGGCTGTGGCAAGGGAGTCCCGGACAAGTTTCTGGTGAAGGCAAAGCCGGTTAAGGAGGAGGCGTTCAGCGATGCTGCGCCAAAGAAGAATCTGTTGATCCCTCCCGCTGAGAACACAAAGGTCGGCAAGCTGCTTAAGCAGGCGATGAGAGAGTCCGACGCCGCAAGAATTCAGGTGCGCGACGACATAAAGAAAGTCCCTGGATTATCACGTTAGTTTTTTTGACCGAGTGGTGCGTTGTACGACGAACGCCGCAGTTTCTTCATGGCTGCGGCGTTCGTTTTCGACGTGCAAGATGAGCGGCTACCGGCGATTTTCAGTGCGAACTAGCTAGACGAAACTTTCATTAACTGTATTGCCACGGAGTTACCTAAATGAAAAGGATACTGTTATTGACTGCTGACGACACTTTGGCGAGTGAACTAGCAAAAGCCCTGCACCCCGCTTCCCTTCAAACCTTGGAGCCCTCGGCTTCGTTCGATGCCGACCGGCTGACCCCTCTTTTCGATGCCGTTATATGTGACTCGCGCAAGCAGGAGGCGTTGATGTACGCGCCATGGGATTGCCTTCCCTCGCTGCTGCTAGTGAACTCCGCACAAGCGAAAACGTCATCGAGCTTGAATTGCTTCACCGAACCGTTTTCCGCCGCGGAGATTTGGGCTCGCCTTCAGCTGTTAAAGTGCACATCGACGGAGTCACGCAGAGATTCGTTGCCATCTGGCGAACTCGTCATTTGCCTAACAAGCAAATTGCTCAAAGGAATGAGGGGGCAAACAAGGATAGGTGGAGCCGGCGTGCGGCTTGCTGAACTGCTGCTTACCAATGTAGATGTAGGCAAGTCTTTTTCACTTAGCGAAATCGCCAGCTACACGGGTTGCACACCCAACGCAAAGGCTGTTCGCATGGTCGTTTGTCGTCTTCGGCGAAAAATTGCTCGAGTGGGATCATCTGCATGCATTGTTGCCACCCGCGGTCCTTCGGGGTACAAAGCAGTCTTTCCCGACGGTTGCGGGGAGTTGGTGCGAGTTGTAAGGTAACTGCCATTGATCTTAGCTGGACTTAGCAAGTCGATGAACAACAGCGCGAAGTCCTGCAACGCAGCCCCTACACCCTTCTCCACAATCGTCTTCAGGTCCATCTGCAGCTGATCGCTCAGCGCTTCAAGTCCCTTTGGACTCAGATTGACAATACTCTTGCTCGCGGTAGATGATCTCTTCAAGATGACCTCCCGGGCCTGTTCGCCCTTGGTTTTGGCACCTGAAACCTTACCAGGTGCAGCCCTCAGGAGGTTCATCTCGAAATTCAACTAACTATGTGACATCCTCGAGCTTTTCTGTTCATCATTGCGTGTACGGTAGGAGATAGTAGCGACTGACAGAAATGAACGCGGAAAGGACCCGGCTCCTTTCCGTGTTCCGGGTTGAAACCAGAACGTTCAATCGCACATTCCGGTTTCGCGGGTCGGATAGTTCTGTTGAGACCAGCAGTGGTGGCAGCGCGTGGTCTCTGAGCAAGTGCGACGGTAGCCTGGCATTTTGCTGCAAGCTTGGCTTTGCTTGATGTGCGAGGGCGTGTAGTAGGCGGCGCGAATGTGAGCAAATTACCAAAGAATATCTCAAGCGACTCGTCGCCTTGGAGGCGACTTTCCGCAGTAGGTTTTATAGTGCGCAGACTGGCCTGGCCTTTCATTTCTTTGCTTCTAATTCCTGCAGTATTGCTTCGTCGGTCCAGCGAAGTTTCGGGGGAACCCTGCCATTCGCCATCGCGAAGCATACGAACACGAGGAAACTGCCGTTGCCGCGCGGGTCGTCTGCGACTTGCTGAATGAACATGTCGTAGTAAGTGCCGTAGATGTCCTGCATGCGGTAGAGATCGATCTTCATCCCATGCATCTCAACTTCTTCCCTGAAGACCATCTGCCACTCCGGTACACTATCGTGATGTCTCACTGGCACTTTCGTACCGCACGGGTACTCGTAGTGGCCCTCCAGCACAACGTCGACCGTCTCATTGAACTTCTCCTGCGCGGCCTCGGTCATCATGTAATAGTAACCACGGTAGGCGCTCATCATGGGTCTCACTCGTTAAGGGGTGGAACAAGGTTTGGTGGAGTCGTCTGTCCTGAGAACATCGCCGATGCCGTGTTCAAAAAGCAGCGCTCAAATGCATACTCCCAAGCGCGTGAGGGGTTAAAGACTTTGCATGCGATGAACCACTCCCGTGGGTGAATTCGGGGACTGTGTCGGTTGTGCCTAGTGAATCAAATGTTGCTGGAGGGAGTCTTTGTGGGTGTGGAGGTGGGAGAGAGTACCCTTTTATAGCCAGTCTGCTTAGGTTATAGCAACGCACAGATGCCGGACCGCGAGGGGAGTTCCCCCGTAGATGCGGGTCAAGTGAATAGCGCTTGGTTGCTTAGTATCATCACGAATTTGGCGAGTCCTGAACGTAAGGCTGTTCGAGCTTTGCGGACATTGTTCCGGGTGTGCGAGGATGTATAGTAGGGTTGGGGTTTGAATAGGACGGGGCGCGGAAAAACGCCCGCCTCTTGCCCTTGGTGTGGACCAGATGTTTGGACTTCCCGATTGGCGCTTCGTATGTTTCAGAGTCGGCGCGATTCGGTCCTGCGTGGTCGCTTGAGCGCTCTGAGGTATTGCAGGAGTGCTTTATTTTGCAGATCTTTTCTTTGCCCGTGAAACTTTTGGTGGCACGCTGCCAGATGCAGCAGGGTGAGCAGCTGTACTCCCAACGAGGGCCCCATACGTACCAGATCCCGTTCAGGACTGTGCAGCCAGAACGCCAGCGTTACCAGCGAACTGAACAGCGCGCATCCGATGCTGACGCCCACCGTTTCAGCACTTTGGAGGTCGAGACCTTGTACTTTCTGAGTCAGCAATCTCATGACGATGGCGCATCGCGACGGCAGCCGAAAGGCGAATACTACCGCCAGGGAGTTGGTCAGCAGCATCACGATCAACACGAACACTTGTAAAACGGACATGGTGGCTCCATGTTCGGTGGGGTTGGTGTGCGTTGTTTATGCGCTAGTTCTTGATGTGGGTCCTGCCGAAGAATACGTCGTTGTCGAACCAGTTGTCGTGCAGAATGTGACCGATTGCATAGACTTTGGAATCTTTCAATCGGACACGGATGTATTGACCGGCGAGTTTTTCCCACCGTGATTCACCGACCAGTTTGAGGATCGCTGAGATGTATCGGCCAATAGCCTCGGAATCGATGGCGAAATTGCTGTAACCGAAGGATCCGCATAACCCTGGTGCCTCGAAGTCCAGTGACACCGAGAGCCGGTCCTCGTCCACTAGGATGCTGCTCTGGCTGATCCTCGCATTGAACACGTCCATAACAACCTCCACGTTTGAGTAGTTCTTCGCTGAGCGAAGAGGGCGTTTGAATGAGTTTGCTGCTTGGTTGCGTGAATCTTCTCTGGTGCTTTTGGTGGAACAAAATCTGACTCAATTTTCCGGTTTCCACAGTGCCTAAAACAAGCTGGGGTGGCAGAGAAAGACGAGAGAGCTACGCGTTCGCGCGCTTGTGCAAGCAACAACGCGCCGCAGTTGAAATATCATATGCACGAGGACGTATAGTAGAGGGGAGGATTGAACAAAAGGAGGCGCAGAACGCCCCCTTTTGCCCTTTAACGAAGTGACGCCGGCATGCGGAGAATCAGCCCTTTGGTGGAGCTAATCCCCCGCCGCCAGCGACTACCTTACTTCGACGCCTTGCCGTCCTTCGTCTCCTTGGCGGGCTTGACGTAGGTCTTCAGGATGGCGGGCGCGGTCACCCCCTGGAGCTGGGTGAACTTGCCTTCCTTGATGGCGCGAGCCAGCTTGACGCAGCTGCGGAAGAACGCGTCGGACTTGCGTCCGGTCGACCGCAGAGCCATGCCGGCGCTGAGCATGGCGCTGACGCCGGTGCCCACCGCCACGAGCCAGAACGGCATGCCGAAGAATGCCAACGCGCCAGCCGCCACGGTCGGCAGCAGAGCGGCAACCGTTTTCGAGATACCCGCCGGGCTGATCTCGCGGCTCAGGTCCTGGCAGAGCAGGTCCGCGGCCATGATCGTCACCTCGTCACCTTGCTTCTGGGCGTGGTAGCACGTTGCCAGAATGGTGACCGTCTTCTGCACGTCCATCGACAGCTCACGCATGCGCAGCTGACGGTCGGCCAGCTTCATCTGGTGAGTCATCATCGCGCCGTGAACCTGCCGCATCAGGGTGCGGAAGGTGTTGAGCGCGAAGCGCACGTGACCGGAGAGCCGCTTGTTCAGACCGCGAATCGACTGGCGATCCTTGCGGTTGAACAGGAAGGCCCAGGTCGTCCACAGCCCGATCTTCGCCATCGCCGGAATGTGCTTCAGGCGCAGCGAGGTCGGCTTCTTGGGGTTGAAGCCGAGCATGGGAGCCATGTACTTCTTGCCGTGCTCCTTGACCAGGCCCTTGAACTCGGCCATGGAGAGCATGCCGCCCTCGCCCTCGTAGATGCAGGGCGCGATGAAGTCATGCAGGTTGTCGCCAACCAGGTGACCCCACAGGAACGAGCGACCGCCGTGCGTCTTGAGCGCCAGTTCGATGGCGGCTTCCTTCAAAGCCTCGCTACCGAACACCTTCGCTACGATGCACTCGAGTTCGCCGCGGTACCCCTGGTCCAGGAGTGAAGCGCACAGCTCGGACAGGGCGTCCGCGCCGACGATCAGCGAGGCCAGGCGCGCCATGCGCTCCTGCACCTGCTCGCGGTTACCGATCTCGTCACCGTAGGTCTCGCGGAACTGGACCCACG
Organism: Candidatus Obscuribacterales bacterium; assembly: GCA_019752635.1. Lineage (GTDB taxonomy): Bacteria > Cyanobacteriota > Vampirovibrionia > Obscuribacterales > Obscuribacteraceae > JAKFUT01. Next base: position 18,973 of record JAIELX010000023.1, on the reverse strand, counting down.
GGCGCATGCTCTCCGCCAGCTGCCGCATCGAGCCTGCAGCATTGGAGCAGAGCGCGACGCGACCACGGTTGAGGCCGTGGTAGGCGATGGTCATGCCGTCGCCCTTCACCACCATCGAGCCGTCCTTCTCGGCCACGCGCGGCTCGAGCAGGTTGAACTTCGGAACGCGCAGGCCGTTGAAGTTCATGCCGTAGTTGTGGATGTGGATGACAGCGTGGATGCCGTAACGGTCCAGGCTGAAGTGCTCGTTTTCCTTGGCGGGCAGGTCCACGATCAGCACCGAGGGGTGCCACTTCTCGAGCCACTTCTCCTTTTTCAGCGCGATGGCCTTGTCGGCCTCTTCGCTGGTGAAGCGCTTCTTCAGCAGCGCCGGCTTCTGGTCAACGAACCGGTCGGTGACCTCGGCGGCGTAGGGCAGGTCCTTGCCCTGGATCAGCACGACCAAGCCGATCATGCGGCCCGGGTAGATGTTCGAGATGAACAGCTTCTTCCCGGTCACGACCCAGTGGTCGCCGTCGAGCACGGCCTTGGTGGTCATCGCCGTCAGGTCCGAACCGGCACCCGGCTCGGTCAGCGCGAACGCGGACAGACGGCGACCGTCGGCGAGCATCGGCAGGAAGGCCTGCTTCTGCGCTTCGGTACCGAACGCCTGGATCGGGTCGACTGCGCCAATGCAGCCGTGGATGCTGAGCATGCCCGCGACCGAGGGGTCACCTTCGGCGGCCATGCGATTGAGGAACTTGCTGACGTGCGCGAAGCTCGCGCCCCAGCCGCCGTACTTGCTGTCGACGAGCGCGCCCCAGTAACCGGCCCGTGCCAGTTCCTGAATCACGACGTCGTTCACCTTGTTGGCGACAGCAATGGCTTCGGCGGTCGCGTCCGTCACGACCTTGTCTTGCGCGATCTTCGCCAGGATGGCGTTGCGATCCGGGTAGAACAGCGTGCCGGCGTCACGGTGACGCTTCACGATCGCGATGCACTCGTCCATGCGGTCCAGATAGGCCGGGCGCGGCTGATTCGCGCCGATGACCGCCGGAACTTGGAACAGGTCGAGCGGCGTCTTGCCGTCCCAGAGGGCGCGGTGAACGCCGGAGTTGACGGTACGGAACTTCGGGTCGAGGGTCTCTTCGAACAGCTCGTCGCCGCGATCCAGCTCGCCCATCGCCTCGATTTCCTTCTGCCCCTTACCGCGGTGGCGAAGGATGTCTTCCGTCAGGTTGCCGTCGTCGGTGTTGGGAAGCCGAGGATCATTCTTGTTAGACATTGTGTTTTCCTTGTGAAGGAGACAAAGCGTCTCCCGTTTGACTTGAGGAGTTGGCACAGAACTCATGCCCGGGCGAGTGTGCACACTGCCCGACCGGGTGGAATCGCGTTCTTGCCAGGCAAGTTGCGTCCCAGTTATAAGAACCGGCACCGTTGCACAGGGCACGGAGCTCGATTAGGAAGAGCTGCGGCTTCTCGCCAAGCCTCGTTGCGGCTCTTCGCCGTTCGAGCTTGCTTGGCAGGAAGTGTAGCCGGCACCGATAACCGTGAGCGGCCGTGAGTTGTTTGATTAGCGGCTCAGTTCGGCCGAGGAAGCTCGGCGATGAGCCCCGGGAGCTTCCTGTCGCTCTGCACGGGCAGAGGCGAGGAGGCTTGCCGAGACGCCGGAGCGCATACAAACAAATCACGGCCGCTCACGCGTTCGTGTTCGGCATCGGCGCTTAGCCGATGTACTTGGCGAATGCAGCTTCGGCGCGCGGGGCCAATCGCTGTTCCTGACCGGGTTTGGCCAGTGGAATGGAGTCGAAATCACCGATCTCGCGCAGCATGTTGTTCACGGCTTCCAGGCGCTCGCCCTTGAGCAGACCCTCGCGATGCAGCCGGTAAACGGTGGCTCGGAAACCGAGCAGCACCGCCAACCACTTCTGGTCATCGGAAAGTGCGAACTTCAGTGCGTGGATGTGAGTGATCTTCGGACGGATGGAGATCACGCCCGCTGTTTCAGGACCCCAATCCGGCTCACCGGGCACGCCCCAGACCCAGCGCCAGAATCGGCGTACGACGCCGATGACCCCGTGCGAGAAGTCCTCGCCAAGGCAGCATGCGATGGTCTTGTTGGCCGGCGCGTCCATGTACCGAATCGGTATGCCTACAGGGCACATACCGTCCTTGGTGTGCGCGCCGTCGTACAAATAGTGGTCGCCGAACTTGACCGCCGTGATGATACCGGGAATGGTGCAAGTGGCGCGAATAGCCAGTCCTACCGGCGCGGGCTTGTCGGAAATCTGAATCACCGCACCGTCAGCTCGGTATTCACGCACACCGTCTGCGGTGAACATGATTTGCGAGGTGCCGGCGGCAGCGACTGTCCAGAAATTCTTCGGCCACGTCGGATGGAAAGACTCGACGAAATCGGCCAGTTTGTCCGTGGCCAGAATGCCCTCAACGGGGCGCGGATTGCGAACTTCATAGTGTTCCTTTAACAGGAATGCCATGACAGTACCGAACAGTCCGGCTTTGCGTTCGACCAGGCTGCTGAAATCGCAGTCCATGGCACGCCTGATTAGCGTTGACGGAGAGGCACCACCGGCCAACATCAATGCGGGTATTGAACCGCCGCTGATGCCGCCAATTGATTGCCATTCGGTGATTCCAGCCATGTGGAGACCGGCGATTGCGCCGCCCCCACCCAGAATTGCACGCGAACCGCCGCTGCTGACAACCAGGTTAAACGAAGCCGGAGACCGTCCGGATACATTCGTCCGAACGGAGACCGTATCCATTGTAGTTCCCTTTCAATTGGGTGGCGGCTTCAGCTTTTGACCGAAGCCGTCCATCACTGGGAGACCTGTTTTCATCAACACCTAGCGAAAGGATGAATTAACTGCGCTGCTTGGAGCTGCAGTTGGACGCAGCTTTTTCACGTTGGCTGCGCCGGCACCGCTTAGACTAGCGGCGGTGTTTTTGAAGTAATCGGTTCAGGCACGAGTGCCAGTGCCTTCGCCGAGATTGGCTTGTTAACCCAGAGGCTCTGCTGGTCGATGTTGGTTTGCGGCCACAGTGGCCCGTCCAAGCGCAGATGTGGAGGAATCAGCTCTGTCGGACGCAGACTTTGGAGAACGCAAACCCACGACTGTTGTGAGCGTGTCAGCGGATGACCGGCGTCTCGGATTTTTTTCATTCCGAGCGCAAACTCGTTCATTGTTTCCTGGTCTTTGCGGTAGCTGTACCGAAAGCCGTGCGCGAGCAACCACATCATTACGTGATAGTGACTGGCTGCAGCTTCGATTGCGTCGTAGCGGTACTTGCGGGCGACAAGCTCGAAAGCCGGCAGTATCAGTTTCGACACATCGCGCAGAGGCGCTGCTGTCTGACCGGGATGGCGACGCGTGTTCCAGGCGCGATTGAACTGTTGCAGGAAGTAATCCGGCCGATCCAGGAACTTGTAGGGATTCTCAACGAATTTCTCCAACTCCTTGTCGGTGGTGTCGGAGAAGCGTGAGTCCGGAAAGAAACTGTAGATCGACAGTTCAACTGTCGCCAGATCAGGATGTAGTCTCTTGCTATGCATGGAATGGTCGTAGGGGAACGAGAGCAATGCGGTATCGTTGGCAGCAACGCTGCCATCAAAGCGCCTGTCTCGCATCGCGACCATGTGGACAATGTCCGCTTTGCCGCTGTCTACGTCTCCGGACCAGGCCGTAGCCATTACTTTCCTGAGGTCTCGTTTGATAACGAGCGCACCGTATTCAGTGCGGTGACAAACCGAGATATAGGGGTAACGCACGTAGCCGGTCTGACCGTACAACAGGTGGCCGTTCAGGTTTGCTGCATCATCGCCCGGAAAATGCCCGGCGATCGTCTCCATCACAACAGGCTCTCCGACCGTTTTGACCGGACCGAGTATGCCTTTAACCGTGGGGGTGAGCAGATGCTTCCAGACATCCATGTCCGTCACCCTGGAGATACGCGTTAGCCCCAACATCTCAGCAACATTGACAGGTTTGCTTTTCAGCATGGTTACCCTCATGTCGGTGAGTTGTTTGTTATGGGTGCTTGAAAAACTGTGCCGGAAGGCAGCAGCGATGAATGAACGCATTGAGACCGGAACGGCGACCCCGATGGTCGTCGCCTTGGCGCCGCCCGATACGCCGGACTTACCGACGTGTGCTGGCGCTGCGACGGCGCGACGGAGATCAAGTCGCCGTTTCAGCTACCGCATTCATTAGCGCTGTACCGAGTCCGTCAGCAACTTCTTAGCTCGCTCGGAGAGAGGCTTGTGCATCCACAGGTTTTTCTGGTCGATGTTGTTCTGCATCCAGGTCGGACCCCCGAGATAGAGGTCGGCTGGAATCAGATCAACGGGACGCAAGGACTGCAAAGCACAGATCCAGCTTTCCTGCGGGCGAGTGAGCGGCATCTTCTCCTTGATGCGCTTGATGCCGGCTGTGAGCGCCGCCAGCTCTGATTTCTGGTCCGTGTAGTTACAGCGGAAGCCGGCTGAGGCCGCGTACATAGCCACATGATAGTGACTCGCAGCGTCCTCCAGCAGGTCGTAACCTTTGCTGAGAGCCAGGCGATCGAATCGCGGAGCGACGTACTTGGCCACATCCGGGAATGGTTGGCCAATCATGCCGGGAGCACGCTGACCCTTCCATGCTCGGTGGAACAGTTCCAGAAACTTTTCAGGCCGATCCAGGAAAGTGAACGGATTGCCGACGAAAGCCTGAAACTCGACATCACCGTCGGTCTGCGAGATCCGCGAACCGGGCTGGAAGGTGTAGAGCGACACCTCAACACTGTGCAAGTCCGGGTGAAGCGGAGCATTACACGCTTCGTCGTACGGATAGTCGAGCACGGCGCAGTCGTTGCCGCGCGGAGTACCGTCGTAACGGCGATCGCGCATCGCGGCTTTGAAGATCATTTCACCACGGCCCTTTTCGGCCTCGCCCATCCAACCTGTCGCCTTGAACTTCACTCCGTCACGCTTGATGACAAGGGTTCCGTTCTCGGTCTTGTAGATGGTTGCCAGGTAGGGAAAGCGGACATAGCCGCTTTTACCGCCGTAGAGCAGGTGATTGTTCAAGTTGCTGACTTCGTCGCCAGGAAAGAGAACCTGGTCGGTTTCCAGCACCTTGGACATGGTAACTGCGGTCATTTTGCCGAGGAAGGCTTTGACCTGTGGAGAAACGAGTTGCGCCCAGATCTCCGCGTCGGAGATTCGTGCAACTGGTGTCGGACCAAAAAGCTCGCCAGCTTTGTGTTTCACAAATTTGGACATGGCGGCGTTCCTTGGATATGAACTGGACTGGAGACATCCGACTTGGCACGCAGCCACGTTCGGTGTGAGGTTCGGGATTAGAAGAAACGCAGAGCCACATCACCCCGTTCACGCGTGAGAGCGTGGATGATTACTCGAAGTCAGCTTCAGAATTTTGCAGAGGTCGGAGTGCGTTTGCTCTTAAGGGGTTCTCCGTGTGGAGAATGGGAATGAAAAAGACAACCTAAGCTATTGAGTTTCGGGTTCTGAAGCAATCTGCTTAGAGGCTTTTAGACTGACCGCGCTGGCGCCAGGTCCGTGGCGGTGGAAATGGTGCCAGCGGCACCAGTCCTGTGTCTTGTGGGATTGGACTTCTGGATGTCGGCTGACAAGCGGAAGGTGCTGCGAGCCTGCGCGAGTTGTGATGTGCTCTTGGCAAGAATTTTGCTGATTGCACACATCACATGTGGTGGCGCGACGCTAACTGCCGCAATTAGTACCCTTCTGTAAATGGTTGTTGAGCAAGGGGCTGCGGGGTGGCAACTTTTGTTGTCTTCGCGCTCCTTAACGCACGGAAGTCAAGTTGGACCCGCCTGACGTCTTCCGTATATACGTTGCAACGACGCTGTAGAAAATCTGCAGAAATTCTTTCGTGGTCGCCATTCTCTTGTAAACCACATTTCGGCAGTTTGGAGGTTAGTTGCTGTGGAAGAGTTGGAACAGCTTGTCCTTCGAAAAAGTCAGGCAGATTGGTCGACCGTGCGGGCAGGTGTCGTTGCGTTCACAGGTGTACCATTCGGCTATCAGTTCGCTGATTTCCGTGTCGGACAGTGCCATGCCGTTCTTTATTGCGGCCTGGCATGCAATCGACTTGGTCGCTTCTAAAGAGAAGTCGCTGCGATCACAGTTCAACAGCTGTTCGATCATTTGCTGTACTGTGCCGGCGTAGTCTCTGGTAGCGAGTTCCAGCGGTACGCATGTACAAGCTATGCGATTCGGTTGAAAGTCAAAATCAAATCCGAACGATTTGATGGCTTCCAAATTGTCCGCCAGTGCTGCTTTTTGCGACGGGCTCAATTCTAATGGTGCCGAAATTACCAAATGTTGCACTGCTTCCGTTGTTCGCCCTGCAGTTTGTTGCTTGGCCAGTTGCCGTTCATATAACACTCTTTCATGAGCGATGTGCTGCTCTATCACCTTGAAGCCTTCCGGTGTTTCAAAAAGCATGTAGGTGTTATAGATGTAACCGACCATCCGCCAGTCGTGCGGTAGCCCGGCCGGCTGTCGCGAGATATTCAGATGAGGAATCGTATGAGATCCGGTAATACGACTGGGCGTGTTGTAGGAGAATCGATCGCGTAAGCCAAGCTGTTGAATGCGCTGCAATGTGCGATTGCCTTGTTGATCGCGGCGATCGACGATGCTGGTTTCCGGTGCGCCGCCGGTCTGAGAGTTCGTTCGAATCTCCCCTGTTGAGAGTTGTCCGCCCGCCGGTGGCGCTGAGATGCCGAGCGGCCTATGGTATTGCATGGTGCTGGCGTCTTGCTCTGCAACAGTGGACGATGATTCCGGTGCGAAGGACTCTTCTTGTTGTCCGGCTTGCTGAGCCGGCGCCTCGGCAGCCGGTTGTCTCGTCGCGTAAGTAAGCGCCTTTTGGATGCTTACGTAGACGTCGCTGGAGTTGCTATATTTGATTTCCTTTTTGGTCGGGTGAACGTTCACATCCACCTGATTGGGATCGATTGTGATCGTCACTACTGCAACTGGATGTTTTCCTTTTGGTATCAGGTCTGAATAAGCGTAGTCCAGCGCCTTGTAGGTCAGTTGGCATTTAACGGGGCGATTGTTGACTATCGTGAGAATTCCTTTACGGTCCCCGCGACAATGTGGCGCTCGTGCGGCATAACCGTACACCGCCATGGTATAGCGCATGTCCACTCCGGTGATTGTGACCAGCTCTTCGCGGCCGCTCAACATGCCAATTTCGACCATCGCTTCGGCCAGCTTTCCTGAGCCGGAAGTCTTTAGCACAACTTCGCCGTCGTTAATCAGTTGGAAAACGATCTTCGGATGGGCGATGGCCAATGCCTGCACAGTCTCGTGGATGTGGGCGAATTCGGTGCCTGGTTTCTTTAAAAACTTAAGACGTGCCGGAACGTTATAGAACAAGTCGGAAATTTCGATCACTGTCCCGGGTGCGCAGCCGGTGCCCATGGTCTTGATCTCGCCTTCGCTGGCGAGAATTTTTGTACCGGTTGCTTGGTCTAGTGTTCTGGTCAAACAAGTGACGCGAGCAACCGATGCAATGCTCGGCAATGCCTCGCCGCGAAAACCAAGTGTTTTTATGCGCGAAAGATCGTCGGCGGAGATCAGCTTCGAGGTGGCATGTCGTTGAAATGCCAGTGCTGCATCCTCCGGCAACATACCGCATCCGTCGTCGGCGATGCGGATGTCACGACAATCGGAGCTGATCGCTATCTCGATTTGTGATGCACCTGCGTCTATAGAGTTTTCGACCAGCTCTTTAACGACTGACGAAGGTCGCTCAACGACCTCGCCTGCCGCGATCTGGCTGGCAATAAAATCGGGCAATACATTGATTTTTGGCATGCCGGAATTTTACCACCTTCTTGTTTTGTTTATAGGCGCCCCGGCTCTTCGGCAAGCGTCGTCCGCGCGGAACGGCACAGGCCTCTTTGCGGCGGCGGCTCGATAAGTGCTCGGCTCGCTTGGATAGATATACACAGAGGCGGTGGCATTTCCGTGACGCCGTGCTGGGCAATTCTTAGCAGTTCTCTTTGCAGCTCAATAGTTCACGCAGCGTTGCGATGCAGGTTTCGATATTGGTCAGCGGCGCAATCAGGAGCGCTTTGGAAGTCCGGAGCGCGATTTTGCGATGCAGCGGGTGATTGCGATCCTCTGCTGCAAAACGGCTGAAAAGAGGTGTCCCTCTTGCCTTCTTGAACTGCGCTATCTCAAGGAATTATGTTTTTGCCGTTAATTGTCTTCTGATTCTCTTTCGTTATTCAGCCCTAAGTAATTCGCCACAAACCCGTCTCCGCTCGTGATCGCATAACAGCAATCGCAAGCGAAACCCCTTGCGGTTCAGTGGCTAATACCTGCCTGCGCAGGTGACTGGGAGGATTCCGATGGATCAAGGCTGTCACATGCCATCCTGTCATGAAGAGCAAAAACAAACTGGCTCGTATCGCCCGAGTGTCTTTGACACTCTGCGAATCCTGGTCACGGCTCTGCTCATCGGCCTGTTATGGGTGAATTTAGTGCCGCTGATTGCAGGCGTACAACTGTGTGGCTTGATTGCTGCACTTGTTCTCGGTTTTCCCATCTACCGCGAAGCGTTCTCGGCGATTCTCGCCAGGCGTATGACTATGGGTTTGTCGATGACAATCGCCATTGTCGCTGCCGTGGCGCTCGGCGAAGCGTTCACCACGCTGGTGATCATTTTTTTTGTCCTCATTGCTGAGGAGTTGGAGAAATTCACCATCTTTCGCGGTAAGCATTCCATTCGCACCCTGCTTGATCTGTTGCCGTTAACCGCATTTGTGCGGCGCGATGGCGGCGAACTGAAGGAAGTGCCTCTGGCGGAGGTTCTTGTTGGCGACGTGGTTTTAATCAAGCCGGGCGGTCGTGTCGTAGTGGACGGTGTTGTTGTTGCCGGCCGCTCTTTTGTTGACGAGTCCACCATCACCGGCGAGGCGCTGCCTATCGAGAAACAGCGAGGGGCGCGCGTCTTTGCCGGTAGCGTCAACCACGGGGGTGCCATTGAGGTCTGCGTCGAGTCGGTCGGTAAGGAGACCGTCTTCGGCAAAGTGATTGCCGCAGTAAAAGAAGCGGAAAGTAACCGCGGTAACGTGCAGCGTCTGGCGGATCGCCTTTCTGCCTGGCTGGTGTACTTTTCGTTAGCCATGGCTGCTGTCACCTGGTTCGTCACCGGTGACGCGCATCAAACCATCTCGGTCGTAATTGTTTCCGGGGCATGCGGCATTGCCGCCGGCACTCCTCTGGCGATTTACGGTGCGATCGGGCGCGCCGCTCGCATGGGTGTCATCATCAAGGGTGGCGCGTATGTTGAACAGCTAGCTGAAGTGAACACGGTTGTGTTCGACAAGACCGGCACCCTGACCTATGGTGCGCCCCGCGTAGTGTCCATCCGTCCTGCGCCCGGGGTGGCGGAGCGCGACCTGGTGCGAATCGCAGCGGCTGCCGAGAGCCTGTCTGAGCACCCGATCGCAAGAGCCGTGCGAGCTTGCGCCGCTGACCACAGCGTGGAGAAAACCCGGGCTTCCGATCTTGACGTATTGCCTGGATTGGGCATTCGTTGCCTGTTTGACGGCAAGAAAGTTCTTGCTGGCAATCGCAAGCTGCTTTTGACCAGTGGTGTGGAAGTGCCTGCAGGCGAAGAAACCGCGGCGCTGAGCGAGGTGTTCGTCGCTTACGACGGGCTTTATCTTGGTTCGATGCACGTAGCCGACAAGGTTCGTAAGGAGGCTTACCAGGCTCTGCGAGACTTGCGAGAGCTTGGCGTGTGCACGCTGCTCTACTCCGGCGACAACGAAGCTGCTGTTCGTCGAGTGGCGGAACAATTGGACTTTAAGGACTACTGCTTCGGTATGACACCGGAGGACAAGTTCAACCGTGTTCGTGAGCTCAAGCGCCCGGGGCTGAAGGTCGCCATGGTGGGCGACGGAGTGAACGACGCTCCTGCATTGACGGAGGCTCATGTAGGCATCGCGATGGGTTCGGGTGCGGATGTCGCGCTTGAGAGCGCCGACGTCATGCTTATTGGCAACAATCTTAATAAGTTGGTCGATACTATTCGTGTCGCAAGACAGTGTCGGCGGATTATTCTGATGAACTTTGTCGGCACGATCACCGTTGATGCGCTGGGAATGGGCTTGGCTTTCTTCGGGCTTCTTAGCCCGATCTTGGCCGCGCTGGTTCATTCCGGGTCTGAGGTGGTTTTCTTGCTGAACTCCGTGCGTCTGCTTCCGTTCTTCCAGCGCACCGCCAGGAGGAAGATGAAGACGGATAAGCGTGACGAATAGCTAGTCAAGACATAGCGTGGCTGTCGAAACAGTGTTCGGCTAAGCTGTGTCTTATCGTTCTGAGGACTAGCGCCGAATGACATGCCTCTCAATGACCTCCACGGTTCGCCGTGCTCCGGGGGGCGTATTGTTCGGCGCTAACGCTGACGTTAAGGTTGTGGTTGCCTCTTTTCTTTTCGCTCCGCATTAACTCAACTGCGTCCTCCGGGACATACCGCTTCCTCCAGATTCATTCGCTTGCGCCAGTTCTGTCGATAATCCGACAGGTTGTTTCGATTGTCAGCAGATAAAGAAAGACTTAAGCCATGTCCACGCAAAACAAGCCCAACACGACCAACAGCGGCACCTCTACCGAGGGAACCAAGCTGGTCATTTCGAAGACGCCTGTCGCCGAACAGGCGGCGTCCATCACCGTAAATGCAGGTGTTGCCGGCAACATCAAGAAGCTTGTTCTCGACGGCGGTAAGTCGTGGACCGTTCGCGAAGTGCTGCAGACCGCAGGCTTCGATAGCAACGGTTACGAGATTCGTATGAGCGGCGAGCCGGTGAAGGATGACGCCATCGTCACCGACGGTCGCACGATCCTTCTGTTGCGTCCGGTTGTCGGTAACTGAGTTCCGGAGAGACGGGCGGTGGCTGCGTTGGCGCCGCCCGTCGATGCCGTGCTTGCCAGATCGCGCTAGCGATAAGGCAAACTCCTTTCCGACTCTCCTTTCGCTCTGCCGTTTACCGAGTCGCCGCTCCATAGGGAGTGGCGACTTTGGAAAGGATAGCTAAATGACCGATTTCTCGGCTCTCTCCTTCGTGATCGGTAGTATCGCGATCCCTGTGGACGCCCTCAGCATTGGCATCTGCGCCGGTTCGCTGTTGGTGTTTCTCCTGGGACTCGGTTTCATCTTGAGCCGTCGCCACTCCGGATTTCGCCCGCACTCGAACAAGGACTACTTGATTCGTTATTTGACTGACGCTCAGATTGAGGCGCTCAAGTCTGCCAATGTGCCCTTCACGGTCACTGGCAACAAGGTCGAAGATGCGGACATTCCACTCTACGAAAAACTTGCTCCAAGTCAGCTGGCCGGTGTGAGCATCTCGGGCAAGCAATTGCGCGCAGCGCTTGCGCAGCTGAAAGCAACGGTAGTCTGGTGCGTGCCGATGGCGCTTGACGACATGGACGAGGTGATTCTTCGTTATGCTGCGGAAACCGACGAGGAGACCGCCGGTCTTCGAGTCGATACGGGACCGCTTCCTGACAAAGAGATCGTGAGCGATGTCGTGCGTGAAGTGCTACTGCCAGCGGTGCGCAAGAACATTCGCGTGCACAGTGGTTGGGGCGCGCAAGAGCCGATTAGCGACAGCTCGTTTCATGTGTTCTTCTGGTCGGCTGCCGCGGATAAGGGCCGAGTCTCTGCGCCGTCCAAGTTGTGTGGCGCACCCGTAGCGGCCGACACCACCTCCTGGAAGCCCTCCGGTCTCGGCATGCCAATCTTTGACAGAGACGGACAATTTGTTGTCGGCGAACTCTTGGAGAACAATCTTTACCTGCATCCGGACATTCTGGGGCAGGACCTGGAAGATAAGCGCGCAAACACGCTACTGGGTAATGGCGGTCTCATCCGCTTCTTCCGCACTTTGCTGCAAAATCGCAAACGCAACCCGGGGCTCGCGCTTCTGGTTCGCTTGCTGCAGCACGCGGCCGATGAGATTCGGGTTCCGGAAAAGCTGCGGTTGATTTGCGCCGAACTGAATAAGAACTCGGCTTCACGACCGAATGCTCAACGCAAGGTTACAAGCCGGGGATTCTCCGGGCGACGGCGAGAAGTTATCGAAACACTGTTTGCAGAACTTCTGCTTCCGGTGGTCGGTACCGATATCGTTGTCTGGCACAAGAATGGGGCAGCCTCTCGCCCGGTTGGGGACGGCAAGTTTCATGTGATGTTTCACAGCGGACCTACGGGTACACCACTGGCGAAGGCTCCGGCTAAGCTCTTCGGCGCCGCTCTGAGTGCGACCGGTACGAGCTTCTACCCTTCGACGATGGGGTTGCCGCTGACCGATCCCGATGGCTACCTGGTCGGAGAGCTGTTGAATCGCAACTTATACGTCGGGCACGAACTGATAAAGTTCGGAACTCGAGCCGATGCGGCAACCCTTATTCGCTTGCTGCAATATGTGCGGGAGGAAATCGAGCGATTTCCGACGCTCACCGAAGCTGAGCTGGAAGACGCAATCGCGGACCGGTTCACCACGGAATGCGTTCGCCAGTGTCCGCCGGATGTGCGGGAGAGTGCCAAAGCAGACAAGCATCTGGGAGTTGCTCTCACTCGTGCTCGCAAAGAGTATTCCGGTTGTCTGGCGGCTACCATTGCAAGGCAGAAAGACTGGTTCCGCCTGACCATGGGACCTGACGCCGAGCTGGGTAGCGAGTTCGATGGCGTGCTTGCGATTCCGAAGGTGAAAGGGATCGAGTACCACAAGGATGCGTGGTTGCTGGTTAAGACCGATACGATCTTCTGCACGGACCCGAGCACGAAGAACGTGCACGAGATCGGAGCCTTCGACATCTACATTCCGGTGGATGGTGCGGCGATCTACTGGAAGAACAGGACCCGGCTGGTAAAGACTCCCCACGGTCTTATGAACGCTCCTCACGTCAACAGCGAGGGGTTGGCTTGCCTCGGTTCGGCTAAGGACGAAGTGCATATGCTCCTTCGCAGCCGGCACTACGGTGCAGCAATCGAATTGGCAATTGCCTTCGTCGAGTCTGTTAACGTCAATGATAGCTGGGGGCAGCACATCAGCAAGTGGCCGGTGGTGCCTGTCGCGCCTTTGCCGCAGAAAGGGGACGCGTAATGAAGAGTTGTATTCTGAAACGCATCGACGAGGCGCAGCGACGCAAGCTGAGCGAGAACGGGGTTATCTTCTACGACTGGAACCAGGACATCGTTGTTGGTCATGACCAGATGGCTCTGGTGCTTGAACTGCTTGACGCCCAAGCCGAGGAGACCAATACGGACTTTCAGGACATGGTGGAAGTCGTTCTTAAAACCCGTACAGTGGTGAAAGTCGGAAAGATGAAAGAGCCGATCAAGGGTTCTGCCGCACCGGCAGTCAAGCCGAGAGATCCCGCTACCGACAGCGCTCGTGCCGCCTACATCAAAGCGTCCAAGCAACGACTGAAGTCGCAGCTGGATAGCGCTCAGTCCAGTTTGGATGAGCTGCAGAAGCTCATGCCGGGCTTGGGCGCAAAGTATGCCGAGCTGAGCCGCAAGGACTTCCTTGCGTCAACCTCGGCCGATCTCGACGTTCGGCGTACATTGGCTGCGCAGGAGTATCGGCGTTTACGCGCCGTGCCCGAAGTGGCGGCTGTGCGTGTGATCAACGGCTCCATCCTGGTCCACACTGTAGGGCTGCACGCTACGGCTCCCGATGGAGAGACTCGCGACATCGGTTCATTTCTCATAGTGATTGATACCGGCAGCAGTGCTTCTCCGATTCGCTGGCACAACCAGACGCGGCAGGTTGACGCGTGGAAGCCGTCCATGCAAGCACCCTATGTGCTTCAGGATGGTTCTCCGATCGCAACTGACATGCAGGAAACCTTCATTCAGCTTATTGCGCAGCTGGAATTTTGCGTGGTTGCCGAGCTTGCGATCCAATTCATCCAAACCGTGAATAGCGATGAGGCCGGTAAGTATCTGAACTGCTGGCCGGCGGTGCAAAAGCAGGAGTCGCGGCATCTTTCGACCAGCAATTCTAAGCGTTATGAGAAGTGAGGAAGTTGCAATGATTCCATTCTTTAACAGTGTAGCTTCTTCATCCGACGGTCCAAAACCGGAGCAACCCGTCGGTAGAGAGCCGGCCGGTGACGACTTTGTCCCCGGCTACGGCGACAAAGACAATGACCCGACTAAGGAACCCGTGTTTCGGATGTTTCAGTCCGATGCTCCATTGCATCCGCACGCGTTCCGTCCTGTCGCCGAGCTGATCGCCGCCAGTCCCACCATCTACCTTTCGGCGGATGCGTTCAGGCGAATGCTTCTGTTCGTGGAAATCGCCGGTAAAGAGGTCGGTTGGCTCGGCACCGCTGAGCAAGTGGCTGGCGGGGACTTCCTGATCGACAAAGTTTTCCTGCTCGAACAGGAAGTGACTGCCACCGAAACGGAGCTTTCGGTCGACGGGCAGAACAAACTCGTGATGGAGCTCATTGAGCAAGGCGATCAAGGTCTGGAGTTGGCGAATCGCTTGCGGTTCTGGGGCCACTCCCATGTGCGAATGGGTACCTGGCCGTCGTTCACCGACGAGCGCACGATGGAGCGGTTCGGCCGTGAAGGATTGCCCTGGTACATTCGGGGAATCTTCAACAAGTATGGGCGTGCCGACTTCGCCATCCACTACTATGACAAGGGCTATCGCATCAAAGATGTCCCCTGGGCCGTTCTCGATGCTGACGGCGGACGAGTTCTGGATTGTACGCAGTTCAAGGTGCACGGTTCGTCTGGCGCGCCTAAAACTGCCTCGCCGGTCAGTGTCGCTGTGGAGGGCTCGGCGGAGGCGGTTGCGGTGGCGACGCTTGTCGACTGCGGTTCGTCTTCATGCGGTTCCTCTGCGTGCGGTTCCTCGGTGAATTATGGCGGGTTGCCGGAGGTTCTTCGTCCAAGCGAGCAGCTCCGCAAGGAAGTGCTTGCAGAGTTCGCCGCCAAGGTGACCGAGCGCACACCGCCGGTGGTGGTCGGTTGGTTGGAGTCGCTCTTCGGTGGCTCCGGCAAAGCGGCCGATGTGCAAGTGATCTCCGCGGACAAAGAATCGAGTGATCCGTCCGCCGCGCCAGTTCCTGCGGAGAAGAGCAACTCCGTGCCGCCGAACCCGCAGCCGACACAACCGTTGCCGCAGGCTTCGTCTCCACCGCCTGAGAACAAGAGTGTCGCACCGAACTCGCCGCCGCGGAGAAAAGCCGTTAAGCCGGATCAAGGAGAGGAGAAGGGGTTCTGGGAATGGTTGCTAGGGCTCTAGCTCGGCCACGCGGCGGCAAGGTTCTTGAAATGGAATCTTGCCGCCGGTTCTTTGTCTCCTCCGCTTAGCCGGTCGGGGCGCGTCATGCGCCACCGGTACCGGCGGTCCTCGCTCGCGTTTAGAAAAGGGCTGTTCAAGAATGAACAACATCGACATTTCTCGTCACATCGACGTCTTCTCGCGTGATACTTTCGGCAACAAACGTATCGACGTCATTGGAGCCGGTGCCACCGGTTCGCGCATCGTCCTTGCTCTGGCAAAGTTGGGACTGGAGAACATTCACGTTTGGGATTTCGACAAGGTCGAAGCTCACAACATCGCCAATCAAGCCTACAGTCAGTCGGACATCGGTGCGTTCAAAGTAGACGCATTGGCCGCACTGGTCAAGGCGCACACCGGCCTGCAGATCAACACGCACAATGAGCGTGTTGACGGCACGCAGGCGCTGGGTGACGTGGTCTTCCTGCTGACCGACAGCATGGCCTCTCGCAAGGAGATCTGGGATAAGGGCATTCGCTACAAGATGCGCACCAAGCTCATGATCGAGACGCGCATGGGTAGCGATCAGGGACGAGTTCATACCATCGTTCCGACCCGACCGACTCACGTCAAAGGGTGGGAAAGCACACTCTACAGCGATGAGGTCGCAGAGGTTTCGGCCTGCGGTGCATCGGTATCGGTAGGTCCGACTGCGGAGTTTATCTCCGGGTTGGCAGTTTGGCAGTTCATCCGCTGGCACGCCATTGAACAGGGCAAGACTCCGAACGATGTCCTGGACAATGAGATCATCTTCTTCCTCAGACCTCCCCTTTTCACGCAGCGCCAGTTCTAAGTTGCCGGTTACCTGAGAGGAACTGAATCATGTTCGACATCAACACCCAGCTGCGGCAGGGGTTCGTTCTTGCCGCGGCTGAGTCGCGGAAAATCAATCGCAACGCCATTGACGGCGTTGCTTTGACGCTCGGGATTTTGCTGGAAGGAACCTCGCGCGCAGCGCAGATTCTCAAGTTCGTCAAGGCGGACCCGGAATCTCTGCGGTCCTCTGCTCAGGCCCGCAGCCGGCCGAGCCGAGTCTACGAGTTCGCTCTTCCTGAAGTGAAGGCGCTCATGTCGCAGGAGCTGGCGGATGCGCTGGGCGCTGCTGGTGATATCACTGCCAGATACGAGGTGCAGCAGCTTGGACCAGAAGCTATGCTCCTGGCACTCGTCACGGGTAACACCGGCGTCGCGTCTGCGCTTGCAACTGCCGGCTCAAACGCCGAGCACGTTGAGTTCGTTAAGTCCGAACTGGTCAAGTTTCTCTCCGCCGGGAACGCCCCTGCCGATGAAGTAGCGCCGGCCGGAGGCGACGACGCCGCTGGTCCGGGCGAGAAGAAAAAGAAGAACCGTGTGCTGGACGAGTTCGGTATCGATCTCACAGCGCTGGCCCGTGAAGGGAAGCTGAGTCCTGTGATCGGCAGAGAGCGGGAGGTGACGCAGGTCATCCGCATTCTAGGTCGCAAGACCAAGAACAACCCTGTCTTGATCGGTGAACCGGGCGTTGGTAAAACCGCAGTGGTGGAAGGACTCGCGCAACGAATCGCTGCAGGGCGCGTTCCTCGCAAGTTGGCCGAAAAGCGCGTCGTGCAGATCGACATGACCGGTCTGGTGGCGGGCTCCAGCCTGCGAGGCCAGTTTGAGGAGCGGCTGAAGCGCTTGATTGCCGAGGTGAAGAAGGACGGCAAGGTCATTCTCTTCATCGACGAATTGCACACGATGCTTGGCGCGGGCGCGACCGGTGGAGGCAGTCTGGATGCGGCCAACGCTTTTAAGCCCGCGCTTGCTCGTGGAGAGCTGTCCACTATCGGTGCCACCACACTGACGGAGTACCGCAAGCTCATCGAGAATCAGGACGCGGCTCTGTCGCGTCGGTTCCGGGCGGTAACTGTCGATCCGCCTTCGCCGGAGGAGACTGTTCAGATTCTGCGCGGGCTGCGTGAAACCTACGCCAAGCACCATGGCGTCGCGATCACTGACGAAGCCATCGCGCAGTGTGTCGAGCTGTCGACGCGCTACATCGCGGACCGCTTCTTGCCAGATAAGGCGATCGACTTGTTGGACGAGGCGGCGAGCAAGGTGGCGATGGAAGTGGAAATGGCGGCTGCCGCTGCCGCCGCCGCTGCCGCCGCCGCTGCGACGACGGGCACGGACACCGCTCCTGGTGGCGGACAGGTGCAGGCTCTGACGGATGCCGGAGTGGATGTTACGGAAGGGCGGGTTCCCGTCACGGAAGCTGCGGCAGAGGCTGCGGCTCCTGTAGAGCGCGAGCTGCCGCAAGTCACCGGCGAGCACATCGCCGAGGTCGTCAGCCTCGCGACCGGCATTCCGGTGTGCCGACTTACCGACGATGAAACGAAGCGCTTGCTCTCAATGGAGGGGGAGCTGGAAAGGCGCGTCATTAGCCAGAAGGCTGCTATCTCCGCCCTGGCGCGGGCCATCCGCCGCGCGCGTGCGGGGCTCAAAGACGAGAAGCGTCCCGCTGGCGCGTTTCTCTTCACCGGTCCGACCGGGGTGGGCAAGACGGAGCTCGTGAGGGCGCTACAAGCGTTTCTGTTCGGCAAGGAAGATGACTTTGTGCGCCTGGACATGTCGGAGTTCTCGGAGCGTCACTCCGTGGCGAAGCTGATTGGCGCACCTCCCGGCTATGTCGGCTTCGAAGACGGAGGCAAGCTGACGGAGGCAGTTCGGCGGCGTCCTTACTCTGTTGTGCTGCTCGACGAAATCGAGAAGGCGCATCCCGACGTGTACAACATGCTGCTGCAAATCATGGAGGACGGCAGGCTCACCGACAGCCAGGGGCGGACTACCGACTTCCGCAATACCGTCATCGTCATGACGTCCAACCTGGCGGCCGAAAAGCTGATGAATGCGTCGGAGGATGCAAGCCAGGAGCTGTTGCTCAGCTTGATTGCACCGGAGTTCCATCGCGTCTTCCCGCCCGAGTTCATCAATCGGCTCGATGAGACGATCTGTTTCAATCGACTCAGTCGCCAAGACATGGTGGCGATACTTGAGCTCATGCTTGAGAAAACGCGGCAAAAGCTCGCTCACCGGCAGCTGACTCTGGCACTGGAAGATTCGGCGAGGGATTTGTTGCTCGTGAAGGGCTACGATCCCAAGTTCGGTGCGCGACCTATGCGTCGGGCTCTGCAGCGGAATCTGGAAGACCCTCTGTCGGACCTCATTCTGTCCGGTCAGGCGCAGTCTGGAGACAGATTGACCGCTCTGGTCGACGGTTCGGTTCTGACGTTCGATGTTCAGCGTCCGGAGCAAGGCGGTGCGCTAGTGGTGGCTCGGCCGACTCCTTCGTCCACGGAGAACGCGGCGACTGCCAACGGCTAACCGTGAGGGCCGCTTAAAGCGGGTGGAAGCGCAGAGGTAACCCTCTGCGTTTCCATTTTGCCCACCAGCTACTAAACGGCGGCGTAGAGCCGGGAGCTGCTGTACATCCGTTTCTTGGCTGGAGCGACTCTTGTCCCTGTATCTTGAGTGTGAGTGTTGATTTCCAGTGTTGGTGGATGCGGAAGATCGGTATGTAGTCACTAAGAGGCGTAGCGATTGAAACAGATGTTTCAGAAATTCAATTCCAGAGGTGGATGTGGTCGCTTCATTGTGC
>JAIELX010000058.1 GCA_019752635.1 Candidatus Obscuribacterales bacterium | reverse complement strand
CTAGAAGCCTGCACTCATTAATTTGGGGTAGTGCGACCGGGCGACGCCAAGCGGACATTCATATTGTCGCTCAACAGGCATCTTTCGGAGCAAGGCTGATTGCTTCTGAATAGTCCGCAATCGCGCCAGCGTAGTCGGCTTGTGCTGTTCTTGATTCAGCGCGATTTTGAAAATAGGCTTTCTCTTTTGGATTCAGTTGAATTGCGAGACTAAAATCTGCAATGGCCTTCGCGTGTTCTCCCATTCGAGCGTATAGCATTCCTCGTGCGAGTAAACTGATGTCATCTTCGGGTTCGAGACCTATGACTTCCGAAAAGTCTGCAAAAGCGCCGTCATAATCTTTTTGCGCCTTTCGTGATACTGCCCGATTGAAGAAGCACCTCTCATACGTCGGGTCTATTTGGATCGCGTAGCTAAAATCCGCAATGGCTTTAGAATGATCTCCTAGTTGTGCAAAGAGCAGCCCTCTTGAGTTTAGACTACGGGGCTTTGGTTCGAGATGAATTGCTTCTGAAAAGTCCGCAAGCGCGCCATGATAATCTTCTTGCGCCCTTCTCGATACTGCCCGATTGAAGAAGTAGGTCTCATTCGTCGGATCTAGTTGGATTGCGCGGCTGAACTCCGCCATAGCATTGGAGTGTACTCCTCGTCTGGCAAAGAGCAGTCCGCGTGAGTTTAGATTGCTGGCGGATATTGCATCATCATCTCTTGTGGTCGAAACTTCAGGGGCGGAGCCCTCGCAGATTGTGTTCAACTCAGCGCCATCATCAAGGAGCTCAATTGCGTCGGCATCAGCCTCAATGTGCGCGTACTTTGCTCTGCGCGCTTCAAAATACTGACGCGTTTCATAATCGTCGAAGTCGGGATCTGGCAACCATGAGTTTTCTTTGGATGTCATACGCTTTCCTGATTGGGAAACGGACTATTCCTTCTATGCCCAGATTTATGCACGTTTCACCGCGACGCGCTCCAGCGGATTCATTCGGAATGGAGAACAGTCAATTGGAGTGGATAGTTGCTGTTGACAACATGTCAACACCGGGGATGGACCTAGTTCTGAGACCCGATTAAAGTGCCTATGCTTGAGATGTCCTTTCTCAGAATTTCCGCCTCATCACTATCCGTGCCACACAATTCTTGCACCACCATTAGCGCTTTTTTCTTATGTTCAAGCGCCATACCGTAGGCGTTGTTCTCCCAAGCACAATCGGCGCAGCTGTTGTAGACAACTAATTGGTTAATTGCATCAGAAAGCCCGTCCGCTGCTTTGCTCGCAGCTCTGAAAAGAACTTGTACCTCTGACCAGGGGCGACCCATTCGGGATAGAGAAACTGCCTTATGCGACAGCACAGCTACCTTCACTGAAGGGGGGGCACGGAATGTATTTCGTAACTTCCTCGGCCGCACGCCAAACGATGACTGCACTGCTGTAGTCGCTTACGAAATTAAGCTGAACTCCGAGTTCTAACAAAGTATCCGCTGGTTCTAGCCGCTGTTCGTCATCGTCATCCAGCGCATCCTCAAGCAGTGTTCGAGCCTCCTCAAACTTTTGCGAATGGATGAGATCGCGTAATCGGAGAAAGCCTGTCTCCTCTTTCACAAATTTACGTTCTGCGCGACGAATAAGATTGATGCTCTCGTTGCACAAATTCTTGAGCAGCGAAACCTCTTGATCCAGATTTTGAAGTATTAACTTGCGGAAAGTGTGTAAACACAATTCCAGTGTATCTAGTGAGATATGCTCTCGGGGCACGTCTGCTTGATCTGAAGGTGAAGCGCACGGGATGGGCGATTGATCGCCGACGAACTCCGTGGATGTGTCCGGAGCCATTGGATTGTCTTCGCGCGTGTTGGGTTTGGGAGATGAAGCTCCCGAGCTGGAAGCTACTCTGTAAGCCGCTGCCGATGGAGCTCGTCTGTCATCTGAAAAACTTGCGTTGCGATCGAACTCGTTACTTGCGATATCAACAGCTACGCTCGATGTCGTTGGTCTCTTGCGCTGCATGTCGCTAGTATTAGAAGCAGACTTTGACTCGTCGGGCTGAGGTGCTTGCTCCGTCGACTCCAGGGGGCTTCCTTGCGTCAGGCTATTGACGTAGCCAGCCAGGACATGATCGATCGAACTATTATTGAGGTTGATAATGTTTGCATCTGGAACAGCCTGCCTGAAATATGCAACCGTTGCGGGATGACAACTGAAGAACAGCACTTGGTGCGTTTCAGAAAGCTCTTGTATTGCGCCAATAGCTCGGAGCGCACGGTGATAGTCAAAGTTAACCAAAATGTCGTCCATGATGACGGGTAATGGTTCGCAGCTCGCTGCTCTATGTTGAATAAATGCAAACCTCAGTGCTAGGTAAAGTTGCTCGCGCGCCCCGGTGCTCAGTACAGTCGAGGAGACTGGCTTATGGTCGGCAGTAATGGCATCGATAGTCTTTGCTTTAGAATCAGCCTGTATTCGAGTGTATTTTCCGTCGGTAATCTTCGAAAAAATCTGCGAAGCGGCGGCGATAACTTGAGGCTGAGACTCGGTTTCAAAACGCTTTCTTGCACGGACAAGCAAGGATTCGGCCATTGTAAGTCGAATCCAATCAAGAGACAGTTGCTGGATTTCCGTTAGCAATGTTTGCTCTTGCGTCCGTAATTTATTCAAGTCGCGCGAATTGATGAGTGTCTCCATTTCGTTTCGTTTGCGCGCAAGTTTATACGTTAAAGATTCTTCGTCGTTTTTATTGCCCGTCGAACCGAGTTTCTTCTTGAGTGCCGATATCTCCTTCTCTCGGGATTCTAAAAACGTGAGGGACTCATATTTGTTGAAGTCGGCGAAGATGTCCTCGAGTTGTTTCTCATCTTTGGCTGAAAGTATTCTGCAAAGGTTCCCTACTAGCCCCTGCATCTCTGATAGATGCTTCTCCGAAGCTGTTAGTCGCTTTGAGATGACGTTCATGTCTTCCAAGCTGCCGCAACCATAGGATTTTAGAATGTGCTCCATAGCCGATTTGTGCTGCTGGATCTTACTCTCATCGTCCTTTGCACTTTGTTGAAGACTAAGCCTTCTTTCTTCCAGTTTCTGAAATTCGTCCTCTGTTTTCTCTGCGGTCACCAGAATGGAATAAAGATTTTGAGCCGTTTCCCGAATCTTGGTTTTTGGTGGCTGAGGCAGGTTGAGTGCCTCCGCTAGTTCAAGTGTGGATTTCTCAAACTCTGCGAGGATTGTGCGTTCAGTAGACAAGTCTTGACCGAGTTTGTGGATCTCGCCTTCTCTGTTCTCTATTGCGCGTAACTTCCCGAGAACTTTGACTGCTTCTCTGTGTTCGAGTGTGGAATCCAATTGATGCGATAAAAGCCATGCCCGCCAGTCGAGTTGTAACTTCGACTGTTCAGACAACCACTGATTCATTGACTTCACGTTCGCGCTTTCAGCAGCGCAAACATTCGCCAATTGTTCCTGAAGGGATGAGATTTCCTGCTTCAGATTTTGATTAACGCTTTTTGTTACCTCAGTACGATCGATTAAGTCAATAAACTCCATTACTGCCTGTGCAACTGTTTCATGAGTGTATGCAGGATTTGCGAAAGACGAGAGTTGTTGAATTCGGCAGACGTTGCTCCTATAAGTCTTAAGGACCTCTGCCAGGTTTGCCGCGCCATCCAGTAACTCGGCATAGTCATTCAGCATGATGCGGAGCAGCTCTATTTCAGCGAATATCGATTTTGCTACATCGAATGGCAGGTCCGCGGGTAGTCCTAAGTTCGTCAGAAACTGAGCCCATTCGATTAGAGAGTTTGTGCAAGCTTCTTGCGAGTCAGTTAGGAGTTGAGTCTTCGCCTCCAGCTGTTGGCGGAGCGCTGATAAACTTGCATTCAACTCTTTCTCTTTTGCTTGCAGCTCGATTGCGCCTCTTTGCTGGCTTCGAGCATTGTTATAAGCTGTTAGCCAGTTCGTGACCTCAATGGAGATTTCATTGAATGCCGAAAGCGGTGAAATGAGGTCCGGAAGCAATAACTTTTGGTTCTGAGCTACTGTCGTTTGCTCAGCAATCAGGGCTTCGTGCTTCTGTTGCAGTGTGTTCAATTGACCTGCTAGTCCGGTAAGCGCCCGTGCACGGTCGACTACTTCGAACGCAGAGCCGCTTAGCTGAGTGCAACCGATATCGCAACATGATCTCCACTTACATTCCAGTTCGTCCCTTTCGACGAGAATGGTCCTTAACAAATTCTGTTCTTGAATGAGCAAGCTTTCTTGCTTCGCTAGCTGGCTTGCAGTCGCTTCACGACTTAGTAATTCCTTCTCAAGTTGTTGCGCCGCATCGACTTCTTGCCGAGACTTTTCGATAAAGTCGTCAATAACTTGCTTGCTCAGAGTTTCAACGCCGATCGGATTATGCAACTCATTTCGTTGTTCAGTGGCAGTCTTTAAAGCTGCTTGGGCTGCTCTAAACTCTTCGCGAATCTTCTCGATACTAGTGCGCAACTCAGTTTGTCGACTGTTTCTGATTTGTTCATTGCCCTTGTTTTTCTTGATTAGGCCAAAGCTGAAACCAGTAATGAGCAACGTTGCCCCGCCTGAAAGCGCTGCCGGGGTCGCTCCATAGTGTGCGAACACAAGATAGGTAATTGCGATTCCAAAAACTGTCAGCAGTCCTGTGATGATAAGGAAGCTGCTTGCAGAAGTCGACTTCTCCTGTTCTACTTGCTTAAGATCGCCTTCGAGTTCACTCAAACGAGAGGACAACTTCGAAACTTTCGACTCAAGCTCTGCTACCAAGTTAACGTGTTTGAGGATGGCACTCGCCTGCCGTTGCGCTTCTTCTATGGTCGAGATTTTCTGTCGAACATCTACTGCCGTTTCTGAGGTCACTGGAATAGCCGTAAGAGAGGCTCGAAGGGCATTCGCTCCAGCCTGAACATCCGCGATACGTCGATTTCGCTCTGCAAGGTCGGCGCGGTTCTGAGACATAGTCTTATCGAGCCTGTCGACCGTAACTTTGAAACCCTCCATGTCAAAGGAGTGGAGAGATTGGATTGTCGAATCATCGATTACCTTTCCCAGTGATTCGGACAACTTCTTTCGAAGTGCGTTTTGTTCGTCCTCTAGCTTCTTAACGCTTCCGAGTAGAGTTGTCATCTTGACGCTTGATTGCGCTATCTCGTCTGCATTTTCGAAGCTTGCGGCGCTTTCCGGAGGGAGGCAAGCAATTGCGTTCGAAGTCTCGTTCAGCTCCTGTTGTTTTTGAATGCATTGCAGTTCTGCCGCAGAAACCTCACTCTGGAGACTCTCCTTCTTTGCCTCTGCTGATGAATGCTCGTGCTGGATTCGTAGAACTTGGTCTTTTGAGAATTGTTCTAAACGAATTGGCAAAATCAACTTTTCGTGGGACTGAACGGATTTCCGATAATCCTGAATCACATTAGGCAAGGTGCGACCCGAGAGTTTGTTCTCCATCCGCTCGCAGACTGAGAGGATCTCTGCGCGGATCTTCTCGAGCTCGAGGTGCTTGTATTGATGGGCGTTATGATCAGCTCTGTACTTTCCCAACCCATTGCGCGCGTAGGTTAACTCCGAGAGCAGTACATTGTGTTCCTCATACTGATATTCGAGCAGTTTTGCATTTTTAGGCTCGATCTTTTGCTGCAACTCAGATTTTTGGTTTGCCAGCGCAAGTCCGTTTTGTTTGGTTTGGCTAAGTGACGCCTCCAACCCAGCCGATTGTTTCTCGAATTCCGAAACACTCTCAATCGAGGGGCCAGAATCGAGAGCCATAAAAACTCTAGGTACGTCCCACCCTATACCTAGCTCCGTCAGATCTAATCCTTGCTGCTGTCTTAGTGTTGACAATCGTTGATCGAGTAAAGTTGCTCTTTCGCTTGCAGAATCGAATACCGCAAACCTTTGGTGAAGCGCTTTGATTGGCTGTGCCCGTTCGAGCACCGACGGTTGGCGTTTGAGTTCAAGCAGCTCTCGCGCACAACCTTGCAATTCCGAAATTGTTTTAGCCTTTCGACTTTCGATTTCGATCACTGTGCTGTTTAGTGCCTTGCAGCTGTCAAAGTCCGCAAGGTTGAAACCGTCCGGAATTTTTGACTCGCCAATCAAGGCTCTTAGCTCGCAAACTCTCTGCCAGGATGGATAGTTCTTTAGCTTTGTATCTATCTCGGAATTCATCGCCGAAAGTTCGTCGAGAAGCTTGGTCGTCGTTTGCACTTCGGTCTCGAACTCCCGCAACTCCAACTCAAGTAACTCGTAGGTTGCAACAGAGTTCAGCGCACCCTGAATTCTCTCTCTCAGCGCTGCCAGTTCCTTGAGCTTCTGATTTAGAGTCGGCTGGGTTCCTGCTGGAAGAAATATATCTCGCTTGTTGCTCTCCAACTCCGCCTTGGCTCGCAAGAGTCCACTTATGCCTGCGCCAACACTGGCACCGTAGAGAGCCGTTGTTACCTGATCTTGTTGAAGTCCTTCAATTTGCGTAAGTTCAGTCAGACTGAAAGCATAAACGTTTTTGAACAACTCCTTGGATGCTCCGCCGAAGAGTTCCTCTAGGCGGCTCAAATCTATGGCTCTGCTGTCGAAAAAGATGTCCGTCTTCTTCGCGCCTTTTCCACCGAAGCGTCGTGTGATTGCGAGCGGTTTCCCTTTGTCATTCACCAGGTTGATTGTTCCAGCAAAATCCGTGGTGTTTGGCGGAGTGTAGGGCGCAAGATCTTTTTTTTGCGGCTCGAACATCATTGCTCTAACAAATGCCAACAATGTAGATTTGCCTGATTCATTCTGTCCATAAATTAACGTCAATCCACTCGGCGGAATCGTAAAGTCCCTTTGACCGAACAGACCGAAGCCCTTTATTGCTAATCTGGTGAGATGCACTACTGCCCCTCCAGCAAGTCCGCGCAGTAGACCTCCGCTGCGCGCAAGCACGCTTCCAGCTCTTCCTTTGAGAGTGTCGGAATTGCGTCGGCAGCCCACTTGTGCTCAAACAATGGTTTCAAGTCTGGAGCGAATTCGATGGTGATGTCCTGTTCTCGAATGCGATCTGCTTCACTAAGCACAAACGCGAGCAAATCTTCCCTGTTCCGCGCAACATCCCAATTTATGTTTGGCGAGCAATTGAAGTCCAACTGTTCTAGCCATATGAAGGGTTTTTCCCTGCTGAACTTTTCGCGGAACCGAGTGACCAGCTCTTTTCGCGCCTGGTCACTTTTCAATTTCTCGTAGAGTGGACCCCGTCCGGTCAGTTCAATCCTACAAACAAGCGCGCGTCCATCAGCCTGAGAACGCAGTTTGATTAACGACTTTTCGATGGCACCGTCCAGCGCATCAATCGTTTGCAGAGGAGAGATCTCTATTGACGCCTCTTCCCAACGGATGCAATCGGTGGCGACGAACTTGCTGGTAACCGAGCGTCGACCGTCGACCGAAACAAGAAGGGCACCGCGAGCCCCGCGCTCGCGAATGTGTCTGCCCTGAGAATTGCCAGGGTAAGCAATAATGGGAGAAGGCCACAGCTGCTTTCGCTCATGCACGTGACCAAGTGCCCAGTAGTCATAGCCGGCGGATTTTAGGTCGTCTAAACTGCATGGGGCGTAATTAGCATGACCAGCGATGTTACCGACGTTAGAATGGAGGACTCCGATCTTGAATAGGTCGGGATGGAGGTCTTGGACTAAGCGCTTGTACTCCCCAACGACATTCCTGTCTTCCTTTGCCTCCGCATAGCTCATTCCTACAAGGCTTGCGATTGCCCGTCCATCTTTTGTTGCGATTGCTGCCGTTGGGCGCACGGGAAAAACTGTTGCTTGTGCAGCTTCGAAATCTAGGCTCTTAGCCCAACCCTTGAGCGGATCGTGGTTTCCATGGACAATGAATGATTGAATATTGTGTTGTGCGAGTCGTTTGATTCCATCAAGGAAGGCTAATTGGGACTGGATTTGCCTGTCCGAACTGTCATAGATGTCGCCCGCTACGACAAGGAAGTCCACTCTGTTGTCAATGCAGAGATCGACTATGTTCTGGAACGCGCGCGCTGTGGCCTCTTGCAGCTGGGCTGCAATGTGTGGTGAATGGGCTGTTACGCCCTTGAATGGGCTATCTATGTGCAGGTCAGCCGCATGAACAAATGAGAATGATTCCATTGCCTGGCTTCCGAATGGGCGAAAATGAATAGGGGGAAACTTGATAAGTTCGCGGATACACGAACACAAGAGTATCGTAGATCAGGAGACTGCAAAATATGCGCAGTGAGTCCGAAAAAATTGGGAATCTGTGCCCCGATTGTTCGATGGAGTTCTCACTTGTCGGTTGGCATGGTCGTTTTTGTTTGGGGGTCAACTAATCACGCAATACGACCAAACAATCTGGTCAACGTCCATCATTGAGTCTCCATGTGTTTTGCGTCAGACTTGTTGATTCTGCCTCGACACTTAACGCTAAGAGGAGAATGTTGATCACCAGTTCCGTTGTCATGATCATATTATAGTGCAGGGTGCAACCTTCGCCGCAAAAACGGTAGTCGGTTCGCTCATGAGACCAAGACGGGCAAGGGGACAGTCGACATGTCTAAGGCAGAAGCAAGCGTAGAAGAACTAGTCGGCAAGATCGAGCGTGGCGAACTGCGTTTGCCAGAAATGCAGCGGCGATATGTATGGCGCGCTACACGCGTTCGTGATTTACTCGACTCACTTTATCGTGGCTATCCTTCGGGCATCATCCTTTTATGGGAAACAGATGAAGCAGTCCCATTGCAGGACTTCGCAGTTCACCAAGAGACTAATCCGTACCAAAGCACCCTTCTGCTTCTGGATGGTCAACAGCGCCTAACTTCGCTGGCTGCTGTAATTAGCGGCAATCCAGTTACAGTACGCGGACGAAAGAGACCCGTTGAGCTGTTATTCAATCTTGAACACCCAGACGAACTCTCGGTAGTCACTGAGGTTAACGAAGACAACGATGATGAAGATGAAGATTTTGAAGACCAGGGGGATGAGGATGACTCCACAGAGGATGAACTACAGCAGCGCTTCAATAAGATGACTTTTGTGGTGGCAACCAAGAAACTAGAAAGCCTTCCACAGTGGGTAAAAGTCACCGAAGTTTTCAAAACAGATGAAGATGCTCCATTTCTTGAGCGCGCTGAAATTAAGAGTTTTAGCGATCCCCGCTTTAAGAAATACAGCCAACGTTTAGCGCATTTGCGAGGAATTCGGAGATACATTTATAGAATGGACGTACTTGAGCGAAAACTCTCGTACGACGAAGTTACAGAGATTTTTGTGCGTGTTAACTCGCTCGGAGCAAAGCTTCGAAGCTCAGATCTGGCACTTGCACAGATCACTGCAAAGTGGCGCGGCTCACTCAATATATTCCAGCAGTTCCAAGAACAATGCAGAAAAGCCGGATTTGATCTTGATCTCGGATTACATTTGAAGACTCTCGTTGCATTTGCGACCGGGCAATCCAGATTTCGCACAGTAGGCGGCCTCCAGCTACCAATTCTGCAAAAATCTTGGGAAGAGAGTGTTGAGGGAATAAGGTTTGCCATGAATTTCCTCAAGAGCAATACAGGCATCGACGACCCAGCTCTACTTTCGTCACAGTTCATCCTCGTGACGTTGGCGTATTTTGGTCACAAGCGAAACTACCAAGTCACTGCCGAAGAATCGGAGCGCTTGCGATTCTGGGCCCTCATTGCGAACGCCAAAGGCCGCTATTCACGTGGTTCGAGTGAGAGCATCTTAGACCAGGACCTCGCAAGCCTCCGGCAAGGTGGAGGTGCCAATGAGCTGATTGAACGCCTTCGCACTCAAGTCGGAAGGTTGGAGGTCACTCCCGAAGACCTCGAAGGAAGAAACCAGAGAAGCGCGCTTTTCAAAACTATGTTTCTTGCATTTCGTGCCGGCGGAGCAAAAGATTGGGTATCAAACTTAACTATCTCGCTGGATCACTCAGGTGCTCAACATAGGTTGCAATTCCATCACATCTTCCCCAAGGCTGTTTTAAAAAATCGGCAAAATTCGCGAGAGGTGGACGATATAGCGAATCTTGCCTTTATCGGTGGGAAGACGAATCGCACCATTAGCAAAAGGCCTCCAGCAGATTATTTTCCGGCTCTGCTGGAAAAGGCAGGGGCTGATGCTTTCAAGGCGCAATGCATTCCTACCGACTCCGCCCTCCTTGAACTCGATTCATACAAGGAATTTCTTGCTGAGCGGCGCAAGCTGATTTGCGTTAGGCTCAACGAGTTCCTCGGAACAACTGTTCAATGACTGCTTGTCCCTGTCTGACCGAGATTGACGATTGGAATTCCAAACAATCCGGCAAATTGTATGAAGCGTGACTCTTGATATCAAGCACCATCACGCAACCTCATCCAACCTCCCCATCGCAAACCGCACGGTCCCAACAAACCTGTCGAACAGCTCCGTCGCATTGCCGAACTCATCGAAGAAAGCATTTCGCAGCCCCAGAGACAGTTCCAGCTGCACGCCATGTTCTGGTGTCCGATTAACAAAGTTCCGAGGATGTTCGCCCGCCAAACCGCCCGGCGGAGTTTCAACCTGAAATCCAGCACTCATCAGCAACTTCTCGAACCGCTGCGCAACTCGCTTGTTTCTTCCTCCAACAAAAATGCATTGAGCTGCCGCATCCTTCTGCCCATGAATCGACAGCGTGTAACGTGACATGCGCTGCAGCAAAGTAAGCTCCGGACACTCAAACCGCGTCGACGGCACATGCAACTCGCGCGCGGATTCGTCGCGCAATCCGAGGAAGCAATACAGACTGTGATCATAGCCCGCTATAGCTGCGGCGATTCGCTCCGTGTAGCGCTCGATTTGTCCGCCGTGAATCGCTGCGATCGTCCACTCGCTATCTCGTGGTTTCGCAATCTTTTTCCAGTTCGCCCTTGGCTCGCGCTGTTCCAGTTCCTTCAGGCTGGAGTACTCGGCTGCGCGATTCGACTGTGCTTGCCAGCCCGGTCCGAACTCATTCACGAGCCGACCATCTCGCAGCACAAGCACTGTGCCCTTTGGCACCTTGCGCCATTGCTCGTCCGAAAGCGGTTCGCTGGCGACCAGCACCGCGCATTCGTCGGGCGATTTGAAGTTGTCCAGCGCGACAGTCAATCCCGCATTTCGCAGCGTCGCCTGCGCATGCCGATAATATCCGCGTCGTTTCAAAATGAAGATTGCATCATCAGCATAGACCCAGATTGTTTTGCCATCGGTCAGCATCACGTTGAAGCGCCCGAGCTTTTGAATCTTGTCGGCTTCACTCTGCAGCGCAAGTGGGAACTCGTCGGAATCTGATGCCGGCAAGCGATCGAGCAGCCATTGAAATGCATGCTCCGAATCTGTTTCGCCAATGCATGGCTGGTTGATCTGCCACGCTTTCACCGCAGACACCGTGCCATTGTGAGCAAAGGCGAGCTGTTGTCCGAAGTGTTCCTTGAGGAAAGGATGGGCGTTCTGTTCGCTCACGTTGCCGTGGCTAGCCAGGCGAAGATGCCCGAGAAATGTCTTACTCGTAACAGCGGTTACCTTGCAGCTTCCGGCACGTTTCCAGAGGGACCCGGCATCTTTCGATACGGCTAAGACTCCATGCTCGTCGTAAGCGAAGCCGAAGCCATCCGAATGGATCTGCGACAGTGCCACCAATTCGCGGAAGGAAAGCCTGATATCGGCGGGACGGTTGATGGAAATTCCTAATAGCCTACACATAGTTTTGACCTCCTTTCTAGCGGGTCAATGTCAACTCGACGAGAACTCTACTGTAAGGTCTCGCATCTTGGTTGACAAGTTAAATCTATGAGTTTTTGGCAGTTTCCAGATTGCCAAATGCCCGAACAGGGAATTAAATGGACTAATCGTTTAGTTGTTGTGGAGTGATCCGTTGACCGATCTGACACCTGAGCGCCTTCGCCAGGAGGCACGCAAGTTCCGATTACTCGCGGCAAAGTACGAGGAGCTGGCGGACCTGTTAGCCGCAGCTCCGGTCACGAACTTGCCGGTTTCGACGAACGATGTTCGCCCTGGGGCGGACAATGACCATATCGTGAGCACCATGTTCCAGCGCGAGGAGGTTCATCATCCCGCACTGAATCGCGGCGAAGCTACTCGCAAGGTAATTGTCGCCGCGGCAAAGTTTGGAAGCACTCCGTTCAGTCCCGCCCAACTCGCGAGCTCAATTCCTGAAGTTGGGGAGAAAACAGTGTTTGCTGTATTCCACAGACGGAAAGAAATCTTCGAACCCGCGGGGCTAGACCCTGCCAACAAGCGTGTGACGCGGTTTGTGTTGAGGGGGCACGCCTGGGTGTTTACTTATGGCATCAACATGGATAGAGACCACGTCAAAGAAGCGTTCCTGCGCAGCGGTTTTGTTTACGACAAAGTTGTCGTTGATGCCGTTGTCGCGTCAATGCCGGAGGCGAAACTTTCCTGGAGGAACCATTCAAAGAAATGGGGCGGCGGCACTGCAACTTTTGATAGCGCGGATGAGACATCTGAGCTGCCGGGGCTCGCTTATCTGGTGCAAGTGCCGGAGGGCCTTAGAGCTTTCGAGGAGAAAGAGCAGCCTAACTACAGCGCTGAAACTCGACCGATCATTGTTGACGGGCGGAGGGTCTCAGCGCACGTGTTCAATGTGATTACTAAGCTTCGACAGAAGCCGCAGCTTGAGCCAGCGAGCGATTATCTGGATGCCGTGATTAGGGCTGCGGAAAAAGAGAGCGTATCTGCGGAGCCGTTTCTGTCGGTGCGATCAAAGCAGCATTGATGCTTGTTCTTTCAATATTTGCAATCATGGCAGCAGCTGAATGAACCGAAACCATAAGCAAGTCGCTAACTTAATGACCGTGCAGGAATATAATGGTGCGGACTATAATAAGGAAATTTAGACCATGTGGACGATAGATCGTACACTCTCCGCCACGGTGCGACCGCGCCCGATCCGGATCGCGTATCTGATACCACAGTCAGCGCCGCACGAACTCGTGGACTCAATCGTCAACGAATCTCTTTCACGCTGGGGTGGAAGGAGAACACCCTTTATCCCAACTGATGGCAAATCCATCGAGGATTCGTATTGGACTTTTCTCGATCATTGGGATGCCGACATTCTCTACTCCTACGCTGAATTGTCAGACAACCTACAGGACAGACTGTACTACAGTTTCGCGCCAACTGAGATAGTCTTACATAGTGAAGCAAACAACATGCAGTCTCATACTCCGATTTTTGACTACACTTTTCTCTCCTCTCTGTCAATTCTCCCGTTCCTTGACCGCACGGCGCAGTCATTGGACGCTACGCTGCCAGTATTAATCGATGATGAAACGTGGGAAGATGCAGACAGAGACTTTGCTGATTCGTTTGGATTTCTGTCGCGGTCATGCTTGGGAGCGGACATTCATCCGCATGGACGGCGTATTAGTCTAAAGGATGAGGGCTTCGGGCGTCAGTCACATGCTAGTGAAACGGACTATCAGCTATCGAGGAGCGACTGGATTAGCACGATTGCGAAGAAACGGTCGATTGTTCCCCTTGCTGCGCTTGCCGACATGGTATGTCCGAATCTTCGCCAGTGGTCTAATTTCAGAAACGGATGGAATGATCATCTCACTATAGTTGTAGGAGATTCTAAAGATGATCGGTTGTTGTCTTGGAATGCCCAGCATCGATATTCTGCGCTGGTTCCATGGGATAACGTTCCGATCCTTCGGTTATCCCCGAAACGATTCGAAAATGGAATTCCTGACTGGATTAAGGAATGGCTGCTGTTGAGGAATGATCGCTGTCCAGACCACGTCAACAGTAAGAAAGTTAAACTCAAATCATGTTCCCTCGCAGCCGCCGAACTTTTAGAGATCGAGGAGCAACTCAAGGCCGGCTACCTTCTCATATCGAGCGAACATTGTGAATCTCCCAATGTCTTGGCACTGCAGGACAAAGATCATGACTCGGCGACATGGTCTTCTAGGATGGAAAGAACTGAGACAGTCAGGTTTGAGGCCAACAAGTTTGAGCTGCCGCTACATAAGCCGACGCATGTTCAAGCTTCCAATCAGAAGGGAAACTTTGGAGGTATATGGGCTGTGGACCTCACAATTGATAGGAAAGAGGACCATTCAAGAATTTCCAATATGCCTCACGTATGGAACTTTCCTCGAAGGCTTCGGCTCGATACAGCAGTCTTGACAGACGGCTATGCTGTTGATTCCGCGCGACGATTTGGGGCTATGCTCAGACCTGCTCTAAGACCCAGCAAGAATGGAGACCTTATCGTTTGGGATTCAGCATCTTGGACTCGACCGGTTATTTCGATGCCAACGGATTACTTGGCCTTTGGCAAGGCCCTTCGTGAATTTCCCCGCTACTCGCCCGCTCTGAAAAGGAAATTGAAGACCAAAGGAGGGCTGGAAAATCCGTTTTCCAACTTGAGAGTTTCACGGATTACAATTTCGGATAAAGGACGTGACCTGCTTGGTGTCCTTCAGTTCTTTAACTCCCTACCGGAAGCGACACTGTTTTTAACGAACCAGCTGTGGTGTCAGGTGATCGAGACGATGCTTCCAGCGCAAGCAGAGGACAAGAAAAAATATGTTGAAGAAATAGCCAAGATGATTCAATCCAGCTATCAGAAGGATGACGTGGAGAAGGCAACAATCAGTAGGATAGCAAAGAGGGCACTTGAGTTTGCTTCCCGGTCCTTCCATTCTCAGTCGATGAAGAAAACCGATTTTGATTCTATCTACCAGATAGCGAAGGCGGCAACCCAGCAGGAGTCCTACCCCGGCAATGAGTTGAAGGAAGATCTTGTTACTTCGATAACATATTTGAGAGACAAAGGATTCCTCTGGCAGGGGCTTTATTGGAAATGCAGTGTTTGTGAACATGAAAACTGGGTAAGCCTGGAAAGGCTCACCGCTGTTTGCTTTTGCCAAATTTGCAGGACTGCAAAATCAAGCCCGGTAACAGGCTCTCTCCACTTTCGGCTCAACCCATTTGTTCAGCATGCATTCGAACCGACGTCTGCACAAGGATCTGTTTTGTGGTGCCTGAACGTTTTGGCCTCTCAGGCAGAATTGCGGATTGGAAATCGCAACTCGTTTGCGTTCACACCGGCAATGGATGTGTACAGGCATGGCGGTGAGAGACTGTGGACCGATTTGGATATCGTTGCGAGTATCAATGGACTAGTAGTAGTGGTCGAAGTAAAGAAGAGTTTCGCTGGTGTTAATGCCCTGTTAGCAACTCAGCTTTTCGAGATTGGAGAGATGTTTCGTCCCGACATCGTTATGTTGGCGGTTCAGGCGCCACTCCCAGTAGACCAATCCATACTTGAGCCATACCAGGAGTTGCGATCAAAACTGAAAGTTATAGATGTTCAATTCCAACTGCTGTCTCTGTCTGACAAGCAGATGGGATTGTTTGATTGTATCGGCATACCAACGCCATTTGCGAAAGATATGACTTGGTCCGCATGGTAGAACGCTCGGATACTGTTCAATATGGTGGCATTCCGTCCTGGCCGTCAGCCTCATTGTCCCATACTCCTGAAAGGTCGAAGACATGCTCAATTGTTAGCGGCTGCTCCATAGTTCTCACCGTGAAGCCTTTGTCCACTGTATATTTGGCGTCCCCTGTCACAATCTGCAGTATATGGGTGAACGCGTTCTCAAGATTTATACGCGGTGCCAGTCGTCTTCCATTTAGAGTTAGCCTGATTAGCTTTATTTTCAGCAATCCGATCGAGTCTGCAGGTTTCACGAATCTAGCAAGCTCGAATTCGTATGCAAAGTCCTTCTGCTGAGTCGAGATGCCGCCCTTGTTCATTTCCACTGCCATGTCGGTTTGTATTTGCAAAAAAACGTCTGCTAAGGATCCGTGTTGATGACCCTCAGCGTCCAAAATGGCGATTTTTGATGCAGGCTGTCGCATGAAATCTTCGATTTGCTCTCTATGCTGATCAATGTTTCCATCAAACGCAGTTTGGACGCAGCTTGCCTTAAAATGGAATGCGTTGAGTTCCGCAGTCAGAGCCGGGATGTCTCCAGTGAAATCCTCGGGTGTTGCTGGCCGCAAAATGCATAAGTCGATCCCAAGCGCCTTCGCGTAATCCAAAACGCCTTTTTGAAAGCCCTTAATCGTGACCATGATTCCCTTGGGTTGTCCTGGCAGGTCAATCAGCACCCCGCGAAAGGCATTGATCATCGGAAAATCAATTGTCTGATTCCACGCTTTCGCCTGAATCACGGTCTTGTAAGTGCTTGGCCCCATCTCGAATTCCCAGTACACGTCGATTTGGTGTTTCGTTCTCTTGCCGTTTCCTAGCGCAGTGAGCCCTTCCAGTTCTATATCGTGTTCGATCCTCGTGGTTTTGAGTCCGTTCCCCTTTAGCTCGATCAATCCAGCCATTACCTCTTTGACGAGGAGTTCGTATGGCTTTCCCTTCTTTGTCGTCTTGTTAGCTGTCATCCGTGTCACTTCACTACAGTCCCGAAAGATTTTAGCACTGACGAATTTTTCTAGTCAGAGTGGGCGCTTGTGGTCCGGCCGTATCGGATTTGCCGACCTGTGTGTTAGTCGCAGCTCCGGTCGCGAACTTGCCGGTGTCAGCGAACGATGCTCGCCGGTGCATATTCGCATTGAATCTGGCCGGTGATTCACATGAATCTAGCCGGTCAGATTCATGCGAATACGCACCCTGGGGGGCGGACAATGAACAAAGTTCTCCGGAGAGAGCTTGCGCATTGTTGATTTCACCGCGTGTGCTATTGAGTTTCAGGATGAGCCGGGTCAGGAGACCTCTCTTCTCCAGGTCGAGCAAACTCTCCGAGAAAGTGCCGCCACCACGACTGGTGCGATTGAAAGTACGGTTTCTCTGTCTTCATCAAGCATTTTACGAGCCGCGGCGAAACACGCGGACCTTAAGCGAATATCGAAGCTCACCAATCTCTGAGGTCGAGCCACAGAGTACGAGCTGGCCATGCTACTTTGCACTATTAGCTCCAGTTTGTGTTTAACCAAATGCTGCCGCTTCTGTGCTGCAATGAAGAATTGCAGCGACGAATGTATTTAGTGCGGGCGCCGCCGCGGGCCCGTCCGTGACAGGGGGCAGGATTGGTCAGTTTCGAGAGATGAAAACCAATGTGCGCGGATCCGGAGTCCCCGGACGCGGAGATTTGCATAGGCTCCAGTTCGGGTGACAGACGCATTCGGATTCTATATACTTAGTGAATCAGCTTCGCAGCGGGTCTGGAGCAGAGATGGACGCGGAACGTTTTGACGAACACGCCTTTCATAAAAGCAATACTGCTCTGAGTACGCTGATTGACGGGTACCAAAGATTGGTTGGACTCGAAAACGCACTTGACCTAGAAGATTTGCCACGCTTTCGTGAAGAATGCACGCAACAAGACAAAATCGCCGTCGTAGTTTTAAGCATGTTAAAACTTCCCGGACTTTTGGAAGGCTTTCAGGAATCTATTGGACGGCTGCCCCATCATCCAGATGACGACTTCATGCTCGTGAGGGTAGAGCACCTAAAGAGATGGCAAGATCACATTCGTGCGTATGCATCTCTCTTTTTCCCTCAAAGGCAAAAGGAAGAGTCCACATCCGCGACTCAGATAATTTTACAGGTGTGCACATCAATTCGTGCTTCTGCTAAGTGTCTTCAGAATCGACGCAAAGTGAAGGGGCACGATCAGAAGGCATACGAAGTTGCGAATGAATTCGATGTTCAAGATCTTCTTCATGCAGTGATTAAGGCGTACTTCCCTAGTGCCGACATCGAATGTCCGCTTCCGAAAATGGCACAGACGGCGTCCAGTCGAGCAGATATGCAGCTACCAGAGCAGGGGATCATTATCGAAGCGAAGTATGTGCGCGAAAACTACGATCAGAAGAAGCTGCTCGGCGATCTCATTGTCGACTGCGATTACTATTCAACTTGGAGTGAGCTTAAACTCCTGTTGTTTGTTATTTACGATACGAACAAGCTCATGAATCCGAATGCATTAGCGACATACATCTCTGGTAATAGATCCATAAGGGAGAAGACCTTTGAAGTAAAGGCGCTCGTCGTTTGAACAAGTCCGCGCATTTTTATGATTTTCAGCGCCTCGAGTGTGAGAGCTCTGTTGCGCGCCGTACCCACGTGACAAATTTATCTGGTGATCATCTTGCTATCTGCGATTGACCGCGGGCACTGCACGCTGCTCTTGCTTGTATGGTCTGCCGTCATCCGACTGACACTAAGTCTCATTCCGAAGTGATTCAAGTCGATTCCTGATTTCTTCAATCTCTAGGCCATTCTTCGTCAGTTCACTCCATTGAACAAAATACCCACTGTCCAAGTCTCCGAGAACCGTGTCTAACACGGTGTACGGTTTTTCAAAAGTACTTATGTCGAGATCTTGCTGCATCACATTCCTAAGTGACGAAAGGTGCGACTCCAGAATTGTAATTCTGGCGTTTACAGTCTTCTTCAGCTCCTGCAGTTCCTTCACAAGCTGAGTCTTTGTTTCTGTCATCCTATACCTCCAGTTTTCTGTCTCGTATACTTTGTTGCTAGAAATTGATTGTTAGGGGCGCAAGTTCCGAGCAAGGATTCCCCTACTTTCGCAGACTAATCGAACCTTAGACTGTGATGTCGCTGGCTGTAAACATCGCTGCTTGTGCTGAACTATGGCGCGGCGGTAAACTGCAAATTGTCGCTGCGCCATAAAAGCGCTTTTGGATCGCGGCTAGGAGATGAAGTTTAGTTTCTCAATCTGCAGAACTGTCTGGTTCGAAGTAATCGCTATCGACCTTCTTCAATTCATAGCTCGATTGCGAAGCGCATCCGAGTCCGTGATCAAACATTAGTTGTGTCAGGGACTTGCCGTCAATAAGGACAATCTTCGTGTCGACGCTGTTGGCATAGTTACGCGCGTCCTTCGTGAATGTTGATGTGGTGATCATTACGCCCTTCCGCGCCCGCTGTCCATGCAGGGCTCCTGCGAATTGCTGAACTTCCGGTCGTCCGACTGAGTTGATCCAACGCTTTGCTTGTATGTAGAGCGTGTCGAGTCCGAGCTTGTCTTCTTTGATTATCCCGTCGATGCCACCATCGCCGCTTTGTCCGATTGCTTTGCCGGCATCGATTCTTGATCCTCCGTATCCCATTCTGAGAAGAAGGTCTACGACGAGTTGTTCGAAGAAGGCAGGCGTGCACGACATAATTCTGGCTAGTATCTCTGATTCTACTTGCTGGCGAAGTTGCTGATATGCGGATTCCATCATCTCTTCGGGAGTCTGGCGGGCAACTGCAACATCGACAGCAACTTTCAGTTCGTCTCCATTCGACTCGCCCGGATTCTTGAATTCTTTGAATCCCGGGAAGCGCATCAAGAATGCGTCATCAATGACCGCGGGATTCTCGACGAGCACCTGCGTGCCTCTTGCTTCGAGTTGAATGAACCCCCTCTTTGGCTGAGAAAGCAACCCGGCCTTAACGAGATATGTTTTCGCCCAGCCAACTCGACTGTCCCACACCTTTTGCTTGCCGCTTGGGAGAAACAAGGCCTGTTCTTCTTCAGAAATCTTGAGACGTTGCGCAAGGGCATCCCGAAGCTGGCGCATAGATTTCGGCTCGCCGACGGATGTGACAGAGAGGATATCTTTGTAGAGTTCTTGATAAGTGGGTATTGGCATGCCGTGGACCGAAGAGGGAAATGCCTTCAGTATATCTAATCGGAATGAGCACACGAGTCCTGACAAGCTGCTAAAGAAGACCCGGATGGGCTCAAAAACTACCAAACACTATGACAAGGCTCGCACACCCATGCAACGCCTCATTGAATCGAAAGGAGTAACGCCAGACACAAGGTCCAAACTCGTTAAGATGCGAGATGCGCTCGACCCTGTTGATCTCTTCGGAAAGATTGGAGTACTCCAGGAGAGCCTGTGGGACGTAGCAGTTCTAGATGGTCAGCAGATGCTCGTTCAGGAGATGCCTGCTCGCGCTAAGACGGCTCCGCAGACTCACTCGGACGAGCCCGGTCGTCTGCTTTCGCTAAAGCCGAAGCGGCCTTCTAAACGTTCATATACGAGTAGAGTTCCTCACATCTGGAGAACCAGACCAGACCCCCTGGAAGGCACTTACGACTACGCAAAGGGTCTTTTTACTCGAAATCCGGAAATGACATCAACGCAGATGCTTGCTAAGTTGATGCAACAGTTTCCCGAACAAATTACAGGGAAAGAACTAAAGACACTTCAGCGGCGATTAGCTCAATGGCGGAGGGAAGCAATGTTCGCCGCTGTTAGCATGTACGAATCTGATACCACATATGATTCTCTGCCTTTTACGGACAGTCTCCGGGAGCTTACTAAAAAGGCCTTGAATCTTGCATCTCCTCCCGGCTAGATTTTCAATGAGGCAACGATTGATGTCATGGTTAGATTGTTACGTGAGGCAATACGTATGGGAGATTCGGCCAAATTCGATGAAAATATGCAATCTGTCCCCCATGAGACGGATCTGGCTCATTCTTCAATAGTCCAGTCGGTTTGGTGCGAAAACCGCTTTTGTAGCCTCAAGCAGAACGGCAG
Organism: Candidatus Obscuribacterales bacterium; assembly: GCA_019752635.1. GTDB lineage: Bacteria > Cyanobacteriota > Vampirovibrionia > Obscuribacterales > Obscuribacteraceae > JAKFUT01. Next base: position 13,185 of record JAIELX010000058.1, on the reverse strand, counting down.
CCATCAGGGGTGCCCTTGGCTCGGAGTGGTTGACTAAAGGCGGGCAAACCAAGGGGGTATAATGCTGCTGTTAGGGATTCTCGTGGTGCCAGTATGAATTATTGGGTTATCTGCTTGCCAAGAGAAGACATCGAGCATTGCATGAAAATTTGTACGTTCGGTTTGGCGCGTAAACACTTGATTAGCAATGTCAGGAAAGGAGATAAGATTGTTTGCTGCGCTGGAAAAGGAGATTGGAAGGTAGTAGGGCTAGGCGAAGTTACGGAAGATTACTTCGTAGATGACGCGAAAATATTCTTGAAGGCGGGGCATTTCGTGGACCGCTTCCGTTTTCAGTCAGAAAAGTTGCGCACAGAGATGGATTTGATGTCCATCATAGATCGCCTAAGTTTTGTCACCAATTTGGCTTATTGGGCAGTTTACTTCCGAAATGGCATTGCGAAAATGGCGAAGAATGATTGGGACATGATTGTGGAGACCTGTGCTTCCTCCGATGAATGCGTTCGAAAATAGTACAACAATGCAAACCTCGCGACGGGTTGGTAGCCATTTGTCATATGTGAGAAACAACGTTCGCGAAATGCTCACCTCTAGCGCAGCACAACCTGTGGCTATGATGCAACCACCGCCCACTCTTGTGATAACAGGGCCGCCTGCTCCAATACTGTCTGAGTCGCCTTTTCTTGCTTGTCCGGCGGGTAGCCATGCTTGCGGAGAATGCGCTTAACCAAGACGCGCAATTGGGCACGAACATTTTCTCTAGTCGTCCAATCGATGGTCACACTTGTGCGAATTGCCTTCACCAACTCCTGCGCAATTAGCTTCAGTGTCTTATCACCAAGGACAGCAACAGCGCTGTCATTCGTTTCAAGGGCATCGTAAAAGGCTATCTCGTCATCGCTTAGGTCAAGCTGTTCGCCTCTGCGCTGCGCCGCCTGCATCTCTTTAGCCAGAGAAATTAACTCCTCTATCACTTGTGCCGCTTCTATGGCGCGGTTCTGGTAGCGACGGATCGTCTTCTCCAGCATCTCGCTGAATGATCGCCCCTGAATTATGTTCTTGCGGCCTCTCGTACGTATCTCGCCGGACAAAAGTTTTCTAAGAAGCTCGACGGCTAGATTCTTTTGAGGCAGCCCTTGAACTTCCGCAAGAAATTCATCGGACAGTATAGAGATATCTGGCTTCTTGAGCCCGGCTGCCGCAAAGATATCCAGCACACCTTCTGGCGCGACCGCACGCGAAATTATCTTCTGTACAGCCTCATCAATGTCTTCTTCAGGTCTTGCATCAGAAGGCGCTCGCTTGGATAAGACAGCTTGTACTGATTGAAAGAAGGCGATTTCATCTCTTATTCTTAGAGCTTTTTCGTGCGGAACCGCCAATGCAAAGGCTCGTCTCAGATCTCTTGCGACGGGAAGTAGCCTTTCTTTTCCGCTTTCCTGAGCAAGAATGTGTTCTTGGGCCCCTGGTAAGAGGGCAAGACGTTGGACCGGCGTTCCAGTAAGCCATAGGGACCAGTCAAAGCCATGAAAAAGTCCCAGACATTGTTCGTATTTCTCGGTCATGACAGCAACAGCCTCTTCCTGGTTAAAAGCAGTTCTACCGGTGCCACCACTTTCAGTGTAAGTAGTTAGTGCTTCTTTCAGCTCTTTGGCGAGGCCCAGATAATCTACAACCAGTCCGCCAGGTTTGTCTCGAAAAACACGATTGACTCGAGCGATGGCCTGCATGAGTCCGTGTCCACGCATCGGCTTGTCGATATACATCGTATGGAGGGACTTTGCGTCGAAACCCGTAAGCCACATATCGCGCACAATAACGAGTTTGAAAGGGTCATTCGAATCGCGAAATCTATTTGCGAGCTCCTTCCGTCTTCTCTTGCTTCTGATATGTTGCTGCCACTCTGTCTCCGATGCGGAGCCAGTCATAATGACCTTAACAGCCCCTTTATTGTCGTCATCGTCGGCCCAACTTGGACGCAAACGAACCAACTCTTCATAGAGTTTGACGCAAATTCGCCGGCTCATGCAAACGATCATCGCCTTGCCAGGCATGGCGTCAAATCTGTTGTCCATGTGATTTAGAATATCCGCCGCGATCAGTTGTATGCGTTTGTCCGCTCCAACGACTGCCTCTAGTTGGGCCCACTTAGACTTAAGTTTCTCCTTTCGCTCGACCTCTTCTCCTTCCGTAGCTTCTTCGAACTCAGGATCAATAGTGGGGCGCTCTGCCTCGTTAAGAACAAGTTTTGCAAGGCGGCTCTCATAATAGATTGGCACTGTCGCACCATCCTTAACGGCCCGTTGAATGTCGTACACGCTAATGTAATCACCAAACACTGCACGTGTATTTGCATCTGTAAGCTCGACCGGCGTGCCGGTAAAACCGATAAAGGAGGCGTTCGGCAAGGCGTCTCTCATGTGTCGGGCATAGCCATCAATGAAATCGTACTGACTTCTGTGCGCCTCATCCGCGATAACTACGATGTTGCGTCGCGCCGACAGGAGTTGATGCCGGTCGCCTTTCTCCTCAGGGAAAAACTTGTGGATAGTGCTAAATACTACCCCTCCGGCCCTCACGCTGAGAAGATCACGAAGATGCGAACGGCTGTCTGCCTGCACCGGTGGCTGGCGCAAAAGCTCAGAGCACTGTGAGAATGTTCCAAACAGCTGATCGTCAAGGTCGTTCCGATCCGTTAAAACAACAATAGTCGGATTTTCCATGGACGGCTCGCGAATGATGCGGGCCGCATAAAAAGCCATTGTTAGGCTCTTGCCTGAGCCCTGCGTATGCCAGACAACACCGATCCGGCGATCGCCCAGCCTACCACCCGATTGACGCTCTGTTCTGTTGTCACTGGTGGATTCCGCTACGAGTAGAGTTTGCCTGTGCAGTTCGGCAGCTCGGAGGGTTTCTTCCAGCGCAACCTGGACCGCATGGTATTGATGATAGCCAGCGATCTTTTTTACTAGGGCACCACTTTCTGCGCTCTCAAACACGATGAAGTCGCGAACCAGATCGAGGCAGGTTCGGGGATTGAACATACCTTCAATTACAACTTGCAATTCTGGTAAATGCGTATGAGCTAATGAATCACCAATCACAGTACGCCAAGGTTTGAACCATTCCCGCCCAGCAGTTAACGTACCTACACGGGCCTGAACTCCATCGGAGATGCAGAGAAATTGATTTGTGGTGAATAGCGATGGAATCTCATTCTTATACGTTTGAAATTGACTATAGGCAGTCCAGATGGTGGCACCTTCGTCAGCTGCATTTTTTAACTCCATCACTGCAATCGCAAGTCCATTGACGAACAAGACGATATCCGCTCGTCTTGTTCGCTTATGCTCAATAATGGAGAATTGGTTGACCGCCAGCCAGTCGTTTCTTTCTACTTTCTCAAAGTCAAATACAGATGCCTGTGCGCCGCGAACATCGCCATTCGAATTGCGATACTCAACCGTAACGCCGTCTACCAGCATGCGGTGGACCAGCTTGTTGCGCGCTTCTAGAGTCGCTCCCTCCGGTCTCGTGAGCTTGCGGAATGCCTCTTCCAAGGCCTCAGCTGGAATCTGAGGATTAAGTCGCGCAAGCGCTTCACGTAAGCGCTCTTCCAACACCACCTGGCCGTAGTCCCGCCGCTCTGAGCTACCCATATCCGGCGCAATATCCGGTCCATGCAAGATCGACCATCCCGTCAACTCCAACCAATCAAGTGCGGCCTGCTCGATGACAGACTCATTCATCCCACTATCTGTCACGTCAAGGAACCCACAATTAATGGCTCCGCATTTGTTACTCGAATTTCACCAGTTATTAACTTTGGCAATAAGGTGTCGCGAAGCGTAGTGAGCATAAGGGATTCCCGTTCGTTCGCGACGATTCGTGCAAAAATGGGTTCAACCAGCGCAGTGAAGGCAGTCATGATAGTAGGTGGAGGCAAAACGAGCGGAATTGCGCGGAAATTGGATTTGCTTATCTCTAAGAAAGTCGAGCCATTAGCACGGCTTAGGATTTCGGCATTCGAGAAATGCGCCCACAACAGCAAGAATAAGTTGGAAGCACAAGGTTTCGGCTTAATCGCAATAAAACCTTGGTTAATTGCAACGGGGATTTGGGTGATTCCAAGATAACCGATTGGTGCCCGAGATGAGAGTAGCACTGTCCCTGCTGGAAGGAGTCCGGAACCAATTTGTGCAAGACCAGAGTCAGTTATCTGGCGCTCTGTCTTTAGAACGACTGGGAACTGGAGATATGAAAGGTCCTTCGGCGTGGCCCAATAATGAGTTCCGTTCTCCCAGAAACTTGGGTTTGTTGTGCTCGGGGTGGTACCACCGACAACATCAGCAAGATCGGCTACTGTTCCGATGGGCCAGGTTTCTGGTATCTGACCAAGCTCTGAATGCACCAACTGATCTGGGAAGAGAGCAAGGAGAGGGCGCGGCATTTGTTGCCGTTGTCCGCGTCCTTCCATCTTAACGCGCACCGGCTCAAAATCGACGAACCATGCTTTGAAGATGGCTCTGGCCATTGACTCCAGACATTCACTCATGCGTCTGTTTAGATCGATCTTTTCTTCGACCTTCTCAAGTACTGCTACGAGATACGTTCTTGTTTGTGTCACGGGTGGTACAGGGTAGTTGAGAAAATCCACGCGGCTGAGTGCGACGACTGCGCTTCCCATGGCATGCCCAGCACAGTACGCTCGATATTGCGGGGTTCGAAGCACCCAGTAGAGGTAAGGCGCGGCCTCGCGGCATGTATCTCGGAATTCAAGTTTGACTGTGTCTTGAGTGAGTCGTCCGGACGAGACTGCACGCGGAACCCGAGCCACTGACCCAATCATCTTTCCGTCTTTGGTCGCTCCCTTGAGGGCGGCGTACAGATCGCCAGGCAGACACATTAGGTTTGCGGGGCAGTCACCACCATAGGTCTGATATTGCTCATTTCGGAAGCCTCCGCCAGGCTCGATGGATCCGAGCCCGAGCAACGCTGGACCCGGTTTGCCGACAAGAGAGCCCTTATAGGTGGTCCCCCGTTGCAGCGTCACGAAATCGCCAACAGTTTGTTGCTGCTCACTCGCCATACCCGAGCTCCTTTAGGTTGGCTGAAATGGCAGCATCAAGAGTGTGTGCTTCGATTTGCTGTTGACGCAACTGAGCAACTAGGTTGCGCATCTTCGCCTCAAATGGCTCCCCATCGTCTTCTTGAACTTCGGTTCCTACATACCTTCCGGGGGTTAACACATGTCCGTGTTTACGAACTTCCTCGATCTTTGCAATTTTGCAGAAGCCGGCAATATCTTCGTACTTACCTGCATCCTTCTCGCCACGCCAGGCATGGTAAGTATTGGCTATCTCTTTGACATCGTCATCGGTAAGTTCTTTATGTGTCCGGTCTACCATTCGCCCCATCTTGCGGGCATCAATGAATAGGACTTCGTTGCGCCGGTCTCGAAAACGGCCGCTCTTCTTGTCACGCGCAACAAACCACAGACACGCTGGAATTTGCGTCGAATAGAAGAGCTGACCTGGAAGAGCAATCATACAATCAACGAGGTCAGCCTCGACTATTGACTTGCGGATGTCGCCTTCCCCCGACGTGTTCGATGACATAGAACCGTTTGCAAGAACAAAACCGGCTGTTCCTGATGGTGCTAGATGATGTATCATGTGCTGCACCCAGGCGAAGTTTGCATTGCTTGAGGGTGGTGCAGCAAATTGCCAGCGTTTGTCGTCGCGCAATCTATCGCCGCCCCAATCGCTCACGTTAAATGGCGGATTTGCCAGTATAAAATCTGCCTTCAGATCGGGAAAGCGATCATTGTGAAAAGTGTCTCCTTGGGCGATTTGCCCCTCGATGCCGCGGATAGCGAGATTCATTTTAGCTAGGCGCCATGTAGTGTAATTGGACTCTTGCCCGTAGATTGATATATCGGCTTTGGCTTTGCCACCATTACCATTTCCATTGGCGTGCGCCCGTATGAACTCTATAGATTGAACGAACATCCCTGAGGAGCCACAGCAAGGGTCGTAAACACGTCCTTTGTATGGCTCAATCATCTCTACCAGGAGTTTGACTACGCAGCGCGGTGTGTAGAATTCTCCGCCCTTCTTGCCTTCGGCGCTAGCAAACTGTGACAGAAAATACTCATAGATACGCCCGAGAACATCTTTGGACCGGCTTTCTTCATCGCCGACCTTGATATTGGTTACGAGATCAATGAGCTGACCGAGCCGCTGTTTATCCAGAGCCTGACGCGCATAGTCCTTCGGCAAAACCCCCTTAAGTGTCGGGTTGTCACGCTCGATACCTGCCATCGCATCGTCAACTATTTGCCCGATGGTGGCTAGTTTGGCTTGAGCCTTCAGTTTCTCCCATCGTGCTTCAGGCGGCACCCAGAAAATGTTATCCGCCCTGTATTCATCGGGGTCTTCTGGATCAGCGCCATGACAGCGGTCCGTTTCAAGCTGGGCGTGTTTTTCCTCAAAGGCGTCGGAAATGTATTTTAGAAAGAGTAAACCGAGAGCTACATGCTTATACTCCGATGAATCCATGCTCCCGCGCAAGGCATCGGCCATCTGCCAGAGTTGTGCTTCATAGCCAACATTTGCAGCAGTGTTCCTGGTCGATGCGGATTTTGATTTGACTCTTGGCACGGATGTTCCTTCGTGGTGAGCGCTGAAACAATGAAAATATGAGGATAATTATTCCACCTTGTGAGAGAAAGAGGAAGTTGTCAAGAGGGGGGGCGGCAACGGCATCCAAAATCAGTAACAAAATTCAGTTATTGTTAGAAGGAATTTGTTAGAGACCGGCTTCGCCCCTGTCTCTTGTTAGTTCTCTCATCTCTTACTGTGCACCACTTCAGAATTCACGATAATGCCTTCTTGCGTTGTGGCAGTTTGCTCGTCCAACACCGCCGCAGAACTGCGCTCGTTGAGACTCGGACGAACAGAATTGATGAGCGGTCTCAAACGAAATCCGCTTCTCATAATGCTTGGCTGCAAGAGACTTGAACTCCTAACCTGTTGAACGGACAGGACTGCGAACCGATTCAGGAATGAAGAACTGAACGCTAGTCGCTGACTGTTGATCTGAATTCAGCTGCTTCTGCCACCACCGTGCCTCTCTCTGGTGATCCTATGATGATTCCGCACTTGGGAAACTTCCCAAAACAAACTTGGCAATATGCGGGTTCTAAATGCTGGGCGTAGTCCGCTAAAGCTATTTCCTACCCCATCCATCGTTATCCGGATCTGGATGAATTGATTCTCATGCCGCTTCATGCTTACATCTGCTGATACTCACTACCTGCGCATAAATACCTGCTTCGCTGAAAATTCTGAATATCGTTCAGGGTGGCAGGTGAAGACAACGATTTGCACCGCGTGTGCGGAGTTTTCCATTAGCCTGCAGGCAAGTGCCATGCGTGCTGCATCGGTGTGAACGAGGTTGTCGTCCAAGATCACCGCCTGCCGTTCGCCGCCCTCAGCAAGAAGCTCTGCCAAACACAATCTCGTCAAAAGCGCGAGCTGTTCGCGCGTTCCAAAAGAAATGTCATCTAGCGGAACTGTTGCGCCAACACTGGTGGCAGCAACGCCGTTAGCCTTGAGCGTGGAGTCGAACGCCACAGCGTTGTAGAAACCGGAGGTGATGGTGCCGAAGCGCTTTCCGACCAGCAACTGCAGCGGTGCTACTACATCCTTTTGAAGTCTCTGTCGCGCTGTATTGAACGTGGAGTGCAGCTCTCGAATCGCATAAGCCTGCATGTCTACGCGTGCTTGTTCCGCCTCGGCTTTTGCCAACTCTTCCTTTGCGCGAACTAACAACTCAAATAGGTTGCCCCGTCCCTTGATCTCCCCAATTGCCTGGTTGAGCATTGCGCTCAAGTTGTTGATGGAAGTTTTCTTCGCGTCAGCCAGTGTCCGTAAGTCGTCAAGAATCTTTTTGCTTAACTCTTCGCCCACGGGGCGCACCGCCTCAAGTTCCAGGCGCTCTGCGTCATGACGTGCCAGCTCGATTTTTTCACTCCATGCTGTTTCATCTGTCGCGACCGAATTCAAGAATTGCAAAGTCGCAGTTTCATTAATCACCTGTGGTGCGAGACCGGCTATGGACGGCATAGCGGCGGCATGTGATAACAAACCCTGCCATAAGGTTTTGCACTCGACCGCCGGGTTCTGCTTCATCAGCTCCTGATACTCGGTCATTTGCGCAGAATGCGCTGAGTGTGATTGGCTCCACAGCTGTTCCTCAATGGCGATAGTCGAAGGCAGCGCCTCCATAATCGCCTCGCGCTGGTCTAGCGATGCTGCGTCGATTTCTGTCGCGTCAGCGACACCTTCGCGAGTTGCTCGCAACATGACGGCATCGACTGGACGAAGTTGTTTTAACTGAGCGGATTTTTCTTGGGACTTTTGAGTTAGGGTGTCGAGATCGGTGGCTTGCCATTTTTTTAGGAAGTCGGTGAGTTCGAGGTTTAATGCGTCACGTCGTTGAACGGAGGATTCCACGTTTGGGTTGCCAGAGGAAACTTCTAGTCGAGCTACTCCGGGGATGTGGAGGTTGAAGCTTTGGACGGATTCCCATTGTTTGGTTTGTCCGGTGGTAAAGGATTCAGGAGCGGGCAGGATGCCCGCGCCCCCAGGGGGCTCGTTCACGAGCGACACCGATATTTCCGACTCCGCCATAAACTTGGCTTTCATGGCGCCGAGCTTGAGGGAGATTTCGATTTCGTGGAGTTCGGCTTCGATTTCAGTGGCGCGGGCGAGTTCAGATGCATTTGGTACGGAGATTGACTGCGCGGTCTGATACTTCTCGCTGGCAATCGAAAGGTCCAGGTACTTTAACTTGCGAGTTAGCTCTTCTACGACCTTACGATCCGGCTTTTTAGCAGTTTGTGCTTCAAGCTGCTCGGCGCGTGCTTTCCAGACCTCTCCTTGTGGTATCAATTCGCGCAATTTCTTGGTGCGTTCTTGCCAGTTTTCAAGCCACTGCTCCGCTGTGGCCACCGCCGCAAGTGCCTGCTGTGACTTCGCGAGTGCCGCGTTGTAGCTCTCCCAGGCACCAATCGATTCTTGCCCTTTCTTCCACTCCGCCTCAAGTCTTTCGGATTCACTTCTCAATGCTTCCAACTGAATAGTCGCTTGACCGATGTGCTCTGAAGTTTTATTTGCCGCCTCAAGGCGACGCTCTGCCTCTTCCAAGCGCTCTTCTGCCGCCATTGCTTCTGCTCTCACTGCATTGAGATTCTTGTTAGGCTTAGCCGTAGACGGAGTCCAATATTGCAAGTACTCCTTATTAATCAACTCCTCGAGCTCTGCCACCTGGGGTAGTACCGTTGCCTGCGCCGCAGAAGCGAGCTTGCCCTTTATTGATTCGGGCGCGGTTTCGTAAGTCAGTCGCCCCTGCTCTCCCCAGAGCACGTCAATCCATTCTGCTGAATCGCCCAACAACTTCATCAGTTCGGGTTGCACCTGGTCGTCTTGCGCCACGAGGCGGCCATCACGTCTGAGCTGCGCCCACTCTTTCTTGCGCAGAAACTCCTTCTTCACCGAGCAAGTGACACCATTTGCCACAAATTCTAATTCAACCGTCGGATACAAACTGGTTTCCCACGGACGTTCTCGCTCTAGCTTCTTCTTCTCGCCGACCTTTCCGCTGGGCATCAGGAGTGCGGCGCGCAGTGCCGCTCTCAGCGATGATTTGCCTGACTCGTTTTCCCCACCGACCACGGTGATTCTCTCATCGAACTCGATTACTTTGGAAGCTACGCCGCGCCAGTTGGTGACCTCAAGTCGTACAAGTTGCATGACTATGGTTCCTCGCTATTGAAGCCAGCGTGTTTAACAAGAAAATGCAGCTTCGAAAGAGCCAAGCGAGCAACGCTTGCGTCAAGATCCGATTCGGACTTCGTTTTCTCTTTCAGCATTGCAGACATTTCGTTCAGCAGCGGGTGGTTGTACTCCCAGGTTCCATTCGTTACTGCAACATCCAGCTCTAGTTTAAAGTGGAAAAACCAATCTTCAGGAATGCGCTCGATGCGGTCAATTTGCGGCTGTGGCAATGCGCCGCGGACGCATAAGCGAAACAGTCCGTTTTCGTCCGCCAATTCTTCAATGTCGCTAAGCAGGTCGCTGACGTCTTGCTCGTTGTTGAGTTCTCGTTTTTCTTCGCTCCAAAATAGTTTGTGGACCGCATGCTCCCGAATCTTGGGCGATGCGCCCGGCGCGTCTATCTCAACCATCAACACTTTGCCGGCATTGGTTTCGCCAAATGAAGTTTGCTCTGGTGCCCCCGAGTAATATGTGCGCTCGTCGATTTTCTTTACGCCGTGCCAGTGTCCCAGTGCTAAGTAGTCCAGCTCGCGTGATTTCGCTGCGCCGGGCGCAATGGGAAAGTCTGTAGGATTCGGAGTGCCAACGGAACCATGTGCGATGCCGATGCGAATGCTATCGTCGGCACCGCGTGCAGGAATCCATGTGGTGGGATCATTGCTAGAAGTGCGGCTGCGGGCAGGGCAGGGATACAGATAACCGCCGGGGACTGCGATCGGTTCTTCACGCCGCAGGACTATGGCGGAATTGTTGAACAGATTGGGGCACCGCTCGTAGGGGCTATCCGGTGAGAGTGGATCATGGTTGCCCGGCAGCAGATACACGGGCACGCGGCTGCGCGACACTACCTTTGCCATCTCTTCCACTATATAAGGCGAGATGCGGTTATCATCGAAGAGGTCGCCAGCGGCGACGACAAAGTCGACCTTCTCACTTTCCGCCAGCGCGATGATTTGCTTCACCGCATTCATTCGCGCCTGCCGCAGAACTTCCGCTTTCTCTTGCACATGCCCGAACGCCATGCCGAGCTGCCAGTCTGCCGTGTGAATGAATCTCATGCCGGCGTTCTCCCCGCGTTGGATGTTTGTTTAACAGTGAACAATAGAGTCGGCGTAACCTCTACGAATTGCATCGTGCGCACTTTTCGCTCTTCTTCATCCAGCTCGCTCAAGCGCGTGGTCATGTCCTGCTGTGACTCGGCGCGCAGGTTGTCGATTTGGGTGCGTAACTTCTTTTGCTCGGTTTGCGCTTTGGATGCAGCGTCTAAGCTGGTGGCGGATTTGCGTGCTCGCTGCGCGGCATCGAGCTTCTTCTGCAGATCTGTAAGGCGAGAATCATTACACTTTCGCAGGTCGTCCCTGCGCGAGTCAATCTGCGCGAGTAAGCGATCAATATATTCGCGCTGATGCTCTTCCGCTTCCCGCTTCAATGTCGCCAGCCCAGTCTCAAGTGAATCGACGCAGTAGGGTTTGAATTGCGGGAGATCGCATTGACCTACAATCATGATTCGCTCTTCTTCCTCCAGCCCGGAGAGCTGCACTCGATAACAATCGCCGATTAGCGCGCCGGTGGTGTCCGCCCCCATATCAAATATTTGCCCATCGGTGGTTGCGATGCAACTTTCCATCAGGGAAAGCACCTCGGGATGCTCCTGGTGCAGCGGTTCACCCATCTGCTCGCTCGGGTCTACCGGTGGTCCAATGTGATACAGCGTTCCGTTCCATTTGACAAGCGTGCGCGGTCCTTCTTCTCCCAGCACCTCTACCGCGCCGTCAGCAGTGCGGATGAGTTGCAGCAGAGTATCATCTGCACGACTGAGCGCCGGTGCCAATTCGCCTTCCAGTTTGCCAAGCTTAGCTTTGACCGAATTGTCGAAATCGGCAATGAGATTGCGTGACGCAGCGAGCTTTTCGTCGCGAAGCTGACGCTCTGCTTCGTCGATTTCAAGATTGAGTTTGTCGAATGCATCTCTGATCTCTTCCTGCGTGCGGCACTGATTGAGCATTTCGTTAATGCGCGTTTCCAGATTCAGCGCGATTTCGGGCGTGGAGATAATGGTGTCCGACGCACCAAGGGTGGTTTGAAACACATCGAGCTTTTGGGCGAGCAGTTCATAGACTCGCTGCTCAGCCTCATTGGAGAGATTGATAAAATTGACGATGAGAACATCATGCTGCTGACCGTAGCGGTGCACGCGCCCGATGCGTTGCTCGATGCGCTGTGGATTCCAGGGCAAGTCATAGTTGATCAAGCAATTGCAGAACTGCAGGTTCAAACCTTTCGCACCGGCTTCCGTTGCAATAAAGATTTTGGTGCGAGTCTTGAACTCATGAATCAACGCCCCGCGGATGGCTGCCGATGGCTCAATTGTCCCGCGCTGAAAACGACCGACCTCGCTCTGCCATACTGCCAGCGCCCGGTGTGCCGCGCCGCTATCGTTGACGCCACTGAATGTGGTGACCTGATCTTTGAAGCCGTTTGCTTCGAGATACTCCACCAGCGACTCCATCGTGCGGAGCGATTCCGTGAAGATGACAACCTTATCGGAAACAACACCTTCCAGCGAGCGTGACTGCACCTGCTTGATGATGTCGAGCAGCTTCTCTTTCTTCGCGCTTGAGCCAGCCGACATGATGCTTCTTGCGAGCGCTTCGAGGCGCTGCACTTCGGCGAGATCTTCTTCCAGGAGGCGCATGTCCACCGGGATGGGGGCGCTCTCGTCGCTCAAGTCTTCGTCATCGTCGAGGTCAGCTTTCTCCGCCATGGGGTAAACGCCCGTCTGGCGAATCTTCAGCATGCGCGCCTTCACGCTAGACAAGGCGGAAACAAGCGCCTCGATTGAACTCGCCATGCGTCGGCGCAGCTGAATCGCCATGAGCTGGCGCCCCTTACGATACGCTGCCAGAACCTCTTTGCCGAGCCAGATGCTAATCGAGCGATACAGCTCGGTCTCTTGTGATGCCGCATTGAAATTAGCGGTGTGAACGTGCCGCGCGCGAAAGGGCTGTTTCATGAATGGCTGCGCCTGGCGCCGCAACGTGCGTTTGAGCACGAGTGAAAGGCGACGCCGCAATGTCTCCGCCATCTCGGGCACGACGGCGCGACCGCCCTCGCCGGTGGCAAAGATGGTGCAGAACTCGTCGAATCGACCGAGGATGCGCTGGTCTTGGTCGACGTATTGGACGAGCCCCCACAGTTCGTACAAGTTGTTTTGCAGCGGCGTTGCGGTGAGCAGCAGCACCGGCGAGCCTTTCATCAGCTCGCGGACTTGCGCCGCTCTGCGCGCGCCACCTCGCGACAAGTTCTCGAGATAGGCGCCGTTGATTTTGCTGAAGCGAGTGTG
>JAIELX010000093.1 GCA_019752635.1 Candidatus Obscuribacterales bacterium | reverse complement strand
ACTCCTACTCCTACTCCTACTCCTACTCCTACTCCTACTCCTACTCCTACTCCTACTCCTACTCCTACTCCTACTCCTACTCCAACTCCTACTCCTACTCCAACTCCAACTCCTACTCCTACTCCTACTCCTACTCCTACTCCTACTCCTACTCCTACCCCACCTCCTCCGAGACCTATACCGGTCCCTCCGCCTAAACCAACTCCGCCGAAACCAGTAACACTTCCCCCACGCCCGGAACCACCCCGTTGCCAGGCAAACAAGCAAGCGATAATCGACGCAATTAAAACGGCAGTGCAGCGATATCAACAACAAAGGAAGGATTCGAGACGATGAACCGCAACCGACAACACCGAAACCAAAGTGGCAGCATGCTCTTTCTGATCGTCTGCGTGACAGCGGTAATACTAATTCCTCTGACAGCACTGCTGTTACGAATCTTGCCGCACTTCCTTTCGGCGGGTCGGGTGCAAGATGTAGTCGACGCGGCAAGCTTGCTTGCCGCGAACGACTTATCTCGAATCGTTATAAATGATGAGAATTTCGGATACGTTTCACTTAGCAACTATCCACCAGTCGGCAAAGCCACTAAGGCTGAGGACGGCGAACCCTTACCCGTCATCGGAATAAACACCCTGCTAGGCACCATTCGCCAAAACAGCATCATCGCCGATGAAATCAACAACCAAACCATCGAGCGCCTTGTCACAGAAGATGCAACAGCACTCGAGTCCACTATAAAAGAACTAAATTCAGCTCTTACGGAATCACTGGGCAACGAAACTGGAGTCGAGGTCCATCGTGACATTCACGGTAACCGCGTGCAACCGACTCTAGAAGTCGAAGAGTATTTGCGCGATCACTTGCCACCAACAATGGAACTAGAGTCGGTAAAGCTAACGAACGGTTGGCTGGAAGGAGGCGGATCCTCGGAGACAGCGGCACCGAAGCCAGTTATATACGCGCAAGCCAAAGCAGCCGACATTCCGAACGGACAGTATAAGGCTTTTACCGATTTTTCAGTAGGTCGAAAAAAATTCTCATTCGCGGCCGTCGGTGAGCACTCTACCCTAGTAACGAAGTCATTGTTCCACGAAGCAGACGGAAAGCACATCTCTTCCATCGTTCTCTTGCAGTGTACCATTGCAATGAAAGACGATCCGACCGTAAAGTTCGAGTGCACAGCATGCGCACAGCCCTATGCCCGCCCCGATCTCGAACCAGGCGGAGGCATGACGGTTAGATTCCCCGGCAGGCCAGTAGCAGGACTGATGTCCTGGAACGACTTTCTGTCGAGTGGAAATTTCCGCGACAACAAAATTACGAATTTCGACATCGTTGACGGCGATTACCCATTCGAACGGACAGCGCAAATGAAACAGTCGCTGCAAGGTGAGCAAGACAGCACATCTCAGCAGTTCGCGGAGACCTTGTATTGCTGGCTTCGCAATGGTCGCCTTCGCCCGAGAGTCGATGCAGTTCTGTCGATGATCAACGATCCATTTACAAGCCAAAACAATCAGGTTTACACATACTCATTCACAAAAGATGGATCAATTGCGAGACTTGCCACGGACGGCACCCACTTTGCTCGCCCTGTCGTGGCTGACGGGCAGGTCGCTTCCATGGCGGATACGCGTTTACGCAGTGGCATGAGTCCTGTTATCTTCTTCCGCAACAATGTCAAACATGCTGGCAGCGACCGCGGCAAACATGGCGGGCAACCACTTGCGGGCTATCCCATCAAGGGCGATCAATGGGGCCTAATCAACCATGAACAGCTCACCAATGAATTTTGCAAGCGAGATGCCCATCCCCACGGTCTCGCGCTCGATGTTGAGATTGGTGGCACAAGAGACTCCACTGCCCGCGCAGATGTACTATCGATGATTCAACGGACGCGTTCGCGCAAAATCTAGTAAGTCGATTGTAGCGGGTGCACCACTTTTACCCAGCAGAATGCCTCTGGATTATTCCAGGGGCATTCAAGTTCTTTTGGGCTGTCCGTTCGCAAGTAGGGCAATTCTGTTTCTCGCGAACACTCCAGGGTTCCCTGCAGGGAAAGTAATTGCGGACCTGATTGTTCACAAGCATTGCAGCTACCAAAAAGGAGCCAGAGAGCTTACAAGTTGGCTACGGACTGAGCCGCTGCAGCCTTCTGTTCCTGCATGCGTTTAACAACAGTGGCCATCACATTCTCGATCCGCAAGTAACCAACGAGTTCGCGCCTGTCGCTTCGTTGAACAACAGGTAAGCGTTTTAGTCCATGCTCGCGCATGGTTGAAACGGCTTGACAAAGAGACTCGTCGATCATCAGCGCGATCGGATCGGAAGCCATAATTTCTATCAAAGGCAAGTCTACATCAGGGTCGGACAATGCAGCAACTTCCATCGCTCGAAGCAAATCCGATCGAGTCAAAATGCCTCTCAAGAATCCATCATTATCTACTACCGCCAGGAAATCGAGCATCTGATCATTGATTAGCTCGAGCGCAACCTCGACGGTGCTGTTTAGCGGGAGCGGCTTGCACGGCAGAGGCTCGACAAGCGTGCTCAGAGGAAGCTCATTCAAAATCTCTCGTACCTCAGGCAAGTTCTGCCAAATGTTAGTTCTTCTGCGCGCAGCTTTGACCACGGCATCACGCACGGGAGCCAGTGAAGTCGATATCTGATTGAAGACATGGCTGCCGAGCACCACAGCCTGAACATCACTTCTAGCACGGGCAGTTAGACTACGGGGTCGATCATCGAGCAATGCAGCCTCGCCAAAGAAGTCTCCTTTCCCCAGCACCGCGATCAGCTCGCTAGTGTCTTCCTTAACATGCAGCAACTCTACTTCGCCACTTTCTATTACGAAGAAATCGGTAGCGTGATCGCCCTGTTTAAAGATGACCGAACACGCCGGGTAGTGCGCCTTCGACACGCGTTTGGTGCGATCGGCCTTGATGTGCGCAAGCGTCCGCGGAAAGATCAAATCGCAGAACCACTCAAGCCCCACTTTGAAAATTTGTGGCGCCGATGGCAGCTTAAAGAGGTAGACACCTCTCCACAAAAACCACGCCAGCATACCGGAGATGCGAACTCCCATCATTTCAGCTACAGCACTGCGCCCGCCGATTGAACAAAGTTGGCCGAGCATCTGATAGGAGAATGGCTTGGTAGGCTCCCCTTTGATGCGCGCTACCACGTTGGCCGCAGCCTGCGTACCCTGTCGTTCCGCAAATTGCCCCACCGTCGGGCAACATTTTCCGTCGAAGGCATTTATCACGGAGGCACAGTCGCCTATAGCCCAGACATTTGGATGACCGGGCAAACTCATGTCCGGTTCAACGGTTAACCTTCCGCTCACCTTCGGAACTTTCATGCGATCGACAAACGGAAGAGTGGTGGTGCCGATGGTGCACACGACCGTGGCGCCCGGCAGAAAAGTTCCGTCCTTGAGGCCCAGCCCCTCAGTCGTCGCCACAGACGCAAAGGCATTGAGCTTAAAGCGAACCCCACACTGTTCCATCTTCTTCTGTGCAAAATCGCGCAAGGACTCATTCACTTCCGGCAGGATTTGATTTCGCGAGTGGACTACGGTAACAGTGATGTCCTCTTGCGATATGTTGTTGAAAAATCGCAGGCTACCCCTTACAAGATCGTTGATTTCGCCGGCAACTTCCACACCGCTGAAACCACCGCCAACAACCACAAAACTCAGATACCATCGCCTTTTTTCAGGATCATCGCAGACTTCAGCTTTCTCAAGCTGCTCCATTACATGGCTTTGCAGCGCAAGAGCATCGCCTATGGTCTTCAAGGGAAAAGCGTGCTCGTCCATGCCTTTGACTAGACTGAGATTCACTGTGTTGCCACAGGTGATCACGAGCTGGTCATAGGGCATGGAACGCTTCTGCCCGTCGTGACTTTCGTACAAAACCTCGTTGGCATCAACATCAACAGCGATGACTTCTTCCGTCCGGCAGCGAACACTATCCAGCAGGTGCCTGAGCGGAGCTGCCACGTCCTTCGGTTGCAGACCTGCACTCACCACTTCTGCAAGCAGCGGGTGAAACACCATATGATTTTCACGATTAAACAGGACTATCTCGCACTCCGACGGAGGCAATTTCTTGCGCAACGCCTTCGCGCACTTCACCCCGGCGAATCCACCGCCAATGATTACTATTCTCATGTTAAACAACCCGAGTAGAAGGCAGTCGTTCTAATGGATACTTCCTACCCATTGTAGTCTAGTTTCGATACTTTATGGTCTTTGAGGGTTCGGCCCGCCGCTATCAAGCGACAAGTCCTGTTTCCGTAGGAATTCACTGATTTTAGCGGCCGCCAGCGCGTGACCTTTCTTCGTCAAGTGGATGTTATGCTCGAAGAAATACGCATTGGAGCCGGTCGGAGACAGAGGAGGGAAGTGAGGGTGCAGATTCAGGAAGCCGAACTGCTGAGCCACAGCGAGTTTCTGCATGGCTCGCAACTCGCGGAAATAGAGGTTTGCATTGTTAGTCGCAGGAAGGGCAACAACGATTAGTCGCCCGCCATTCTTACGAACCTCCCGATTGAAAGCCGATATCAGCCCTGCCGTAGCGACAAAGCGTTCCTCATCTGCGCCGCGAATTGCGTGAAACTGTTCGCTGAGCATTCGCTGCTCTGCGTTCAGACGATTTTGTGCCTCGGAAAAAAGATTCGGATTTACTCCTACGGCTCCTCTCACTATCGGGACAGGTGCGATGTTGTTCTTTATGGCGCTCATTTCCTCCGCGCTGCACAACACATCCACCTTCTGGCGAGCAGGGGGGGTAACAGTCTTCGGTTTGAACAGCGTGCCCACGAACTTGGTAATGGCGACATAGCGCGCATCGCCAAGCAAGCTCAAACTTGCACCTTCCCAGACATTGAACAAGCGGGAATTTCTACGCAAGAAATCGGTGCGTTTGTAGTTTTCATCACCTGATGTCGCCATGTACTGGTCGTAGTAAGACCAGTCCGTGACCAACTGTCCATTCTGGTCAAATTTCACGAACGGGCAAGGCATGCTTTCAGAGCCTGGCATTCCGAGATTGCGTTGATTATCACCCGGGTGAAAAAACAACAGCACAGTATCCGGTGAGTATCTGACGGCGTCCGTAATATAACGATAGTAGTCTTGCGTATTGGTGTATCCGGACACGCCGAAATTGAGAACCTGCGTGCGTCCGGACTCTGCAGGCGATTGATTTAGCGCCCGCTCCGTCAGTTTGCCGAAAGTATCTTCCAAAGGTACTTGCAGAGCCTCAACAACCGAGTTCCCGAACAGTGCAATGCGTACCGTATTCGGTGGCTTCGCCAGTGAGAATTCAACATCGCGCATGCCATTGTCATTGATGCGTCCCTGAGAGAAGCCTTCCTGGCGCCATGTCACAAACTTCCCGGGAATCAAGCCGTGTCCAACCACAGGTTTTAGCGTAACGACTTGATCTTCACCCACGTGGGCTACACGAAACCCTATTTCAAGCATACAGATAAAAACGGCAGCGGCGATCAGCGTCCACACGGCGGCGACCAGAAACTGCTTACCTTTCGGCGGGGACAGCGACGGCATCTGGTGAAAGTCGCTTTGCGATAGCGATTCATTTCTTTTTGGTTCTACGGCTGAAATCATTTTCTGCACCTAGAACTGAAAGTAGATAAACGGTACGGACTGGCTCGGAGTCAAGCCCAAAATCAGATAGCAGACCGCGGCCAAAGCTACCATGCGAACAGCGAACGGAGGCGTCTGCCACCAGCGAGCAGAATTGGCACCAAAAGTAATACCGCCAAATCGCAGAGCCAGGAAACTTACGCCATATACCAGCAACGATGTCGGTAACACAGAATTGACAAGAAGATTTGCGATAGAGACTTCAACGCTCGCGACCGGATGGTTCAATCCCACTAGAGCCTGATACATGGAACCAGCTTCTGCAATGTCTTTCGCGCGAAACATCACCCACCCGGTCATGACGAACAACAGGGTAATGCCCCAACTGGTGACGTTCCACAATGGTACGAGATGTGCGCGCTTGAAGATTGGCACTTTCTCTGCAATTGATTGCCAGCTATGCGCAACAATCAGACCCAGTCCGTGAAATGCCCCCCAGAGAACATACGTCCACGAAGCACCATGCCAAAGTCCGCCCAGCAACATCGTGATCAGGAGATTTCGCATTTGAAAACCCTTGCCTGCGCGCGATCCTCCCATTGGGATATAAAGATAATCTCGCAACCAGGTAGATAAGCTCATGTGCCAGCGATGCCAAAACTCAGAAGCACTCTTCGCGATGTATGGCATATTGAAGTTTTCGGGTAGTCGATAACCAAGAAGCATCGCAGACCCGCGTCCAATATCCGTATAACCGGAGAAGTCATAATAGATCTGCAGGGAGAATGCCACCACGCTCAACCACGCATCACCCGCCGACAGTACAGCGGCGTTGGCAAATCCAACGTTGACTAATGGCGCGAGGTTATCTCCAATTGCTACTTTCTTGAACATGCCTACAACGATCAATCGCAAGCCTTGCTCAAACATCTCCAAATCAAACTTCGTGTGCGTTCGCGCCTGAGCGTCAAAATCCTCGAAACGCTTAATGGGTCCTGCAATCTGCGAGGGGAAGAATGCGGAGAACAGTCCAAATCGCAGAACATCCCTGATCGGAGCGTTTCCGCGATAAACGTCGGTAAGATAGTGGATGAACTCGAAAACAAAGAACGAAATTCCCAGAGGCAAGATGATCGGCAATAGAGGTGCGGACGCGGTCCCCGCAGAGGAATGCAATAGCCCATCACCAAAATTGCGAACGGACCATAAGCAATCGATAATGAAATTCGTGTATTTGAAAAGCGCGAGGATACCCAGGTTGACCGCAATTCCGCCAATCAGCCACAGGCGCTTTGCCGCTTTGGTCTGGAACTTCGCCAGACACAGGCCAACAACGTAGTTCCCCAACGTCAGCCCCAAAAGCAAGAAGCCGTAACCCGCCTTCCAACTCATGTAAAACACATAGCTGGCAGCAACTAATAAAGCAACACGAAATCGCCCGGGTAGAAGCCAATAAATCGGCACAACCAATGACAACAAGAGAAGGTAGGAGAAGCTGTTAAAAAGCACGTGGGGACGACTCCTCGGTAAGCCCCAGATTACACGATTCTTGGAAAGCCTTCCTGAGGCCCCGCTTAGATAGCGCAAATCGCTAAATAGCTTGCTGCTACAAACTTTACAAGATTTGAAAACCCGGCCCGAACCGGGGATGCGAAGTGCTCAAAGACGAAGCCCCGCCCGAGGTTGTAAAGCGCCGAGCAAAACTCTCCTCGGTAAGCCCCCCCGACAAGCACAGTCTGCTTGCGCGGGCAGGTAGCGCTGTTATTTCTTCGCAGATTGGCGTTTGAAAGTGATCGAATCTCCGAAGTAATCTTTGTTCTTCGGGTCATCCAGGAGTTTCAACAATTCGGCCGGTTTTTGTTGAATACCAACATTGTTGCCCCATGTGGTTTCCCAGGCTGTTCCGGGCAAGTGTTTCGCTTTGATTTCTTCAGCAAATTTTTGATGATTGAGCGGTTCAACCTTCATCTTTTCGCCATCAATTGCGTACTTAAAAATCATGAACCGCTCCGTAAAGTCCGCCGGGTACTTCGGATCTTTCACGTCCTTCTTTGGGGTCATATATTGCATGTTCGCATAATGATTAGCACCTGAGATGGTCGGATACACGAGGTGATCGGTCATGCGAGTCTCCTTCCCTTCTCGTTTCTCAACCTCGACCAGCTTATACCAACCATCTTTATCGGTAGATATCACGATGTTCATAGGATTGACACTTTCGCCGAACTCAATCCAATCTCCGATAACAGCATCATCCTTAGCCTTTTCCTTCGATAACGGCTCGTCCGTCCAGATGCATGAAGAGAGCATCGGCAACATCAGAGCCGCTGCAACAAGAAGCATGGCGCTTCGGAACTTCGATTTCACTGGCTTCCCGTCTCCATAAATGACCGCGTAAGACTACCGCACCTAAAACCGGTGGCGCAAGCGCAGAAGACCACTATTCCAGCACGGAAGGAGTTTACGACCTTGGACGCAGCCGAAGACGACACTTGACTAGCCTGCCCGAGACAGGGACAAATCGGGGACTTCCTCAGGACAGGAGAGAGACACCTCGACAGTAATCTTTGTCAGTAAGAGCTTCGACTGGCACTGAAGTTCTGCTCCGGGAGACGCCATCCCGCACAACAAGGAATAAACATCATGGGTATATTTGACGACATCGCAGACGGATTCGAAAAAGTTGCCGACACAGTTGCAGATACAATTACCTCACCTTTGGACACGCTTTCCGATCTGGCAGATCACGGACTTGGAGTAATTGGCGACATGCGCGGAGCCGCTGCGCTTGTTCCAATAGGCTTCCCGGCGCTCGCCCTGATGGGCGAGCTGGACGAAGTAACAAACAATCCTCTAATGGAAGCCATGGTTGATACCGTAGGTAATGCGCCTAAATTCCCGGGCGAAATACCAAACATTGGTCAGATGCTGGGGGATGTTACCGAAGCCCCCACCGGTTTATCAGGGTTCGGTGCATTAGGTCGCATCCTCGGCGGACGAAGCGATGCGGAACAAGTCGCTCTCAATCCTCAGCCATTGCCTCCTTTGCCCGAACTACTTGCACCTGCCGAGATTGGCAGGATTCTCAGAGGCATGAACCGACGCGGCGAACGCGCGCTCAACCCGCAACCATTGCCCCCGTCTCCCGTTGAGCTTCGCAATATGTTCGACATCCTGAACGGGACTGTTGATGAACACGCTCTCAACCCACAGCCATTGCCCCCGTCTCCCGTTGAGCTTCGCAGCAAATTCGGTCAAAAGCTTGGTGGCGGTGAACGCGCTTTAAATCCGCAGCCACTTCCGCCCTCGCCTAAAGACCTTTTCGAAGCCCGTAACCGCGGCGCCGAACAAGTGTCACTCAACCCCCAGCCTCTACCGCCAGCACCGGAAGAACTTTCCCGCGTGATCGATTCCGCCAAACGCGGGCCGGAAGTTTTTCTTAACCCCCAGCCGCTGCCGCCAGCTCCGGAAGAATTATTCGTTGCACGTCGCATCGATGCCAAAGCGCTAAACCCGCAACCTCTTCCTCCGCTTCCCTTGAACCAACTGCTCGATGTGAATCAAATGAAATTGCAGCAATTGAGCAAAGCTTCACTGGCTAAAGCACGAATGATCTAGCCCGAGACAAATCCGAGACACACGCTCGATATGCTTTCAGCATTCGACACACCAAACGAAAGGAGAAATTCGATGTTAGCAGTAAATACCATCGCACTGCTCTGCGCGATCACCGGTGTATCCGCGCTAACAGGCTCTGTCGAATCAGCTTCGACAGCGCAAAGGAACTTTCGCCCGGTTCACTCTGGCCCGAGTGAAAATCAAAAGCCGGATGTGTTCGTTGTACCGGGTGACAAAAAGAATAAGACCAATCCTGCGGCTCGGACAATTGCTTAAGCCCGAACGACCAGGAACCGAGAAGACAACCGACGCTATCGCTTTCTTCTCGGGATCTGATCAAATTGTGTGGCGAAACGATGAGGGAAGGTCGTTGCATCCCGACCTTCCCTCAGTTTAATCCAGAAGCTTCTAGATGCTAATCGAGATGAAGAGAATAACCGGCACCATGAACGGTGCGAATCAAAGATTCTCCATCGCCGGAATCAACCTGAGTTCGAATCCTGTTTATGTGCTTTCGTACAACTTCACCGGTCACATCCGCATCAGAAGACCAGATTCTCTCAACAAGAGCCTCCGCACTGAAAACTCGATCCGGATAGGTCATTAAGACTTCCAAGATGGCAAAATCTTTCGGCATTAGTTTAAGTTCTTTGCCGTTCTTTGTTACTCGCTTGGCTTGTCGATCCAACACAACATCGCGAGCTTTCAGCTGCTGCGACGGCGGTGCGGGAGCCCTGCGCAGCAAAGCTCTTACCCTGGCGGATAACTCACGCATTTCGAAGGGCTTGGTCAAATAATCATCCGCACCGGCATCCAGCCCTGATTCCTTATCATCAATGGAGCGCCTTCCGGTGAGCATCAAAATCGGCGTAACACCGCCCTTACCGCGAAACTGTTTGCAGATTTCAATTCCACTCATGCCCGGCAGTGTCCAATCGAGGACTACAAGGTCGTAATCATAACTTTCCAGATACGCGACGGCTTGTGTTCCCTCGCCGACGCAGTCGACGATATGCTGCTCCATCAACAACCACTCTCGGATGTTGTCTAAGAGGTCGGGATTGTCCTCTACCACAAGAATCTTAGCCATGATCTCCTCACTCGGTGCCCGGCAAATGAAATCGAGCAAGCACAATCTTATAGAATATGGCAGGCGGGGACAAGCACCCCTTTGCATGCCCCACCAATTCGCTAGCCCGAGAGGACCACAGGTGAAAAGAAAAGAGTTTCAACTGACCCTCTTTCATAAAGCGTTGATTCTGATCGCCGTACCACTTGCCTTCGAGTTGATTTTGCTTAGTAGCCTCTATGGTCTGTTGCAACATGCAGAGAAAGAGGCCTTCAGAGCCGAACATGCGAAAACCGTCATCGCCAAAACAACAGAGGTGGTTCAGTTGCTGTTCGATGCCGGCGTTACCTTCGTTGCTTATGACGCGGCATCAAAACCACTCTTTGAGAAACGGTTGATGCAAATTTTCGAGAGAATTCCTGCCGAACTGGCGAACCTAGAAGTTCTGGTGGAAAACAATAAATCTTATTCCATGCTCGTCCTGAAAGTAAGAAAGGAAAGCTCGGAAGCAATCTCAGAGTTGCTGACTGAAAAACGCGATTTAGACCGCGGCGGGCGATTGAATATCATGGTAGCGCTTCGCTTGAAGGAGCAATTGAATGATTGCGTTTCCGAACTCGGCAAGATCATAAAGAGCGAAAAAGCATCACAGATAGATCCAGAAGCGGCACCAAGACTTAAGTCGCTGATCTATATGCTCATTCTCTTTGGATTGATTATGAGCGTTGTGATAGCGGTGCTTCTCGTGTTGATTTTTCACGCCGGCACTTCAAAGCGACTCGAGGCACTCATGGACAACAGCCTACGCATGAGCCAACGAGAACCACTTGCACCGCCGTTGACAGGAAACGACGAAATAGCCAAGCTTGACCACGCCTTCCACTATGCGGCCGACGTCCTGAACGAGGCCGCGCGAAAGGAAAGAGCCGTATTTGAAAACGCAGCCGATGTCATATGCACCATATCCGGTGAGGGGCAGATTTCGGCAGTCAGCCCGGCAGTAACAGAAGTTCTGGGGTGGCAGCCTTCCGAACTCACAGGCAGGAAATGGATAGAAATGGTAGCCGAAGAGGACAGAGAAGCTGCGCTCAAATGGTCGGAGGGACTGCACGGTAAGGAAACAGCACACCTGCTGGAGAACAAATGCATCAGAAGAGACGGACAGACGGTCGACATGTTGTGGTCTGGACATTGGTCTCAGAAGGAAGGCTCATTGTTTTGCATAGTACACGATATAACTAAGCGCAAAGAACTGGAACGTTTCAAACAAGAATTCGCGGCCATGGTCAGTCATGACCTGCGAACTCCATTGGCAGCGGTACAGAGCACGCTGACGGTGCTCGGAAGAGGTGCCTGGGGTGAGCTGTCAGAGCGTGCACAAAAGAAAGTGCAAGTTGCAGAAGCCAACATCAAACAGTCAATCGAGCTTATCAATACTCTCCTGGAAATTGACAAGATGGAATCCGGAAAACTGTCTTTGGACTTAGACGACGTGTCGCTACTACCGCTGGTGCGGCGTTGTGCCGAGGCAGTCGCTGCACTATCGGAACGCAAGCAGATCACGTTGAAGCTACCAACGAAAGGAGTAGAGGTAATGGCAGATCCAGACCGCCTCGCTCAGGTCATCATGAACCTTATGGGGAATGCAATCAAATTCTCACCTGAAAAGTCGACCATTACCTTAACTATTGAAAGCGACGACGAGCACGTTACCGTTTTTGTGACTGACGAAGGTCCGGGAATTCCAGAAGATGTGCAACAAACAATTTTCGATAGGTATCACCAGCTTGACGGCGATTTAAAGAAGAAGAAAGAAGGCTCGGGGCTCGGACTTGCCATTTGTAAGGCTATTGTAGACGCTCACCGCGGGACTATAGGTGTCACCTCCGTTGACGGACATGGCAGCTCCTTCTGGTTCCGAATTCCCTTGGAGCAGCCATTGCCACAAGCGTAACTGCTATACTTTTTACCGCCCGACTCAACTGGAGCGTAATCAAATGAGAAAGTCTGCTTTAGTGACTGCATTGCTCGCAATCGTTCTGTCATGCAGCTTCGTTATCAGTTCGCAACCCGCCTTCGCCAAAAGATGGACGGTGACTCAGCGCATTGACAAACTGAACTCAGAAATCGATGAAGGCCGCAAAGCTAACGAACTCACCACAAAGCAGGTAGAGACTTTGAAGAAAGACGTTGCTGACATCAAAGCGCGCATCGCAAAGATGAAAGCAAAGAATGGCGAGAAGCTCAGCGTGCCGGACACGAAAAAATTGCATGACGACATGACCGACCTTAGCGTCAAAATAGTTCGCATGCGACTAAATAACGTTTACAGCGACTGATCTTTTCTAGTCGGCACTGTCATTGCTCGCGCTCCATTGACAGCAAGAGCGGACTCTGTTATGTCTTGATATTGTGTTACTGCAAATCGCAATTTTTGCCGCTCCCATCAATTGCGTTAAAGAATGGATCGGGTAGATTGCATGACTCAAAGACTGATTGTATTAACTCTACTAGTAATGATTGCTGTCGGAGCCGCAGCTGAAGCCGCTGACGAACCAGGGTGTTCTAAGGCAATTTTCCGTGAACAGATGGAGAATCCAACAGAGAAGCTAAATACAGGAGTTAAGTATTGGATTGAGCTTTATCGCGGCGGAAAAATGACGCTGGTAGACAATAGAACAAAGTTTATTTCCGGCGACAAAATTCGATTCCGAGTAATTCCAAATATCAACGGCTACGCATACATTGCAATGCGGAAGGGTTCAAGCGGAAAAGCCGCAGTTCTGTTTCCGCCCGCAAATAGCCCGAACAAAGTTATCGCTGGCAAGAAGTATTCGATGCCCGCAGTAGGTTTCCTTACATTCGATAAGCAGCCCGGCACCGAACAGCTCTCACTAGTTGTTTCACGCACACCGGTGAATGCTACGTCGCTACTAAACATGGAATCACAGCACTCACTGGTGACGGTCGCTTCGAACACGGCCGAACAGCCCCCTTCGTTCGTGGGCAGCCAATTGGTCACCTATCCCGAACAAGAAACGGCGCCGCTGCCAACCGAGGAAGAGCCATCTAAAGATATAGAGAATGGCGATAATTTTTCGAAAGATCTCTTCTACGAGGGACCACCGCGAACAAACTCCACCAAGCCCCGTAAGGGAGGGCACAGGAGGATTGTGCGCCGATATAGACCGACGGGGAAACGAACGGCAGTAAAACCACCAGCAGCCACCCCGCCTGGTGTAATAGTTTTGAACATCGATCCCGCCAAACTGCTAGGCGCGACAATTCAGCTCGAACACCAATAGTAGTGTAGAGCGGTTCCATCAAGAGCGGATCTTACGGACCGTAGGCTTATACGGCTCCGCCGATGCTACGCGAGAGTCCGTCTACAAAAAGTCCATGGCAACGGTGCGAAGTATCAAGCAATCAAACAGCTGTCGATGACACCCCGCTAATATGCGCGGTTGCGCCGAAAGACGCATAGAGACGGGGAAGTTATGGAAATCGAGGTCAGAAAGTAGACGCATTGCGCCCGATGCAAAGGGTCACAACTTTACATATTTGCTTCCATGTAGGATTACGCACTTTATAATTGCTTGGCATCAAACGTTCCTTGGCATCACAGTAGTTTCACAGGCAATTTCATGGTCTTCAATCCTACTCACTCGCCCCTCTACATGGCAATGCACGACCCGGTGCTTTACCGATTCGTCGAGTATCTAACACAGCAGAAGGAAGAGCAGGAGCGCAACCCTGATACGGCGATCACTCTGGAATTTGAACGGTCCTTTATCACAAGCGTCAGGGACGCGTTTCGGCAAAAAATTCTGGATGGCGAGAAGCACCTCCACCAGCTAGCACACCTCATTGCGTCGGCACTGCTGGAGGGTCGTTGTGAGCTGCATAGTAACGTCATCGGCATGCTCCCCGGAGATGGTGAACGTCCGTTTCTGATAAGAGAGCGCATAAGCGCCGACAAACTACTGAACGTTTTGGACATTGACCTGGGCAACCAGATGCTCGACAACTTTCGATACCGCCAGGGACGCTCCTGGGTTCCACTTGAACTATCGGCGAACTTCATTGAGTATCTTCCTCTAGGACGCCACTTCACCGGTGTTAATCGACTCACTAGCCGAGTCAAAGCGGAAGAAGAACTTTGGAATAAAGTTACCGACGAAATCTTTCAATTAAATCAATTGGTATCGAGGGACAAACACCTCAACAGATTCAGCAAATACGTCAAAGACATCTTCGGACTAAAAATTGTCTGCGACGACGACAACGCTTGCCTGGAAGTACACAAGAAGCTCGTTTCACTGACCGTGGACAGCGTGCCTCAAGAGAACAACACAGCACCGCATCAGCTTTTTATCGCAGAACAAGAGCGAACCGGTTCGGACAAGTTACTTGAATTTCTAGAAACCAAAGATTACCTGACGTGCCCCGAATCAGAGATGAAGAAAACGGGATGGAAAGCGTTGAAGAGCGTAGTTAAGTGGAGCGATCGCATGTTCGAGATCCAAGTGCAGCCGCTCTCAAACTACTATCTGGAGCTGGATCACATGGCAGGACCTTCACATCAGTCGTTCAAAATCCAGCGTGACATTATGCGCGAAGAAGTAGCAGAGCGAGTGCCGCTCTATGGATTTTATCGCAAGCTGTTGCGCCAACTATTCAAGGATAGCGAAGACGTTTCCTTCAAGTGCGACCACGCGTCCATTCACATCAAGGACTGAGAACATCGATTACCAATTGAGGACTTCGCGACATTTGCGCGGATCAGGCGCAGATTGTGGTGCCGACTCGGCCGGTGTTGCTTAGTACTTCCAAAAGCGCAGAGTCCTGCCGTCCATCAGCCATACATACACGTCCGACGCCCGCTTTCAGCGCTCTCAAGCTACTGTCGACCTTCGGAAGCATACCACCACAAACGATACCACTTTCAATCAGATCCTTTGCATTGCTTTCATTGAGAAGCGGCACACGACTTGACGGATCACTGGTATCAGTTAACACACCCGCAACATCGCTGAGAAATACGAGTGCCCCGGCGCCCAGTGCCACAGCTAAAGCCATCGCCGCATGGTCTGCATTGAGATTGAATCTGTTTCGGTAGTTGTCCCAGCCTATCGGTGAGACTACAACAACTCTCGAGTTGAACGGTCTCAACGGACCAGGATTCACGCCAACAATCTTGCCGACCCAACCTAAATCAGCAACATTTCCATTCGCCAAAGTCATACAGGGAGCCTTGACACACTCGAACAAATCCGGCGCGGCATGCATCCCCGCAGCATCCACTCCATTGGCGCGCAACGCTTCAACAATCTCTGCGTTGAGCGCACCCAGTGCGGAGTAGACAGTCATCAACGTGGCGTCGTCAGTTACCCGCAATCCATTCACGAAGCACGGTTTCAAGTTATGAGCTTCCATCGCTTTACTTATATGGGGACCACCACCATGAACGAGAATGACTTGCTTACCTTCCAAAGCTAGAGCGGCGATCTGGCTGATTATTTTGTCCAGCGACGCAGAAGTCTTCAGCGCACTACCGCCAAGCTTGACCACAATCGGTGCGTCTGTCGCAACGGTTGTCCCTACTTCTAATTCACCAGTTGTCATTTTAAGCAACACCTTCTTCCTTAACCAAACCCACCTTCGCCGTCAATTGACCGGCACGGTAATTTCCATTCTTCTTAATGTAGTCATAGGTAAGATCGCATCCCCAAGCAGTTGCCTGATGCTGGCTCTCGCCCGCACAGATAACAAACCGCACCTCATTCGACTGCAATGCCGAACGACAAATGCTTTCATCCATCCAATACGGCATACCATCGAGCAGAAGCGGAACATGAAGCCCATTTCCGAACATGGAGATCGACAGCTTGTCATATTCGATCGCCACGCCGGCGTTACCCAGGGCAGCGACAATTCGCCCCCAATTCGCGTCCTCCGCGAATACGGCGGCCTTAACCAACGTAGAAGCCACCACAGCCCGCGCACACTTGCGCGCGTCGTCCATGCTCTCGGTGCCGGAAACTATGACTTCAATGAGCTTGGAAGCACCTTCTCCGTCTCTGGCTACAGACTTTGCCAGCTGGGTCAGCACCATTTGCAGTACGTGTACAAACAGCTCATACTCGTCATCTTCCGACTCGATTAGTGGATTGTTGGCCAGTCCGTTTGCTAACAGCACCACCATGTCATTGGTACTGGTGTCACCATCCACTGAAATCATGTTGAACGTATCAACAATCACAGAGGAAAGAGCCGTCTTCAGCAACTCGGGAGCAATAGCAAGGTCCGTGGTCAGAAACCCGAGAGTTGTTGCCATGTTCGGGTGAACCATTCCGGAGCCCTTCGCCATCGCGCCAACGGTAACCTTCGTGCCATTCACCTCGAACTCCACCGCCATCTGTTTGATGAAGGTGTCGGTTGTAGTGATAGCTTCAGCGGCGTATGTGCCACTTTCCATGGTGTTATCCAACAGTGGAGCCGTGTGAGCAATTCCGGCAGTGATCACGTCTATGGGCAAGTGAATTCCGATGATGCCAGTGGAAGCAACAAGTACTTCATCCGGACTCAGTCCAAGACACCCGGCAGTTGTCTGCGCCATCTGCTTTGCATGTGCAAGACCGGGCTGCCCCGTGCCGGAATTGGCATAGGCGCTGTTCACCACGATAGCCCGCACGTGATCAGTTCCGGACAAGACTTCCTTGTTCCACAGAATAGGAGCACCTTTGATGGCGTTCGTTGTGAAAACGGCAGCGCAAGCTGCGGACTTTTCGCTAACAATCAACGCCAGGTCTTTGCGCTTGCGACGCAATCCAACGTGAGCGCCGGCCGCCGCGAACCCTTTCGGTGCAGTGATACCACCCTCGATGACGTGAATTGCATTCATTCCAGAACTCCTTTGAGATAGTGTCCGTTAGTGGACGAGAACTGAGGACTTTGATAATCCTGCGGTTTCGTTAATCCCGCAGATCAAATTCATGTTTTGAACAGCCTGTCCGGCTGCACCCTTTATCAAATTGTCGATTGCGCTAATGATAATTGCGTTGCCTGTCCGCTCATCCACATTCACCGCGATGTGGCAGTTATTGCTATCGCGGACCCACTTCGTTTCAGGTGATTCCCCTCCGAGAACCTTGACGAAAGGCTCATCTCCGAACTTACTTTCGTAGACCTCGATCAGATCTTGTTCAGTTACGCCAGCCTTCACTTTCGCGTAAGTGGTGGCAAGGATTCCACGGCTCATCGGCACCAGGTGCGCAGTAAACGAGACCGTGACATCTTTGCCCCCAATTGCGGATAGTTCTTGTTCGATTTCAGGGGTGTGCCGATGCGAAGCAACTTTGTAGGCTTTGAGGTTTTCGTTGCACTCGTTGTAGTGAACCCCCAAACTTAGCGCTCTACCTGCGCCGGACACGCCGGATTTAGCGTCCACAATTATGTTGTTGGAGTCTAATAGACCGGACGATACGAGTGGTTGCAGAGCCAGAATGGTTGCAGTTGCGTAGCACCCGGGATTCGCCACCAATTTCGCCTTCTTAATTTCCGACCTTCTGTATTCGGGAAGACCGTAAACAGCTTTGGACAACAGATGAGGAGCCGGATGTGCGGACTCGTACCATTTGTCGTATTGGAAGGGATCTTTCAATCTGAAATCGGCGCCCAAATCAATTACCTTGGTTTGAGCCAACATATCGGGATTGACGAGATTAGCCGAAACCCCGTGAGGAAGCGCAAGAAACAGAACATCGCACGACTGTGAAGCAGCTTCGAGTTGATCCATCCCCTGCAAAAGCTGGTCTACTTCGCCAAGAAAAGAAGGAAATAGCGCGGAGTATTGCTGACCGACTTGCGACTGGCACAGCAATGATTGGAGCTTGACTCCCGAATGCATATTCAGTATACGCACCAGCTCTTGCCCGGTGTATCCGGTAGCGCCGGCAATACCGACCTTAATCATGACTTAGCTCCCCTCTGCTGACTGCAACTTCCTGCAATTTTGGTTTGGACAGTCTTCAGCGCGTCAGCGACCTTGCCGGTGCCACCAGGCGAAGTCTTGCTTAGCGCAGACTTAACGGCATCAAACACGTCATAAACGTCGGATTCAAACTCAGCGCAGCACTCTTTCAAGTCGCTGATCGACATTTCGTAAAGCGGAATATTGTTGTCCTCGCTAAGCTGAACGGCCACCGCGACGGCTTCATGGGCTTGCCTGAACGGAACGCCTTTAACGACCAGATACTCCACCATGTCGGTAGCCATCAATTGGGGATCGCTGGCCGCCACTTGCATCGCGGTAGCCTTGACGCTTATTGCACCGATTACAACAGCCATGACCTCTAAACTCGATTGCAGTTCAGAAGCGACTCTTATTACCGGCGGCTTCGAGCATTGAAGATCGCGGTTGTAACCTAGAGGCAAAGCTTTTAGCGTGACCAGAAGACTGACAAGTTCACCGACCACAAGACCCGTATTTCCTCTCACAAGTTCCACAGGATCCGGATTCTTCTTCTGAGGCATCAAACTAGAAGAAGTGGTCACGCTGTCGCAGAACTGAATGAATCCAAACTCGCTTGTATTCCAGATAATTAGTGTCTCCGCCAACTGCGAAAGGTGAGTGGCAACGAGGCATGACGCCATCAAAAATTCAACAGCGAAATCGCGATCCATCACAGCGTCGATGGAGTTTGCAAACACCGATGGCAGTCCGAGTTGCTCAGCGGTGAATATCGGATCAATCGGCAGCGATGTGCCTGCTTGAGCACCTGCGCCCAAAGGAGACACGGCAGTTCTGTCGGCTGATTGGACAAATCTTTCGATGTCCCGCTGAAACATTTCGTAGAACGCCAGCAGTGCATGCGAAAAGAACACTGGTTGCGCTCTTTGCAGATGAGTGTACCCCGGCATAACAACGGTGGCGGTCTCCGCTGCCTTGCTAACGATGGCACTCTGCAGTTTCTTGAGCAGCAACACCATCGCATCGATCTGAGTCAACACGAAGAGGCGAAAATCCAGCGCAACTTGATCGTTCCGGCTCCGCGCAGTGTGCAATCGCAACGCATCTTTACCGGACAAACTTTGCAGATGGGTCTCCACATTCATGTGCACATCTTCAAACTCTTCGTTCAACTGAAATGTGCCTTCATCTGCCGACTTCTTCAAAAGTTTCAGACCTTGCAAAATCTTGCCTGATTGCTCAGTAGTTATCAGCCCCTGCCGGGCGAGCATGGCACAATGAGCCATGCTACCCTCGATATCGGCACTTACAAACGCCTGGTCATCAGCAACTGAAGCAACATACTTAGCTACAGCCGGATTAAGTTGTTGTTTGAAACGATTTCTCAAGACTGGCATTCTGTTTGCTCCAAGCGGTAAGTCTTAGTCCTGCGGTATTGATGAAGCCACCGGAATCGGCTGGCTGAAAGGCGCTCATGTGTTCGAAACTTGATTGCTTGATGTCGTAGAGTGAAACGTCGGCTTTGCGTCCAACCACTATGCTGTTGCCTTTGTAAAGCTTGATCTTGGCGGTGCCTGTGACGCTTGTTTGCGTTTCATCCATCAGTTTGAGAAGAAGCTTGCATTCGGGAGCGAACCAGTAACCGTTGTAGATTTGAATGGAAAGCTGTTGCGACAGATTGTCTTTGAGGTGCGACACTTCACGGTCAAGAGTGATCGATTCGACTGCTTTGTGCGCCTGCATCAGCACCGTTACACCGGGAGTTTCATAGACGCCCCTGGACTTGATACCGATGTAGCGGTTCTCTACGCAATCAACTCGACCGACACCATGCTTGGCAGCAATAGTGTTGATGGCTTCAAGTAACTCCACCGCTTTCATCGTCTTACCGTTGATTGCAACCGGTACGCCTGATACAAAATCTACGGTCACATACTCGGGCTGGTCAGGCGCATCTTCCGGATTAGTAGTCCATTTGTAAATGTCTGCCGGCGGTTCTGTCCAAGGATCTTCAAGGATGCCGCCCTCATAGCTAATGTGCATGAGATTCGCATCCATGGAGTACGGCTTTTCTCTGGTCACCGGCAGCGGAATCGACTTTGCTTCAGCATACTTGAACAAATCTTCCCGTCCGTCAAACTCCCATTCCCGCCAGGGAGCCACAACTTTGATTTGCGGTGCAAGAGCCTTTACGGCCAACTCGAACCGAACCTGGTCATTGCCTTTGCCAGTCGCGCCATGAACGATCGTGTCGCAGCCTTCTTTCAAGGCGGCGGTAATCATGCCGCTGGCGATACAGGGACGAGCGAGCGATGTCCCCATCAAATAGATGGTTTCGTAAATTGCATTGGATTTGATTGCCGGAAAAATGAACTTCTCAACGAACTCATTCTTGAGGTCTTGAATAATGCACTTCTGGACGCCGGCAGCATTGGCTTTAGCCGAGACAACCGAAAGGTCTTCATTCTGACCAACATCAGCACAGTAAGCCACTATCGGTACATTGTATTTTTCTTTCAGCCATACAAGCATGCATGAGGTATCTAGCCCACCACTGTAGGCAAGTAGGATCTTTTTCATTTCTATCTCCCTTTCTGTTTTTTACAACACCAGTGAAAGAATCGCTTTCTGAGCGTGCAGGCGATTTTCAGCCTGGTCGAACACGACAGATTGCGCGCCGTCTATCACTTCGTCGGTGATTTCATATCCACGATGCGCAGGCAAACAGTGCATCACTATTGATTCTGCACCGGCTTTGCTCATAAGTAGTTTGTTTACTTGATAGTCTGCGAATACTTTTGTTCTTTCCGCATACTCGGATTCCTGCCCCATCGAAACCCATGTGTCGGTGTAAACGGCGTCAGCGCCGGTGACAGCTTCAGCAGGATCAGTCGTGATCGTGAGATTGGCACCGCTGATCGCGGCATCTGCCAATGCGTGCTTCCACAACTCGGGGTGAGGACCGTAACCGTCTGGACAAGCGATGGTGAAGTCGCTGCCCAACTTCGCAGCCGTTAGTGCAAGCGAATTGGCTACGTTGTTGCCGTCACCGACGTACGCAATTTTGACGCCGCTCACAGTGCCTTTGTGTTCTTGAATGGTGAGAAAGTCAGCCATGGCCTGACATGGATGCTCTATCTCGCAAAGTCCGCTGATTACTGGAATGCTGGCATACTCCGCCAATCCCAAAAGAGTTTTATGATCGAACACTCTTGCCATAATGCCATCAAGCCACCTGTCGAGGTTGCGAGCAACGTCGGGGATGCACTCTCTTTCTCCGAGTTTGCCTTCCAGATTGATAGCGCTGCCACCAAGCTGAATCATCCCTGCTTCAAACGTGACTCTGGTTCTTAGCGATGGCTTTTCGAACAACATCGCCAGGGTCTGCCCTCTAGCAAATAGAGTTTGCGTATCGTCAAACTTGTTCGCCTTGAGCAGCTGCGCCACTTCCAGAATGAGCAGTATCTCTTTGGCAGTCAGGTCCTTGACGCCCAGAACATCGCGTCCGCGCAGCTCATCTTCCTGAAGCACTTTCAACAACGGGGACTTGCCGTGCAGCGGCGGTGCCATCCGTTGGGATTGAACGTATTTCTTAGTCAGAATTGCTTTTGTCATCGGCGTGCTCCAAGTGGAATTGGCTTGTAGAGCAGCTCGAGGATTTGCTGAAAATGAAAAACCCCGAGCTATCAGAACTCGGGGTGTCTATTTGTTGAAGGATCTTCGCTATGATCTCAGCCAACTATGCCCCGAGCTATATTGCTACGGCGGCGTCGGCGGTTCTGCGTGGCGTTATTTGCAAAAGCGGAGTTCACTGCTTGCGGGTCCTTTAACTTCACTGACTTTTACGATAATGGCAATCGGCTCACTCGTCAAGGACAAATCGGGAGGCGCGTTACAAAGTTGCGAAAAACTCCTCTCATGCGCACATCATCGGGTCAGGGGCCTGCACGGTCCAAGCCGACACGCGAGCGACAGAGTCTGACTCCCAGAGTTAGGTTGACGCTATGCTTGAGCAGCTGTTCCGTCCGGCGCATTTTTGTAAGGATAGCTGATTGGCGCGCCGTCCACGGAAGGAACCACCTGCCAGAACAAGTGACGATACTCGGACCATCGTTCAAGAATTACTCTTGCTCGTGAACTGCCCGTTAACTTCAAATGACGGCGAATCAGCCGCTTCAATGCTTCTTCGTTCTTCTCCGCTAGTCGAGCAACTCGCAGACCGCCATCCGGACTTAGATTCTCCATGAACGTGTCATCGGAGTCCAGCACGTATGACACGCCACCGGTCATGCCCGCGCCGAAGTTACGCCCTGTCGAACCAATCACGACGACTGCGCCGCCAGTCATATACTCACAACAGTGATCGCCAGATCCTTCTACAACGGCGAAAGCACCAGCGTTGCGAACAGCAAAGCGTTCACCGACCGCTCCTGCGCAGTAGAGCGCACCACCGGTAGCACCATACAGACATGCGTTACCGGCCAGGACATCATTTGTGAAATCCGGCTTCGGAACTGACGGGCGTACAACAACGGTACCACCGTTCATGCCTTTGCCGACATAATCATTGGCTTCGCCGGTCAGGATCAGGCGCACGCTCCGAATGTTGAACGCTCCAAAGCTTTGCCCGGCCGTACCATCAAGCTTGATGGTCAGTTGACCGCCGAACCCCTCGTCACCGTGCAAGCGCGCGATGTATCCGGAAAGTTTCGCTCCGGTTGCGCGATCCCTGTTCGAGATCGAACAGACCTTACTGGCAACCGTATGATTCGCAATTGCATTTTGAATCGACTCATCAGCCAAAATAGCGTCGTCCAAAGTCACTGACTTCTCCGGCGCTGAACTTGGTCGTTTCTGGTAAATCCGACCGCTCAGTATGTTGCTAACATCAAAGGCAACACCTTTGGGAACCTTCACATCCGCGCGTGCGCTCAGCAGATCAATTCGCCCGACCAGTTCAGTCAGGCTGCGATAACCCAAGTCCGCAAGAATGAAACGCACTTCTTCCGCAATGAACAGCAGCAAGTTTTCGATCTGATCGGGAGTGCCCGTAAACTTCTCACGCAAACTCGCTTTCTGGCTGGCGACACCGGCCGGGCAGTTGTTCGTGTGGCAGACGCGCGCCATGATGCAGCCGGCAGCTACTAGAGCAATTGAACCAAACCCGTACTCTTCGGCGCCCAGCAACGCAGCCACTACAACGTCTGCGCCTGTTCGCAAGCCGCCGTCGACTCGCAATACTATGCGATCACGCAAACCGTTCGCGACCAGGTTTTGATGAGCTTCGGATAAGCCAATCTCCCAGGGAAGTCCTGCGTGCCGGATTGAACTTACCGGAGATGCGCCCGTGCCGCCCTCGTGTCCAGAAACTTGAATAATATCCGCCTTCGCTTTGGCCACTCCGGCCGCAATGGTGCCGATGCCCGAAGAGGAAACCAGTTTCACTGAGACCCGCGCAACTGGATTGACCTGGTGCAGATCGAAGATGAGCTGCGCCAGGTCTTCAATGGAATAGATATCGTGATGAGGCGGAGGTGAAATTAAGGTCGTTCCGGGTTGCGCGCGACGAAGTTGCCCTATGTACTCGGAAACTTTGTCACCGGGCAGTTGCCCGCCCTCACCCGGCTTAGCGCCCTGGGCAATTTTAATTTCTATCTGTTCGGCTGTCACCAGATACTCAGGTGTAACCCCAAATCGGCCGGACGCTACCTGGCGAATCTTCGAAGCGGAAGTATCACCGGTGCGAAGTCCTCGCACCCCGGGGAATGTCGGACTCGCACCATTTTCGGTATCAGTAACGATACTTCTGTATCGCCGAGGATCTTCACCGCCTTCGCCACTATTGGAGGCGCCGCCCAATCGATTCATTGCCACGGCAAGAGTCTCGTGAGCTTCAGGGGACAAAGCTCCCAGAGACATGCCACCGGTGCAGAAACGCTTTACGATAACCTGCTCCGACTCCACCTCATCGATAGAAATCGGCTGACGATCGGAGAAAAGTGCGAATAAATCGCGCACGTTTGCTGCTTGCCGATCTTCTACGAGCCTCGAATACTGCTCAAAAAATTTAGCTCTTTCGCCTGCGCTCAAATTTTGATCGCGTGCGCCCACAGCAAGATGCAGAGCTTTCACGACCTCGGGATTGTTACCGTGAAACTCGCCACCCTTGCGATGTCGAAGTAAACCATAGTCGACCATTTTGACCGCTTGCTCGGCGGTATCGAGAAAGCGCAGCATGTCGGTGGCCAGCTCGATCAGCGAAAGTCCGCCTACGTGAGAGGCCGTCCCGATGAAGCAACGATTTACCACCGATTCGGTCAGCCCGATACATTCGAATATCTGAGCCCCGATGTAGCTGCTCAATGTAGATATTCCCATCTTCGCCATAATCTTTAGGAGGGCTTTCTCAATTGACTGGCGATAATTAGTTAGTGCCTGCGACGGAGTGACCTTCGCGCTCGCGCGAACCGGCTCTTCCGACATCAAATGGCGAACGGATTCATACGCCAGGTAAGGACAAATGGCCTGAGCCCCGTACCCGAGCAAGCAAGCGAATTGGTGCGGGCTCCAGCACTGCGCGGTTTCGACAACTATGGCGCAGTTCAAGCGTAATCCGCGAGCGATCAGATAATGGTGCAGAGCACCTACTGCAGCAAGCACCGGTACCGGTACCAGTTTCTCAGTCAACCCTCTGTCGGACAGAACAACCAGCGTAGCACCGGCACTAACAGCATCAGCAGCCTCAGCGCAGATGCGATCCAACTCAACATCAATGTCGAACGAATCCTTTGGTGCGTTTATAGACAACGAACAAACAGAAAGATAGGGAAGCCCGGATGCTATCTTCTCAAGATCCTTTTCAGTCAGGATCGGACTACTGCACCGAGCCACCCGCGCAGCTTCCCTATGTGGAATCAAACCACGCCAGCGCGACCCTAAGTAAGTGTCCAGCGACATCACTAGTCGCTCGCGAAGAGAATCAATTGACGGATTTGTGACCTGTGCAAATCGCTGCTTAAAATAGTCGAATAGCAGTCGCGGATGTGCTGAAAGCAGCGGCAACGCGGTGTCATCGCCCATGGAAAACACTGGTTCCTTGCCGGTCTCGCTCATACATTTGAGATGTTCGAGATCCTCTAGTCCGTAGCCAACAGACAGCTGCACTCGTCGCAGCTCGCGAGCCGGCAGTTCAGACTGGACAGAATCATCGCCGGTATCGAAACTGATGCGTTCTTCCTTGAGCCATGTGCCATACGGGTAGCGCGCCGCCACCGTTTCCTTCAACTCGTGGTCGAGGAAAAGCCTTCCCGTAGCTAAATCTACGCAAACCATTTGCCCCGGTCCCAGCCGTCCGCGTTCTGCTATTTCTTCTTCGGCAATATCGATCACTCCGGTTTCAGAGCAAAGAATAAAAGACCCGTCGTGCATTCTGGTGTAGCGCGCAGGGCGCAAACCGTTGCGATCCAAAATGGCGCCGACACTGCGACCGTCGCTGTAGACTACTAGCGCGGGACCATCCCACGGTTCCTGCAATGGCGCGTGATATTCGTAAAAATCAGCGATGGCACCGGAATGAGCTGACGGCGCGGGTGGAATCAAGCGCATAAGAGAGGACTCCGGCGAAAAGCCGGCAGAACAAAGAAGCTCCAACATGTTGTCCAAATTGGCGGAATCAGAGCCTGAAGGATGCAACACCGGTTCTGTGCGCGAGGTAAGTTGGTTCTGCTCGAACAGGGCTTGCTTGGCTCGAGCCCAGATGCGATTTCCGGAAAGGGTGTTAATTTCGCCGTTGTGCCCAAGCAAGCGGAATGGCTGAGCCAGCCACCAACGTGGATTTGTGTTCGTGCTAAAGCGTCGATGAAAAACAGAGAACGAACTCTCAAAAAGTGGATTGACCAGATCCGGATAAAATTCCGGAAGTACGGGCGATTGCACCATCGCCTTGTAGACAACGGTTCGCATCGACAGGGAGCAGACGAAATAGTCAGTGCCGAAAGGCTGGCTCCACAAATAGTTGGTCATCTTGCGCCGAGCAGCAAACAACCGATGTTCTATCTCATGTTCAGAGCCTTCAGAAGGCGCAATAATCACCTGCTCCACCAGCGGTGCAGTGTCTCGCGCAGACGGTCCCAGGACCGCAAGATCGATGGGCACGGTGCGCCATCCCTCAACGACAAATCCTTCCTCTAAAAGGAAGTGTTCGGTCATGCTGCGACAGAATGCGGCATACGACGGCGGCAGGAATATCATGCCTACAGCGCCAATACGCGCTGCGGACCAGCCCTCCGCCTCCAAGATTCCAAATGGAACCGAACACAGAATCCCCGCACCATCGCCGCTCTCACCATCGGCGCCCACAGCTCCGCGGTGCTCCAAGTTGCGCAAGGCGGTCAAAGAATCTCGAATGACCGAGTGTGACGGATTAGGTCTGTATATGAAGCCTACACCGCAAGAATCAATCTCCAGAGGCAAATTAGCCTGATTGTTCATGAATTACAGACAGAGATACGCATGGGTTCCGCCCCCTTTTTACCCGACAAGCTCCAACCCGAGCCGCCGGGGAATGGAAGTCGGCATTATAGGACCGAACTTCCAAAATGCGAAGGAAATGTTAAGCTCGCCAGAAACGGCGACCAGCAGATAGTTTACGAATGGTCCATCAGCCAAGCGATTTCACGTATTAAGGATTCCGACCAATATCGAGTCTCTTTGACTGAATCTAGCTGCATCATTCACATGCTTACATGAAATTACCAAGCCGTGTCCAACATTGCGCAGAAGCGGGTAGCTACGGTGGGGAGAATGGCAAGGTTACCTAGCAGAGGGTCATGCAATGTATACCGAGTCGCACACTGAAATCAACAACAACTACAGCGCCTGCAACGAAGGCGATGAGACAGCCCAAAACTTGCTCACAGCCGTCTATGATCGCTGCGCAACGAAAACAAGCAGCTCCGAAAAGGAGAATGACGAGGACGAAATCTTCTTCGCTAACTGCTTTGATGATAAGGATAAGGGTTCAGACAAAAATGAAGTCACTGACGAAACAGTAAAGGACTACACTAAGTCGCTCGAGAATCTGGAAAAGAACAAAGCAACCACCAAGGAAACTGTCGAGTCATTCAAACGAGCCATCAAGGGTCTCAAGGAGTTCGACGAAAAAGCGATCGAAAAGGAATTAGAGAAAGGCGCAAAAGACGGCAAGGTCCACAGTCTGATTGTTCTGATGCACTTGAAGGAAGCACTTGAGAAAAGCGGCTTCAAGGTCATTGCATTCCAACCGGAGAAAGACACGGGATCGGTCGTGATGAAGAACGACAAGACCGAAACCTATATCGAGATGCAATTCTCCAGGGAGAAGGGCAAAGAAGGCGCCTTGGTAAAAATCCGCAAAGAGAAGTAGCGTGGCAGTGTTAGTGACACTTCAATAAGAAGTGCACCAGGAACACTTACCGCAAGATTGGACTCGGCTGCACCGCCGCGCAGCCGAGTCCATGTGAGAGCATTCAAATAAAGATCCCCTTCGCGTTTGATAAGATGTCAACCTAAGACAACACTTATCCTGTTTCGTGAGGGCTTCATGGTGGTGACTTCCAAGATTGTGTTCGGCGGACTGTTGACCGCATCCCTGTTCGCATTGACTACATCGGCGATCGCCCAGACGACGCAGAGTGCAACGGCCGGCGCCCCCGCTCCGGCCAAGCCGGTATGCAATTGCCAGGCAACAGCAACGCCTCAGCAACAAGCAGCGACGCAGAAGAAGAAAAAGCACAAAGTTCTCCGAGCGCTAGGTCATGAGCTGGGCACCGAAATGGGCGACCTCGGCAAAGACATGGCATTGGCTTTCTCAGTACAAGGCTTCGATCCTTACGAAATGCCTGAGAACCCGAACATTCCCTACGTTGCAGCAGAAGCGCAATTCATTGATGGCAGCTCGTCCCACATCATCAAGTACCCGGACAAGAGTATTCGCATACAAGGCGGATTTCTCGATGGTACATTTGCCTGCCCAACCGACGATTCCGGCGGCTACCTGGTGCAATACGTCAATGGCGCACAGAGCAAAATGGAGATAACGCCAGGCGTAGGGGCGCTAGTTTATCGTCCGGACGGAACCGTTACCAAGATACAGAAAGTCGGCGCCAGCGGTGGATACAGGGTAGAGAACAACAAGATCGGCTATATGGGTGACATCACTCCCGATACCACCGGTCTCAGCTACGAATTCGCCAAGCAAGGCTTCTAAATACCCGGTGGCAAAAAATCAAAACAGGGAGCAGGCGTAACGCCTCGCTCCCTTGTCTACTAGTCAGGATTTCTCGAGAAGTTCCGACTAGTCTTTGATTGGAAACTCGCGAATGGATGCGGCGATTTCGACTTGCCTGAACGTTGGGAAACTGCGCTGAAAAATTACTTGGCTGCCTATATCCAAATTCAACAGCAACCGGATATATCAAGTCGGATGGCATTCTCTCCCCCTCAGGGTTCAGGGGAGCAAACCGTTGCGAGAACTTAGTCGACAGGAACCTCGACACATGAATAACTTTGCTTTCGAAGAGACCGATTACGGTACTAACTGCATAGACGACGATACCTCCAGTCGTTTCTTCAACGATTTAGCGGACAGCGGTTGGGGACTATTGAATCGTCTAGATAGAACCGCGAGGCAAGCCAGCAGCGCAGCGGCAGACAGCTATCTAGATTTCCTTCCCACTACCGGTAGTGCAGCGTTGCGCGCGGCGCAGGACATTACATTCGGACCGCTTCTTCGCTTGTTCGAAGGCGACAAACCAATAGAAGTCGTAAACCCTGATCCGGAGCCGCCCGCCAAGCAAGAGTGGACAATTGCCATGTACATTGCTACAGACTTCGGCAACGAATGTACCATCGAGAAACGCACAAAAAAACTACAAGAACTCGCAGAGGGCACGAAAGGAAAGCCGGTGACGATAGTCGTCCAGACTGCGATCAAGAACAAAGACGGCACATA
Source organism: Candidatus Obscuribacterales bacterium (assembly GCA_019752635.1). Classification (GTDB taxonomy): domain Bacteria; phylum Cyanobacteriota; class Vampirovibrionia; order Obscuribacterales; family Obscuribacteraceae; genus JAKFUT01. The sequence continues at coordinate 4,799 of JAIELX010000093.1, read as the reverse complement.
CGATGTTGAGCGCTTCGCACTTAAAAACGGTGCTATCGTCAAGTTGGAGTCACCGGGCAAAACCAAAGGTTATGCGCAAGACGTCGAAGACCTCTTAAAATTCACAACGAAAAAATACGAATCAAAAAATCTCTGCCTCACCCTGGACTCGCACGGTTCAGGCAACGGCGGCTTGCACGGTGACGTTGGCGACATGTCACTGGCAGACTTGAACAAGGCCGTAAAAAACGGTTTGAAGGGTACACGTCACGAGAAGCTGGACCTGCTGCAATTCGATGCTTGCCTCATGGCGCAAAATGGAGTATTGGAATCGACTTGTGATATCACCAAGCACATCGTCGCTTCAGCTGAACCGGAGGGCACCGGGGCCGGTGCTGCCAGCGCGGACAACAAACAACTTACAGAATTACTCAAGAAGCCAAAGATAACGGCAAGTGAACTGGCCGACATTTTCGTAGCGCAGAGCAAAGACAATCCAGACTTTAAGACGCTAGCCCACTTTGATATGGAGAAGTATCAGAAGTTCAGAAAATCACTAGATACTTTCGGCGAAAAATTGGCAAAACAATGCGCCAAGCCAGACAACTTGAAAACAATTCGCAAGATTTGCAGCGAGACCTTCGTCTACGGCAAGGGCGGGTTCCCCTTCGGCATGATGATGCCGAAGCCACCTGGTGCCGCAGACAACGAGAATGCACCACAGCCCCATGGCTGGCTAATGCGTCGTTTGCAGGGTCTTCCAGGTAGCGGGGCGCAGCTTCCAGCCGACAAAGAAATGCCACCGGAAGTGCCACGCCCGGGGTTACCGGATCATCCACGACGACCGTCATTGGAGCCGAGGTCCTCGATCTCCCCCTACGAAGAGCCCTCAGAGAGCCATGGCATCTTCGCTATGTTCAGGGGTAATCCGAACAAGCGAGATCTAAAAGACTTCGTCGCTCGAGTTTTGCTTGCCATCGACAAGGGACACTTGACCGACGAAGACGGCTCGCTACGCCAAGCAGCGAAGGATGTCCTCATCGACGGCACAGCGCTGACAAAATCATTCTACGGACGTGACGAGCGCAAAAATCTAGGCGGACTAAGCGCTTTTCTACCAGCTGAGCCTACTGACGGTGCAAAGACCGATCCGGTCATATCAACAACAGGAGGCTGGCGTGACTTCCAGAAGATCCTGCGCGAATCCGGTGCAAAGAAGAAATAGCGCGGGCTTCGCCCAACGTGCGTCTTCGAAATGCACCAGCCAATCCCCCTAGAACCCCTGAAGACGCTTGATGCAAACACTGGCATCCTTCGGCTGATCAGCGTACCGATGCACGTAAGCGCCAGTGGATGCAACATCGCTCCCGGCATTGGCCGCTTCCAGGAAGTGACGCAACGCTTCATGCTTGCGCCCCAAGGCTTCGTAACAAGCGCCAAGGTAATAGTCTATCGCCTTGTAGTGATTTGCAGAAAGCTCACCCGGCAGAACCTGCTCGAACTGCAATCCGTCGCGCTGACATACCAGCAAATCGGCAAGTGCCAGCTGAGGCTTGCCTACAGCCATGAGAAATCGAGCTCTGGCCAGGCGTGCATCACCCGAGTTAGGATTCAAAAGCAGCGCATGATCAAGATCATCCAAAGCTTTGGAATAGTCCTGCAAATCGCCGAAGCACACACCACGTTCGCGATGGAACGCTGCTTCCTCGGGATCTTGCTCGATAGCCTTACTCAAGTCCGTGACTGCCAACCGCGGACAACCTATCAATCCGTAGAGATACGCCCGTTTGTACAAGGCATCCGCGTCATGAGAATTGACTTGAATAGATGCATCAGTGGTGTTCAGCAAGCCCAGGAGGCGCGCCCCGGTCTCGCTTACGTTCGCTGTTGATTTCCACTGGTCAAGAATAGAGAATTCCATCTGATGTTCTTTGGATAATCCGGTAGAAAACAGGCTGGACGAACTGAGTATAGATTCATCACCTGCGTGCGCGCAAGGAAGCGCGACAGCGGTGTAGCAGAATAGAAAAGTTAGTATCAACTTGCACAGGCGCATTGAATAGTCCTCGCATACTAATGCCGTTGTTTTCGCCCCCAACTTCACTTCCTCAATCCTATAGATGAGGAGTGTAAGAACGATGGAGAATGTGGATGGATTGTGTGCAACCCGCCGCCCCGGGGGGTGGGAGCTAAACCAGGCTCTGGTATAGCAATCCCGGAACGCTGGATAGCCCCGGCTCGAGTTTGTGTGTTGTTTAGTCCGTTCGGCAGCAGAGGGCTCTGACCGCAAGATTTCAGCGAGGCAATCCAAACGCCGTCGTTGAAATCTGCATGGTAATATGATGCGCGCAAACGCACCATCTAACGGGTTTCTAGAATGCAAAAGCGGTCAATCATCGCCCTCGCCCTGTTTTCATTCGTTTTCCCAAGCGGATCGTCGCAATCGGCGCGGGCTGCGGAGGCATTGCAAAGCTACAACTCGGGCGGTATCACCTTCGGGTATCCCGCATCATGGAAGAAAGCTACCGCAAAGAAGGTCGCAGCAGTTCCGCTCGCCAATCCCGATGACAAACCGGACGGCGTCGCACCCGCCTATGATGAAATCTCCGTGCACGGTCTGACTATCTATGTCGTGCCAACCAGCGACGGTAGATTGTCTGCCAAAGAGTTCGAGAAAAAATACCCAACAGTAGCCAGCGCAGCGAAAGACCTTTCTACGCTATTGAAGGCAAATGCAACTTCAACGAAAGACACACCTATTTTTCCGTGGGCAGATGCGTCCACTCCATTTGAAGCCAAGAAAAAGCAGTTGTCGTTCAAAAGCGGCAAAGCGATTCGCTACATCGGCGAGTATCTGATAGAGCCGGATGTCATAGACAACGCTAGATTGGTCTATAGCGCTCAAGGTTTGAGCACCGATGGCAAATGGTACCTCTCCATCATCGCACCACTCAAAACAAAATCGCTGCCGGACAAGAGCGACATCTCAAAGTGGCCACAAGACAAATACAAAACATTCTCGGCCGATTTCGCAAAGTATGGTGCGCAGGTCGGAGCGAAACTCGACAAACTACCTTCGAGCAGTTTCACTCCAAGTATCGACGAAGTGGATCTATTGGTGCATAGCATCAGAACGGCGAAGTAATGAAGCTGTAATTTCCGGTTTACATCACAGTGACAGGGCGCCCTTATTGTCAAGCAGGGCAAGCTTAAAGGAATATCAATTTCAGGCTAAAAGTATTGAGTCTGTCTCATACTTGTCCTACTCTTAGATGGAGTCGCAGCTCTCGATCTAATTACATCGGGCGTTTCGAGTAAGATAGATGCACCGCCTGCGGTGACTATTACCGACAGTTTATTCACCCGCAGAAAGGGAAAAGTCGTCTCGGATGACATTTCGGAACCGATTCTAGTAATTAGGGTGATCGCAACTGGCACACACGGAGGTCAATCCAGTGAAGTCAGAACTCAGCCCTGTAAGCGCCAAACAATTAATCGCAACTGTAGAGGGAACGGATAGTTCCCAAGGTACAGGTGAAGAAACGAGCAAGAGTCTCGAGGCAGAACTAAGGGAACTTACTTTCGATCCCAACGCACAATTCGAAGTAACGTCCAAGAATACTCAAGACAAGCAGCCAGAGGTCACAGCAGACCGGGGCGTACAGCTAAAGACCAGAGCAATGATCTGGACCGGTTGCGCAATTGCCGTTCTATCTATGATTGGCGCAGCAGTTTTCTATTTCACCCAAGGCCATGGTCCTGCTAAAGATGCAAAAGCCGCGGCGCCTACCCCCGTGGCAATCAACCTAGTTCTGAGTTAGGCACGGTAAACCAGAAGGTACTACCCTTGCCGAGCTCACTCTCAACTCCGATGGTTCCGCCGTGTGCCTCGATTATAGATTTGCAAATGGACAGCCCCAACCCGACGCCACGCTTTTCCGTCCGATCTGTGTCTTCCACCTGTTTGAATCTTTGAAAAATTGCATCGATAAACTCAGATGGAATACCGCGTCCCTGGTCTGCAACTTTAATTATGGCAGTGCTGTAGTCGCTCGACGTCGACACAACAATGCGCGACCCGACAGGAGAAAATTTCAGTGCGTTCGTGATCAAATTTACTAGCACTTGCAGCAAGCGTTCTTTGTCCGCCCAAATCCTATTATCGCCGCGCGATTGCGTTACCAGCTCCAGCTTTACTTGTGCCTTTCCGGCTGCGGAGCGCACCAGCTTGAATGCCTCATTTACAAGCTCTTCCAGGGACAGATCTCTTCGGTTAAGAACAGCAGCTCCTGATTCTAAGGAATCTAGATTCAACAAGTCTTCAATCAAATTCAATACATAGGCGGTGCCGTTTCGGGCAAGATCTACGAACTGTGCGGCTTCCGGCTCAATCTCAAACATTCCGCTTCCGAGCAAATCGAGCGACCCTTTAACTGATGTTAACGGTGCACGAAGGTCGTGACTAACCACTGATATCATTTCCGACTTTCGGCGCGATGCGTCTTCTGCAGAAGCGCAGGCGGCACGCAGCTCTTCAGACATCAATTTCAGCTCACCGTTGAGTTTATTCAGGTCATCGACCCGATGAGTTAATGCTTCCGCTCGCTCTCTCTCGGTAACAGCCAGAGCCAAATCCAGCAGCCCTGTTCGTAATTCGAGCGCACTTTCAATTTCGGCACTGAGCCACGGCATTGATTGCCCCTTTAATTTTTCCTTCCACACCTCAAAGGATTTGCGTGGGTGCGTGTTGCGTCAAATTAAACTCGTACCCTTACAACCCCGTTGCGTCAAAAAAAATGATACTCACGACCCATTGTTTT
>JAIELX010000111.1 GCA_019752635.1 Candidatus Obscuribacterales bacterium | reverse complement strand
ATTTCTGCTCCTTTGCATTGTAGTTTCAGGAGCGACTTTTGCCCAGACTACCTGTCTACTTTTGCTGGGGAACCTCATTACCGACTTTGGCGCCCACCTCCTCCTCTGTATAGTAGGCGGTATGAAAAGGAAGAAGGAAGAAGGAAAGAGAGAGCGAGAGAGAGAGAGAGAGAGGCGGAACAAAGAAAAGCAAGAGAGCCTCCGATGAGGACGCTCTCTTGCTCCGATGCTAAGGGCACGGTTCAGGCACTGGTGCTCTTAACGGCGGTCATTGCGCGGAGGATTTTTCGCATCCCACATGCACGCCAGAATGACTCCGACAACAGCTACCGCGATGCCGATGTGCCCCCAGTGCAGCGGACTGGCATGCTCCTTGAAGAGACTGATCTCGATCCCTGCGAGCAAGCCAGCGACACAGAGCACGGACATTACCACGCGCAAGGCGTTGTACAGATACTTTCCCATTCAATCTCCAGTGATGTTCGATTCGAGTTGAGAGCCGCTCAGATCCGTAGACTTACTGGTGCTTCCGCTGATTCGAACCATGAGCCCGCTTGGTCAGATCGGTCCAGTCCACGATCACTTTGCCGCCGGACTTTTCCTTGCGGACGGCCCAGTTCGAAAGCAATTCGAGGCACGCGTGATCAATGACCAGCAGTGCGTCGCAATGCAGATGCACTTCCGCCGACATCGGCAGTTTCTCCAGTTCGCGAGCGAGCGATGGCTTGGCCACGAAGGTAGCAGCCCCGGTCAGGTAGACCTGGTAACGATTTCCGTCCTCCTTCACCACGTTGACGTTGACTCGTAAGACCTTCCAAACAGCCCGCGCGAAGGCCAGAAGCAGACCGATGCCCACTCCGATCAGCAAGTCGGTAGTGACAATCAGCACCACCGTCGCGGCAAAGATGACTACCTCGCCCCAGCCAAACTTGCGCAGGTCCCTCACCGCGCGCCAGTCGATCAATCGAATGCCGGTAAGCACGAGCAGCGCGGCCAAAGCACACGTCGGCACCTTTTCCAGCAGAAACGGCAGAGCGCCCACAGCGAGTACCAGCCACACGCCGTGCAGGATGCTGGACAGACGGGTGCGTGCGCCGGCCTCAACGTTGGCTTTTGAGCGCACCACCACCCCGGTGACTGGCAGTGCACCAAGGAATCCACAGGTCAGATTGCCAATACCCTGCGCCCGTAGCTCCTTGTTGTAGTCGCTTCGCTCACCGGTGCATTGATCAATCGACGCGGCGCTCAACAGAGTCTCGGTGCTGGCAATCAATGCCACCGTCAGAGCAAACTTCAGTATCGCCAGGTTTCCCAAGACGGACAGTTGCCCCAGAGCAATTGGCGTGATCATCTCCGAGAGCGCATCAGGCACATCCACGCGCTGAATGGTCAGTCCGAGGAACCATGCTCCGGCGGTGGCAAGCACGATCGGCAGTAGCGACTCAGGCAGATGCAGGCGCTTATCGAGCTTGAGGCAGCGCCAGAGGAACGCACACGCCACCGTGCAGGCACCGACCATCGCTGCCAGACGGTGGTTGATGGGCGCTGCAGCGTCGAACAATGACATCACCGCTTCCGGCAAAGACATGATGTTGCTGATTGCGTCACCGCGCGGCTGGTGATCCAGCACGATGTGGATCTGCGAAGCGACGATGAGCAAACCCATGCCGGTCATCATCGCGCGCACAACGGCGGGCGAAACGGCAAGGAACCAGTTTCCGAGCCTCAACGTTCCCGCAATCAGCTGGATCAGACCTGCCAGTACAACCACTGGTCCAAGGGCGCTAATCCCCTCGGCACGAATCAGCTCGATGAGCGTAACGGTAAGCCCGGCCGTCGGACCGCTTACCCCGAGACGGCAGCCGGAGAGACTGCCGCAGACCAGACCCCCGATGACGCCGGTCAGCAGCCCCTTGTGAGCGGGCACACCACAGGCCTGGGCAATACCCATGCACAGCGGCAAAGCGACCAAAAACACAACGATGGATGCCAGAAACTCCCTGGCATAGGAGACTTTGGGTGCCACATTAGTCATTCAGTATCCTAGAGAGTGTGTGTTGACACGCGAAATGAAGCACTGCCAAAGCAAGTGCTTCCATGAAATCTTCACCCTGAAGGGCAGCGACACCAATTAGATCAAATGCACGAAACTGTCGGTCGACGCATCGTAGCGATTAACTTCGGCATCGGCGATCTTGAAGATCCAGCCGTGAACTTGCAAGTCACCGGTCGCCCTGGCGGCGGCCACGAACGGGTAGGTGTCCAGGTTCAGCATCTGCTGTTTCACATGCAGCTCGGTGAGTGCGTTCTGCGCCTTCTCCGGATCGCCTGCCGCAAGCACTAGCGGATGCATATGGTCAGTGCGGCACATGCAGAGCATGTTACTGAGCGCCGGCAGCTGCTCCTTGACCGACTCAGGCCCGTTGATCAGAGCGTTCATCGCACCACAGCAGGTGTGACCGAACACAACGATGTGTCGCACTTTCAGCACTTTCACCGCGTACTCGATGGCAGCTTGATCGCCTCCCAGCACCGTGTTCCACGGAGTCACGATGTTCCCGGGGTTGCCAGCGATGAACCCGTCGCCTGGCTCGATACCGAGCAGCTTCCAAAGGCACACCCGTGAATCGCTGCAACGAATGAAGAACGTGTCCGGGTTTTGCCCTTGCGCCAGCAAGGCGTAGAACTCGCGGTACTTGGGCAACAACTTCTCGCGGAAGTATTCGTAGCCACGAATAGCTTTTTCCATCCAAATACTCCAGATGGTTTGAGGTCTGAAACGAGAATGTTTTGGCATTAAATGCCGATGCGGGGTTTTTCACTTCCCGCGAATTAACCTCTTCCTTCGCCAATCTTTCAGAGTTGCAACTGCACCAAAAAGTGCCGAAAGCCTTCGGTTCCTCGCGGTACCACCACTTTCGCCAATCTTTCAGTTTCGCGCGGCACCAAAAAGTGCCGAAAGCGTTCGTCCCTCGATTGTGCTCCGGGTGGCGGCGACGGCGCCTTTCCGTCGAAGAACAAGCGAGGGAAGCAGTCGTCAATCGCCGGCGTAGCCGCTGCGGTGAATGGCCTCAGCCGCATCAGCCGTGATCAGTCGCATCCAGACGTCCGCCCTGGTCGGGTCGCACATGAGCGGGCGGAGGATTTCGAGGGCTCCTTCGTTGGCGACGAAACACCGCCCGAATGCGGCGCGCGGGTCCGGCGACTGGATTTCGGTGAGCGCTTCGCTCAAAGCCATGGACACCGGGAAATACAGCTCGAAGCGAACGAGGGCAAAGGTGTCGATGCGGTTCACGGCGGGATCGGAGCTGCGAGTGCGTTGGTGGTTGACCGCCGCAAGCATTGACCCCCACAGCACGGGAGCCTCACTCCCGAGCCAAGCCTTCAGAACTGCGTTCGGCTCCGTCAGCACCTGCTGCGCACCATAGGGCTTGAATGCCATGTAAAGACAGCTCGGGGTCTCCCGACAGCTACAGGTACGGCGCATTAAGAACTCCTCCAGCACGACGACGTTCAACACGCTCACTGAATGAGCGGAGATGCGGGCTTGTGTTGCGTCGAAAGTGCTTTGTGTTTAGAGAATCTCAGGTTGATGGGGTTGGGAAAGGAATGTATCCAACTTACTCAGTTGATCCTCCGGACGCAAGAATTATTGCCGATCGCTAAATTCCGCAAAGTCATTGAAGCATACTACTTTCGGGTCTTCGACCGTACAAACCAGACAAAAAAAACATGCCGATTTTGCACGCAAACTTAGCGCAACCTATCACCACCCGAAACCCGCCTGGCAAGCGGACCTCAGAGACAGCATTTTTTCGCTTGCCGCGCGAACACGCTCCAGAAGCCAGCTTTCGCGAATCCTTCAAGCGAGCATGCAAGAATGCTGAAAGACTAGCCTTTTCAGTGACTCTCTCCGTTTACTTTCCTGATCGTAGCGGTCAAGAAAGTAAACGAAGAAGATGCACCGCCCACGATGTCAGCAGGAGTCATCTGCGCGCTGTCTGTCTGCACAGGCGGCAATAAACAAAAGAGGCACCGAGTGGTGCCCCTTTTCTAAATCTAGATTTGCGTACTTTATGCGACTTTCTTTTCTGGTGGAGGAAGGATTTCAACATCCGGATTGCCCGTATGTTGCTTACCGTTTCCTTCAGCCATTTCGGCAAAACGCCTGTCCGCTTCTGAGGCGGCCTCGCTGTTGAAACGCATTTTTTGAGCTGCAGCAACTCCGGCTACATCCATTACTGCTTTCTCGGGCGGAAAGTCACCATTCTCTACAAGCCTTTTGAAGACCGAACCACTATTCATAGTGGCTTGACATACGGCATCGTGAAAATCTCGCTGCATGGTGTCAAGGCTGCGTACACCTTGATCAAGGGCCTCCATGAAACCCATTCCGCTATCAGGCGTTCTGTCCTTATGGACGCCTGCAAAGCTTTCATTTACTTGAGGTGATGCTGACATAGATTACCTGTCTCTAAAAAAGAAACGCCAAAGTAGTTTCCGAGCCCCTCTATTAGAACACAGGACTCGTTATTGTCAAGATCATTTTATCTAGCCGACATTCAGCTGAAACATATGGGGCAAAAGCTCAGCAATGGTGGACGTTTCAAACTTTCCATCCGGTCCGCCCCCGGCCACTACGATCAAGTCGCCGCCGAACTCGCTCATAAACTGGCGGCAAACTCCGCAAGGCCAACTCCCGGGAGCACTCTCGCAAACAACCCCAATGGCTTTAAATCGCCGAACCCCTTCCGATAGCGCCTTAACAAAAGCGGTCCTTTCGGCGCAGATGCAAGGACTGTACGCTGCATTCTCAATATTGCACCCTGTGAAAACTTGCCCGTCGACAGAAAGCAACGCAGCTCCGACGCGAAACTTTGAATAAGGACTGTAGCTGAATCGCAACGCATCCTGCGCGATTTTAACCAGCCGCGGAAGCACCACTTCCATATTATCCATATCACAAGCGTCAATCACGATCGCCATTACGCAGCTCCAGACGGGCTTAAGAGTTTAGCACGCCCTAGCGCGTTAGAACGGTGCCGCGCCGTGTTTGGCGGCAAACCGCGAGCCATCTTCCGGCACTGGTTCACCGAGCTTAGATTCCGGGACAGTCACGTGCAATCTCTTCAATCCAGCATAACACTGCTGTTTTAGAGCTTGATCAGAAGGATTCATGGCCATCGCTTGCTTGAACTCGACGATGGCGTCATGCACGTGTCCGGTCCGAGAAAGGGCATTAGCAAGGGCTACACGAGCATAAGGATCATCAGGATGTTCCAGCACTCCTTCGCGCATCAAATGGAGATAGTCGTGCCACTGCTCTTTTGAAGCTAGCTCGCTCAGTTTACCGACGTGATGATTTTTCGCTATCGCCATGTCCTCTTCGGACGGAGGCGGCAAGAGCGGTCCCTTATACGTAACCACTGCTTTTCGCACAGCGAAACTATTGTGCGGTGAGACGAATGCAACCGATGTGTGAGGCTCAAAACTATACATGACCGCTGGATGACCGTTGTAATCGAAGAAGCGCTTGCCACCCGGTCCGAGCATTTCTTCCAACGAAATAAGATCGAGCCCTTCGCCCGGCATGTGCATAACCATTACATTTGCTTGCCTGGCAGTCGAGACATCACGCTCGCCGTGAAGTTCCACACGAGGTTTACGCAGGCGATCGTACCAGTAATGGACAGAAGACTGCTCGTCAAACGCTTGATTGGCGCCTCGATCCGGTGCCCCCAAATAGTACTTCAGGTAAGCAGGATTCATGAGGTCGGGCTTGCGCACTACATTTGCAAGCACCGCTGCCAAAGTCGGATCAATGGCCGATGGCGGAAACGCCGCTATTCCCGGCAAGCAGGAGGACGGAGAGGCACCATTGGCGGTTCCAATGGATTTTTTCGCAGCAGCAGGCGACGAAGATTGCGCATTGGCGGCAATGCTGCAAACAAGTATTGCGCCGATTAAAGCGAATGAAATTTCAAGCTGACTCGCGAGCGATCGTTTCAACAACGCTCCCCTCCGCAGATTTTGCAGTCACCAGCCTTGCATCCAATATAGATGACGAACTACAGATTCGCAAAAGGAAATAACAGATTGCTAAGGATTTAACCTGATGCGCCCGGTATGGGTCAGTACGAATCAGCAAAGCGCACGTAGCAAGTGCAGTCAAACGGCGGCTTACGCTCGGAGGATCGAAGGATTTGGCGGCGAGCCCGAGCGCCTGAGGAGAATCGAGACGGCTTAACGCAGGAGATGGAAGGAAGTTCACTGCGAAGTATATAATCTCGCAATACATTACGGCAGGAGCAATCTAACGAAATGGCAGAGGCATTGTGCTTGGGCGAAATACTCGTTGATTGGGTTTCAACGCAGGCCGGTTTCGAACTGGAACAAGCAGGAACCTTCACAAAGGCGGCAGGCGGCGCCCCGGCAAACGTAGCGGTGGGTCTTGCCAGACAGGGAGTAAGCACCGCATTTATCGGGTGTGTCTCAGCAGACCAATTCGGATTATGGCTAAAATCCGTGCTAGAGACGGATGGAGTCGACACTTCAGGCACAGTGGTAGATGCAGAATCACACACTCGAATGGCTTACGTTGTCACCACGGGCAGTGGCGACAGAAAACTCGCTGAGTTCTCGCGTATTAGCGTAGCCGACTCTCGTCTTCTGCGCAGCGACCTGAAAGAACAAATGTTCCATAAAGCAAAACTACTTCATTTCGGGTCTATATCTTTAATCGAAGAGCCTGCTGCCGACGCCACCAGATTCGCCCTCGAGTTGGCAAAGAAGAACGGTTTGTTGATTTCTTACGACCCCAATGTAAGGATCGGTTTGTGGCCGTCTTCAGAGATATGCAGAAAAACTATTCTTGAGACACTCCACTTAGCTGACATTCTGAAGATTAACCTTGATGAACTTGAGTTTTTGACCGGATCGCGTGAACTCGAGGCAGCAATGAAGCTACAGCAGGGAAACGGAATCAAGCTGTTGATAGTAACGCTCGACTCAAGCGGTGCCTTCTTCTCATCAGCTGCCGGAAGCGAGATTGTGCAAGGATTTACAATCGATTTCGTAGAGGCAACCGGCGCCGGTGACGGATTCGTCGCCGGCGTACTGACGGGAGTCCTTGCGTCGGTAAAAGATGCGAAAAATAAAGCCGAGGCGTTATCAGCCATATCGCTACCTACACTGCGGTCTATCGTGCAAAGAGCCAACGCGATTGGCGCGCTTGCCTGCACCAAACCCGGCGCCATACCCGCTTTGCCGACAGCCAACGACGTCAAGAACTTTCTGGAAACAATGAAGGCTCCGTCGTCTGCTTCTTTCCGGCTATAATGAATTCAAGCAATCGGGTCCGGTTGCTTTTTACCATCAGGTCGGAAGGAGAATTCCCGCATGAAACGTTTTCTCTTGCTTGCCGCCTCGGGCGCGCTGCTGTTGAGTGCATCGGCCTGGGCAGCCGGCACGGATATCGCGCAGACCCCGGGGAAGCGCGGGTTAGTGCCTCCTCCTCCAGCGATTCCAATCGTTATGCCTCGCAGCAGATCAGCTGCAGTAGCAGCGCCTGCGGCATCAGCGGCTAACGACTCCAACAAAATTATCGTCGGCACCGGCGGTCCTTATAGTCTGGCCGGACGCGGCGGAGCCGAAACTTTCGCCGGTACGTTCACATGGAAACCGGATTCGCCCAACCAACCACTGACCTTGCAAGTCACAACTGCACCACAATACGTAAAGTGGATCAGAGTTTCACTTGGAAATAGAGTATTGGCAACGGAAAAAGACTTCCGCGGCAAAGACTCTCTAACCCTTGAGCTTGCAGGCACGGTTGACAACGGACTCAATCAAATCACTATTCAAACAGCAGGTGCTCGCGGCGCTCAAGTGGGATGGACGCTTACAAGCGTAACTTCTGCAAAAATGCTTTCTCTTGAGCCGGATGAAGTTTTGCAAGGCGACAAGGTCACAATCAAGGGACAGGGCTTCCCGACGGATGCCAGCAAGCTTTTGGTTCAAATCGGCAAGAAATCAGTGCCTGTAAAAACGTCCACACCGACAGAGCTGAAGTTTGATGTTCCCAAGAACATGGACATTGACGAACACACAGTCACTGTCTGGCAATCAGGCAAGAAACTGCCCGGTTCAGCCAAGCTCATTGTTCGCGGTATTCCTCGCCTCACCGGCACAAACCTCAACGGCTGCCCTCCGGGTTATCCGATTGTGATATTCGGCAAGAACTTCTCAAAGAAAACTTCCGAGAATCAAGTCATGATTGGCGATGTTTCGGCAACCGTGTCGTCCGGCAGTACGACCGAATTGACGGTAATTTGCCCGAGCGAGGGTGGCAATTTCTATGCACCACACGGACCGATGGATCTTCAGACCTACCTTCAAATTAAACTGAAAGTGGGCAAAATTGAATGCAAGGACTCGCTGCCGCTTGCTGTCGGCAACTCTGTCTGGCAAGACCCTGGTTTGCGCGGCGGAGCTGATGTTCCGGAAGTACCGGTCGATATTCGTAACAACATGGTCGGCCAATAGCGCTATCAAACTCAAGAACTAGACATAAAAACCGGCGGCACCACCGCCGGTTTTTGCCAGGTAAATCGCAGAGAAGTGCAACTCGAGCGCCGCTTTTACGGACACGCGGGAGCCAGGATGGTTGCCGACGGGGCGGAGCGCATAAATATTGACTCAACGCCGGACGCGAGAAAAAACTTAGCCAATGGCATCGAGCAATCACGCTAAAATTGATCATTGTCTCCAACTGGAATACAGCTGCAATGATGCTTTCTGAACTTCGGCGTGAAACAGAGAACGCCGCGGAGCGCCTGACGAAAGTCCGCGACTATCTTTGACCCGGACCGGCTGAAAAGTAATCTCAACCATCTTGAAGAGTCCACCTTACAACCGGACTTCTGGCAAGATCAAAAACAAGCTGCCAAAGTAACTCAACAAATGAGTCGACTAAAAGCAACCATCGAGCAATACGAGAACTGGAGCCGCATAATCTCTGATCTGTCCGTATTGCTTGAAGTTGGTCTTGAAGAAAATGACGAATCAATCGCCGCCGAAATCGAAGCAGGACTAAAGCGAATAAACGCTGAGTTCGACAAGTTCGATTTGCAAACACTGCTAAACGGCGAATATGATGATAGCGCGGCCCTAGTCACTATCAACGCCGGCGCCGGCGGTACCGACGCCCAAGATTGGGCGGAAATGATGCTGCGAATGTATCTGCGTTGGTGCCAGCGAAAAGGCTTTACCACAGAGATCTTAGACCAATCGGAAGGTGAGGAAGCAGGAATCAAGAGCTGCACATTCAAGGTTGAAGGGCCGTTTGCGTACGGATATTTGATCTGCGAAAAGGGTGTTCACAGGCTCGTGCGCAAGTCGCCATTCAAACAAGGAAACGACTCGAGACAAACAAGTTTTTCCGCCGTGGAAGTTAGTCCCATGATCGACGAAATAGATTCGTTGATCGAAATCCGCGACGAAGACATAGAAGTGGACACCATGAGATCCGGCGGTGCTGGCGGGCAAAACGTCAACAAAGTAGAGTCTGCGGTGCGCATTGTACACAAAGCTACAGGCATCGCGGTAAAGTGCCAGCAAGAACGGAGCCAGCTCCAGAATAAGGCGTTGGCTCTTGAAGCACTTCGATCAAAATTGCTCGCGATTAAGCAAGCCGAGCGCGAAGCTGAGCTGAGCAAGCTACGCGGAGATAACGTGTCCGCCTCTTGGGGCAATGCGATTCGCTCATACGTACTAGATGATCGCCTGGTCAAAGATGTGCGCACCAAAGTGGAAACTTCAGCAGTTGAAGCTGTGCTGGACGGCGATCTCGACGAGTTCATCGAAAGCTACTTGCGCTATAAAGCCATCAGTAAAGCCGACGCGGAAGCAGCGGCTGCCGAATAGCAAGCCCAAAGAATCAACTTCGGACCTCTTAACGCTGCGCAAGAGCGGTAAATCCCACTGCGCTGGCGTTACGAGATAAGCCGGAGCGCGCAAACAACTAGCGCTCTTTCGCGTAGTAAATATCATCCTTATCTATTGCTGTCACTCCAATCTTCCGGCGACTGCTGTCCTTTTGAAGTCGCTCAGTGCAAGAGGATCGCAGCCTTCTGCTCAATATAGGATTGCTGTCGCTTTCCGAAATCAAAACCAGCCGTCATATCATGAACGTCTTTAGAAAGAAGCGAAGCCCGAGCGCCCGGGAGGCTACGCGGAGGAGCCGCGCTTTGCCGAAGCGACGGAGATCATATAAGGAATACTGATAAGACGCTAGCGCAGGGTCGCGATGTGGATATTGGGACCGCCTGTGGTGATCGTACGCACCTCTCTCGGCGTATCCCTCAGCAATCCGCATACCCCACAAGTACCGAAGATTAAGCACAGCAAAGAATTCCGGGCAGTTTAAGCACTGTTTTTGGAAGATTAGGTTCCCAAGGGTGATTCGCGGTAGACAAGAGATACCTCTTTCGCCCCTCCCCTTTTCCCTGGAACGCAACCACAACAGCCGACGCGTCTTCTAGCCGTCAAAAAATTGCAAGCTTCCAGGCTTGGGGTAGTTTGTCGCGCCTGTGTGGGCGGGTCGAGACAAACACGCGAAAGTGCATCAGACCAGGTCAGTTGATTTCCCTTTCTGTCCCAACAATCAGGAGATGGTTCAAATGAGCAGCTTCGACAACAACCTCGGTGACACCAACGTCACGCCGCGCAAGCTGGCGACGTGGGCCGCGATGGCCTTCTTCGGTCTGTTCTGCGTCGTCTCGGTCTTCAAGGCCGTGGTAATCGTGGACGGGTCGGAGGTCGGCGTCGTCAAGACCTTCGGCAAGGTCGATCCCCAGCCCCTCAACCAAGGCCCCCACTTCATCATCCCGTGGGTGCAGACCGTCACGAAGTTCAACACCCAGCTCGGCGGCGCGCCGGTCAAAGCGGAAGCGGCCAGCAAGGACCTTCAGGTCGTGACGACGGAGATCACCGTCCAACACGCCATCGACGGCAACTCCGCGCCACTGGCCATCAAGGGCGTCGGCGACATGGCCAAGATCGACGCGGACGTCGTGTACCCCGGCATCCACGAGAGCCTCAAGGCCGTCACAGCGAAGTACACCGCCGAGGAGTTGGTCACCAAGCGTGACGCGGTCAAGGACGAGATCGTCGTCGCCCTGACCCAGTTCATCAACAACACCCTCGAGAAGAAGGGCCTCAGCAACGCCATCGTGATCGCGAACGTCGCGATCACCGACTTCCGCTTCAGCGACGAGTTCAACCACTCGATCGAGATGAAGGTGAAGGCCGAGCAGCAGGCTCACCAGGCCGAGAACGAGCTGCGTAAGCGCCGCACCGAAGCCGAAGCTACCTTCATCGAGAAGCAGAAGTCGGCCGACGCCGCCGCCTACGAGATCGAGAAGGCCAGCATCGCCCGCGCCGACGCCATCGCCCGTGAAGCCAAGGCGCTGAAGGACAACCCGGACCTCATCCGGCTCCGCGCAACCGAGAAGTGGGACGGCAACCTGCCGACGTTCAGCGGCGGTCAGGCCCCGATCCCCTTCCTCAATTTGACCGTGGACCAGCTCAAGAAGTAACCCTGCGGTTCCGACTGAGTAGTGACAACACGGGCGACGCGTTCCGCGTCGCCCGCCTCTTCTTTCCCAACCACACGCAAGGATACAGACCCATGAAGAATCTGAGCCGCATCGTTCTCTGCCTCGCAGGCCTGGCGTTCGCCAGCCTCATGTTCAAGTGGACCTGCACCACGTGCGTCGACGACGGCAACGTCGGCGTCGTGAAGACCTTCGGCAGCATCTCCGAGACGGAGCTGTCGCCGGGCTTCCACCTCGTCTGGCCGTGGCAGTCCGTCACGCACATGACGAATCAGATCAAGGGCTACGCCCTCGACACGACCAGCCAGTCCAAGGACCTCCAGCGCATCAGCACCCAGATCACGGTGCAGCACTCGCTGGAGCCGGGCAAGGCGTACTTGGTGCTCACCAGCGTCGGCACGCTCGAGCAGCTCGACACCCGCATCATCGGGCCGGCCGTGCAGGAGTCGCTCAAGGCGGTCATCGCGCACTACAGCGCCGAGGACCTCGTCAAGCGCCGTAAGGAGATGAAGGAGCACATGGTTCGCGAAATCCAGGAGTTCATCTCCGAGACGCTCGCGAAGAAGGGGCTCCAGGGCGCGGTCACCATTCACGGCGTCGCCGTGACCGACTTCGACTTCAGCCCGGAGTTCAACAAGTCGATCGAAGCGAAGGTCAAGGCCGAACAGGACGCCCTCCGCGCCGAGAACGAGAAGGTCCGCCGCTCGACGGAAGCCGAAGCGAAGGCGATTGAGGAGAAGCGCAAGTCGGACGGTCAGGCGTACGAGACCGAGGCCGTGTCGAAGGCCCGCGCCGCCGCGATCACCCGTGAGGCCGAAGCGCTGAAGCTCAACAGCGACGCCCTCATCCAACTGCGCAACATCGAGAAGTGGAACGGCAAGCTGCCCACCTACAACGGGTCCAGCACGGTGCCGTTCATCGGGGACAAGTCCGCGACGCCCGCCCCGACCAAGTAACTCTGGTCGAACGCGCGACGCAACGCTACTGACTGACTGACATGTCCGAGGCGGCTGGTGCCCACACACCAGCCGCCTTTCGGCCTTTTTACAGTCCATTTTGAGCCGTTCACTACCCCGAAACACATCCTAATACGGAGGAAGGACACACATGCCCGGAGCGCCAGCAGGCATCATCTTCGAGATGGGACCGCGCAAGTTCGGCGATCTGCGCACACTGTTCGAAAAGGCACCACCGCCAACCCGCAAAGTGATCTCCAGAACGCACGGACCAATCGGCCCCGCCATGATCAGCCATACCACCGTCGTTTACGACAACGGCGACGTGGAGATCAAATCAAGCCAGTGGGCCAAACCAAGCATGGGCGGTCTGCGGAAAACACCCGCGTAATCGGCGGCAACAGCCATTCTCGGAAACGGACCAGTGGCTGGTCCGTTTCCGAGAATGCTTCGTTTTTTTCAATTCATTTCGGTACTACTATATGTCTTCGTATTTTCATCACTATCGGATGGTACGCCGCCACCTAGTAGAGCGGCCTGCCCTATAGCTGCTAATATCGTTAGACCACAAGTGCACCTTGAGTCGAACGACCGTAAATGCAAACCGAATCGAAACTGCGCGCAGTAGTACGAATCTGCCGACCCGAGCAATGGACCAAGAACCTCATAGTCTGGGCACCGATTCTGTTCGCAAAAAAAATCACCGAACCTGAACTCTGCATCAAGGTGGCCGCCTGCATGGTGGCAATGTGCGCCATGTCCAGCACGGTATATGTTCTGAATGATTTGATCGATCGCGATGCAGACCGCTTGCACCCTACGAAGAAAGAGCGTCCCATCGCTAAAGGAATCATAGGTCCCGGGCTGGCTGTAGCACTGGCGACAACACTGGTGCTCATCGCAGTAACTATCGGCGCCATTATCCGCCCTTCGCTACTTCTGGTCATCGGAGCCTATCTCGGCATCATGCTGCTGTACGTCACCAGGCTCAAAAAGTATCCCTTGCTCGATGTATGCTGTATCTCCGCCGGCTTCGTACTGAGAGCCGTTGCCGGTGGTGCTGCCGTATACGTGCCAATCTCAGCCTGGTTCCTCATTTGCACTTCGCTTGGATCTTTGTTTCTGGCGCTCGAGAAACGCAGGCAAGAATTAGTTGTTCTGGACCAGCTGGCACAATCGCACCGGGCAACCCTGGCCCACTACACTCCGGAAATGCTCAATCGTATAGAAGGATTGATTTTGCCCTCGCTTCTAACTTGCTACGCTATTTATAGCTTCCAATCGGTCAACGGCCCGCTGATGCTCTTGACGCTGCCTTTCGTGGTCTTCGGCTTGATGCGCTACCAAATGCTCTCGACAGTTTCCACCACCACCGCCAGCCCGGAGAAAGTCTTGCTCACCGATCGCCCTTTGCAGATCACCATCATATTGTGGCTTCTCACCGCGTCCATCGTGGTTTACGACGTACTTCCCTCGATCTTCCACAATCTGGTCGCCGACATTGATTCGTTCGCCGTGTTCAAATAGGAGCATTTTGTCTACGCTGGAACAAAAGCTGCCCGGATACAAAGGACTGCTAGTACTGCTGGCGGTCTGGCTCTGCAGCATGATTGCCATCGATATCAGCGGCGAGTTTCCGTTGAACGACGATTTCTCGTACGCAAAAGCGGCATTTGCTCTGGCTTCGCAGGGCAAATTCATGGTTACGGACTGGACCTGCATGACTCTTGTTACCCAGGTGGTGATCGGTGCAGCCGTTGCAAAAGTGTTCGGACTGTCATTCTTCGCACTTAGACTTATAACTACGGCAGCGTCTGTAAGCGGTATCATCGCGTTCTACAGCGTGTTTTCGATTCTCGGTCGCAGTTCTAAGGTTGCACTGATGGCTGCAGCTTGTCTTGCGTTCAATCCCATCTACTATTCTTTATCAGCGACGTTCATGACAGACGTACTAGGATTGTCCTTGTCTTTATGGACGGTCTTCTTCTTTCTCAGTTATCGAAAAAGCCGAACAACAACAAATCTCATCCTCACTTGCCTGTTGGGGATTCTGGCGACGTTGCTTCGCCAAGATTCCATCGTACTGCTGCTGGGACTAGCAATCGCTAACGCCCTGAACTGGTTCCTATCAGGTTCGCCGCGCGAGTACCGCCTGCACGCAGTTCTTGGTGCCGCACCACTGGCGATATCATGGATTGCCCTGAAGTTATTCGACTATGGCTTCCCTCTTATAAATGAAGGCGGAATGCCAACCTATTACTCCGGCTTCGGGTCGGTATCGGCCACCATTCAGGCAAACGGAATTGAAGCCTCCGTCAAATCCATGGTTGCACAGGTTATTCAGGCATTGTTTTACGGTGGACTATTCGTGGCACCGTTCGCCTGCGCAATGAAGGTCACAGACGCACGGATGCGACGACTATATGTATTCTCGTTTGCCGCCTCCCTGCTCTTGGCAGCGGCGCTTTGCCTGAGCGGCCAGGGCATGCCTATGGGCGGCAACATCTTGCACCGCGCCGGGGTCGGTCCGATGCTGTTTCTGGACCTTGAAACCGGTCATCACGACCACTTTCCCGAACTGTGGTCCGGCATCTACTTTCTTGGCACCTACCTGTCCTCTTGCGGTGTTGTTTGCCTGCTGCTGACCGGCTGCAACGCGCTGGAGAGTTTCGTCACCACCAACGCCTCACCGGCAACAGAAAGAGATGACAAGTTCGACTACTGCCTGGGGCTGACCATCGGCTTGCTCTGGCTGGCACTGTCCGGAATAAAAATGAGCAACTTTGACAGGCACTTCCTGCTACTGGTGCTGCCGACCTGCGTCCTTCTTACTCGGTTCTGCAGAGAATTCGCGGTGGCTAGATTCGCCGCCGTCGTACTTTGCTTCGCTACCTATAGCGTACCGGGCACCCATGACTACCTTGCAGCTAATAGGGCCAAGTTGCAAGCCTACAATTACCTGCGTCAAGACATGGGCATTCCGCCTGAAGAAATCGATGCGGGCATCGAACTGAACGGCTTCTACTTGTTCTCAGGGAAGCTTCCGCGCGAGTCCAAAGTGAAGTTCTGGTTCGCCAAAGGCGATCGCTTCCTCCTGACACTCGGTCCCATGGCCGGCTACAAGGTCGTGAAAAGCTTCGAATTTTCGCGCTGGTTGGCACATGAATCCCGACAAGTCGAAATTTTGGAAAAGCTCCCCTGAAGTCAGGGTCGCACCCCAAAATCGCTTTGAAAACGAACATCTTGCCTGCGCCAAGGTTGTCACGCAGCGCCACCCGAGATACCCTCCTTGTAAGGGTTTGCTCCTTTTTGTATTCATTAGAGCTGTAACACCTGGCTTTCCATGCCGATCCCTCCAACGATCCCTTGATATCTGAGTGAATCGCGCAACTAGCGCGAGACACCAAAAGTCGTCAAAACCCATCTTCGAATTAGTCCGCCAGTGTCCTAAATCAATCGCGCTAGGTGTTACGGATTGCTGAAACGATTACAAATGCATAAGACAAGCCCCGTGGCGGATATACGCGTTTTATACTGACATCCGATAAACTACCCCACAAATCATGAATCACAGAATGATTTTTGGTCTTCTTGGCATTCGTATTTTGCCCATGGTTGCGCAACCTACGAGAGAGTTTTTAATCTTGACTTCATCACAAAATCTAACGAGAAAACGTTTCCTTCATTATTTCCCTTGACAAGTAGGCACAGTGCCGATGCTGAGAGGGTCTAAATATTGTCTTTATAGTCGAGTTTGCTACGGTGAGCAGGTCAATTCGTTTCTCTCGCTTCTCCAAAGGCACACCTCAAAAACCTTCTCGCCACAGAAAACTTCTCGATGCAAATGTCTGCAACCCAACCGAACAGTTCGGCAGGTTGATCTCTTGCTCGGCGAAAGGTTGGGTTGTTCCTTTTATTAGCGAGTTGCAACGCGTCCGATTTCGAGTTCGCCTGCACCACGCAGTCGCCTCCGAGTCGGAAGGTTCGTTGGAACCAAGCTAGCTGCGACGTTCGTACTACCTCACACGCATGCGTGCGTCGCGAGGCTTCTTTCATCATCTGCATAAACGTTCCTGCCGAGTGCTAATGGCAACTCGGTGAGACTTCCTTATAAGCAGGAGGTAGCCACATGTCTGATACCAATCTCCGGTCTCTGCTGGGACTGAAGCCGGTCAAGGAAGAGGAGCTGACTTTCGGTCAGTTCCTTGGCCGACTCAAAGACCAGCCGTTCATCGCTGAGACTGCCCCAAGCCTCTTGGTTCGCGCCATCGAGGCCAGCGGCGAAGTCGAAATCGACAAAGTGCCCGCGGCACGTCGACCTTACCTTCGCCGGCTCAAGCAACGGGGCATCACCTCTTACAAAGCATTCGACCACGTGCGCGGCTCCCAGCGCATCGTCCATCGGCTGCTCAACCACTGGCGCGCTGCCGCGTCCAACGGGTACCAGCTCTTCCAAGCCACCGTTTTGCGCGGTGGTCCCGGTAGCGGCAAGGGGCTCCTCGGCAACGCGTGCAAGGACGTCCTCGAGGACGCCAT
The DNA here is from genome assembly GCA_019752635.1 of Candidatus Obscuribacterales bacterium. GTDB lineage: Bacteria > Cyanobacteriota > Vampirovibrionia > Obscuribacterales > Obscuribacteraceae > JAKFUT01. Next base: position 17,671 of record JAIELX010000111.1, on the reverse strand, counting down.
CGTCTATGTTCTGCCCACGTGCCCCGTCCACGAGAACCCGCTCAATCTCCTGACGCTGCTCCCGCCGGCTTCCATCAAGCAAGTCGCGAAGGAGATCGGCATCACCGATGCGGTGCTGGAGAAGATGCTGGCCGTGGCAGGCAAGCCGTGCCAGGATTGCTGGAAAGCAATCATGGAGAACAAGGACCCGTCGAATCCGCCGAATCTCATCGACGTGCCCGTGCACGCAGTCCGGCTCTCGAGCCGCAAGTTCGGTATCGCCACCTGGTCGCCCGCTCCGGACGGCCAGGGCTGCTCGCTCTACTCGGCGCTCCTGCGGGGGTCCCGCGGCATCGTCGATATGCCGGAGCTGTTCACCGTCACCGAACCGGCACAAGGTGAAGTCAGCGAGCTCGACATCTTGATCGAAGCGACCAACGACCGCAGCATCCCGCTGGCCGGTCGCTGCAGCTCGGAAGACGCGCAAGGGCGTGCGCCGATCGACGCCGTGCTCATCGGGCAGTCAAACCTGGGGAGCATGAACGAGTTCCTTAAGAAGGCGAAGGACCCGAACCGCTACCAGCGGCGCATCCAGGTCATCGACGTGCCTTACATCACGTCGGTTACCGAGGAAGAGTTCGCTTATAAGGACCATCTGGAGAAGATGAAGGCTCTGCCTCACATCGACCCGATGGCTCTGAAGATGGCGGCGCTGCTCGCGGTAATCTCCCGCCTGCCCAAGGACCACGAAGTAGACGTTGTGACCCGAGCGCGCATGATCGACGGCGAAGACCTGCTGGTGGAAAAGAAGTCCACCACGGTCAAGAGCACGTCCTCGGGCGGTGGCATGTGGAGCGGCATGAGCTCCAGCTCGACGAGCACGACTAAGACGGAGAAGGAGTACTGGACCGTAGACCACTTCGTCGGCGCCGAAGACGACGGTATGTACGGCATGAACTTGCCCGACATGCTCTCCATCGTCAGCCAAGCGGTGGACTTCTACCTTAAGAGGAAGCCGCAATTCCTCAGCTCGCTGCGAATGATTCGTTTCCTGCGCGCGCGCATCGATGAGATGGGCAAGCGGGCGACGAACCTCTCCGAGAAGGATAAGGAAGTCCTGAAGAACTGCGCCGAGTTCCTCAAGTTCGCCCGCTTCAAGGGCGACGACCCCGGGTTGATTGAGCGGGAGTACCGCCGCGTCCTCAAGCGCGAGCTGCTCCAAGTCTTCGCACCGGACTACGGTTCGCGCGCCGAGGAGATCTTCCAGAAGTACCAGCTGCATGCTCGGTTCTACGCTCAGGGGCTGACCAAGTTCCCCGACCCGAAGAATCGTTCGCGCACCATCGATGTGGATACCGACTTCCTGAACAAAGTCGATACCGCCATGGGCCTGGATAGCTGGGGTGATGACCGCGCTCAGTTCCGGCGTGCCCTCGACGCCGAGATTCTCTCCAAAACGCAGGAGCACGCCAGCAAGCTTGAGTCAGGCGATCCCTCCGCGTCGGAGGAACTGACCATCAACTGGAAGACGCTCCCCAAGCTCGAAGCCGGCATCCGCAAGATGCTGAACGACGAAGTCGAAAAGCAAATCGAGCGGATTCTTTCGCCAGCTGTGTTCCAGCTGAACGACACAGAGCAGAAGCATCGAGAAGAGTCCCTGGAAAGGTTCCGCGCCCTCGGTTACACCGAGGACAGCCTTGAAGAGGCTCTCCAATACGTCAAGGATTTCGAGCTCTGGAAGTAAAGCCAGAAGCTTCGTTCCCATTGCTCACAATCTTTCAAGAAAAGAGAGGCTACTAACATGTCCCAGACCAACGACACCCGTTCGGTTTCTCGCGAAGAGCCGTTCACTGGCACGTTCGCGCAGGTCCTTTCCGAAATCAAGCGCTACCCGGCCATGGTCGAGAGCGCCAAGGCGCGCGCCCACCGGCTCATCTTCGGTGCCGGCTTGAATGACGCGCGCTCGCTCGAGATCCAGCGGAACTTCGGTTCCGACAACCTGGTCGCGTTCAACGCGTTCAGCCAGTTCTACGGCATCGAGCGGCCGATTTACACCGTGGCGACCGACTACCTCGGTTCCGCCGTCAAGGGCGCCGAGGCCGACAAGCAGGCGCTCGTCGTCATCGGCCCTCCCGGTACCGGCAAGTCCGACTACTTCACCCGGTTCAAGCAGATTTACCGCACCGCTCATCCGGTGCCGTTCCTCAGCGGTAGCCGCATCCACGACAACCCGCTGAACATCCTGTTCATGATCGAGCGCGTCGCTCGCGACCGCGCCAAGGGCAAGATCGCGGAGAAGAACCGCCTCACGCTGCAGACGCTCGAAGCGCTCGGCATCGGCGACCTGCTCAACTGGTCGGCTCCGGACTGCGCATCGGTCCTGGCCAAGGCCGGCGTCAGCAGCAACCTGCAGGGGCTGGCGGCTCTGTCCCAGGACGACCTGGTCAGCGCCATCGTCTACGGCTTGGGGCTGCCCCGCTCCACGCGCAACAACATCGGCAAGCCGGAGCCGATGGTTCAGGACTTGCTGCTCGGCAAGTTCGTGAACAAGGGTCAGCCGATCGACCTGGCCGACTTCCCGGTCGAGTCCATGTACTTCGACATGGACGACGAAGGCTCGGGCGGCATCGTGGACGTGCCCGAAGTTCAGCCGTTGAACTTCGACCTCGGCACCTGGATCGGGACCGAAAACCTGGCGATGCTGGGCCGGCTCGAAGCTGGCGACCCGCGCCTGGTCGAGCTGGGCGGTGCCTTCAACAAGGGTAACCGCGGTCTGGTCATTCTGACCGAAGGTTTGAAGAACCCGCCGGAAGCGCAGCGCGTGCTGCTCGAGGCCCTGCAGGGTCGGCGCGTGGGTATCCCCGCCCCGCTCGGCGGCAGCCTCCACTTCGACGGGTTGATCATCATCCACTCGAACGAAGGCGAGTACGACCGCTTCATCAAGGAGCGCGTCAACGAGCCGTACGTGGACCGGTTCTTCCGGATCTGGTTCCCGTACCCGACCGAGACCCGCCAGGTTCGCAAGGTGCACGAGAAGTTCTGGAAGGGTTCCGACTTCGCGAAGCCGGCAGCGGATGGCGGCACGCACGTCGACCCGGACGTCTTCGAGTACACCTCGGAGCTGGCCGTGTTGATGGCGCTGGAGAACCACCCCAGCGTTCCGCTCGAGACGAAGATGGACGCGTACGACGGTCGCGACATCCGGCAGAAGGGCATGGGCACCAAGGTGTCCGCGCACGAGCTGCGCGCCAGCGCCAGCCCGCGCGAAGGCCTCTCCGGCATGTCGCCGCGTGAGGTGGCCAAGATCGTCAACTCGATCGCGGCTCAGGTGGGTCCGGGCAAGGCTGTGACCAGCCGCCTGGTTCGCGACACCGCGGCCCAGTGGTTCCGCTCCACGGTCCAGGACGAAGAGAAGCTGAAGAAGATCATGGGCTTCATCAGCGGCGCGCTGGACAGCCGGCGTCGCAAGCGCCTGCAGCGCATCGTGCTGGCCGCGATGGTGCCGTCCTTCAAGGACGAGTGCCAGACCCAGTTCGAGCGCTACCGCGACAACATCCAGGCTAACGCCCGGACGAAGACCGCGGGTCGCTGGGGCAACGTCGGCGGTGACGAGACCTTCATGCGCGAAGTCGAGAGCGACCCGGATTGGGGCGTCACCTCGGCCGAAGCGCCGAAGTTCCGCTCGGAGGTTCTGTCCGCGCTCCTGCAGTACACCACCGAGACCAACCGGGCGAACATCCCGTACACGGTGCACGATGGTCTGAAGAACTGCATCGAGCGGTACGTTCTGCGGAACGTCAAGAACACCGCGCGTCTGTTCTCCACCAACTCGGTCCGCGACGAGGCGGACAAGCGGAAGCTGACCGAGGTCAAGCGCCGCCTGGTGGAAGACTTCGGCTTCAGCGAGTTCTCGGCGGACGAGCTGCTCCGCGAAGCCGAAGAGACGAAGGACTTCCTCGTCGAGAAGTAACCGGTTCGGTAAGCGCTACCGCGCGCTTACACGCTGCGTGACCAATCCGCCGTATGCCCGCGCAGCGATGCGCGGCTACGGCGGTGCGAACCGCGCAGCTTAAGAGCCGGATTGGCGTTTACTTAAGGAAGGGGAGATCGGAAGGCGCGCTGCCCATGCGGCGTGCCCCCGGTCTCCCTCTTTCTTTTTCCGAGGCACCTTGACATGCCCGATAAGGGCTCTTACTGCTGTCTGGCTGCCGCCACTATATATGGTTCAACCAATGCACCGTTAACGGTGGCATCAGAGCGGTTGTTTGACTTAACCTCCGCCTCAAAACGAACAGGAGTTACTCACATGGTCGAAAACGACAACAAGCTGATCACTCCGGAGGCTCCGCCCCGAGTGAGCGTGGTGCGAGTGCGCCAATCCAACGCACCGCTGCCCTTTGCCGGCGACACGCACGCGATTCTCAACTCCACCACAGTGATCAATCCTCCCGGCCCCGGTCACAAAGACCGCACCGGCCCGGACTCCGATCGCTATAAGGAGAAGATCAAACCGGGCAAGGACAAGCTCGGCGACATCATCAAGGACAACCCGATCTTCGGCGACAACGGCAAAATCAAAGTGCCGGTCGACGGTGCCAAAGAGCCGCGCTGGCGGCCCGGTCGCGACCAGAACGGTGGCGGCGGAGGCAACGGCAACGAAGCCGGTGAGGATGAAGCCCCGATCGACTACGTCGAGATGTCCTACGAAGAGTTCTTGAAGCTCTTCTTCGACGGTCTCGAACTGCCGTTCATGCTGCGCAAAATGCTGGTCATGACCGAGGTCGTCACGCACAAGCGGCGTGGTATGACCAACAACGGTCCCAAGGCACGGCGCAACAAGCTCGAAACCGCCAAGGCCCGCCTCAAGCGCGCCAAGGTGATGAAGAACGCCCGACCGGAAGAGTTCATCGAGGACTTCGAAGGTCAGTGCCAGTCCGTGTTCGAAGCCTACCTCTACCACGCGGCCGCGCTGGAAGGCGTCAACTCGCTGGTCGAAGAGCCGGTCTACCAGGTGTTGGACGACGTCGAGTTCTGCTCGAGCGTGTTCCACTCGGTTGCCACCGGTACGACCACGGAAGAGGAATTCCGCCTCGCCGCGCTGCTTGCCGCGCAGATGTACGCTTCCACCGCCGGTCGCCCGGCCGATGGCGAGCCGAACATCCCGTACAAGCTGAACGAAGTGGTGCAGGAACGCATCGAAGCGTTCGTCAAGGAAGAGATTCGCAAGGGGAACGACATCCCCGGCGTGGACCTGGTCCCGTTCCATAAGTCCGACATGCGCTACGGCCGCATCGAAGAGCGCAAGGAGCCCGACTCCAAGTGCGTGGTCTTCCTGCTGCTCGACCGCTCCGGCTCGATGGACGGCGACCCGCTGGTCATCGCCAAGGCGTTCTTCCTTCTCAACATCATCTTCTTGCGCGCCAAGTACAAGACGGTCGAAATCGTCATGATCGCGCACGACGCGCACGCCGAGCGAATCGCGGATGAACGCAAGTTCTACCAAATCGCCGCCGGTGGTGGCACGGTTGCCGTGCCAGCGTGGAAGATGACGCTCGACATCGCCGAAGCAGAGTTCTCCTCGGGCGGCTGGAACCGCTACATGTTCCACGCGACCGACGGCTGGCTCTTCGACGGCGACGAAGCCATCGTCAAGTGGTGGACGACGATCGTCGAATCGCCGTTCAACTACTGCGGTTATCTCGAAATTGTCGCCGGCGGATCCGGTAACTCCTGGTTGTCCGGGGGCCAGGCGCTTCTCAAGCTAAAGCCGGCGATCAAGGAACACGTGGGCATGGCCCGCGTGAGCTCCATGACCGACCTGCCCAAGGCGTTCCGCGAGATCCTGGACAAGGATCGCGTGAAATCCTAACTAGTAGGAGGTTTGAGCAATGTCTAACAGCAATCTCGGTGTTTACGAGCGGACAGGTCAATCGATCTTCCTGCTCGATGAGCGGATGACCCGCGCGGGAACCCGCGTGGGTCTCTCGTGGCACCCGACAGACTACGAGCTGGTCACTGACGACCAGATGGTGGAGCTGATCCCCTACGTCATGCTTCCGGTGCACTACCCGCACTGGCGGTACGGCAAGCAGGCGCTGCAGGAAAAGCAGCGCAAGGGCACGTTCCACATCTTCGAAGCGATTCTCAATACCAGTCCCTCCATCTGCTACCTCGGCGTCACCAACACGCTTGAGATGCAGGCGCTGGTGATGGGTCACGCCAAGTACGGTCACTGCGACTTCTTCAAGAACAATCACTTGTTCGGTGAGACGCAGCCCACGACCGTAGTGTCGCGATTCGCGCTGGCGCGCGAAAAGGTCGTCCGCCTGATCGGCGACCCGAACTGGGGCTGGGATGCCGTTGACGCCATTCTCGATGCCGCTCACGCGCTCGAGGAGCACGTCGGTTGGTTGCCGTCGCAGGAAGTCGAGTCCGACAAGGAAGCCCGCGAAGCAGCGATGGAACAGCTGCGTGAACTGCGCCGGCGCATCGCCGACGAAGGTTCGCGGTCGAACCTGGTGAAGGAACAGCTGGAGCGCGAAGCTACAGAGCTTCAGGGGCGCTTGATGCGCTACCCCTTCTTCCCCACCAACGACCTGCTGGGGTTCCTGGCCGACCCGGCCAACACGCCGAAGCTGCCGCCCGAGGCGCACACGCTGCTCAGCATCGTACGCGACCAGGGGCTGTACTTTCAGCCGCAGGCCCGCACCAAGTTCATGAACGAAGGGTGGGCGTCGTACTGGGAGAAGCACCTGCTGCTTCAGCCGGAAATCGGTCTGCCGCTGGAAGCGCGACTGACGCTGGCGCGGTACTGGGTGATGCATGACCGCCAGGTCACCAACTGGTACTTCGACCCCTACGCGCTCGGTCTGCGTACCTTCGAGTACGTCGACCAGAAGTACGGCTTCGATGAAGGCGAAGCTGAGATGGAGGTCAAGCCGCTCGAGTACGATAGCGAAGGCTATCTAATCGAAGGCAGCCAGACGCGCACGGTGAAGTACACCAAGCGCAACCGCGACAAGATGATGGAAGTTCGCAAGTGGTACAACGACAACCGCTTCCTCGACGAGTTCCTCAATGAGGAGCTGTTCGAGAAGATCAACCTCGACTCGCTCGAGTGGGTTCGTCGTGTGATGAAGGCCGTGAACGAAATCCTGCGCAAGCAGGGATGGAACCCGAGTCTCATCTTCGACCCGATTCCGTGGACCCTGGAAGAGATGATGCAAATCATCGAACTGTGGTCGAGCACGGCCGAGTCGAGCCAGTTCTTCCACCAGCAAGCGGGCGGGCCGATGTTCCCCGTCGCTCCGCAGACGCTGCAGACCATGGCCACGGCGCTGCAGATTGTCGGTGCCTTCGATGCCGACAAGCACAAGGCCCGCCGCATGATCGTCATGCGCACCGCGTACCACTCCAAGCCGATGATTTGGCTGGTAGACACCGGTCGGCGCAGCGACGGCGTCTGGACGCTCAAGCACGAGTTCGACGAGAACTTCGGGCCGCTGATGCAGTCGGAGGCGCGTGAGACGCTCAAGTACTTCCGCCGGCTCTGCGGTGAACCAGCGCGCCTGGTCACGATGGAAGTTCGCACCGACCGTTTCGGTCGTCCGAGCGGTCCGCCGGTTCCCTTCGAGTACTTCACGGAGGACGGCGTCACCGTCAAAGAGCGGTTCCTGTAACAGACGCGGAGAATGATTGGAGGGCGCGGTTTACACCGCGCTCTCCTTCGTTCGTCGCGCGCTGACAGCCGCGAACCGCCTGTGAAAGAAACGTTCCTTTAAGTGAAGTCACATTCCTGATCAAGAGAGGTAACCACCATGAAGATCACGAAAGCTCGCAGGCCCGGCGACCAAATTGTCGTGAGCCTGCTGAAGCCCAGCAAGCTTTCTTCGGACGGTTGGGTAACACCCATTTCGTTCGAGACGAATAATCCGCCGCAGACCTACGCACGCGTTCCGCACGGCCCGTTTGCCGTGCGCGTCCTGACGTCGGCTCCGGTGGAAGTTGAAGTGCAACTGGACGGCAACAAAGTCCTGAATGCGACGCTCGACAAGGGCGCGCACATTCTCAGTCGCACCAGTGATGGCAAGGAAATGGTGTTCGCGCTGAAGACGGAAGCGGCCCCCGCGCCGGTTTCGCGACAACCGACGCTGTTCCCCGAGGCAGAAGAGCCGCAGCCCGAGCCGACCTTCGGTCTGGTTCAGGTGCTGGTTCGCTTCACCGATATCGGTGCGCCACGCCCGGACGTCACCCCCGACTATCCGCAAAGCGTGTTCTACCAGATGGTGACGCCCGAAGACCACGGCAACGTCACCGCCGGTCTGCTCATGAAGATGAAGAAGCCGGATGTCATCCCCGCCTGCGACGACGGACTGGTCAACCCGAATGGCACTCCTTCCACCGGTACCGCGTTGCCCAAGCGCTTCTGCGTCACCTGCGGCCACGAACATTAATGCGTGCAGCAGCAATCCTCGCCAACGGGCGAGGAATCGCTGTTAACCGCGATTCCCGGTGGAATTAAGGAGAATTGGCTAATGAAATGCACCAGCTGTCAACCCAAGCAAGTCAACTTCGGGCTGGGTTTCTGCCGTAAGTGCAGCGCCACCACGGCGTCCAGCTCGTACACGCTCTGCGATGCGTGCGCCAAGCAACTGTCGCAGTGCCAGATGTGCGGCATCGGCATCGGCACGAGCGGCACCGGCTCGTCCACCCGCACCGGACCCACACCTTACATGGTGAAGGTCGACGACAAGATGGACGGGCAGACCATCACCGGCGTTCGCTCCGGTGAGCAGGTCGAAATCACTCTGCCTGAAGACCAGTACGCCGGCAAAGAGTGGGGCATCAAGAACAAGGACTGGGTGTTCTCGACCGTCGATTCGGGAACGTTCTACCAGAACCCGCAGAACAACAGGTATGGCGTTCGCGTCTTCCTGTTCGACTGCGTGCGCTCCGGACAAGGCACCATCTACATCCACGAGGTGCAGCGCTACTACGGCTACGGCTGGGGTGGCGGCGGTGGTTACACACCGGTGCCCGGTGGCAAGACGTTCAAGATCACCATCGACATCAAGTAAGACGCACCCCGGAAACAGGGTGCGGTTAGCGGTTCGTCGCTCGCACCTTGCTGCCCGATAGACCGATAGATAATCGTTGCCATCGTCCTTCGCTGCGCCGCAAGTCGCATCGCAGGCGGTGGCAACGTTCACATAGAAAAGGGAGCGGACTGCACCTGCGAAAGCGGGTTCAGCCCCTCCCTTTTCCCCTCCCACCTTGTCTACTATACGCCATCGTCGCCCTGCATTCATTTACCTGCACTCGCTTCCCGGCGATCGTTCCTTTTAGGCACAACACGAATACGATACGAAATTCGCGAAGTTTCGTATCGTATTCGTGTTGACCTTGCTCACCCTGCGCGTCACCCTACTCGCCTTCGCGGACCGAAAAGGCGCTGCTGATTGCTGCCGCTGACACCAGGTGCACCACTACTTTGGTTTTCAATGAGAACACCGAAGAAAAGATAAGCGAGTGGCGCGAACTTAGAGTTCGATAAGTAGGCGCTTATGCATTGCGCACACGCCCTCGCATATTGTAAGTGTGACGCGTCACTTCGTCCCCGTTTCTCATATCCGAAAGCCGCTTTCCTTCGCCCCTCAACACTCTGTACCCAACACTCGACTTGCAATGGCTTGCAGGTCGAATCAAGCACAAAGGTCTTCACATCATGACCGCCGAAAACAAAACGTTCTCCGCCGGACTTGAAGGGGTGATTGCTTGCGCCACGCAACTGAGTCACGTCGATGGAACCGCCGGTCGCCTCACCTACCGCGGGCAAAAGACCGTCGACCTCGCTACGACTCGCTCGGTTGAAGAGGTCTGGTATCTTCTGCGACATGGACGTTTCCCGACCCCGGCCGAGCTGTTTGCTTTCACTGACGAAGTCGAAGATCTCGGTGCGCTCAGCGCGGACGAGTACAAGCTGGTGAAACGGCTGGCGGGCACGGAGCCGATGTCCGGTTTCCGCACCGCACTGTCTGCAATTGCCGCGCACCGCGGCTACACGTCTTGGCTCAACCGCGATCCCGCGGAAACTTACGATGAAGTCGCCGCACTTGCCAGTCTGGCTCCGGCGATTGTGGAGACGCTTTACACGCGACGCCGCCCGCGCCTGAAGTCCAGCAATACCGGCTACGCCGAGCGTTATCTCTGGGGGCTGGTAGGCGAGCAGCCGTCACCGCAAGCGGTGGCAGCCGTCAGTGCCTACATGATCCTCACCATGGACCACGGGCTCAACGCATCCACATTCTCCGCACGCGTCACCTGTTCGACTGGCGCTGACGCTGGCGCTTCGCTCACCACGGCAATCGGCACTCTGTCCGGTCCGCTGCATGGCGGCGCGCCCGGTCCCGTGCTCGACATGCTGGACGCTATCGGCACTGCGGACAAGGCCGATGCCTGGATCGCGGGGCAGCTGAAGGCGAAGCGTCGTCTCATGGGCTTCGGACACCGCGTCTACAAGACGGAAGACCCGCGCGCGGCAAAGCTGCGCGAAGTCGCTCGTCAGCTCAACAGCCCGCGCGTCGAGCTGGCCACCAAGGTGGAGCAGTCGGCGTTGGCAGCGCTGCAAGCGCATCAAGACGCTAAGAGCAAAGCCGAAGGCAAGCCCGGTCGCGCGTTGCGAACCAACGTCGAGTTCTGGACGGCGGCGGTGCTGGAATACGTGGGCATTCCGCGCACGCACTTCAGCACTACGTTCTGCGCCAGCCGCATCATGGGCTGGAGCGAGCACATCCGCGAGCAAATGGAAGGAAACAAGCTCTTCCGCCCGCTCTCGCTCTACACCGGTCCTGCAGTGGAGTGGGATGCGCCGGTAGAAGCGCCCCCCGCCCCGCAGCCGGTGCAGTAAGCCCGGATTAAAGTAGCGCTTAGTTAGAGCACATCGTTGGCGAGGGACCCGATATTGGTCGGGTCCCTCGTTGTCACCAGGTTCGATATCAGCCTTCGACTTTTGCGCCCTTTCTACTTGAGCGTATAGTACTGTGCGGGTGGAAATTGACGGCTGTTGCCGCGCTGCGCACGAGTGTCGCACGCAGCCGCAGCGGGTGGGGCGAGCTGAGCGGGTGCTCACATATCGCAAGAGGGCAATATCACCAGCGGCGTTGCCAGCCTGCTTGTTTGCAGCACTTTCCGGCACTCGCCATCAACATTAAATGCGAGTAAGCGCTAGCCCGCTACCGGTCAATGGGGAAACTACGAAGCGGGTGAGGAAAACAAAATCCGCGCTTCTTGCCGAATATCACCGCAAAACAAAGCGTACACAGCCTTTCGCCCGCTTAACAACTCTTGCTCAAAGCCATCCCTCAAGTTATGTACTGCGCTACCCTTCGGACCTACCCCCTTTTCGCCCGCGCCGGAGTTAATCGCCTCACAGCCACGAACAACAGGTCGCTTACTCTCAAATCAGTTGCCCGACCGAAGCCGTGATGCCGATCAACCGAGCCGGCGATAGCTACTTTCTTTTACAAACCTACTTCCCGCTGGCGCTGATGCGCTGGTGAAGGAGCACATGTTGAGGAGATTTCAATGAATCTGGAACCAGGCAGTTATCTCGACGTGGACTGGGAAGCCAATCCCAAAACCGGTTCCGTCAAGTCGAACAAAACTGCCACCGGAAAAACCGACAAGATCATCCTTCCCGTCTCCACTGGCGGACTGATTCTTCCCCGGGCCGGACAACGATGGCGTTGCCGCCTGGAACGAGTGACGAACCCGACGTCGGCCACGCGCGGCGCCATCATCGTGGTGCCGGAACAACAGCTCATCGACTGCAAGTTCGAAGGCATCTGGATCGAGCCTGAGAACGCGCAAGCCATGACGGCGATTCTGCAGAACCCGGCCAAGAACCTCTTCCTGGAGGGTCCCCAGGGCTGCGGCAAGACCACTATCTCGCGCACCATCGCCCACCGATTGACGTGGCAATTTCGCAAAATCTCGGGCAACCAGATCAAGCGTTACACCACGCTCTACGGGCGAACAGTGACGTCGAGTATCAATGGTCAGACGGTGGCGAAGTGGGAAGACTCGCCGCTGGTGAAGTACGCGAAGGAAGCAATCGCCAATCCCGACCTCGAGTTCCTCTTCTTCGTCGATGAGCTGACTCGTATGGACGAAGATGCGCGCGACATTATCCTCGACGCCATCGAGGGGGCCGACCGCATGCTGCAGTCGCCCAAGCCGGAAATCATCAAACTTCCGCGCAACATCCACTGGATGTTCGCCGGAAATGTCGGCGCGGCCTTCACTGTTCGCCAGGGCGATGCGGCGCTCAACGACCGACTTTTCACTCTGGAAATCGGCTACATGCCGCTGGACGCAGAGATCGACCACTGCCTCCGCGCCTACCCGAGCTGCCCGAAGAACGACCTGCAGACGGTACTGAAGGTGGTGCACGACCTGCGCCCCGTCATCTACAGCGAACTGCGGCTGTCGAACATGATCTCAACGCGGCAGACTGAGAACTTCGCGCTGCTGCGCGGAAACGGTCTACCGGTCGCCACCGCAGTGAAGATGGCGATCTGCAACCAGTTCAAGGGCCCCATGGCTGATACCAACTCGGAACGGGCGCGCCTGATGAAGGCGTTCGAAGCCAGGCTCAGGTAACAACCACGCCTCGATAAACTCGTTCCCCTTTACTCATTAAGTCCGAAGCGGAAACTCGGACGCACCCAAGGAAACCATTCCATGACTGCAAATGATCAAGGCGCGATCGGCAAGATTGCCGCCGATCTGCCGGGGCTGCTGGGAAAGCACGCCAAGACTCCAGTGAAGGTCGTTCTTCGCAATGGCGCTGATGAAACCACTCACGGCTCAGCCGACCGCAAGGCCACTGTCATCACGCTCGACGTGACGCAACTGCGTCGCATTCGTCAGCCGGAAGCGCTGGAAGCCGTGCTGAAAGCGCTGGCCTTCCAGCAGCTCTTCTCCGGACAACTCAGCGCCACCGCCGAAATCGGCCAGGCCGAAACAGAAGGCTTCAACACGGTCTTCCAGGTTCTGATCGCGGAGCAAAACGACCGCAAGGCCATGGCGCAGGACCCGGACCTCGGTTCGGTCTTCCAGACCTTCTCCGGCATCGTTTACCGCGCTGCGGAGAGCAAGCGCAGCAACAAGCTCAACGTCACGGCGTCGGGCAAGCGCTTCGGGCTGGAAACCGCCCCGGTCTACATCGCCCGGCTCAACCAGTTCAACTACATGTTGCGGCGACACATCGCCGCCGATGGCGAAACCGACGTCGCAGTCGCGACCGCCCTGGCGCTCGTTGGCGACGACCTGCGTCTCTACTCGAAGGAGCGCCTGGTGGCGCTGGCTCGCGAACTCCACGCCGTCCTCGGCGCGGGCGTCGAAGCCCCTCCCGTCCCCGTATTCCTCGCCGCCCCCGTGGTGGAAGAGCCGGAACCGAAACAAGTCGTCAGTCCGGTCGAAGACGAGCTGAATGACCCGGTCGAAGAAGAGCTGAGCAAGCTCTCGGTCGCCGATTGCCGCTGGTGGCAGTTGGTGCTGCGCAGCCCGTGGTCGTGGGCAGGCTTGGGCACCTTCGTGGTCGCCTGGGCGCTGTTCTTCCTCTCGTTCGGTGCCGGGTTCTGGATGGGTGTGGCGTGCGTCGCCACGTTCACGGCTCTGGCCGTAGGCATGGCGGTCTGGTTGCAGATCGCGGCCCGGCGCAAGGCTCGCGAAGAAGCCGACAACGACGGACGCGGCTCGACGCGTAACGGCAGGGGATTCCGGGCATGGCTCGGCAGCCTGCTTCCGTTCCGCTTGCGAGTGCTGTTCGGATTCGAACTGGAAGGCGGGGAGCACTTCTTCGCAAAAGTGCGCAAGTTCTTCGTCGCGCTGGTCGAACTGGGCGGAGCGATCATCGGCGGCTTCGTCGCCCTGGTAAGAACTCTGTGGAACGGCTTCCTCGCATGCTGCGGCTGGGTTCGCGATCAAGCCTGTGCCTTCCGGGAAGTGGTCTGCGAGAATCTCGCCAACGCCTGGCGCTCGCCGATCGTGCGTCACGTCCGCAGCGGTCTCTCGCTTTGGACCTCACAGTTCGGCACCTGGGTCACGCGCATGGTAGCGCTGGCCTGGCGCACCCCGATCTTGCGTCTGGCGATGATCGCCATTCCGATCGGCCTGGTTGTCGCAATCACCGCGTCCTTCGCGCTCTACGCGTCGGAGTTCGCAGTGTGGCACATCGTGGCACTGATCGTGACGTGGGCTGTCATGCTGACGCTCTGCTGGATGTTCCGCGAGCCGCTTCGCAAATTCGTCCTGACCGAAGTTTACAGCGATGAGGACGTCGACGCCAACATCTACGTCGCTCCGCTGCACGACAAGGTCACGATCACGTTCGACGAAATCACGCGCGTGGTGCCGGTCGACGCCGACCCGAACTACGTCGAAACCACGGCTGCCGTAGTGCACGAAGCTGCGCGTCGCATCGAACCGTCGCTCGATCGCTGCGGTTTCGTCAGCGCCGAAGTGCTCTACAAGCAAGAAGGCGTGGAACTGGTCGACGACGTCGTCGACCTGCTGCGCAACGGCGACACGGACATCTTCGTTGCCGAAACGGTGAAGGATCGCACCTCGGCAGAGGTGGCTCTGGTGGTGGACTGCTCGGACTCACAAGGCGAGAAGCAGGCCAACCTCGCCAAGGGCGTCAAGTTCGACCGCAGCAAGACCTTCGCTCTGGCGGTCGAGAAAGCTCTGACCAACCGACGCGGCTTGTTGGCACGGACCTTCGGCTTCAACGACACCACCATCTTCGACTGCGGCACCGCCGGTCAGCAAAGGGTTTCCGGGCTGCGATGCGGTCACGGCAACAACGATGCCGCCGCGCTGCAGCATGCCGCGCGGAGCCTGAACGGCAACAAGTCCATCAAGATCGTAATCCTGATCTCGGACGGCGAGCCGGAAGCCTGCACCTGGGGTGCGCTCCACAACGTCGGCTTCGAGCTGTTGCAGAACGGATACATGGTCGTGCAAGTGCTCACCGCTCCGTGCGCCGATCCCGCGCTGCGCTGGGACGTGGTGCATCTGACCGGTGACTACGTCAAGGCCGCAGAGGACCTGGCTCGCTTGATCGAGGCGAAGCTCGCCGTCGCGAAAGCCTAAGCGTTTCCTGTTCACGCAGGACGCCGATAGAACTACATGTCGTCCGCTGGAAACTGCGGGCGGCATGTTCATTCCTTTAACTTCTTCGTGACTGGAGAACCAATGTTCTTAATCATTCTGGCAGTTTGCATCGCCGTAATCTTCGGCGCGGGCAAGCTGCTCATTCGCCACTGGCGAAAACTGGAACTGGCAAAACGCGCACAAAGAGCCAAGAGACTCGCTACTGCCCTTGCGGTGAAATCGCTGGGCGATGACGCCGGTGCAAAAGTCGCTTCCATGATTGTGCCGGTAAACGCGGCACAATCAAAACGAGCGGTCAACAAAGAGCCGGTCGTGCTGGCGGTCTCGGAGGCCGACGCCGAGGTTCACATCCGCGAATTGATTCGGATGATGGAAGCAGTGGAGACAACCCGAAAGGTGGCACAGGAAGCTGTCCGCACGCTGGAGCGAGGCTCTTCCGAGCTGAGATCAAAGCGTCACACGCTGGACTACCAGGTATCGGGCGCTTCTCCGGTGCCGGGCGACATCGCGCACTTCCACAAGCTTGCAGCAGAGCGTGTCACCTTGTTAGCCGAGGCCGACGAGAAGGAGCGGTCGCTGCCATCATTGCTGCCTGCCCTCTGGGCAACGCGCACGACACACAAGCAAGCTCTGGCCAATCTGTCCCGCGTGCTTAAGAAGTACAGCGGGTACAACAGCCGCACGCTGCCTCCGCGCCTGGTGAAGGCGCACATGATCGCGCGCAAGGTGATCGCCGATGGCGAATCAGCCCAGGGGAACCTGGAGATTAGCCGCCGGCGCGCCCACAAAACGCTGAAGGAAGTAAAACCGACACCACATGCAGTGACACCGACACTCACTTCCGATCAGCAGCTGATGATGGGCGAAATCACGGCGCTGGTCGAGATCTGCCTCACCCGGTGGCAAGTCTGCAGCGAAGCGATGGCAACCTGGACCGCGCTCAAAGCGACTTACGATAAGGCAGTCACTGAATCCCAGCGCACTTCGCCGCCGGCTGACGGCGAAACGGCCGAACAGTGGTACCGCCGACTCGCGTCAAAATGGCCGGAACGCTTCAAAGCGGAAACTCCCCTACCCGCGGCCGGCGCCGCCGCAAGGGAAGCTTTAAGCGCGTTCACAACCGGTCTCTGTTCGCTGTCGAAGCGAAAGCAAGAGACGCTCGACAAACTTGTCGAAGGCAAAGTCAGTCGTTGGTACGCCCCTGTCGTGCTACCTCAACAACTCAGCATCTTCCGCCAGATAACGGCTCGGTGGCTTGAATACCTCAATCACGAGGAGTCTCGCTTCCGCTATACCGACATCGTGTTCGAGCAACTTCCGACCGAAGGTGATGAGCAGTCCGTGGAAACGGTTCTGGCAGACCTGTTTGCCGCCATGAACAGCTGCACGAAGATCACCGGTGTCCCCTGCGGACAGTGCCCCGGAGCGGAAGACGCTAACAGACTCGGGTCCAAGGCGGACTTCCCCGCGGCTCCGACCAAACCGAACGACTCGAGCGTGGCCGAATTCATGACCACCTTCGTTGATTGGGCGCAGAAGGTTTTGACTGCCCGTCGCGAAGGCACCCGGCAGCTGGAAGCGCTTCGGGCGGTGGAATCAGAACTGGCGGCATGGCGGCGAAAGCTTGCCGACGCTCAAGATCGGATTCGACGCATCAGTCAAAGTCAAGCGCAGATAGTTGCGCAGTACTGCGTCCACGGGATGGTTGCCTGGCTCGAAAACAGAGCCAGGGAATGGAGCAAGCCAATCACGGACCTGCGGAACTGGAAGCTTGAGCCTCTTGAACCCGCAACGGCAGTCGTGGACGAAACCCCGACGATGGACGAACTGCGAAAGCTCTGTCGCGCACTGGGCTTCGCACTAGCCCAGCGTGCCGTGTCAGCGCAGAAGCAGACGGATGCTCGCGGGCGAAAGCGTCCGTCGCATCCTTCGCCACCAGGCGTTGCCAGTTACAACCAACCGATCGACTTTGATGCTCTCATGGTCGCGGAAGGCGCATATCTGGATCAGTACGTCGTAGTGCAACAAGAGTGCGCCGAAATCGACGCGGCATCTGCGGAAGCTCAAGGTGCTCATAACAAGCGCGCTACAAAGGTCATTCAGTGCGTCGAAGCACTGAAGCAGTTCATTGCAAAAGTCCCCGCTCAACTAGGCGCAGAACCATCCGATGAGCTGCGCATTTGGCTGGACGCAGCCACCAAGCTTCGCGAAGTGGTTGGTCGCTGATGCCGAGAAGAATGTCTTGATTGCGGCTGCGAGCCTTCCGCTTCACCGCAGAAGGCTCGTAAGCAGGCAACGCATAACCCCTCACGAGTCTAGCGACGAGGCTTGCCTCGAAGCCGGAGCGCTTACAAAAAG
The DNA here is from genome assembly GCA_019752635.1 of Candidatus Obscuribacterales bacterium. GTDB lineage: Bacteria > Cyanobacteriota > Vampirovibrionia > Obscuribacterales > Obscuribacteraceae > JAKFUT01. The sequence goes on along the minus strand of JAIELX010000111.1, from coordinate 157 downwards.
GACGAACGACGAAGCGGTCTCGAATCAAAAAATAGCAGCAGATCACAACTGGTAAGCACTCAATTGCTGGTGCTGCTAGCCCCCTCACTTGCGAAAAGACTTAAGGCTGAATCTCGAACTCCCAGTCCCTATGCTCGCTACCTTCGGGTTTCAAGCA
>JAIELX010000070.1 GCA_019752635.1 Candidatus Obscuribacterales bacterium | reverse complement strand
GGGAGGTACTTGCAAGCATGTCTGGCGGGTCGAGCAAAGTCCTTGAAGCAGGCGGAAACATGTCGATGAGCGATTATCTTGTAATTGAGGAAGAAGCCCCGATCGCCTGGTTCAAATTGAACCGGCCGAAAGTAATGAACAGCTTGAACACCGAGCTGCTCAAAGCGATCAGGAGTGCCGCCGAAAGTATGCGGGATCGCCGCGATATTCGAGTTGTTATTTTGACCGGTGCCGGCACGAAAGTTTTCTGTGCCGGAGCCGATCTCACCGAGCGCAAAGGAATGAGTGAGGGGCAAGTTCTGGATTACTTGAACCTCATACAACAGACTATGATGGCCGTTGAAGGTATGCCGCAAGTTGTAATCGCGGCCGTGAATGGTTCCGCCTTTGGTGGCGGAACTGAGTTGGCTCTGGCCTGTGACTTGCGAATAATGGACGAAGAAGCCGTGATGCGCTTGACGGAAGTTCGCCTGGGAATCATTCCCGGCGCCGGCGGCACTCAGCGGTTAACACGACTGATTGGCAAGTCTCGCGCGAAAGAAATGATTCTGACCGCTAAACCGGTAAATGGAAAAGAAGCGAAAGATATCGGATTGGTGCACAAAGTTGTGACGAAGATCACAGACGATGCCGATGAGCACAAAGAGCTGATTGCCGCAGCACGAACCTGGGCTCGCGAGATCGCCGGTGCGGCACCGTTGTCGTTGCGTGCCGCCAAGCAAGCTATTGATGAAGGATTTGATTGCGATCTTTCTGCCGGTCTGGCGATTGAGACCCGCGCCTATCTGCAATTGTTGAACACTCGTGATCGGTTGGAAGGGCTGGCTGCCTTTGCCGAGAAGCGGGAGCCCGTTTACACCGGGCAGTAACTATCGGGGGACCGCAAAACTGCGGCGGACGAGAAGGGTTGAGCTGGATTGCTGCTAAGAAATAAATCAAATCGCGGATTGCCGAATGGCGACGACTTTCGTCCGCCGTCGGACTTTCACCGGGCGCATGTTGAAGAAAGGGCGACAATGCCGAGCGCGGCTGTGCGCGACCTTCTGCCGTTGCCATTGAGCGGCATTATTCTATGCGGCGGCAAGAGCACCAGAATGGGGCGGCAAAAGGCATTCTTGCCATATGCCGGCTGTACGTTGATCGAGCATCGTCTGCGCCACATGCAGGGACTTTTTGCTGAAGTTTTTCTGGTTACCAATCAGCCGGATCAATTTTCCCACCTAACATCCAACGTGGTGAAAGATATCGTGCCGGATAAAGGACCGCTCGCCGGCATTCTGTCGGGGTTACTGGTTTCGGTCCATGAGCACTGTTTTGTCCTGCCTTGCGATATGCCGCTGATGGACGATAACCTGATCCTGACTATGGCGAAGCGTCGCCATAACGTGGATATGTTGCTTTATCAGCATGACAACGTGGTGGAGCCACTGGTTGGGGTATATTCTCGACGCTGTGCCATGTCTTTGGAGCAAGCCGTGTTTCGCAACGATGCTTGCACCGAGAACCTTACCGACGGCCTCAAAATCGAAATTTTTACACCGCCGCGCCGCGAGCGTGATTCGCTCTTTCCACCGCATTTCGATGTGGACAGTGCCGGCGACTATGGCCGCCTGATTGCACGACGTTAGCTGTTCCGGGCTACTTGAATTTTGCGTGTGCGATCCGGGCAAATCTTTTGGACGGGGAACTTATCGACCGCCGGTGCCCGGGCGATTGCTTCGCGATTCGAGTTGGCCGGGCTCGGGGCAAGCGGAAGACCAATCGCGGGGAAAGATGTTCTCGGGATTGAGAACGCTGAACGAGGGAGGCTAGGTGGCGCAGGATTTTTATCAGCGCGGGCTAGTTTTGTACCGGTCCAAACGGTATGCGGACGCCTGCAGCGAGTTCACCAACTTTCTAAAGGAGAATCCCGACAGCGCCATTGGATACGGCATGCTGGCGCTAAGCGCTGCCGCAAATGGCGATCTGGAAAATGCCGTGCGGCATGGAGAGAAGTCCGTCGCCGTCGGTCCTAACAGCGAGTTTGCATACTACTGCGCCGCATTTGCCCATTTTCAGAGAGACAACTATACAAAGGCTCGAAAGTTTATTGATGAAGCGCTGCGGCTCAGTCCGGAAGAAGCAGACTACTATGATGTATCAGCGCGCATCTATCTGGTTCGGCACAAATACAAGGAAGCGCTGGCGGCAACGGAACACGGGTTGGAAAGCGAGCCTGATCACGTCAGTTGTCTCAACGTGCGGGCGATGGCGCTTATCAGACTTGGACGTGGTAAAGAAGCTCTGGCATCAGTCGATGCCGCGTTGAAGAAAGATCCCGATGACGGTCATTCGCACGCCAACAAGGGATGGATTCTCATCGAACAGAATCGTGCAAAGGAGGCCATGGAACACTTCAAGGAAGCACTGAGACTGCAACCCGGCGACTCCTGGGCGCGCGAAGGAGTTCTGGAGGCGCTGAAGCATCGACATGCACTTTATGGAGTGGTTGCCGGGCTCACCTTTGCCGTTTCAAATGTTTCGCGTCATGGTGCAATCTACTGGGCGATCTGGTTGATTCCTCCTGCCCGAGCGGCTCTGCTCCTTCTCCTTCTGGTTGCCTGGTGGGGGAACCAATTATTCAATTTGATCATCTGCCTTGATTCTGTTACGCGCAAGGTTCTCACCGCCGATGAGATTGCGAAGTCGGCAGCGTTCGGTGTGCTTACGCTGATGCTGACCGCTGTCTTCCTGGCTGGACTCTTTACCCCCTTCTTCACACCGGAATCTTTTACGCTATCGATGTTGGTTGTAATTCTAGTGACGATACCGGTTTGTCGCACATTGGATATGGGCGGGCTCTGGCGTCCGTTCATGGTGGTGTATTCGGCGGTCGCTTTAGTTGTAGCCACGTACTTCATTTTTGCCGGACATGCCTGTGCTGAAAAGGAGCTGCCTGCTAATTTGGCTACCCCTCTGGGGATGGTGGTGTTTCTAACGTTGATTTGTTTGTTCTTTCCGACAAGTAAAAAGTGAATCGCCGGTTTCATCAACCGGTGCGGCGGGAACTTTATCCTTGGGTCTGCATTTTGCCGATCAAGTAGGTTGTCGCAGCAGAGGAAAATGCATGCGGTTTGAGGTTCTGCATTCCGGCTCAAACGCTGTAGTACGCGCGGACCTTGAGCGCGGAGAGCATATAAAGGCTGAGCCGGGCGCAATGGTTGCGCGTAGCAAGAAGTTGCGTATTCACGGACGTGTTTGGGGAGGCGGTTTCAGCGCGCTCAAGCGGATGTTTCTGGGCGGCGATTCGTTCTTCTTTCAGGAGATTCATGCCGAAGACGGCGACGGGGACGTGCTGATTGCGCCGACTCGACCGGGAGACATAGCGGTAGTGCCAATTGAACACGATCATGATTACTACGTTAAGAGCGGCAGTCTGCTAGCTGCATTCGGCGCAATCACCATGGATACTCGTATGCAAAAGCTTACCGCCGGTATGTTTGGCGGAACGGGCATGTTTGCTCTGCACCTTCGTGGTGACGGGCACATGGTCATAAGCGCCTTCGGTGCGATTCTGGAAGTTGGGGTTGCTGCCGGCGAAGAATACGTCATCGACAACGGGCACGTCGTCGCCTGGTCTGCCGACACGGAATTGCATGTTGTAAAAGCCGGTGCCGGCTGGGTCTCGAGTGTTACTAGCGGTGAGGGATTGGGCTGCAAGTTTGTCGGACCGGGGAAAGTCTGGGTGCAGACTCGCAATCCCGAAGCTTTTGGTCAATGGATCAGACGCTTCGTACCAGCGCGATGAAAAGTAACTTTAGAGCGCGCATTTATCCAACCGGTTCCAGCGAAGGCATCGCTGTAGACCTCGACTTGGACGGAGAGGTACTAGTGGCGTCGGACGGAGTCAGCACGGCTAGCTGGCCAATGTCCTCGCTTCGCTTAAACCTGGGCGGATGCGCTGAGGACCGCGTTGTTGTTCATTGCCCGTCGGGCGATACCCTAATCAGCACGGATATGAAAATTCTCGGTGCCTTCGCGAATTGTCCGAAGCTGAAGGTCCAGGTTGATTCCACACGAGGCAAGCACACCGCCGCAACATTCAGGCGTCGTCTTGGTACCACCGGCATGTTGATGCTCTGGTGGGGATTGCCGCTCACCATTTTGGGGCTTCCCTTTCTGGTGATTGCAATCGCTTTATGCGCTCATTTCCTAAATCCCGATGCCGACTCCACTCAATCGACGGTGACAGCGACCGCCGGTGAGCAACAGAAACAGCAGCCGCAAGAGGCTGCAGCGCCGGCGGAGAATGCGGACGCGGAGGAACTCAACCAATACAATGAAGCCGTCGTCACGCACATAGAGAAGTATTTTCATCGACCTAAACGCAGTGATTCGCTGAAGGCTAGAGCGCGATTTACAATCAAGCCGGATGGAAAGGTATCGAGTTTTTCTTTTACTCAGTCTTCGGGAAACAAGGCATTTGATCTCGCTGCTAAGAACGCCGTACTGAATCATCAGCCTTTGCCCGCTCCACCCGATCCTACCCGCCCCGTGGAATTCGACTACGACTTCTAATATCTGTTCTTTAAGCGCTTGCGCTCGTCGGCAAGTGCTCACAGACGAACGTTTCGCACTTTGCAGCGGTAAAACCGTCGCTTGAACTATGCTTCGTCATTAGTCCAATGGTGATGTTGGACATGTATGTGATGAAATGATCTGGTCGGAGCTTGTGCGAAGCCAGACACGTGCATTGGAAACTAGCAGCCGCTAGTGAAGGTCAAAGGTGGCATAAATGCTGAAATACAGCAAGTTCGTAAACTTCAATACACGGAAATCACCGGTAGGATTGTGCGAAAGAGAAGACATTCCCAGGCATGAGGCTATTAGCGCTACGTATGTGGAAGTTGTTGTCCCTGACACGGTAGAAGTGCCCCTGCCAATAAGTATAAAAGAATTTCTCGCTGATCCTGCGCCGTCGAATCTGGATGAGATTTTTAGCGAAATGCTTGATGAGCAACCGCGGAGTTGCTTACATCGCTGGTAGTACCATACTCTAGGGCTGCGCGTTGATCTCTAACGCACGTTCTATGGCGCTGGTCGCTGCTGCAATTTGCTGATCGTCGTATTGCCAACGATTCAAGAACTCTGCATACACGCCGGTCTTGGTCTTTAATGATGTGCGCATCTCTTTCAGTTTTGTGCGTGTTATGTCCTGATTAAGCGCTTGAATAATGCCTGTGGTTCGGCGCGAAACCATTTCGGAGCCTGCCGCATTTTCCGCGTCATTGCTTCGCTCATGAGTGATCTTCATGGTCGTGGACATCACAAGATTTTTCGCCAGAAGATCGGGAATGTGTTCTCCGCCGTTTTTGATAGACTCGAGAAGCCATTCTGGAAGTTCATCTCCCAATTTGCATTCGTCAGTCAGCAATGCGATGAAGAATCCCCGCGCTGCAGGAGCTGTTCGCAAAAGGTCGACAATGATTTCCCTTCGCATCTCATCAATACCGTGATGGTTGATGTGAGCAAGGACTTCTTCGCCAATTTGAACGGCTTCTTCGAAGCCTACTGGTTTATCGCGCATTTTTACTTGATGGATGCAAGTGTCTTGACGGTTCTTTCGCCGTCTTCGTCAATGGTTACGCTGTCTCCGTCAACTGATACTATGCTCAGTGATTCGAACTGTTCGCCCGGTCCCAGTGAGATGGTTGCCGGCCATTTGTTCTCTCGGCGAACCGACGAGGGAACGTTGAGAATGACTTTGTTTCCAATCACCGCAGCTAAGCGAAGCTTGTCGGCCACTGTCGGTTTTGGTGGGGCTACAGGCAACTCATTGAGTGACAATTCGCCAGGACCACCCACCCCGGGTACGGATGGCGGGGGTGGCGGCACCAGATCTCGCGGTGTCGCGCCGGCTTTGGGAGCCTTAGCGATTGCAGGCGGAGGAGGTGGAACCTTTACCGCTTCTTTGGCTTCTTCTTTCGCGGCTTCTGCGGCCGCACTCTTGCTGTACATTGGAAACGGATTGGAATCCATATAGGGCATCATTGGATCTTGTCTGCCCGCCGCTTGTTTTGCTTCAGCAACTAGTGTCTCGCGTTTCATTGACGGAAATCGCTTTTTGAGCTTTTCGACGCCAACGGCGTTTGGATTTTCCGGCTGCGCTGCGGGCTCAACCGCTACTGCGACCGGGGCGGTTGTAGCCGGTGCTGATGCGATGAGCGGAGTGGCCGGCGCCTGAGCTGCTGGCGGCACTGCTGCCGCTAATGGCTTGACTGGTGTTGCCGGTGGTGCGGCGACCGGTGTCGCTGCCGGTGGTTGCGCCGCTACGGGAGGAGCTGCTGCGGGCTTTACTGCCGGCTGCGTTGCTACCGGCGGAGTTGTCGCTGGTGTCGCCATCGGGGTGACAGCGGCTGCTGTCACTGCAGGTTGTGTCGCTGCCACTGGTGCCGTTGCTGAAGGCGGCGTGGTCGCTGCCACAGGTGTATCCGGCGTGGTTGCTGCCGGCGCAGTGCCTGCCGGCTGTGCTCCGCTACCATTATTTGCCGTACTCATTGGTGATGCGGGTTTCCCTGCATTCTCCATTGCTGCTAAATCAGATTCGTTGTTTTCCGATTGCTGATTGCTGTAGTGCATAAAGGCGAAGACACCACCGCCAAACAGTGCAAGCGCGACGACGAGAATAATTAACCTATTGCGTTTCTGGTCTTCCATCCCTTCCTTCCTCTATCTTATGGCAAATAATAAGCCGTAATCTTCATTGAAACATATAGCTGCTTGGGATCGCCAAGAATGTCGCCGTCGGCCGGATCTCCAGATTCGGGGAGCTTTACGGTTTTGCCCGTCTCCTTTTTCGGAATATGTTCTTTCATCTGCGTGATTTTGATTACGCGCTCATAGGTCTCAAGCTTGTGGACGAGCCTCATCAATCCATCGTAGTCGCCAGTGACCTCAATTTGCCTGGATATCTCTTCCAGATCAGGTTTTACTACTTCCGGTTCTTTTTTCTTTCCCCCGGGTCCTGAGCCACCAGTGGCTCCGTTCAATGCGGACTTCAAGTTTTCCTTGCCTTTGCTAATTGTAGAACTTTCCGGCTCTGCAAATGATGACTGAGAGCCATCGGTTTTCGGAGGTTGAATCGAAACGAGGTCAATGCCAGAATCTTTGCACATCTTTTCGAGGTCGACGGTCAACAACTCCAGGTCTGGTTGTTTGGGGACGGCGGCTCTCAAGCTGTTGATTTCGGATTCGAGCGCAACTTTCTTCTCTTGCACCTTTTTCTCGCCGTTCAATTTCGTTGCGAAATCTTCTTTCTCTTTGCTCTTTTCCTCAACTTGAGTGCTTTTTGCCGACATTTCATCCAATGCCGGTTGCAGATACATAACACCCACACTAACAGCGATGATAAAGGGCAACACTGCCAGAATTATCTTGATAGGAAGACTCATTGTTCGACGTTGCCTCGTTACTTAGCGTGGGGAAGATGAGCTTGCGACTTTGGAGAGACTTTCGCAGGCGCTGATAATTGGTTCGCCTGTTCCCTTAAATCCTTGCAGGTGTGTTTGCACATTTCCCGACTGGTCTAGAAAGAACAGCTGCGGTACTGTGTTCACTGAGTACTTTGCGACCAGCGCCGCATTTTTTGGATCATCAATGTCAACGGTCACAAATTCGATTTTGTCACCGAAGCGCTTTTGCGCATCTTCCACAAAGGGCTTCATCTTCTGGCACGGATTGCACCAGCTTGCAGTGAAGTCTAGAACTTTGAGCCGTCCATCGGAACTGCCTGGCAACGCTGCTTGATGGTCCAGCGACGGTCCGTCGTTTGGACCTTCCGTCACCTCGTTATTAAGATCCGGAGACAGTGTTCCGTTGATCTGGAAGTTGATGGTGCCGGGATGATCCTTGTGGCGCTTGATGTAGCCTATATCAGCGGTAGTGAAGCGGTTGGAGCCGAGCAAGTTGATCGTCAAGTGAGCCGGCTTGGTAAAGTCGGCGCAGTTGCCACCAATAACGCACGATGTTCCTTCGAACCTCAGTTTGTCTACTTGCAGGCCTTGGGGCACGTTATCGCGAATGGTCTCAAGCAGTATCGATATTGGCGTACCGTGACGAACTATTGCCTGCAGTATGTTCCTGCGGGTCTCTAGCGTGCTGATTTCCCCCTCAGTCTTCTTAACTTTGTCGAGCCTGGTTTTTGCTTCGGCAATCTCATTATCGAGCGTTGCAATTTCGGTATCTTTGCCGGGTACCACAACCATGGCAATCACCGCCCAGCCGATCAGAACCAGCAGTGCTGCTGCACCGCCTATGCCCACTGCTGGCAAGAACCACGGTGTTTCGACTTCTTCGGCAGGTTCGCCTTCTTCATCGGCGTCGCCGCCACCGCCGCCGCCGCCGCCGCCACCTTCACCATCCAATTCCTGGTTAAGGTCAATTTCGACTGTCTTTTCCCGAATCCAATCGGCTTGCAGCACCAATCCCATTAACATTGTGTGGTGTGCGCGCCGTTCATCCAATACTTGGCCGCGGTCATAAACTATACCTTGGAATGGATTGGCGACCATAGTTTCCAGATTCAACCTGTTCGCGACGAACTGATCAATTTCGGGAATGCTGGTACCGGCGCCGCAGATAATAACTTGATCGACTCGCACCATGCCGACTTGCGACATGTAGAATTCCAGTGAACGACCGACTTCCGCCGTCAAGTCGCTGCAAACCGAACGAGCGACTTGTGCGGCTTGTCCTAAGCGCGGGTCTACGGTAGGAACACCGAGCAACTGAATCTTAGGCAAAATGTTAGCGGCTTCGTCAACGCCGACGTTGATGCTGCGGCAAATTGCCTCAAGGCAGGTCTCGACGCCGAGCAGTACGGAGCGACTGAACAGCGGCACGCTCTTGTTGGCCAGCGTGATGTCTGTCGCGTCATGGCGTATGTTGACAATAAGCGAAAGTGTATTGTCTTTGCCAAGACTACCTGACTGGGTAAGCGCACGCACGGCGGCCAGTGAACTAATTTCCAATCGACCGAGTTTGATCTTGGCGGCATCAGCCATGCGCTGATAGCTCTCGACTACAACCTTTTGGATTGCTCCTAACAAAACGTCTTCGCGTTCGACTCCATCAGGGTCCATTCGGACCGTGCCGGGAACGCGTTGCCAATCGATGTTTGCTTCTTCGACTGAGAACGGCAGATTATTAATGGCTTCCTGCCGTACAACGTCGTTCAACTCATCGGCCGGCATGCCTTTCGGGACCGGCATTAGACGGATAACTACCGCTTGACCGGGAATGCCTATGCTCGCAACCGGCTTTGGCCCTTTTTGCGCAAAGCCTGCGCTGTCCAACAATTCCCGCACCGCCTGACCGACTGCTTCCGGGTCGCTTAGCAACCCTTCGCGCACTATATCCGGTGGCGTCAAGGTGCTGGCAAACTTTACGACCTTAAGGTCTTGTTTGGTCTTCTCGAGTTGCAGCACTGAGATGGTTTGACTATTTATATCCAGTCCTATTGTGGGACCAACTTTTTTTCCGAATCCGAACACTTGTTCAACCCTTCAGAGAGACCAACCCCAAACATTATGCCCTATTTAATAAAAAGGAAGCCATCGAGGCACCAAAAACATCGCAATAAAAGCTCCGAGCGCTAGTGCGGGACCAAACGGGAACGGCTTGGAAACCCTGGTGCCTACGGACACCATGCCAAGGAGCCCGCCTCCGATGGCGCCCATCAATGCCATCATCAGCACCGGTTGCCAAACTTCTCCGGGAGGGGAGTCGGAAACTCCCGAAACGCTTTGCATGTAAGCAACCATGGCGCCCATCAATAGCGTCAAGGACACGGACGCAATCGCTGCAAATTTAAGTGAGCGATTGATACAGTCGCGTAACAGTCCGGCTTTTTTCATCTCTCCGACAAGCAGAACGAGACCCATGAGAGTACCGGTTAGAAACCCTATGCAAAGTGCAACAACCAGCAGTTGCCAGCCCAGATAGGCCGACATCACCGCCGACAATACCGCGTCACCGCCGCCCATAACTTCAAGCGGCTCCTCTTCTTGTTCTTCAGTCGTCGACGTTGTAGCCTTTTCAGCCGACTTCTCCTGGCCTATGCACGTACGGTTATCGATTGTCGTTGGTAGTTGCGGATCGTCATCTTGTTTGCCTTCAGTTGTTGCATCGACCGCTACGACACTGTTTGCAGCTGTGGTTCCGTAGATTTCTTCGGGAGCATCTGTCGCTGAAGGCACAACGGGCGCTGCTGGATCGGTCGCTGCTGTCGCTGGACTACCGGCAATTTCGCCGACTTCTTCTTCTTCATCGCCGTGAACTTTCAAATAAATTTTGAGACCGTAAAACGCCAGAAAGTCGAAAATTATGTAGCTGGCGCCAATGCCAGCCATTGCACCAAGAGCATCTTGTCTGACTACGGCGCTGAAGATGATTCCGATAATCATGGATGGATAGGTGATTTCATGCGGTATCAGTTTCTCGCGGAAATCGGTTACCGTGACGGTGATCAAGGTGCAGGCGAAAGCAAGCATGCCGGCGGTCAATCCGAATTTTCGCCAGTCGGTCAGTTCGCCGACATGTCCTTCGTGCCGCAAGCCTTGAGCAATACCTTGCCACAGGTCTTTGCAATCCATGTCATATGGAATAGGCGAAAGCAAAAATACGTACACGATCGCGACGAACGTCAGTGCGGTGATCAACTCCACCGCCGGATACTGCCATGAAATCGGCGCACTGCAGTAGCGACACTTTCCACCGAGTGAGACCCATGACACCACCGGAATATTGTCCAGAGGGGACAGTCGATGGTTGCATTTTGGACAGTAGGACGGCGGCCAGAGCAGCGATTCTTCTTTGAGTGAGCGCAGCGCAAGCACGTTGAGAAAACTGCCGGTTGCGATGCCGAACAAGAATGCAAAGAACAGAACTACCTGAGCGTTTTTGACGAGGAAACTTAGATCTAGCAGCAACTCCATCTATTGAAACTCTCGACGATCAGCAATGACTGTCGCGAAGCTCAGAAGCAGAATCGTATAGAGGAGCGCGTAGATTGTGATTGAAGTGACGATGTCTATGGAAAAATGTCTGCCGTCCAGAGCTTCGCCTCGGATCTGAGTAAGCGTTGCCAGATCCGGTAAGGACGCAGCCAGGACATCCATGATCGCTTTCACTCCTGGTGATGCCATGGAGCCGAGCGTTTTCAATGACGTACAAAGGTGTCCGCAAAGCCATAAGCCGATGGTGAAAAGCATGCTCATAAGCGGCGTGCAGAATGTAGAGAAAAATGTTGCCATTGCTATCACCAATACTAGTTCCACATATATGAGACCTAGAGCGGAAAGCATGCGGGGAATGAGTGAGAAGTCTCCGCTGTTTTGGAGCAGGGCCACTCCAGTTAGAAACGCACCCATACCCAGTATGACTACGAAAATGCAAAGTGCAAGTCCGAGAAACTTGCCCGTAATGAACTCCCAGCGCCTGATCGGCTTTGTGAAAATCAGGAAGATTGTGCGGCGATCGATCTCCTTGAACACCAAATTGGTGCCGATGAAGATCGAAATCAGCCCACCAAATGCGGTGATAGTAAAAAGACCGAGGTCTTCGAGGATACGTACATCTTGCTCTACTGACAGGGTGCCAAAGACAAGTCCTGCCAGGGTTGCAAGCAAAGCGAAAAAGACGATTGCGTAGAGCACTCTATCGCGAACGGTCTCACGAAATGTATTCAACGCGATAGCGAATACGGCTGCCGGGCTTTTCATCTCTTGTTAAGTGGTTGCTTGCTGGAGTTTAACTGTGGAACACGACTATCATCTTACGCCTTCTCGCTCAATGTGATAAGGCGTTACGTTGCCAGTTTTGCGATATTCGTCTTCGGCGGCATTAATCAAGGTCATGAAGTACTCTTCAAGGTCCTGATAATTTCCGCCGCTGCAGATTTCATCCACTGTACCTTCGCCAATCAGTTTGCCGCGGTGCAGCACACCGACTCTGTCGCAGATGTCGCGCACGTCCGGAAGCATGTGCGAGTTGAAGAAAATTGTTTTGCCTTGCTCTTTCAGCGAAAGCATTATGTTGCGAATATCGCGACGCCCAATGGGGTCCAGCCCCGAGTTGGGCTCGTCGAAAAATACCAGATCGGGATCATTTAGCAAGGCCTGCGCAACGCCAAGGCGCTGCATCATCCCTTTTGAAAACTTACGCACGGGGCGATCTCTAGCTTCGGTCAAGTTGACCAGTTTCAAGAGTTCGGCAATACGTTCTTTCCTTCTTGCACCATGAATATCGAACAAGGCGGCGAAGAAATCCAGAAACTCATAGGCGGTCAAGTAGGCATAGAAGTAAGGATTCTCAGGCAGGAATCCGATTCGCGCCAATGCGCGATGGTCTCCCGGTTCGTGGCCGAGAACTTGCACCACGCCGCTCGTCGGCTTCAGCAAACCAAGCAGTAGTTTTTGTGTGGTGGTTTTGCCTGCGCCATTCGGGCCTAGAAGACCAAAGGTCTCCCCTTTTTGGACGGTCAGATTTAGACCGTCTAGCGCGCGGAAGCGTTTTCTTAAGAAATTGGAGACGTGGTCTTTAACCAACCCGTGAACATGAATGACCGGCTCAGTCATACCTTCCCTTAGAGGTGGTTGTAGAAGAGGCGGAAGAGTTGTTTGCCTGCTGCCTCTTCGCTTGTGTAATTATCTTGTAGAGTTCGGCGGTCGCTGCCCGCAGTCTACGCGATACTTGCATTTGCGAAATGCCAAGGCGGCGTGCAACTTCCGTCTGGCTGAGATCTTCATAGAACGTCAGCTGCACAACTTCTCTCAATCCATCGCGTAAATGCTTAATTGCTTCCGCGAGCATGAACCGATCTTCTTTTGCTATCTGATTGCTCTGATAGCGTCCATCCACCAAAGTGTCGATTAGCGATTGCTCGCTGCCGGCATCATTGGACAATGCTTGGTCTAAAGATATTAGCGTGCGTCTGCGGTCAACCTCGTAGGCCTCGTTAACACGGGCAACGGGAATCTGCAGCTCATGCGCTATTTCGACATCCGAAGGCTCACGTCCGAGCTTGGCAGTTAAGTTCTGCACCAGACGATTGATTCGGAAGGACAGCTCTTGTAATTCACGCGGTGCGCGAATCATTGCTGTCTTGTCGCGAAGATAATGGCGAATTTCACCGGTGATCAGATGCGTGGCATAAGTTTGAAACTTGGCGCCGGCATCTGGCTTAAATTGGTCGACTGCCTTGATGAGACCGATGGAGCCGACTTGAATCAAGTCTTCCACAGGGTCGGTCGAGCGTCGTGCCAGCCCGTAAGCGATTCGCTTCACTAATGAGAGCGACGCCTGGATGATTTTGTCGCGCAGCACTGGTTCTCTCGTTTGAGAGTAATCCAGCAACCAGCGGTGCACTTGATCCTGAGCCTTATCAGCGGCGCTGGAAGACCGTGGCGGAGTTGTTGATGATTTTATTTGTGATGATGATTTGGCTTGCAATGTCGTTGACTCGAACGGCTGCGCTAACCCTAACTATTCTATGGCCTCGGTTCGATTTGTACAAATATTATTAAGGGAACCCGAGAACCTCAATAGATTACCAGATTTCCCAACATGATTCCTAATTTACCATTAAAGCTTCAGGGTAAATTTCGCTTCTAAGGACACAAAAAAAAGCGGAACTGTAACGCCGCGATTAGCAAGGCTCTACAGTTCCGGTTCAGCAAAGGGGCTCTTCGCTGGTGGACACTAACAATCTCTCGGGTGTCGGCTATACGATGCACGGTAGCAGACAGCTTGCCGCTCCGCCATTTTTTGATCCGGAACTTTTCAATTTGCGCCTGTTACAAATGGACCCTCTTCTGTAGGCGCTCCGCCTACCTTATTTCAATTGGTTGATGATGGTGAAGATTGGCAAATACATTCCAACTACAACCGAACCAACAATACCGCCGACGCCGATAACCAGTATTGGCTCCAGAACCGAAGTAAGGGCTTCAACTGAGTTCTCTACTTCGTTGTCGTAGAAGTCGGCTACTTTCTCAAGCATGTCGTCCAATTTACCGGTTTCCTCACCTACCGCGATCATCTGAACGACCATGGGAGGGAATAGAGGATTCTTGCTCATTGGTTTTGATATTGAGCCGCCCTGGCGCACTTCCTTGTGAATCTCGTCGACGCCGGCGGACAGAACCGCGTTTCCTGCGGTTTCTCTAACCACCTCCAGGGACGAGAGCATTGGAACTCCTGAGTGAATCAGCGTGCCGAAGGTTCTTGTAAATCGGGCAACGGCAACCTTTCTGATCACATCGCCGAATACGGGGACGCGCAGCATCATTCCGTCGACCTGATAGCGTCCCATAGGGGTCTTCACCCATTGTTTGAAGAAATAGGTGCCGGAGACAACCACCGCCACAAAAAGCACCATCCACCAGGAACGCATTAACTCCGAAAGCATAATCAAGAATCGGGTGAACTCTGGTAGCTCTCCACCCATGCCTTCGAAAATGTTTTGGAATACAGGCAATATGAAGGTGAGCATGGCCCAGAAAACCACGACTGCGACGAACATGGCGACGACAGGATATGCCATTGCGGACTTAACTTTATCGGTCAAGCGCGCGCGGGATTCAAGAAACTCGGACACGCGCTTCATGACTTCGTCGAGAATACCGCCGGTTTCTCCTGCTTTCACCATGGAAATGTAGAGTCGATCGAAAACCTCGGGGTGTCTTGCCATGGCGGCTGAAAGGTTCGAACCTCCTTCCACCTGGTTTTTCACGTCTGTAATGATGGCTCGAAGTTTTTCGTTCTCGCACTGCTCCGAGATGATTGTGAGCGTGCGCAACATTGCTACCCCGGAACCGACCATGGCGGAGAACTGTCGAGAGAAGACCACCATGTCCTTCAGTTTGACTTTCTCAAACCGGGCCAGCAGATCTCCTTTCTTCTGTTTGACACCTGCCGCTCCCTTTCCTTTCGGGGTGCCCTTGGCCGGTGCTCCTCCTTTCTTGGCAGGCGTTCGCTTTGAGCCTTTCTTTGCCGATTCCATAAAGGGTTTACCCTCCCCCCTGCTCGTTACTCTAGACTAGTGCGAAGCTGCGGACCGAGCCGCCATCGCTGCCGCTTGCGGACCAACGAGCTTATTGAAGTCGTCGGGTCTGCTGGTCTTCACAATTGCATCTGCATAATTGATTGTGCCAGCCTTAACCAATTGAGCCAGAGCTGCCTCGAGGGTCTGCATACCCATTTGTGCGCCGGTCTGAATGGCTGAATAGATCTGCGCCGTTTTCGATTCTCGAATCAAGTTCGAGATTGCAGGCGTGTTGATCATTATCTCCGCGGCGACGCATCTGCTACGCAGTTGTGATGATGCTCCTACTTTTGCGGATGCTCTGGTCATCAGGGTCTGACTTAAGACTGCAACCAACGAGTTGGAGAGCATTACCCTGGTCTGCTGCTGTTGCTCTTGCGGAAACACGTCGACGATGCGGTCGATGGTTTGCGCAGCGGAGCTGGTGTGAAGCGTAGCTAGTACAAGGTGACCTGTTTCGGCGGCGGTGAGCGCCAGCTGAATGGTTTCCAGGTCCCGCATTTCACCGACCAGGATGATGTCGGGGTCTTCCCGCAAAGCGCCCCGCAGGGCGTTGGCAAAACTCTTGGTATCAGAGCCCAGCTCACGCTGGCTGACTATCGACTTCTTATGCCTGTGCAAGAATTCGATCGGGTCTTCGATGGTGAGAATATGCTCTGAACGATTCTCGTTTATATAGTTGATTATGGATGCCAGGGTTGACGATTTTCCCGAACCGGTCGGGCCGGTTACAAGCATCAACCCTCTGGGCTTGTGTACGAATTCTCTTGTGACAACCGCCGGCAGATCCAGCTCCTCTATAGTTGGAACCTGGAACGGAATTGTTCTCATGGCTACGGCGTACGCACCACGGTCCTTGTATACGTTAACGCGAAAACGACCCAGACCTGATACGCCGTAGCTGCAATCGAGTTCGAATGTCTGTTCGAGCATTTTTCTTTGATCGCCCGTGAGCATGGAAAAAACCATGCGCTGAATATCGTCCTTGTACAGCGGATCAAATTCGCTAGCAATTAATTTGCCTCCGGCTCGAACCATTGGCGGTAATCCCACCTTCAGGTGTAAGTCGGAAGCCCCTTTGTCGACAACAAGTTGAAGTACCTCTTGTATCTCAACAGCCATTCTCGTCTCCCCCCTTTCCTGCCCTGTCTATTGGACGCCAACCTAGCCGTGCGAATGCGCTGCACCCGGCGCCATGACTTTACTGTAGTCTCGAGCGGTCTGACAATACGGGCACCTGTTCCAGACCCCGAATACCTCTGCTTCGCAACCGCCGCATGCGTGATCCAATTGCGCTTCCTCCTTTGATAGACCGCATTTTGCACACGCCGACCACGATTCCTCTTGCAATGTTCCGCACCGTGTACAAGACACTTTCAATTCGTGTTGGCAGAATGGGCACTTGATGAAGTCTTCGCCGATCGGGTTTCTGCATTTCGGGCAGAGAACATCTTCTCCTGCGGTGTCCGAAATAGTTACCCTGATACATTCTTCCGGAGTGGTCAGACCTTCTCCGACCAGCCGCAAGCTGTACTCTTTCAAAGGAATCATTCCCGATTGTTTTGCGGCGAAGCGAATCATAGCGGTAGAAGCATTTTTTGATACCAGGTCGCGCAGTTCGTCGGTCATGCGCATAACTTCGTAGCATCCGATTCGCCCGCGGTACCCGCTTCCGGCGCAGGTCTCGCAACCCTTACCTCGCGTGAAAGTCGGCCACCCTTTTTCGTCTACGTCAAATCTGTAGAATTTGATTGTTGAATCCGCCAGTGTTGCCTGGTTCGCATCGATCAGCCCCAAATACTGAAGCAAGTTTCGGTCCGGCTGGTAACTCTCTTTGCAGTCTGCGCAAACTTTTCGCAAAAGACGCTGCGCGACCACGCCGATAGTTGCCGATGAAATCAAGAACGGTTCAACTTCCATTTCCCCCAAACGGGTGATGGCACCCGGTGCGTCGTTCGTGTGAAGCGTGGTGAAGACAAGGTGCCCCGTGAGTGCAGCTTCCACTGCAATCTTTGCCGTTTCTTTGTCCCGCGTTTCCCCGATTAACATGATGTCTGGATCTTGACGGAGGAAGGCTCGCAGGATTCTCGCGAAGTCCATTCCCTTTTCGCGCAACACTTGCACCTGTGTGATCCCGGGGCAATCGTATTCGATCGGGTCTTCGGCTGTTACTATGTTTACGTCAATAGTGTTTCTTTCCGCCAGTGCCGAGTAGAGTGTTGTTGTTTTTCCTGAACCGGTCGGTCCGGTCACAAAGATGATTCCGAACGGCTTCTTAATCATGTCCATGATCGTTTCCAGCGCCACCGGATCGGTTATCAGCTTGTTCAAGCCGATAGATGTGTTCGATTTATCCAAAATACGCATAACCACCTTCTCGCCGAATTTGGCTGGAACGGTGGATACCCGGAAGTCGATCTCTCTGCCTTGCAGTCGAACTCTAATACGTCCGTCCTGAGGTAGTCTTCTCTCTGCGATATCGAGATCGGCCATTACTTTTAGACGCGAAACAAGTGCCGGTACGATCTGCACCGGTAGTTTACGGTCTACAGCCAGTACGCCGTCTCGGCGGAATCTAACTACAAGTTCCTTCTCCTGCGGTTCGATGTGAATATCTGAGATCTTATTCTTGATAGCTTTTGCAAGGATCTGGTTTGCAAGTTTGACGATGGGAGCATCCGACGCTTGGCGCTCCAAGTCCTGGTCGTCATTGTTGGAACCGTCCATTTCCTGCAGCACGTCCATCGTGCTGAGGTCGACTTCCTGATCGATGAAGGACGTTGCCTGGTTGTCTTCCTTAGTCTTCTCCTCGGTCAAGTGCTTCGCGTAGATGGTTTCCATAAAGCGTTGAAAATCATCTTCGGTGCAAACGGACAACTTGACCTGCATGCCTTTGAGACGCATCTTGATGTCGTCCAGTGCCACCAGGTTGTTCGGATTGACCATTGCGACTGTAACTCGGTTGCCGTCGCGCGCCACGGTCACCAGCTGGTGCTGACGCATCACTGCTTCAGGCAATAACGTAATGCATTCCTGGGGAGGGGTCTCGATCTTGGCGAGCGAAAGATAGTTGACCCCGTATTGCAATTCAAGAGCGTTCTTGACCTGGTTCTCGGTTGCCAGTCCCAGTCGTGAAAGTATGATGCTGATAGGGTCGCCGCTCTTTTCCCTTTCAACTTGAACGGATTTCCACTCCTCAGGGGTAATGAGACCGTTTTCAACAAGGAGTTCGCCAATTTCTTTTTTTACAAGAGCCATTTTTCGCAGATACCCGAAGATGCGAGTGATGAGTAGCTTTTTCGAGAATCGGTCTCGTTGAATGACGTCTGCTGTCAACGTTCGCGCCCGACCGCCAGGCTAGGTGCCCCAATTTTTGTTCCCGACCGTTAATAGGACTAAACAACTTTACGGGGGAACCATGGCTCTATTCGGAGTAGCCACAGGCTTAGGGTTTGATGTTTTTGTCTTGAAAAAAATACAAGCGAGCGGGGCGGATGAGTCTGCTTTCAACCGCTATGGGCTCAGTGGCGCTAAAATGGAGCTTCTGTCGCACGTGAACGGGTGCAAGTGACCGTAAAGCAGTTTTCGCAATTTGCGCTCATATTGGTGTTGGCGGCGGGAGTGCGTTTCGCCGGTATTTCGTTCGACAGTTTATGGCTCGACGAGTCGTATCAGACACTGGTGGGAGCCTATGGACATGGTGCGCCGGATTTTTTGAATCCTGCGTCGCAACCGTATCGGTTTACGTTCTCGAATCCGGCACCGGTGTCCGATATGCTGCGGCGCTTTCGCCAAGTGGACCCGCTGTGCCCTCCGCTTCATGCGGTCCTCTTGAATCGCTGGCTTGCGTTTTTCGGTGATTCCGATTTTGCGATTCGATCCCTTTCGGTGGTTGTTTCGTTGCTTTCGATCGTTGTCGTTTTCGGTATCGGGGCTTACTTATTCGGATTTGAAGCCGGTCTTCTGGCAATGCTTGTTCAGGCATTCTCTCCCTTTGATGTTCATTACGCCCAGGAAGCGCGCATGTACAGTTTGGTGGTACTGACATCGGCGATCTCGACGGGCAGCTTGTTGCTGCTGCTTCACCGTTCTGGCGGAGTCGCCCGCGACGCCGCTTCCGGGGCTGCGAGCCCGGTTCAGGCAGACGGCGGCGTCAGTCCGCGAGCCGCGCACCCGCACGGGCGGTCATCCATGCTGGTCCTGGTATTGAGCGCGACGGCTTACGCCATCTCGGCATGGGCGATGATCAATAGCCACTACACGGGGCTGTTCGTAGGCTGCTTCCAAGCATTACTGGCCGGCGGCTGGTTAGTCGTGACACGGCGTTGGGCGTTGGCTCTGTACCTGGGTGCTGCGGCGTGCGCCGTCGTGGTGCTGTGGTTGCCCTGGATGCCGATGTTCCTGCAGTCGGCCGGGGCGCGCAAGGAATCGTTCTACGTCACTCGTCAGGCGAGCTTGTGGTGGCCGTTCTACGCTTTGCTCGTGAGAGTGCCTGTAAACTGGGAGGTCTTTCTTTCCGGACCCCGAGTCGGGGGGTACGCGATTCCTGTTTATGTTACTTCCGCTCTATCTCTGATATCGGCAGCGGTGGCATCATTCTTTGCTGCTCGAAAAAGATGGCGTCGCGATGGTGGTGTCAAATCCGGTGCGGCGGAACAGAGCCGTAATGGCTTTCCTGTTCCGGCTCTTCTTGCTGTTTGGCTTTGGGCAGTTCTTCCTGCGGGGATCTTGTGGTTTCTCGACGTACTGGAGGGACGCAAAGTTGTTGAAATAGCTCGCTATACGATCGGCAGTGCGCCGGCCGTGTACATTTTATCCGGGCTCGGCATGCTCGCCTTAGCGCGAAAGTGGCGCAAAGGCTGGTTGTTAGTTTTGCTGCATTGCATGTTTTGTTGTGCCAACCTCTATTATCTGCACACGGTTCATCAGCGCGAGCCGTGGCGTGACATGGCGGTTGAAGTTGAGCGCATTTGCAAGCCTGACGATTTGTTGGTGGTCAGCGAGTTCTACAACATAGCTTGTCTGGACCGGTATCTGACTCGACCGCTTCGACAGATTGGGGCGAGTCCCGCGATGGGCAAAGATCGCGTATCAAAACTGCTTGCGGGGCACTCTCGTTTTGTGCTGTTGACTGCGCAACAAGGCGAATTCATAAAGGATCTGATTCCGCCTGAGTTCTCAATTACCGAGCGGGTCGACCTGCGTCACGGTCTTCACTTGCGGGTGTACCGGAAATAGAGGCTTGAACTGAGCTTCGGAAGATTTGTGGTTGCCGAGAGCAAGCGCGCCCCCATATCGATTATCATTAGGGAGTTCTATTGGTGGCCGGGGGCGGCATCGTGAGCACGGACAATCTGGAAGAAGCAAAACCGGACGCATTAGTTGGTTCTCTCGTCGACGGACGGTTCAGCATTCTTGAGCTGGTCGGCGAAGGAGGCATCGGAGTCGTCTACAAGGCTCGCCATGTTCTGATGGATCGCATAGTTGCATTTAAGATGATGCGCTCCGAGTTCCTGGGTGATGAAGTCGCTTTCGGGCGCTTCCAACAGGAAGCTCGAGCCGTTTGCGCGCTAAGTCACCCTAACATTGTCTCGGCGTTTGATTTCGGAGTGACCGTGGATGGTCACGCCTACCTGGCTATGGACTTTCTGGAAGGCCTTGATCTTGATACTTACATAGCGGAAAAGGGCGCCCTGGATCTTCGCGAGTGTTTCCCGATTTTTCTACAGGTATGCGAGGCGTTGGCGCATGCACACAATGTGGGGATAATCCATCGTGATCTGAAGCCTTCGAATATAGTGCTGATCAATCCCGCGGTTACTCCACCGATGGTGAAGCTCGTCGATTTTGGAATGGCTAAGTTCACTGCGGGAGCCAGTTTGAAGGCTCTGAAGCTGACAAAGCCGGGCGATGTTTTCGGCAGTCCCTATTACATGAGTCCGGAGCAATTTTCCGGACCGGATCTCGATGCAAGATCCGACATCTATTCTTTGGGAATTCTGATGTATGAGGCTGTAACCGGTTTGCCTCCACATTTGGGCGATGACTACCTTGAAGTTATGCGCAATCACCTGGCCTCGCTTCCGGAGCCTAAAGGCGTCCTGGCTAACACCGACGCCGTGTCTGTCGAGTTGAAGCGCATCATTTTTAAGATGCTGGAGAAGGCACCGGCAGCAAGGTATCAAACGGTAGAGGAAGTGCTGCTGGACTTGCGTCGTGTCGCCAAGCTAGCCGGAATCGGAGAGGCATCTAGTGAACCGATCTTGTCACCCCCGTCTGCGGCAGAGTCTGCTGTCATGGCTGCTGCCACCACCATTGGTGCTAATCAGTTTCCTCAGCAATTGGTAACTGCTGAGAATGCGCGCATGGAGAATCAAGGAACGATTAATTCGCTGAAACCGGCACGCACTTCAACAGGGATGCTGGTGGCGATTGCATTGCTTGTGCTAGCTGGAATTGGTGGCGCTGTATTGTTGATGACCCCCCGCTCGGACACGTCAACGCAGTCTGTGTCCAATTGGCAGCAGTTGGACGAGAGTGCCGCTAGAGCCGCTGCCGGTGGCGATCTGGCAAAGGCGGAAGTGCTTTACGGCAAAGCAGTGGCGGAAGCCTCTACCCGTGGTGAAACCGACAATCCCGAGCTTTCGAAAAGTCTCGCTAGCTTGGGGCTGATATTGCACAGGCAGAAAAAATATTTAGAGGCTGAAGCCACGCTCAAGCGGGCGATCAACATTTGCAAGAAGCAAACAGGGTTTGATGCAAGCGAGCTGTCGCCTTTGATGGTGAAACTTGGCGAAGTCTACAAGGATGAAGGCAAAGCCCAAGAGGCCGATGCGATTCACCAGAAAGTCAAAAGCATCATTGACGGATCGTTTGAACGTTCCGGTGCCGCAAAGTAGTTCTTTCCTTGACGGGGACCGATGGATAAGGACAGCGCCGAACCGCAAGAGACTCGATCCGTTGAGCCGGAAGTAGTTGTACGACACGAGTCGCAACTGGAATCGCCGGTCGTTTCAGGTCCGCCCTTACTCGCAGCTGCTGGCGATGAGTTGTCCGGAACCGTCCACTGGAATACTTCTTTAGGACATCGTTTGTTCACCCTGGTGGGATTCACCTACTCGCTTTTCGCTTTCGTGTTTTTTTTCCTTTATTCCCAGACCTCCTGGTTCGGTTGTGATCTTTCCGCGCTGGGGTTACCGGCGGTACTGTTGCTGGTTGTGGTCGCCCACTTCATCGTCTGCTTCATCGAATCGGATCGTGTCTGTCGTTGGCTTTCTTTTATTTGGAAAGGGAAGCCAGTGATATGCTACCGCAAATGGTTGACCTTGAACGGATCTGGTATTACATATGGAGTGAAACATGTTTGCTGGAGCGCCATTGACGAGATCGAGCTTACCTGGTTGGGAAACCTTGTTCTTCGTTCTCGCGCTGTTTGCGGGACTGCAGAGAAGCGTCCCGATATTGTGATGAAGATTCCCTATGCTGCTGGAGACCAGGTCCACAAAAACGAGTTAGTGAAAAAAATTCGCGAGCACCAGGGGCAGGCGACATTGAATCCTCGTTTGCAAAAATCTATCGATTCGCCTGTCCTCAAAGGGCAAGCGATGGTGCGGCTTGTGACGTCCGCGCTTATGTTTCTAGCTCTAATGGACGTCGGGTTTTCGTTGTTCTATTACCTGGAGCTATTGAAAAATTACTACTTGGCCGAGTTGCACGCGACCATTGCTCTGCGCGAGTTTTACGAGGTTGAAATTCCCAAGGACGATAGGATCGAAGGCGGAAACGTCAATGTCCTTGCAGAGAAAGCGATGAAACTGAGTCAGGAAGAAAACTTGCGATTGGCTCACGCCAATTTTCAGCGCGCCGAACAATTGACGGATCACCCCTTTCCTCTGTCTTGGGTCAGCGCCAAACTACTTCAGTCAAGCAATGTAGCCGCCGGTATCAAGCTAGATCGTTCCAACGTTCTCTGGTTATTAGGGAATAGAGAGAAAGCCATTAGCGAAACTCGCTTGGCATTGAAGCAGCAGCCCGGGAATTTCAATCTGGAGTTGCGCTTAGTGCGTCTGCTGGAGGAGAGCGGGCAGCACAAAGAGGCGATGGAAGCGATGAAAACCGCAATTGAGGATCACGAGCATAGTCTGCTGCCTAAACTGTATGACCTTGCCTTGAAGTCTTCGGAGGCTGATTCCGCCGGGAAATCGGAGCATTACAAGTACTTTCTCGATCGCTGCTATCTGCAAACTTTTGGACTGGAGCCCTGGTGGCCGCCGGGAGGTGATCGCATGCTTCGAGAAGTCTTTAACAGCTGGGATTTGCGTTTTGTATTTGATCGGGTCTTTGAAGTGAATTCAAAGCAGTTTGAAAACTCGGAGCCGTCCAAAGGCAGTTCAAAGAAGGCTCCTGCCGCGACAGGGAGTGCCTCTCCCGATTAGCGCTTTTGTTTTACCGGTGTTTGGCGGTAGGAAGCAGCCCTAATTCCCGTTCAGCAAACGAGAATTCAAAAAAGTCGCGTCGGCCTTCTTTGAGAACCCATTCCAGGTTCTTTCGCGCGTCGGCATAGTCCTTGTTGAGCGAAGAGTTTGCGCCGATGAAGTATTTGCTTTCGGTCAATTTTTCCCTGTCGTCACCGGCTATAGTCAGAAGATCCTCTTCACTGATCTCACCGATTAAATACCGTACGGCGTCCCTAGGCCATTTCTTCGATTTTTGTTCTTTCAAAATCCTGGTACAGACTTCTCTGGCTTTGTCGTTCCGACCCGCATGCCGCAAGGCAAGATTGGCGTAGATTGCCGCGTAGAAGAAGTTATTTTCAAGCTCTTCATAGTACGATTTGCGCGCTGATGCCAGAAATCTGTCCACGGCCGAACCCGCTTCGGCGTATTCGCCTCGCATCATTTTACCGATGGCGTCATCGAGGTCTAGGTTGGACTGACCCTGCCGCGCGCTATCTAAGCCGAATTCCTCCGCCTGCCTGTAATAGGCTTTTGCCTTCGCCAGGTCACGTGGCACGCCGCGTCCCCAAACAGACATGCTTGCCAGACGCAGTATGGCTGTTCCTGAGTTTTCCTTTGCGCCTTTCTTGTACCATTCCAGTGCTTTGGCATAATCGACCGGAACGCCGAGACCGTAAAGATAAAGGTCTCCGACTTTTACTTTGCCGTCCGCGCTCTGCTCGGCAGCTCTGTGAGCCAGTTCGATGCCTTTCTTGTAATCCTGCTTGACACCGCGGCCGGTGTAGTACATGGCGCTCATTGCGCTGAGCGCTAGAGTCGAACCTTGCGACGCTGCTCGGCGGTAGTACTCCATCGCTTTCGGGTAGTCTTTCTCTGTTCCGTTGCCATTTTCGTAAACAACGCCAAGATTGAACGTTGCCGTAGCCAGACCTGCCTTTGAAGCGCTCTCGTAGCACTTTCTCGATTTGTCGTAGTCCTTCTTTACGCCCGATCCATTCGCATACATATAACCCATATTGATGTTGGCGTCTGCATTAGAAAGGGCTGCGGCTTTCTTGAAGTACGAGAATGCTTTTTCAGGGTTCTTCGGCTGTCCCTTTCCGGAAAAATGCATCTCGCCTATCAGTGAGAGCGCCTCCGGCAGATCTTGGTCTGCTGCCTTTCGTGCCCATCTGAAGGCTTGCGCTTCGTCCTTTTCTTTACCCTCGCCGCGATAAAACATCAAAGCCAGACAATGGCATGCATACGGATCATTTTTTGCCGAGAGTAACTCTATTCGCTTGATAGCGTCGGTTTCGGCGTCTTTGTCGTAAAGCTTTCTAATTGTCTCTCTGTCGCGCGAGGAAAGCGTATATTCCTTGCCATCTAAGCTCTGTGAAGACGCATTTTCGATGGCGAACATCGTGTCTGCTGTATTAGCCGAGTGTCCATTAATGCCTAGTGCGTGCCCTAGTTCGTGCAGAATTGAGGAGCGAATCGAAAGTATTTTTCGTTGTGATGGATGCTTATCGAGCTTCGGATCAATGATACGAATGGTGGCGGATTGTCTTTTCGGCAGTACGGAGTTCTTGCTGAGCCTGGAGTCTTCCATCCAGCTTGTATCGGCCAGAGCGCCTCTTAGTGGCATAAACGACGGGTCTGCTTCCGGGATGATTTTGATTTGCGCCAGATCGGGATTCATCACTCTTTTGAATTGAAGCCGATCTTTCGTTGCCTTCTGCCATTCATTGAGCGCGCTGTTAACCTGCGCATGTATTATGCCGTTCGCCTCTTCGCCGAAAGAAGCGAAGCTGTCGATGTAAATGCTGACTGGCGAAGCGGTAGACCAGACCGAAGCACTTCTGGTGCAGACGAGCATGTCAAAGTAGCTCGGTTGGTCTACGGTTGCCCTGAAAAAGCGTATCTTTGCCACCTCATGCGGTGGCAGCAACGAGTCGCTGCCGGCGAAATATACTTCGAGCGCCTTCCCGGCGCCGCTGAAGTCGCGCCTCTTATCTTGGGCAATTGCACTTGTTAGACTGTTTGTACCGGTTTGTTCAGCTGGCTCGCTAGATGGGACTGCCGAAATGTGCGTGCAGACGTACCATCCGGCGAAAATCGCTGCAATCAGCGGAATGAGCAGATTCAGGCGGATGCTGATCGACTTCAACTTTTGCACCGGTCAACAGTGAGTTCCATGAGTTCTAGCAGTATAAGACGCTATGCCCCGTTTATGCCAGGGGTAAAGGCATGACGGAGGTCATTTTTGCTTGTTACCCCGGACACTGTCCTCGGGATGCGAGAAAGTCGAAGGGCTGTTTGTGACCGGGCCTTAGAACACGTTGTGATCGTTCAATTCGCGATTGAGTTTTACGCTCAGACTGTCAAGTTCGCTGTTGAGCATTTTGCGTTCATTTCCCGTCATTCGTCCGTCGCTTTTGAGTTGTATTTCCAGCGCTTCAATTCTGTTGAACGCTTGAAGCAGTCTGTCCGCTTCCTTCTGTGAGAGTTTTCTTGACTGCAGACCGGTCCAGATTCTCTCTTTCAGGTTCTGCTGACGAACGTCGATGTATTTGTTTTTGTTCCGTTCGTTCCAACTGTTGCGTGTGGAATCGTGTGGATCGAAGGCGGACCAGTGGGTGCTCCGAGAACCTGTCGAGGCTGCCAATTGAGTATCGAAGTTGTTCAGCATGGCCGTTAGCATTTGTTCTTCGGCCGGAGCAAGCGTGCCATCATGCACTGTGGCCCTGTGTTTTTGCCGAATTTGGTCGATTTCTGCGCGCGCTTGTTGTGCGTCATTCCATCCCAGCGAGTTCGCTCGAATTGCAGCCTGTAAGCGGGGCTCGAGCTGGGCAATGCGAGCGTCGATCGTGGCTGAGCCCACGGAAGATGAACCATTGCGCAGTGTCAAGTAGTAGTGCAACTGCTTCGCGGTACTTTCAATCAAAAAGTTTAGGCTGGTGATATCAGCATCGGAGAGAACGCCATCGGCAAGCAAGCTAGACTTTTGAGTACCAATGTAGTTGACTCTGGTTCTTATGTCAGTCTCTTGTTCGGGGGTAAGTCTTCTTGAGCGCACCGCTGAACGTAGCTCTGAATCAATATCTTGCGTCTGTCTGTCTATGTTTCGCATTGCACCGCTTCCGGCGCGGAGGGATGAACTGGTAGTGAACGGTAGTTGACTAGCAACTGGCGTTGTTACCGTTGAGTTGTTCATATAATAGTGAAGCTGTTTGTCGGTTCTGTCTGCTTCTCCGCTAAGGCTACTTAAATCGGCGTCCGACAAGACTCCGTCGGAAAGGTAGTTCGTTTGTAGCGTGCCGATGTAGTTGATGCGTGTTCTAATATCGGTTTCTTGTGCTTGAGTTAGTCGTCCTGAACGAACGGCCGCGCGCAGGTCCGAATCTAGTTCTTTGATTCGTCTGTCTACGTTCCGGAGCGCACCGCTGCTGGTGCGAAAAGATGAACTCGAAGTTGTGGAGGGAGCCGTTGCGCTTGAGAGATACGTGCGCAATTGCTGTTCGGTGCGGACTAACTCGCCGTAGAGGCTACTTGCTTCAGTATTGGAAAATGAGCCGTCTGCCGAGTATTGATTCTGCAAAGTTCCGATGTAATTCAATCGTGTGCGTATGTCTTGCTCTTGGGGACCGGTCAAGCGTCCTGCGCGAGTTGCTCCGCTCAATTCGTTTTCGAGCTGCCGCCGCTGTGTTTCGACGTTAACTCGAATGGCACTTTGTTGAGGTGCGGCTGCATGGGGTTGCCCCTTCGCATACACTTCCATCATGGCTTCCATGTCAACTGCCAGAACCGATTGTTGGCAAATTGAGAGTGCGATTAGTAATGACGCTGCTTTGCAGATCGATACCTTTTTCATTTTGTGATCCTTCGAAATACTTGCCAAATGGAGGGTAGTCGGAATGTGTGCACATCTCAAAACCATGATTCTAAGAGATGCATTGTTGAGGTTGAAAGTTCCCTGCTCAACAGACATGGTTGCCGCTCATCTATATACACCCATTTACTTAAGCTTTCAATTATCAGGCACGCAGAGATGGCTCTTAGATTCGATTTGAAGCGCTCTGTTTGCTGAGAAAGCAAAGGCTTGGAGACTCGAGAAGTGCAGGTGTGCCGTTCCACACCGTATTCGATACCGTAAACGGCGGTGAGTGATACCACTTTCTATCGTTGCCTCTTTCCGGTCCGTCCGAAAAAGGTTTCACCAAAAAAGTCACAGTAGACTTTCGTTCGACTCCCCCGTCCGGGTGATATCCGCCGGGGAACTTCACCGTCTGGTGTGATGCGACAGAATCGGTCGGATCGGCGAGTAGACTGTAGATCAGGCACCGGAAAACGGAAAAGTGTCGTTGCGTTTCAATCAGTCGATCAACGGATGAGTTCCCCCCCTCCCCCCCCCTGCAAGATATGTCATACTTATGTCAGGGATAGGTGATTGACGGCCCGAGTTTCGGTGGTTGATCGCCGATTTTGGTTGCCCTGCAAGCCTCTTGGCTGCCTGGCGCAACATAAAATCTCAAAATACTCGCTTATATATATATGGGGTTCTGCGGTACAGGGCATAACATAGTGGGAAGGACTATGCTGCCGTACAAGGTCTGAACGATGGATCCACGCCAACCAGATGAGCTGATAGCGGTAAACACCTGCGTGTCGACAACGTCGTTCGCCCGTGGATTGGCTGCCTTGAGAAATGCAGAGCTCAAGGCAGTTTTGCTGCTATGCAATTGACAGACCCGAGGAGATTGTATGTCTAAGAGCCGAGGGTTCTCTAGAATCAACACAGTCTATGGAAAACATGGACTGGTTTGGCTGGTAATTGGTTGGATGGCGGCCGGACCCTCTGCTGCAATCGCGCAAGAGCACCCTGAAGGGGGCGGAGCCGGAGCTGGCTCCGGCTCCGGTCCGTCGGCCAACCCGCCGCCAACTTCGGTTGACTTCTCATCAGTCAATCGAGACGTCTCTGCATCAGGTATCTTGACTGCTGGAACCGTTGCGAACATCAACGTCGGCGGTGACATCAGGTCAATCAGTACGATGGACATGCTCACTCACGCCGAGTTTTTTGCAGTACAACAAGTTCTCAACGGCAATCAGCAATCGATAATGTTGAACTCGGCCGGAGCCGCCATCGGCGGGCACATCGACATTACTTCGATCGGCACGTCGAATTTGCAGAACCTGGTGGTGCCGACCAATGTGTCTGCCCTCTATAACTTCGGCGCATCTTCGTCGCCGTTGAACATTAGCGGCAACCTCGTCAACAACGGCAGTTTCTTCGGCTATTCGACCAATAACGCCGTAAGCACTGCCGTCCTCAGCGCAAACAACATCTTCAACAACCAGGGCGGACTGTTATCGACTGTTTTGCCGAGCAGCATTAACATCACCGGCGCGATTTCCGGTCTGAGCCTCTCCCTCAACGCTATAACCAACATCATCAACGCCGGGACCATCTCTTCGGCCGGCAACCTGACCGCCATAGCCGGCGGTAGCATCGTGAATGCGCTACCTGCCGGTGCGACCGGCATGGCTCCGATAATGCAGGCGATGCAGAACCTGACCATGCAGGCCTCCAACATTATCAACCAGGGAACGATTGCGTCGCAGTTGGCCAGTGCTAACCTTGCCACTGCAAACTTGACAAACTCCGGTTTGATTCAATCGCTCCAGGGTTCGATCAATGTTCAGAATCTGATTGGTCAAACCCTGAACATCGACGGTACCCTTGGAAAAATTCAGGCGGGCGATAACGTACTGCTTGAAACTCTTGGCACTACCGATCTTGTGAAATCAGGTATCGATGTCTCCGGCCAGACAATTGTGGCCAATTTGATCAGTGCTCGATCTCCCGACGGTGTTATCAATATCCATGCTGACAGATTGGAGGGGCCTGTCGATGTTTATGGCGGTCTGGCATTTGTCGGAGCCAAGGAAGGGGATGTGACTATCGCTCGGATGGAGCTGAGCGGCGACCCGATCTACTACGCGTCCGGCGGGAATCTCGATTTAACCGGGTTATTCACTTCATCGACATTCTCCACCTCCGGTGGGGACTTTATCGGTTTAAGCAGCCATAGTATTGTGGCAACTGCAAATAAAGGCGACACAATTAATGCCTCGAGTCTGACAGGACAAGGCGGCAAAATCGGCTTGTATGCCGGTGTCAACTTTTCCGTCTCCGGCGGATTCAGCCCGATTTCGTGCGACAATTGCACGCCTTTCTACAGTATCTCCGGGCTTAGTGGCAATACCGGAAACATCCAACTGGGTAATGTTTCGCTTGTCACCAATTCCAGCACGGTAACCGTGCAAGCTAATAGCGGTGGCACTGTTGCCATCGATAGTATAAATACCTCCGGAACTCTTGCCGGACAAAACGGAGGAATCGTCCGCGTTGACGCACCTTCGACCATTGTAACCGGCGATATCACTGCTAATGGTGCCGCCGGTGGCTACGGCGGTTACATCAATGTCGCTTCCGTGCTTGACTCCGTGACCACCGGGGTCATCACATCAACCGGCGACGCGGGGGGCGGGCTCGTCTCTGCCGTGTCAGGGTCCAATGTCGGGGCCAGTTTGGGTACGTTGGGCATCACCACAGCCGCGTCAGGCGCCGGCAACGCGGGTGATGTGTTCCTGCGTTCGCAAACAGGTGCCGTCACCGTGGGTGGTGGCATAAATACTACCGCCACCGGCGCAACCAGGCGGGCCGGCGAAGTTACCATTTCAGGTCTCGGCGATGTATCTTTGATGTCCCTGAATCTGTCAGGAAGCAATTCGGCTTCCGGTGGAACTCTTTCGGTTGCCGGAAACAACGTAACTGCAAGCGGCGGAATCAACACCTCTGCGACGGGAGCCGGTGCCAATTCGGCCGGAAACGTAGCTTTGTTTGCTGAAGGCAACGTTTCTGCGACTACTATTACTGCGAACTCCGATTCGGGCAATGGTGGACGCGTATCTCTGTCGGCGGGTAACAGCGGTGCGGGCAACATCAGTGTCGGCAATGTGAGTTCGACATCCGCTGGCGGAGCGACTTCTCATGGCGGTAGCCTTACGTCTATGACCCCCGGCATAACGACGATAGGGAATATCGACCTGTCAAACACGGGCACCGGTACTGGCGGCAATCTCACTGTGCTGTCCGGAACCAGTGGAACCGCAAGAGCTGCGGCTCAAAGCGGATTGCTATCGCTCGGAAACATTAAGTCGACAGGCTCAATTCGCGGTGGCGATGTAGTCGTAGCCAACATGGGCAACGTTGGTGCCGGAACTGAGGGCAACATCAGCACTGGCACAATCGACACTTTTGTAACTGCACAAAATGGCCGCGCCGGCTCGGTCGGCATGGTCGCACGTGGCACGATCATCACCGGAGCGATTGATCTGCAATCGACCGTCGCCGGCAGTACGACTGCGTTGGCTGGCGATCTCTTCTTGTCGAGTGGTGCCGCCGGCGGTACCGGTATCAGCACTGGCAATATAAACTTGGACGCCACTGCCGGACCGGCGGGAAACAGAGCCGGCAACTCATTCTTTGTAGTGAACCCTGCAGTGGGCGTGACCACGGGAACGCTTAGTCAGGCAGGCGGCACCGCCGGGCAGACCTTCAACGGCACTCCCGTAACACCGCAAGCGAACATCAATGCGGCAACCGTGGTGACCGTGACGCCAGGACTGGTAGCCTTCTACAACCCCGGGGGATTTGACAGTGTCGGCGGCGTCGCGCCGTCGTTGACAATAACGACCGGTGGCGATGAACGTCTACTGGTACCGTTGGCAGTTCGCGGGGGCAACGTCACTCTTCCGGGAGTAACCGGCACCACGGTCGGTGGGCAGCCGTCCTCCGTCGTCTTGCTAACTGCTGGCAATCTGACGCTCAATGGCAACGCGGTTTCGAATACGGGCACTCAAGCTGGCGGAAACATCTTCTTGATGAGTTCGGCCGGAAGTGTGAACACTCGGGCGATCAACGTTGACGGCAGCACTGGTGGCGGACGTGTTGAGATAGCGGCATCGCAGGGTTACACGCTAAATAACTCGTTCAACATTCAGGCTTCCACCGCAACTGGACGCGGCGGCCTCGTGGCGATCATTGCACCCGGCGAACTCGCTTCCGGTAACGGGATAAACTTTGGCACAGCTTCCACCACTTTGGGCAACGCTATTTTTGCTAATGGTGTAAGTGGAGGAAGCATTTATTCTCACAGCCGTAACAACACGACTGTGTGGGAGTTTGATCTCTTCGCCACTGGCACCACTGGCGGAGGTGGCAATATCCAGGCTCGCAGCACTGCTGGGTCCGTAACTTTGCAGAACGGAACGATTTGTTGTACTGCTTTCTACAATTCCGACATAAATGCGAGCACAACAAGCGGCGCCGGCGGAAAAATCTTCCTTTCGACAGGTCAGAACTTCAGCTCGCTTCAAGACCCGGGATTGGTTGGAATCAACTACAACACCTCCGTTATACGCGCCGACGGAACTACAGGCGGACAAATCACCGCCGTTGCTGGAAACAATTTCAATATTCAACGAACCGAGCGCATCGATGCTCGCGGTCTGGGAGCCGGAGCCGGAGCAGGTGGAGCTATCGACATCACTACGGTCGGTAACTCTACGACCAGAGAGGTCGCTGCCGATGGTGCCTCGGGTGGTCGCATTCAGTTCAACACTGGTTCCTTTAATCAAACCAGCGCCAACGGACTCAACTTCGGCATTGTTGCGACTGGCTCTGCCGGTATCGGCGGTTCAATAACGATAAATTCAGCCGGTGCCACTCAATTTGGAAGTACAGGAAACAGAAGCAATAGAGACATTGATGTCTCCGGAACCACAGGGGGCGGACAAATCAACGTGCGATCGGAAGGCGCTATCAGCGTCTACGAGATGGAAATGTTCGCCAATACAACCAACGGCAGCGCCGGTGGAATCAATCTTTATAGTAATAGCGGAGCTATTACGCTGTTCGAGAATTCGGTCTGTTGTACTGCATATTACGTCGCAGGCTTGCACGCTTCCTCTACCAATGGTGCGGGCGGCAACATCGTTGTATCGGCATTCGGCAATTTCAACGTTGTTGAAGATCCAATCGGCGGCGGAGTTAACAACAACGTCGCGCAGATCCGAGCAGCGGGCGGCACAGTTGGCGGTAACATCAGCATCACATCCAGAACAGGCAGCATCTATGTTGATCGCGTTAACGCTACGGAAGGTATAAGTGTTAATGGCGCTTCTGGCGGTAATCTCACGCTTCGAGCCTACCAGAATATTGAGCTGCGTGAGCCGGCGTACAACAATTTCAAACCGAACATCACTGCGGTCGGCTCAACTGGTGCCGGCGGCAACATAACAATGACGACTGATACCGGGTTCATTCAATTCGGTGATCTCGATAACCGAACCGACAACGCCGTTCGAGCCAGTGGCGCCACAAACGGTGGGACCATAAACATCACTGCCCAAACCAATTTTGTCAGTTACGAAACCGATATCAGAGCAGACGGCGGCACTGGAAATGGCGGCACGGTAAACATTACGTCGCGTGCCGGCATGATCGAACTCTTCCAGGCTAGCGTGTGTTGCACTGCTTACTACAACGGGGACATAAGTGCCAATGGCGGTGCCAATGGCGGCAACATCAAACTAGAGGCACCTGTTGGTATCTTCTCGCGAGAGGCTAATCTTGGCGGAACTGTCAACTACAGCACGTCGAGCATTACTGCTAATGGTGGATCGGTAGGCGGACGAGTGGACCTCATTACTCCGGGCACTATCGATCTGTTCCGGACAGAGCGAGTCGAAGCTCGTGGCACCGGTGCCTCCGGTATTGGTGGCACCGTCAACATGCAATCCGGACTGAACACTACGACCCGGCAAGTCGACGCCTCCGGTGTGATTTCCGGAGGCAATATCGCCATGACAGCCGGTGGCAAATACACGCTGACGTCACAGTTGAACGTGGGGTATTTCAACCTGCTCGCCACTGGGGGAGCCGCTGGTACCGGCGGTTCGATAACAATTAACGCCAACGATGTTGAACTTGGCCAGACTAATAATCGCGGCGATAACCAGGTCAACGTCTCCGGTAACACCGGCGGTACGATCAGCATAACTTCGGCAACCAATTATGTAAATTATGAAACCGATCTGTACGCAACCGGGGGCAACGGGAACGGCGGTACTATTTCCGTTGCAGCAAATTCCGGTTCTATTCGCCTGATTCAGGGCGCCGTATGCTGTACCGCTCATTACAGCGGAAACATTTTTGCAAGCTCGAACAACGCTAATGGCGGCACCATTAATCTCAACGCCGCTACCGGAATTCTTTCGGAACAGGATCCCAGCGCGAACTTTTTCTCGCTCAACGCCGCAATAAGAGCTGACGGTGCCGTGCGTGGGGGCGCGGTCAATATGACTGCCGGCGGTAATGTTGATATGTCTCGCATCAGTGCTATAGATGTTCGCGGCATGAACGGGGGCGGTGCCAACACCGGGATAGGCGGGACGATCAACATCAACGCCGGCGGGCTCGTTGCTACTCGCTGGACTAACGTCGATGGTGCCATCGGCGGCAACATCAATGTCACCGCTGGCTCCTTCGATTCTTATGCCGGCCACGGTTATCTCGCTCGTGGCTTCAGTGGCGCCGGTGGAAACATCAATATTGCTTCATCGACATTTGTACAAATCGGCGATCCCGGCGACCAATCCAACATCGATTGGTCTGCGGCCGGTTCAACATCGGGCGGAACGCTGCGCATAACAGCGGCAACCACTTTCGCCAACTATCGCACAGACCTTTTCCTTAATGGCGGTAGCGGAAATGGTGGGACTATCGACATAGCTTCCGGCGGTGATCTCACTTTCTACCAGGGCGCAGTTTGTTGCACCGCTTACTACACTGCCTCCTCTGTGGTCTCCACGACTAGCGGGACTGGCGGCTCCATAACACTTACTTCCGGCGGAAATATAAATTCTATTCAAGACGGGGGCGGTCCTAATGAAACCTTAGCCGTCTTCAGCGCCGCCAGCACCAATGGTAGTGGCGGTTCAATCAAGATGACCGCCGCTGGTCAAATCTTCATGGACCGCATCGCGTTCAACCAGGACTCAATTACCGCCACCGGGGCCGTCAATGGTGGAGTTATTGATTTGAGGGCCGCTGGCAATATCACTCTTACTTCCGCCAATGCGAACTGGATGCCCAGAATCAATGCCGGTGGTAATACAGGCATTGGCGGCAACATTTTCATGACATCGACAGGCGGAGGCATCACGCTAGGCTCCGCGGATAACCGCACCAACAATTATCTAAATGCTAGTGGTACTGCTGGTGGGATTATTAACCTGCAGGCTTTTGGAACCATCAACAATTTTGAAACAGATTTGCTTGCTACAGGATCTACTGGTCGCGGCGGTTCCATCATCGTCACTAGCGATACCGGTGCTGTCAATTTGTATCAAGGATCAATTTGCTGCTCTGCGTTCTATACCTCTGACGTTCTTGCAACATCGACCAACTCTGTCGGCGGCAACGTCGTCATTACTGCCAGAACAG
>JAIELX010000017.1 GCA_019752635.1 Candidatus Obscuribacterales bacterium | reverse complement strand
GCGCAGAATTGCCACCGGAGGGCGAAGAAGAATCGGAAGAGGAGCTGCCTCCAGAGGAGGAAGAGTCCGGCGCAGAATTGCCACCGGAGGGCGACGAAGAATCGGAAGAGGAGCTGCCTCCAGAGGAGGAAGAGCCCGACCCGGAACTGCCACCGGATGGCGAAGAAGAAGCTGAAGAAGGATTGCCACCACAAGGTGAAACTGAGCTGCCAGCGGAAGAAGGGCTGCCACCACAAGGCGAAACTGAGCTGCCAGCGGAAGAAGGATTGCCACCACAAGGTGAAACTGAGCTGCCAGCAGAAGAAGGATTGCCACCACAAGGTGAAACTGAGCTGCCAGCGGAAGAAGGATTGCCACCGCAAAGTGAAACTGAGCTACCGCCGAAAGGGGAAGAAGGGCTGCCACCTGAGAGCGAAGACGAAGCTGAAGCGGAGCTGCCGCCTCAAGGGCAATCAAAAACAGCGCCGGAAGAGGCAGTCTTAGTGCCGCCGCCGGAAGGAGAAGCCAAAGCACCACCGGAAGGCGAACCGACCGGCGCTTCAACCAAGGAAGACGTGAAGGCTGAAGGACAGACTCCTGGCAAGGGGGATCTTTCCTCGCTGGAACCGGAGCAGGCGAAAGGTGCCAAGGAGGGAGAAGGGAAGGAGTCACCATCAGCGGCCGATCAAAAACTTACACCCGAACAAGAGCAGGAGCGGCGCCAGAAGTACAAGGAGCTCGTGGCCAAAGTTACGAGTCTGGAGGCTGAGGACGCGTACCATTTGCTGTCCAGTCTGAAGAAGGCTGCAAACATAAAGGATGGCGTTCCGACTGGCAATCTGGAACAGATGGAAAAGGCTGTTAATTCTCGGTTGAACATACAGCCACCTGAAGGATTTGTCAGTAGTGTTGTTCAACAAACCAGAGACTTTGGTGCCGGTGTTGTAAAAGACGCCAAAGAAATCGGCACCGCTGTGACTGAAACTGCTGCTTCCGGTTACAATGCCGTCAAAGATGCTATCAACGATGTTCGAAAAGATCCCTCTCTTATCACGCAAACGCTCTCAAACGCCAGAGACCAATTAACGGAACTGGGACAGAAAGCGGCTGAGAAGACCGCTGAGGCTGCGGCTCAAGTAAAGGATGCAGTAACAGACGTCGTTAAGCATCCGGAAATTATCACCGAAACGATTAAAGGCTCTGCGCAACAAGTTTCCGATGCTGTTTCCGGGACAGTGAAGGATGCAGTCGACACCGTTAAGGAAGTCGCACGGAATCCTCAGATAATTGGCGATACGTTGAAAGACACAGTCAACGATTTGCAAGATGTTAACAAGGTAATTAAGGTTCTGCCGGGCGGACAAAAACTCGTAGACGCAACCGATCCAAATCGCCCGGCGGTTGATCGTCTCAAGGATGGATTGATGGGTGCAACTGAGCTTGTTGGTACCATTGATACCGTTCATGGTCTTGCGGGACTAGCGCAGGCTGGAAAAGGCAAGGTACTGGAGATTATAGGAACGGGTCTAGGCAAGGAGAGCGCCGAAGCCGCAGCTAAGACTGGCGCCGGATTTGTTGACGATGCCGCTAAAGTAAGCATTGCGAAAACGGGCGGTAAGGACGCCCTGGAAACTACGATCACCAAGTCGGGTGCGCGCACTGCCGGTGAGGTCACAGAGGCAAGTGCCAAGGCCGGAAGCGGGATGGCGGATGACGCTGCCAAAGCGGCAACCCCAATTTCGAAGGCGGACGACGCGCTGGCCGCTGGCAGTCGTAAGACACCGGAACCGGGCAGTAAAGTTTCGCCGGAGCCAGGCCGCAAGGTTGCACAGGAACCAATGGTTTCACGGCCAATCGAGCCAAAAGACCCCAATTATGAACAACTTAACCTGACTAAACAGGAAATGAACAAAGCAATGGCAGGGATGCCTGAGCAAAACATCAAACATGCGCAAGTTGTTGCCGACAAATACGGAGTGAAGATTCAAGTTCGTCCTACCAATCCGGAAGCAAAGGCTTTGCTTGAAAGCGGACAGGCCGTTCCCAAACCCCAGTACGTCAAGATGAAAACTATTACGCCAGAGGACATAGCGCTGGGCGCACCGGAGGGAAGCGCCGGTAAGGTAGGCTACTTCAAACCGAAGGAGCCTTTGGGGGTTCCCAAAGATTCACCTGTGTACAAGCGCTATGAGCAGCGGTTGTCCGAATATCACGATCAGGCCGAACACGTTGCAGACTTGACGAAAGGTAAGGGGCATCTCAAGCCCGGTGAAAATCAGATCTTCGTGAAAGATGGTATCGTCCATGATGCGAAGACCGGTAAACCGTTCACCGGCGATCACGATCTTTTTGATATAAAGGGACTCCATGGCGAAGAACTGCCATCGGCGGTTAGAGATCAGGTGTACAAGGAGCTCAACCGCGGACCATTTAAAGCTCAGCATCCTGAGCATATGGGTTGGGACTACTCAAAACTCTCGAAGGACCGACCGGCTCCGGTGCCAGATCCCGTTTCCGGTAACCTAGTTGAGCCGCAGTCACCCTTCGAAATAGCTCAGGGCATCGATAAGAAGATATTGGACTCTCACCGCCCTGGCGGCAAGGAGCCCTTAATCACTTTCACCGGGGGCGAGGGCCCGTCCGGAATGCCTCTTCCCAGCGCTCGTGACCGGGCGGGGGCATCCGTATTTACTGGAGTAGACCGCCCTGTTCGTCTCTCACCGGTTGAACAGTATCAGCAGTCCGCATTACAGAAAATGGGATTTAAGCCGGAGCAAATCAAAGACATGAAACCCGAGCAAATCGACAACTTAATGGATTCAAAGTTATCCGGACTTCGCAGCAAGTATAAGGCACTTCCATAATTGGCAGACAAATTCATGGCATCGGAATTGACGAAAGTCTTGAGGAGCGGCAACGGCAAATGAGCACATCTTCCAGCATAAGCGAATTGTCGAGCTCAATTAGTGGCTTGAGGTACGAATTGAGCTGCATTGAGGAAATGTCGACCAAAAAAACAACCGATGAACTGGAGACCTACCGCGAAGTCGTGCTTGCTCGCATGTATGCGAAGATTGATGCT
Organism: Candidatus Obscuribacterales bacterium; assembly: GCA_019752635.1. Lineage (GTDB taxonomy): Bacteria > Cyanobacteriota > Vampirovibrionia > Obscuribacterales > Obscuribacteraceae > JAKFUT01. Next base: position 32,544 of record JAIELX010000017.1, on the reverse strand, counting down.
TATGAATCTTCGTTGCTGTCCATTCCCGTGTCGCGATGCCCGTTCACTGGACAAACGTTGTCGATGCCCATCGATGTTCACAGTTTTGCAGGACCTTGGTGGAATTATGACGATCCAATTCGTCCATTTTGCGAATCTCCATCTACATTCTGTGGCTTTACCGGCGGTGCCGATTTGCAAAGCTTGAACATACCTGTCGATCACTTTTGTAAACCGGGTCCTTCTCATCCATTTGTCATTAGCAGCGTTCTCAGGCTTCCGGGAGTTAAGGCTGTTCTGTCATCAGTCACTGTCGGTGAAACTGTGGTGTACATTCTGTCCCACTTCGCGTTGAGGCGTCCCCCTGAAATGCCTTGCGTAAATGACTTGGGGGCGCGGTATTTCTCGCTCATCGTGAACGACCGAGTCTTGAAAAGGGAAGGTGTCATGCTTGAAGAACTTGAACTCGACTTCGATTTAGCGCCGTGGATGCGAATAGGCAAGCTTCTCTGGATCGGTGCTCAGGATCCGTCCTGGACACTTAGGTCCGATGTAGGGCTCTGTCCATATGTCAATTTACCGGGAGAAATTTCTATGGTTCGAATCAGCAGAGGCGTTGTTTCACGTACGCCCATACGACAAACTTAGCTGTGGAGGCGTTATGGAAGACAAAACATCCGAGTTACCCGCAGAGAAAGAAGTACTGTTTCAGATTCCCGCTGGTGGGCTTCACGTGCTACTTGCCTCGAGTAAACACAGCGCCAATCAGCTAAGCCCTGTCGTCGGCTTGCGCGGTGGGACTGCGGTAGCCGATTTTGAAGGCATGGAGGAGATAAGACAGCATGCCTCGTTTGAAACAGTCAAGCAGCTACTGCTCAGACCGGATATTCGTATCGAACACAGATATGGGGGCATGAACACGGCTCTGTCCATTTTCTCCACCTTTGCGTTAAAAGAAGGTGGTGAGGTGCTAGTCGCATTTCCTGAACGTCACAATGCGATGCTTCTGCGGCTCTATGACTCGATTGAAGAATACATGCAATGGTGGACTTTGCGCCTACTGAGCCGCGTTAACAATGCAGTGTCCAACTTCCTGCCACCGCCGCTTTCCATTCCCTCATTCATTTACGGGCTGCATGCAATTGATTGTTATCGGCGCTATACCTATACAACCGCGTTGGAGTATGAACCCGAAGGGAAGCCGCAAGTGCAAACGGTCGAATTCAACAGAACTCTTGCAAACTCAATAAAGAGCTTTGATCTTCGTTGGCTTCTTCCTTCATTCTTCGCCTTGACACCGGATCTTGAAGAGCTGAAGTTCGAGCCGGGCGAGGCGGATCTTGAGGCTCTGATAAGAAGAACGCTGTTGGTGCCTGCTGTTGACGAGAAGCATGGCAATGTATTCTATTTCGGTGAAGTCGGGGAGTATTTAGGAGCCGAGTTCATGCGAAGTTGGGAGCTCTCCATCGGTTGTGCAGCGCGAGCTATCGTCAACGGACACCCGGCAACATTTTACCGCTCATTTATCGCTCCCACTGCTCTTTCAAATCACACATTTCGACTGGAGGAAATTGACGGCAAGCCGGCCATCAATCACCAATCGATGACGTTCGATAATTTATGTCAGCATTTTCTTGACGCCGTCACTCATCCTTCCTTTCCTGAAACAAGACGACCTACTCAGCTTGGCGTAAAAAAACTTGATGCGCAAATGATGCAATGCTTGCCTTGCTCACGTTATTTTTCTGCTCCGGCGCTATTCTGTAGCTACTGCGGGGGCAAATTGGTGGCAGATTCCAACGCAGTCGACAAGAAGCTCGGCGACGAAAAGCCCAGTGAGGGGAAGAATGCTCGGTCTGGGGACAAGGCTGATTTTGAACGACTCGCGCGGAAGCTGCAAGAGGCACTGGACCATGGAGTTATTGACTCGCAGCGCTTCAAAAAAATTCATGCGAAATTCAAGGCTCGTAGCGAGGATGGGGCGATATGGACAGTCGGATTGAAGTCGCTGGAGTGGTTCACTAGTGTGAACGGAAAATGGCAGAAGGCCTCGGCCCCCGATAACTTGACTGTGGAGCCCGACTTGCGCACCGAAATCGAATCAATCCGTTGATGGTTCTGGGATCGCTAGCTTGATCGCATGGTTGTGTCAACTGAAATTTGAACGGAAAAGTAATCTGGAGGAAAGTGGAATGCGTTACTCTTTCTTACTTCTTATTTTGCTCATGCTGCAACTACCCGTCTTTGCGGTAGCACGCACTGTGATTGTCAACAACTTCAATCAATATTCTGTTGCTAGCGCTCCGACCAAGCCCTCCCGCATTGAGGTCAAACAGCAGTGTACTGTGACAAGTCTGAAGACCTATCACTTTAATCAGGGACGTGGTCGCCAACCGGGAATTATTTCACTGAAGCGAGAGAACGGTTCTTCTGTTGGCATGTGGAACGCTGCGCTTGAGGCAGTGCAAGCGAAGGGGAGCGCAATCCCGGTTAATGCAATGTGGGTTTGTCGTCCCGGGATAGCATTGAATCCGGGGATCTACCTCATAGAAGACAGCGACCCGTCAACATGGTCCTGCAACAAAGAGTCCGGAATGCGCGGATTCTACTCGATTACCCTCCAGCCTGGCGCCCTTGCCGGCGCGAACGAGATTTGGCAAGATCCTGCGCCTGCGGGAAAGAGTACAGAGGTGAAATACGGCGGCGCTCAACAGAAAAGTCAAGCTGCGGGATTGATCTATCGGCGATATGTCAATCCAAGATTCAAGTACGGCATCGATTATCCCGACTTTCTTGTTGCCGGTGAAGAGTCCGACAACGCTGATGGATGCAAATTCTCATCGAAAGATGATGAAGCGGAATTGATTGTCTACGGTCAATCCGTTTACGGTACTGTTGATGGTACAGCCTGGACGCTGTCTTCGCTGCGGGACGAAGCTCTAGCTCACCGCAAGCAAGATGGTGATCGCGTTACGTATCAGAACAGGGGACCTACCTGGTGCGTCCTCTCCGGGCTGAGTGGGGACCAGATTTTCTATTTCAAAATGATGATTGACGATGAGAAGGTAAAGGCATTCGAATTCAGATATCCTGCGCGCAAAAAGAACTTCTATGATCCCATTGTCGTCCGCATTGTGAGATCGTTCAAAAACACTCTTTAATGCGCGGGATTGGCGGAGGGAGAAATCATTCTCCGGGACGTGGTCAATGTGATTGGCATGAACCAAGATATATATGTTCGCATGGAAATTGGTGACCGCCTTCGAGACTGACTTGTAGGAGTAAAGTCCCTGTGATCAGAATTAGTAGTTCGTTTGCACTACTCTTGATCGGCGCAGCGTTATCGATCGGTGTTTATCTTGTTGATGACTCAATCCTACCCGCGCACACCGGGCAGTCATCTGTCGGCGGCATTTTTGAACAACAAATTTTGGATGATAGCGTTGTTGTTAATCCAGATCGGTTTGAGACTTCGCCAGTACTTGAAGGCAACTCTGTTTCCTATCCCCTAAGGCTCTATTGGCCCTATCCATTGGTCGGGGCTGTCTTGATCTGTTTGGCGTCCTGGCTCTGGCGATCTAAGTCTGACAAGGCGTTGCAGAGCTCTCTTGCGGCGCGAGAGGGCAAGACTGAACCAAAGGAACTCGCTGTTTGCAAGAAAAACGACACCGCTCCAGCAGGCAGAGATGTCGCGGCGCCAGCGCCACCGGGCGGAAGCGAAGACAAACCTTTGCTATCGACAGTGCCGACGATAACGAACAAGAACGAACTTCCAAGCAGTTTGGAAAAAACTGCAGAGGCCTATCACACGATGGTTAGTGCCGAGAGGATGATTCAGCTTTCATCGGAACTGCGTCGGCTGAAGCAAGTCCTTCCGGAAGCAGACTTTAAGGCAATTCATAAGTTGTTTCTCGCAGTGGATGAAAACAACAACTGCTGGACTGTGGACCTAAAAGGGAAAACATGGCATCAAAAGGTTGGCGGCAAGTGGACTGCGGGCAGTCCACCACCATGTCTCTATATCTCAAACGAGTTCACTGCCGCCATTCGAAGCCGTTGTGAACAGCGTTAGAATTGCCCCACCATGATCTGAACTTCCGGGTCTCAATTTATTAAATCAGCTTGCGGTGTCATCGATCAAAATGATGAAAGGGACATGATTCTTTTGGTCGATTCCTCGCCTAAGCAGCAGAACTGTGGCTATGCGAACCAGCCAGTGCAAATCATACGAAAGTATGATGCTACATTCAGTACCATGCGATACCATAATACTGTAAGGAGAGAGGAGAAAACAAACAGGTAGGTTGTTCTAGTTTGGAGGAGCCCTCGGAATGAAAAAAAGCAATAGCATAGGCGGCTGACCCCTGCTTCTCTGCGCAAGAGAGCGATGTTTCCGGGGCTCAGCCGTCAATGTTTTGTAAGTTCTATTTGTACCGAAGCTGCGATTGATCTTTTGATCAGTCTCTTTTTTTTAGTCTGTGCTTGGTTCGAGACACTCAGTTATTGTAATGAATGACAGCGGAATAGGAGGGATCATGAAAAGGGCAAGTCTGGTTGGCGCTGTGGTTCTTTCCGTAACGGCCTTACCGCTGTTCGCCAACTTTGTCTCAGGCGCCTCACTTCCCAAAATTACTTTAGCTGCTCCGGAGAGTTTGCTCGTCAAAGCAGGTTCCGATGGCACATCTCAAGTAAAGTCCATGCTTGAGCGCACAAGACAAATGAAGGCCTACAGCTTCGATAGCGTGTTGTATACATTCAAGAATGGCAAACAAATCGTTGAGACCGGGAAATTGTATTTTAAAAGTCCCAACATGATCAGATTTGAGGTGACGCAGGGTGGCAAGCGAAGCGGCTCTGTGGTTGTCAGGCAGCCCGATGGAAAGATTCGCGGAAAAATGGGCGGTGCGCTCAGTGGTATAAAGGTAGCTCTGTCACCAGATTCAAAACTCCTGAAAGCAGCGAACGGTTTTAGTGTGCTTGAGTCTGATTTTGGCAATTTGTTGTCCGCAGCGGTAGACCGCATTAAGGAGGAAAACTCCTGTTTGTCCGGCCGTATTCCTGAGGTTTCAATGCCGCTCATTGAGCTTGTTTCACGAGACGGTTCTCTTATCTCGAGAATGACAGTTGATGTTACAAGTAAGCTACCGGAAGAATGGAGCTTGTTTGAGGACGGAAAATTGTTTTCTACTGTAAAATTCTCGAATTTGAGGTTGTGGGCTGCTTTACCTGACTCTTTCTTTAAGCTCGAAGGTGAAGGCAGACCTAGTGAAGATTCCACGCAGCTATTGGCGCAGGAACGGGGGATATCCATTTCCCCGAGCGAGTATCGCTTGCGAATGCAGGAGTTGAGAAGCCAACCCCTTAGTTGTGAGCGATTGGTGGAGGAGTTAAAATGCTTCGTGGGACCGGGGGCTGACTCTGTTCGACTAACGGCAGTAAGGAATGCGGTAAATAGTCTCAGAGCAATCTCTACCAGACTTTGTTCACTAGAACTGCCTTTGCCATTGACGCAGCAAGAGCAGCAATGGGCCGCGGCAAATAGGAGCAGAATCGTATTCTCCGTTAGTCAACTTGAATTGTTGCTATCCGCGCTTCAACTTGCCCGGCCGATGATGGAAGAAAAACAGCCGGCGCAGTGCGCAGGAAAGTGGGATGATTCCTTGTCGGTCTGCCGGGAACAAGTTTCGAAGCTGTATGACGAAATCGATCGCGATAGCCCCGATGTTAACGCATTCGACAAAGCTCGGCATGCGCTGAACGATGCAATTAGTTCGCTCGATGTTGAAAGCAATGAAGCGCCTGCTGCAGGTGGTGCAAGTTTTCCCTGAATGAATTGAGAATAGTTGAATCCAAATCATTCTTTAGATTGTTATTGCAAAACTCAATCTACGAGATGCTATTTAGTGAAAAAAACGAATGGAGATTAGAGCCGGTTTGCTCGCAATGCGCCTGGCGCTTTCAAATCATAGTGAGGAAAACGAGATGAAGAAGCAATCGACACTAGAATTTCTTGGCGGAATTGCACTCGGTGCTGCGATTGGTTACGTCGCCGGAATATTGTCTGCTCCGAAAGCTGGCAGGGAGCTGCGCCACGAGATCCAGACCAAAGGGTCGGACCTTTGCCAGAACGTCAAATCATCTACAGAAAAAGGTAAAGATGTGTTGGTCCATCGAGTCGAAGTGATTGAATGCAACATCGCGACAAAGATGCAAGACTTGAAGGGCGCTTGTGCTTCATTGTCCGAGAAACTTGACGCGAGACTGCATCACCTTGTTGATGAAGTACATCTCCCCGGTAGACGGCAGCAAGCAGATGTTGAGGAAGGTAAGTCAGTGGATAAACCTGCCAGTCCATGTGCAGTGTAAGTGAGTGATTCGAAATATCCGCGTTCCGGAAGGAGTTTGCCTTCTAATGTGAGCGGCAAGCACTTTCCGGAATATTCTTGCGACTCTGTACATTCACTCGTCGAGGCAATTTTTGTTGCCGGCATGACAGCGCAACCCGTTGAATTCGAGCTCAATGATCTGTAGCTGATTTGGTTTCCCCGGATGCACTCTTCAGCAATGATGTTTCCCCGACAAAGCCCTGCCCTGACCACAAACCCGACAACTTAGGTGTTTGCGTGTTCCCTCTGAAGTCGTCCGAGACTTCCTTTGAAACCCTACTTCGTATGTCTTGGAAGACAGATTGAAAACTGCCGTACTGAGGATGTTGCTTGAGACCGTCTATCAGTTGCCGAGTAAAGATGCTGTTTGGATAGCGCTTCGATTCCCACGATCGCTCGTGTGCTTCGCTGGAACTAACCAGTAGCTGGTATCGGGAACTTAACAGCAAATCGGGATCGACGTTTGCCGCGGACTGGGCGGCTGGACCGGGCGCACCAAGTCCTCCGGCATAGCAAGTGTCGAGGATTGCAAAAGCGTAGCGGTTTTGAAGCTTGCTGCGCATCATTCGCACAATGCTCTGCATGGGTACCGATGTGCTGAAAAGATTATCTAACTGCGTGTCATAGGTGACCACCGAGTTCAACGCGCCAATGTCCTTGTAGGCAGGAGTTCCGTGCGAGGACACGAAGAGAAAAATTAGATCTCCCGGTCTGCTGATCTGCGGTAGCCATGAGCCTGCTAAGGCATCTACCAAGTTTGTCTTTGTTGCGTTGCCGTCAAGCAAAGTTCTGACATGATCTGGTTTGAACCCGCCCTGTCGCACCAGAAAGTCGGCCATATCGACTGCATCTTTTTTCGAGTATCGCAGCCTTGGCACTGATGGATCTCTGAAGTTACCGATGCCGACGACTACGGCCCATTTTTCATGCACAGTGTCGACGATTGGTTTTGTTTGAGCCCGGCCGAAAAGTGAGTCGAGCATCTGTGCAACAGTAGTGAGATGGCGACATTCATTTGCGAAGCTCATGGCATACTTTCGATCTTCATCGGCACCCACTTTGTCGTCCAGTTTTTCGCGGCAATATGAGCGCCACAGAGCTGCTTGCGCCGCCTCCGGACGGTTGCCCAGTTTTAGGGGAGAGGCCTGCAAACCGGGGAGAGCTTCCGAAAATCTTAGTTCGGCTTGTTCGTACTCTCCGGCAAGTGCCGCCACGATTCCTAATGACTCTTTAGCCATGGCGGGAAATACCTGTACTGATTTTTCATTCAACTCGGTCTTTGCCAACTCAATATGTTGTTTGGCGCGGTCAGATCTTTTGTCAAGCGCATAAGCCAGCGCCAACAGCGCATCTGAGTGTCCTCGAATCTCATTACTTGCAGAACTGTCTTGGTGTGAACTCAGCAAATCTATTGCTTGGGCGATTTTGTTATCAGCGATGAGGGCTGAAGTCAGATAATACGGGGTAAAGGGATTCTGTCCTTTAAGATCCACTGGCTGTCCCGGTGCCAATTGCGTGTAAGAACGCCCCTTACCGGTCGACAGGGCTCGCTGTAGCTGCTCCTGCGCAGACTTGTAGTCTCCCGCCCAACAGGAAGCCGCACCCTGATAGAACAGTACATCAGAGATGTAACTCTCAAGAGTGTCTGGATGTAACTCGGCGATATTGAGACCTAATCTGGCACACTGGCTTGATTGCAGTGGTTGCCCAAAGCAGAGATTGAAGATGGCAGAACTCTTGTACAATAATAATTTCGATTTCTGAATCTCTTCCTTGATCTGAGCAAGATAGGAATCTGGCATATTCAGATATTCGGATAGCGATTGAATGTCGAGGCAATTGGCATCCATTTCGTCCAGCAGATTGCAGATCTCATCGTCATGTTTTCGAAATGATTCCACGTCATAGTCGCCGGCCGACTGAAGGTGCAGCTGGACGCGCTGCCCGAAATCTGCCCTTAGTCGGGACAATTCCGTCAAGCTCCTATTGAAGCGTCTTTCTGCCTCCTCCCTGGATAACGGCTTCGGCCGATTTGTAGTTACCAAAGAAGGTTCTTTAATCGGTTCTTGTAGTTCCGCGCCAAATACCGGGGTGACTTGCACGAAAGCCGTAATACAGACGGCGAAAACAAATGTTCTTGCCTTACAAAAAATTCTTTGCACTGCTTCAGAGGAGTTCGCCATCGCTAAGCACCGAATTCTCTTTCATGTATATTGCCTCGGGACTAATAAAGTCTAAGCTTCAGCCGGCTTGACCATACGATTTTGAGGAATCTTTGAGCAATCAGTGTCTCCCAAAATGATAGAGAATGTGGTGCCTTGTCCCGGTTCACTTGAGCATGCTATGTGCCCCCCTTGTGCCAAAATCATTTGGTGGCAAAGGTGCAACCCGAGTCCCATTCCAGTCTTTCGCTTTCGTCCTGCCGCAGCTTGGTAAAAGCGCTCGAACAAGTGTGCCAAATCCTCTTCGCTGATTCCCACTCCGGTGTCCTGGACTTCAATTCGCACACCGGCCTGGTAATCGGTAAGCTTTAACCTGACGTGTCCTCCAGCCTGTGTGAATTTCAGAGCGTTGTCTATGAGATTGGCCATTATGTGACGCATCGATGCTTCGTCTGCAATAACGACGTGGTGTTCGCCTTCGAAAATAGGTGGTTCAAGCACCACGTTTTTCATTCGAGCCGCAAATTTGAAGTCTTCAAAACAGGACGTAAGGAGTGGAATCAAATCGATTGGAGCGAACCAAAGTGTCGGCGTTGTATGGTCGTATTTGTATGCCTCGAGAAGGTTCTTTAGCATGCCGAACAAATGTCGATTGCTGTCTTTCATTGCCGAGAGAACTTCTTGTTGATCCGGGGTGAGTTCGCCGAAGTCACCTTCAAGAAGGAAGTTTAGACATTTTCCTTCCGCAATCACTGGAGTCTTTAGATCGTGCGTAACTACCATCATAAAGTCCTCTCGTTCTTTTAGAAGATTTGAACGCTCTTCCATCAATTCCCGTAACTTCTCATTTTGAGTACGCAAAATTGATATGGTGTCCAAGTATCCCATTCTCGTCATTTCGAACGGTGCCAGCACTTCTTTCAATACTTCGGATGCTCGTTCCGACAGAAGCTGGTAGCGCGCATCTTTGTCATCGAGTTGCTTCAGACTGTCAGTGTGAATGTCTACAATCTGTAGCAGGCTGTATCCGGTCTCTATTGCTTTTCTGCCGATTTCATAGGCTAAGCCCAGGTCTTCTTCGCGACCGGACTGTATGTAACTTGAAAGAACTAGCTTGTATTCTTCCATTAGGGTGACGCCTTGCCTGTCTTATCCTTTGTAGCGAGCAACAAGGACTGCAGCATCATCGGTTCCCTTTATCTGAGAACTGATAATGGAGTGCGCCAACTCATCGCATGGTTCTATTGTTTCGATTAGCTTTTTTGTCGTTGAGTGCGATATACCATCCGTGTACATCACAATCATGTCGTCTGCCTGGATTGATAGTTTGCAACTACGCAGAGAGGGAATCCTGCAACCTATGATTCCTCCTCGCAAGGGTAACCATTCATGGCTGTTCCTCTTCAATAACAGTCCCTCTACATTTCCAATTCCGGCCCATTCAATGGTATTGCTGGGATGGTGAATGAAAGCTGCGCTCATTACTGCGCCTCTTGTACTCCTGAGAGCTTCATGACAGTGTTCAAACAAAGAAAGAATGTTCTCTTCCGCGAAATCGTTTATGACTGAGCAGGTGCGATTGGCTGCAAGAAAAGCTTCCTTTCCATGACCAAGCCCGTCAATCAGGCAAAGAAAGACTCCGTTTTCTGTTTCTTTCACAAAAAATGCGTCACCACAAACACTTTCGTCCGGGTGTGTTGCTGAGACACCAGACCAATAAACAAAGCGGAGCTCGTCTGAGTGAATTTCAGTCACTTGCGTCTGGTCCATTTGATCATACGGATTGTCGTTCCCTTTCCTTCTTCTGATTCGATCTCAAACTCATCCATAAGCCGTCTAGTTCCAGGCAAGCCCAGTCCCAAACTTTTGGAGGTGGAGTAGCCGTCCTGCAAAGCCAGGGAAAGGTCCTGAATCCCCGGTCCCTCATCCTGCGCAATAATCTGAATCCCGGGACGATTCATTACATCAACAATGGATATTGTCATCACGCCCCTGCCGGCATAACTAACAATGTTCCGGGCAATCTCGGAGATGGCAGTAGCAATCAATGTAAGTTCGCTGCCGGAGAATCCCAACTTAAGACCTAGTTGTCGTCCCTGTTGCCTGGCTGCGACGACATCAATTTCATTGTTTATAGGAACCTGGACTTCCTCAAGTAGCATTGTGCAGAAATTTTCCTTGCGTGCCGAGGTTCTCTAGCGCATCCTCGAGGTCTATTGCTGTTTCGATGCCTTCAAGCGTTAGTCCCAGTTGTACCATCGTGAAAGCAACGTCAGGATGTATTCCGACTACAATTGCGCGGGCGCCGCGCAGTTTGACCATCTCCGCGAGATTTCGAAGGCTCCGGGTCGCAAACGAGTCAAGAACATCCAATACAGTTACATCAAGTATGACGGCCCGCGCTCTATGTATTCCTACCGAACGGACTAACTCTGTTTGGAATTCCAGCCATGCATGATCTGTCAAGGCTTCCTGCATGGTTGCGATGAGCAAGGAACCTTGTTTGAGAATTGGCACCGCCATGTGCTATTGCTCCCTGCGATGATTAGTTCCGTTCTTCTTCTCTTTGACGAGTTTGTACCCGAGCAGTCGTTCTGCTTCCTCGAAACCTTCTTGTAGATCGCCGACCGTTCTAACACTGGATAGATTCACGCCCAGTACTACTAAAGTTTGAGCGATCTCAGGCGAGATGCCGGTGAGAATCACCACTGTTCCCATAAGCCTTGCAGCTTCCACGGTTTGAACAAGATGATTTGCGACTTTGGAATCGACAATAGGAACTCCGGTAATGTCAATAACGACCACTTTTGCTCGTTGTGCTCTGATTGAGTGGAGAATTGCTTCGGTTAACTGACGAGCCCTTTGCGTGTCTATCATTCCGACTATCGGGGAAATCAATAGCCCTGGTCTGACTTGCAATACCGGAGTGGCTAACTCCTTGATAGCATCAGTTTGCAACCTGATGGTTCGCAAATAGCTGTCCATTGCCAGACTAATGTCCAGGAAGACAAGCTTCATCATTGAGAGATGGCAAGCAATAACTTTTGCCGGGTCGTCTTTGAAAGCTTCAAAGAGTTTGACCAAAAAACTTTCAAGATATCGACGATATGCGCCCAAATAGTAGTCGAACTGCATGCCTATGTTCTGATGCACGCGTCCAATTTTTAAGCGCCCTTTAACATACTCGTCGCCGTAAGAGCCCGCGGTGAGTTCCTTGAAGTATTGGGTTTGAGCTTTCTTCACCCGATTGAGTACTTTTGGATCGCGGAAGAACTCTTTTGTCTGCGGGAACGAAAGCAGGTGTTCGTAAAACTCCTCGACTATGTTCTCAACGTTGTTAAGGGCGAAATCTCTAATCGCGGCTAGCCTTTCAGTATCGGCATCTCCGAATTCAAGAAAATCTTTTCTCTTGGTAATCTCCCCTCTGGTGACGTCTGTCCCCTCGAACTGTTCTAGATCAGACGTGTTGGATACATTTACGAATGCCATTTGGAGACCTCAAGGGTGTCTTTCTAAACGTGACACTAGTTTAGCAGTCATGACATGCTCGGCCCGTCGTCAGGGCTCTCTCAGCGGACAAGGGATAGTAACTGCACGGTTTAGGAGACCGCCGTTGAAAAGAGTAGTCTACGTGAATTAGTCACACACACCGCCGGGACCGCAAGCGAGCGATGAATCGTACAACCTGCTTTGCGGCTGTCCGAATCATTGAGCAGAGCTGACCGAGCACGTTGCCGGGGTGAATGAACTCTCAAAGCCTATAGACGGCTTCGACAATTCCTTGCTGTCAAGTTTGCCATCAACCACAGGGGCGCTCTTTAATCTTTCAGGAATATCGCTTGTAGAGGACCAGAGCAACTCAGCTCGTAGGAGTTGCTCGGTAAGCAGATTGAAAACATATGGTTCAAACGCAATATCCCCGTCCGTTAACTTCCAGCTAACTATGCCGTCTGTGCATGCGCCGTCCGGATAAACTCTAAAACTGCTGTGCAGTGTGGCATTGCTCTCACCCTGACAATGTATGAATACTAGAAATAGGGCACAAAGCATACAACGCGGATGGATCAGTCGAGAATCGCGGCCGGAGCCGTTAACCCGAATGATTGTGATGGTTCGATTGTGAGCAGACAAAGATATAACGTGATCATCAACGGTGCAGGTTATCAGTCCGTTCGAGAGTTGGGCCGCATGGCGACTTGCTGTGACTATCTCATCTATTGCTTTCTCTGTTAGGAAACCAAGCCGTTTTTCTTCTTCAATTGAGTGCTGTAAGAGTTCTACAGCTTGAGTGAATTGAACAGACGACGATACTCGATGATCTACATTTTCCGTTGAAAGCAACATATACTTCTCTCCGTTTCGCGTTGATTGTATTGTGCTCCTTAATGTCCGTGATGATAACGGCCGGTGGAATGATCGACCGGTGTTTTTGCCGATACCTCTATCAATAATGCCGGAGGCAAACGCCGTAAGCTCTGTCGATAGCTATCCGTTCGAAAGGGTGGAATGTATTTTGATTTTTGATTAACCGAAAGGATGATTGCCGGTTCGTTAAACTAAATGCTACAAATGGGCGACCGTATGAAACCGGACAGCGATAACATCCGCAAGCGAATAACGGTTACAGGTCTTGTGCAGGGCGTCGGCTTTCGCCCCTTTATTTACAGGCTGGCAAAGCAATTTGGTCTGAGCGGGTTTGTCCAAAATAGAGGTGGGGTCGTTATCGTTGAAGCCCAAGGCGCCTCTCCCGCCGTGGCAGCGTTCCAGCAGAATATAGCGGCACAGGCTCCGCCTCTTTCGCATGTTGCGAGCGTTGTCGCTGAGGACTTAGCTTTTTTGCAGGGAAACGAGGGCGGTGATCGCAATGCTGAGTGTTTTGTAATTGTCCAAAGTGATGAAGGCGATGAGGGGCGAAAACAAGTTCCGCCCGACTCAGCAACATGTGCCGAGTGCCTTAAAGAAGTATTGGACCCATCGGAAAGGCGTTATCGGTATCCGTTTACCAACTGCACTAATTGTGGTCCACGGTTCACCATAATCGAGTCGCTTCCGTATGATCGTAAATCAACTTCGATGCAAGAGTTCAAGATGTGCCAGGCTTGCGCGCGCGAATTCGAAGATCCTGCCGACAGAAGATTTCATGCTCAACCCATTGCTTGTGCTGCCTGTGGTCCGCGACTGTCCTGGAAGAGCGAACAGTTGGAGGCATATGGTGAGGAAGCGTTGGTTCACTTAGTGCAGTTGCTTTGCCGGGAAGAAATTGTGGCAGTTAAGGGGCTGGGTGGCTACCACCTTATGACCGATGCCCGGTCCGTAACTGCGATTGAACGTCTTAGACAGCGTAAGCGACGTCATCGAAAGCCGTTTGCGGTGATGATGCGTGATCTTGAAATGGTGCGGTTGCACTGCAAACTAAATGAGGTGGAAGCACGAGAGCTTTCCGGTGCTGCTTGTCCCATTGTTTTGCTTGAGAGGCGGGCCGATTCCACTTTACCGTCAGAACTGGCGCCGGGATTGGATCGCATCGGAGTCATGCTTCCATATACGCCATTGCATCATTTGATTATTAGGGACTTCTCTCATCCCTTGGTTGCTACAAGCGGCAATATGAGTGAAGAGCCGATCGTAATTGCAAATAGTCAGGCTGTTCATAATCTTGGAGCAATTGCTCGAGGGTTTCTTGAGCACAACCGACCGATTCTTTCGCGATACGACGATTCGATTGTACAGTGCATAGGGCAAAGCGTGTCCGTTCTTCGGCGAGCCCGAGGTATGGCCCCGTCTCCTTTATTGCTGCCGTTTGAAAGTCGGAAAGGCGTATTGGCTTGTGGTGCTCAACTAAAGAATACATTTTGTCTGCTCCGCAAAGAGCTTGCGTATGTAAGTCACCATATTGGTGATTTGTTTTCGATTGAGTCCCACGATTACTTTATGGAGCTCCTTCAGAAATATGTGAAGCTGTTCGACCTATCGTACGATGTCATTGCCTGCGACAAGCACCCTGATTACCTGTCGACCGCAATTGCCGAAACTCTATCGCGTGAGAAAAACCTTCCGTTAGTGCGTGTTCAGCATCATCACGCTCATATGGTTAGTTGTATGGTCGATAATGGTCAAACGGGGAAGATAATCGGTGTGGTATTCGATGGCTCAGGTTATGGCGATGATGAAACCTTATGGGGCGGTGAGTTCCTTATTGGATCATATGAGTCATTTGTTCGCGTGGGGCATTTAAAAATGATTGCCCTGACCGGAGGGGATGCGTCGGTTAGGGAACCATGGAGAATGGCTCTAAGTTATGTCATCGCGGATGGGGACTCCGAACTCTATGAAAAGTTTACATCCTCGTTGATCTGTACAGAAGGCAAGGAACGAGTCGGGGCAATAAGGTCGCTGATCACTTCAAAATTTGCTTCGCCGATGACCTCAAGCTGTGGACGACTATTTGATGCCGTTTCTGCAGTTCTGGGCGTGTGCCTGAGGGCGGAATTTGAGGGACAGGCGGCGATGGAGCTGGAAGCCGTTGCTCACTCTGCCGTCTCAGCGGGGGCGCCGGACCCGCGCAGTTACTCTATAGCGCTTGAAACAACGGCTGATGGTCTTGTACAAGTTGATACTGTGGAAATTTTTCGTCAGGTCTGGTCCGACTTTTGCAAGGGGGCTGACGTTGCTAGGGTGGCGCTTCGGTTCCATTGCACCATTGCCGAAGTCGTGGTTTCTGTTTGTGAGAAGCTGCGCATGATTCACGGCATAAACCATGTTACTTTGAGTGGTGGGGTTTTTCAGAATAGGCTGCTACTTGGGCTGTCCTCGGAATTGCTGCGCAAAAAGGGATTTCAGGTCTTCTACCCTCAGAGCTTGCCATCCGGAGACGGAGGTCTGTCACTTGGTCAAGCGGTCGTAGCTTCTGCAACTCTCAATGCGTTAAACTTTGACTGCTCTGGAGGAGTTTGATTCGTGTGCCTTGCAATTCCCGGACAGGTAGAAGAGATATTCCTCGAAAATAGTTTGACGATGGCCAAAGTCAACTTCGGTGGCATACGCCGTTCCGTATGTCTGGACTATACGCCGGAGGCCAAACAAGGTGACTATGTTCTCGTTCACGTAGGTTTTTCGATCAGCCTGATTGATGAAGAAGAAGCCAAACGGACTCTTGCGGAGTTGAGCGCCGAAGATATTGATGAGATAAACCAATCATAGGTTTGATTGTATGAAATACGTTAATGAGTTTCGTCAGCTGGAAATCGCTCAAAGACTGGCGGAAAAAATCAGTAGAGCAACGACCAAGCCGTGGAAGATTATGGAAGTTTGTGGTGGACAAACACATACCATTCTTCAATACGGAATAGAGGATTTGCTTCCCGATAGTATTGAACTTTTGCACGGACCGGGATGTCCCGTGTGTGTGACGCCTGTAGAGTTGATTGATACTGCCGTTGCCATTGCGAAGCGATCGGAAGTGATATTGTGTTCCTATGGAGACATGTTACGAGTGCCCGGCAGCGAATGCGACCTCTTGAGTGCAAGGGCTGCAGGGGCAGATGTTCGCACTGTCTATTCGCCGTTAGATGCACTAGCTATCGCGCAGAAGTATCATGATCGCAAAGTGGTATTTTTTGCGGTTGGCTTCGAGACTACCGCACCGGCAAACGCGATGGCGGCCCGTCAGGCAAAAAGATTGGGGCTGAGCAATTTCTCCCTTCTTTGCTCTCATGTCGCGGTGCCTCCTGTTATGGAGTCAATTTTGGGTTCGCCGGATAACTTGATTCAGGCCTTCATCGGACCGGGACATGTCTGCTGTATTACTGGTGTCGAAGAGTACGAACTGCTTAGCGAAAAGTACAACATTCCCATTGTCATAGCAGGGTTTGAACCGCTGGATATTATGAACGCAGTGTGGCAATGCGTTCGTCAGCTGGAGAGCGGTCAAGCGTGTGTTCAAAATGAGTATTCGCGTGCGGTGAAGCGTAAAGGCAATGCACCGGCAATGTCCATTCTTTCGGAAGTTTTCGCTATCTCCGATAAGAACTGGCGCGGCTTGGGTGTTGTTCCCGCTAGTGGATTTAGAATGAACGATGGTTATGCTGAGTTTGACGCTGAAAGAATTTTTGGACTTAGTCGACAGACTGTTCAAGATTCCTCAGTCTGCATTAGCGGTCAGATACTGAAGGGACTGAAAAAACCATATGAGTGCCCTGAGTTTGGTAGGCAGTGTACTCCGGAAACACCGCTCGGAGCCACCATGGTTTCAAGCGAAGGAACTTGTGCGAACTACTACAAGTTCGGGAAATTTCAGCCGAAGAAACTGTGCGATGGTGCTGCGGAGATAACCAGTGTCTGATACGAAGAAGGAAGCAAGTGATTTCGCCTGCAAGTTGCCGTTGACGAACTCGTCGGTAGTAAAGCTGGGACATGGCAGCGGCGGCAAAATGACTGCTAATCTTATTGAATCCCTCTTTCTTCCCGCGCTTGGCAATCCGATTCTGAACGCCATGGAAGATGCCGCAGTGCTTTCACTGAGTGATGGACAGATTGCGGTTACCACCGACTCCTATGTCGTGTCTCCGATTTTCTTTCCCGGAGGTGATATTGCTTCTCTCTCCGTGCATGGTACCGTGAACGACCTGGCCATGAGAGGGGCGTTTCCACTCGGGCTGACTGCGGCGTTTATTTTAGAGGAAGGACTTCCGCTGGATCAGCTTTCAAGATTGATGGAATCAATGAAAGAGGCCTGCACGCGCTGCGGCGTTCAGTTGATTGCCGCCGATACCAAAGTAGTCGGGCGTGGTGCGGCGGACAAAATCTTCATAACTACCACCGGGTTGGGTAGAGTGAGGTCGATGCCCGCGCCTTCAGTTTCACGCGCTGTGGCGGGGGATCACATCATTCTGAGCGGCGACATCGGCCGACACGGCATTGCCATTATGGCTCAGCGCGCAGGTCTGGAACTTGAGACAAGTATCGAAAGCGATAGTGCTCCGGTGCACTTTGTTGTGGATGCGATGTTGAGTTCAACATCGCATGTTCATTGTCTGCGCGATGTAACTAGAGGAGGTCTGGCCGGTGTTTTGAACGAAATTGCACAGGCTTCTTCAGTCGGCGTTGCTATTAATGAATCCTCTGTGATGGTTTGTTCGGAGGTTCAAGCCGTTTGCGAACTTTTAGGGCTAGACCCGCTCTTCGTTGCTTGCGAGGGGCGCTTTGTCGCGATTGTATCCGATGACGGTCTGCGCGAGCTGGAGCAATTGTTCTCAAGCAATCCGGATGCGTGGTCCACTTTCAAATGCATCGGTAGAATCGTGGACAAACACCCCGGAAGGGTGGTGATGCAATCCTTAGTTGGCGGCAATCGAATCGTCGATAAGCTATCGGGCGAACAGTTGCCGCGGATTTGCTAAGGCGCATTGTGCAGACCCGGTATGGTCAATCTATTCTTCGAGTCGCCCATGAAAGATGACGTCATAACATCCGGCAGCAAGTAGACCGGCCGAAGCACCGACAGACCCGAATGCGAAGGCGGAGCCCAGAATCTGACCTATACTTGTGGTCGTTGAGGCAAAATAAACCGGCACTAGCGTGCCAATGACGAATCCGACCAGTATAAAGACAATGAAGAGTCTAAGAAGACTACGCTCTTCGCTCTTCTCGCTGGCAGCGCTGTCGCCTAAAGGGATTGTCGAATCTACCGTAGTCGTGTGTAACATAGCAAGGTCTCCTTGTGGATTGCCCATGTCACATTATTGTGCTCAAATTCTAGAGACGTATCATCATTCTGAAGGCTGAGTCGGAGGATGAATAGTTGAAGACCCTGAAGCCTCATTTAACAAGTTCGGTTCTGTCATCTCCGCCAAGGCTAAGACTTCATAGCTGCTGAAATTGTATACCGGCGCCATTGCCAAAAACCGATCAAGCTCTTCGTTGGTATCGACGTTAAAGATCCAGGCTCCGCCGTGCCGACCTACTATGTGATAGCGTTTCTCGAGTTTACCTGCGGCGATAAGTTTTGCTGCGTACGCCGGCATGGACAACACGGCTTTCATCGCGGCGGGGCCGATTGTCGCTGGTTCTAAAGACCATAACACAAGAAACTTTGACACTGTTGTTTGTCCTCAAGAAACTTGAGTTGACTATAGACCAAGCTGTTACATCTGTACACTGTTCGTAATGCTTCCGTCGCACTGGCATCAGCCGGAAGATTGACGCGCAAGACAAGGAGTCGGTCCTTCTATCAGCACCGCGCATGATATCGCATTGCTCGCGGTTCTGTATGCTCATTGCTTGGATACCAAATTTGGCACAACGAACGAGGGTGATATCGATGTCGATGTTCTGTTATCAATGCGAACAAACTGCTCAAGGTACTGGTTGTACGGTTGTAGGTATCTGTGGCAAGTCTCCTGAGACAACAGTGCTTCAAGATCTGATTGTTTATCAGATCATAGGGATCGCTCAGTTCGCCCATAGAGCTGACCAACTGGGTGCAAGGAACAAAGAAATTGATTCCATTACCCTCAAATCATTGTTTGTCACCTTGACTAACGTCAATTTCGACGAAGAAGCGCACTATGAATTGATCCGCACTTTAGGAGAAACCTGCGACAATGCTAGGGCTCTGTATGAGGTCGCGTGTGCCGAAAATGGAATGATTCCAACACCGTTGCAGGGAGCTGCCGCCTGGCGCCCCGTTGGTTCCAATCAGGAAATTGGAAATTACGCCAATACAATCTCGTTGCTTAGGAAGTTGGAGTCCGGCGACAAAACAATTATTGGATTGCAGGAATTGCTTACATATGGCATTAAGGGCCTGGCTGCTTATGCACACCACGCAGAAGTGCTGGGATACACCGATGAGCGAGTCTGCTCCTTCGTTTATGAGGCGTTGGACTATCTGAGCAAGTCGAAGCAGAGCGAGCAGGATTTATTAAGGCTGTCGCTGCGAGCAGGCGAGACCAACTACATCGTTATGGAACTACTGGATAAGGCTCATACTGAAACATTCGGCCATCCGGTGCCAACCAAAGCGAGAATCACTACAGTAAAAGGCAAATGCATATTGGTCTCAGGACACGATCTGAGGACCCTGCATGAGCTTCTAAAGCAGACTGAGGGCAAGGGGATTAATGTCTATACCCATGGTGAGTTATTGCCGGCGCTGAGTTATCCAGCCTTGAAAAAATATTCACACCTGATCGGCAACTATGGTGGGGCCTGGCAAAATCAAGTTACTGAATTCGACCGTTTTCCCGGTGCAATTGTGATGACCACAAATTGCCTGAAGCCACCGACTGCGAGCTATGCAGACAGACTGTTTACCATGGACGCTGTTGGATTCACCGGCATTGGCAAAGTTGTAAACTACAATTTTGATGCTGTCATCTCCGCGGCGCAGAAGGCGGAGGGCTATCAGGAAACGGAACCCGAAAAATTCATCGAGATTGGTCACGGACGTGACGCGGTGTTGGGCGTCGCCGGGGCCGTGATAGAGGCAGTTAAGAGTGGCTCTATCAAGCGCTTCTTCCTGGTTGGTGGCTGTGATGGTGCCGAGTACAGTAGAAACTATTACACCGACTTAGCAGAACAGATTCCATCGGACTGTGTCATTATGACTCTCGGTTGCGCGAAGTTCAGATTCAACAAACTTGAATTCGGAACCATTGCTGGAATCCCGCGCCTGCTGGATCTGGGGCAGTGCAATGATAGCTACTCCGCCATTCGCATTGCAGGCGCCCTGGCGGATGCCTTTGAATGTGGTATCAATGACTTGCCTCTGTCGCTGATTCTTTCATGGCTGGAACAGAAGGCGGTTGCAGTTCTGTTGACACTCTTGCACCTGGGCGTTAAGAACATCAGATTGGGACCAACGTTGCCCGCATTCTTGACGCCTGACGTCCTGGCGAAACTATCAGAAGCTTACGGGCTGCGAGCCGTTGGGACCCCATCGGCGGATCTGAATGAAATTTTTGCCGTAGAAAACGCAGCTTGCTGAGGGAGGAAGAAATGCATCAGAGTATACGATCATTGATTCTGACTATCGTTGCTGGCGTAGTTGTTTTTGGATTGCTCGTGTTGCCCGGGCGTACGGCAAAAGAAAGCGCTTCCGGAAAAGTCAGCAACGGAGAGCGTCTTTACATGTCGAACTGTGAGGCGTGCCACATGCTAGGCACAAATGTGATCAAGCCGGACAAAGAATTGGTGAAGTCCGAGAAGTTGGTAAGCAAGACCGTCTTCCAGCAGTACATTAGCAAGAAGCATGGTGTCATGCCTCCGTTTACCCAGCTTGCCAATGATGAGAAGAGCGTGAAGGATCTCTATAAGTATGTTCGAACGCTCAAACAGCAATCCTGGGCATACGAGATGAACGAGCCTAAGAATCCTGAAGTCGAGATGAAGGAACCGCAGCCGGAGGACGGCAGCCAGTAGCAATCATTGGCACAAGCAACAAATCGAAAGAATCGCCTCGTCGGCGATTCTTTCAGTTTGTCAGGTTTGTTAGGCTGCAAGATTGTTCTTCTTTACCTCTCTGGCTGAAGCCAGAGTTGCTCAGGGGTGATAGTCTGTAGCTCTCCCGGTGTTAGTCCTGCGGAGCGAATCGCACTCGTTTTTCTCAGGTGCATCAGATAGTGAATCAGATGCCAAATGCCGAGCGCTTCGTCCGGTGTCAGGTTCTCTCTGCAACAGACAAGCCTGAGCAAGTCCTCCGGATAGATCTTCGACGCACTGCCCGGGGCTAGGTGGTTGAAGTGTTTGTGGACAAAGTCTAGACCATGGAAAACGCGCATTGCTGTTTGCAGATCTTGGAGGCGAATACCGTTGTGGTGTGCCAACGAAGCTTGCGTGAGCGCTTGATAGTGACATTCCAACCACTCGATCTCTGAGCTTGATTCAGGATGCTTCCCGGCATAAGTCTTTAGCTCGGCGAAACTGATCGTGTCGTTGCCGTCCTTATCAATTGCGGGAAATGCTGCAGCTGCTTTGTCGAGAATATTGGCGGCGTCGTTGAAACTGACACTGTGGTCGCACAATTCGAAGCCATCGTAAAACTGTTCCATTGCCACAAATAGACTGGCAAATTCGCTAAGATGAAGCGACTGGAGCACCGGCAAACAATCGGTATTGTTTGTCTGGTCCTTGTTCTCGAGCCGCTGCTCGAATGCAGCCTTATTGCTAACGTTAGGCCTCACCGGTTTAGTTTCCTTCAAAAAAAGAGACGCCGGCATTGACCGGCGTCTTCAGGCTCGGAGCATTACCTCGGTTGCCTGCTGCCCCTGGCGGAGTGTTAGCTCCATCCTTCG
The DNA here is from genome assembly GCA_019752635.1 of Candidatus Obscuribacterales bacterium. Classification (GTDB taxonomy): domain Bacteria; phylum Cyanobacteriota; class Vampirovibrionia; order Obscuribacterales; family Obscuribacteraceae; genus JAKFUT01. The sequence goes on along the minus strand of JAIELX010000017.1, from coordinate 10,725 downwards.
GGTTTCTCTTTGTGCTATTATCATATGATTTTTCGTGCGGGCTTGCCTCCGCCGAAGGGATGATTCGTACGAAGTCGTTGTAACCGATTAGTCAACGTGCTGCCGAACCTTTGTTGATTTTCCACTCAGAATTGCTTCAACAACCTCCCGCGCAGAATATGAGCTTTTGTGCTCACCGACAAAAGTTGAAATTGCTGCCTGAAGCTCATTGCCAGCCGTAAGCAGCGGTGGCTCCGCGTAGGCATCCTTTCGCACTTGACCAAGACCGATCGTGGACAAAAGACCGTTACATAAACACTTACGTCCTTCAGTGTCTTGTTCGCAACCGCCCTTTCGCACGTAATCCGCGATTGGCTCGCCGGCACAACGAAAAACAACGCCACCGTCGGCTGTTTTGCATGGCGTTCGCAAGTAGCCCAAGTCGCAAATTCGCGCCCGCAGTTGGAACACTTCGCTCTCAGAAAGCGACTGCTCCAGCTCTACGACTTTGAAGGGGTAGCCCGAGGAAGAAGCTCTGGGGTCCGTAAAAACAGAGGCTTTCTCATTCATCACTGTTTGAATCACGCGCGCCTTTAAGTCACTGGAAATCCCCGACTCATTGCAGTACGCAAAGGCGGTGCCGATCTGGATACCTTCTGCACCAAATGCAATGGCCTCTTGCAGTCGCTCATGCGATGCTCTTGAGCCGGCTAGCCAGAACGGCAAACCAAGCTTCTTGAAGTCGTCAAATTTAGGTTCGTCCTTGGAGCCGTATACCGGTTCTCCGCCATCCGTCAAATTCAACGGTCCTCGTGGCGGAGCATTATGCCCGCCCGCTGTATGATGCTCAACTACGAATCCGTCAATTCCGCCCGGTGCCTTTTTTGCCAATGCTTGAGCCAGGGTAGACGAAGAAACAATGGGAATGAAAAACGGTCGTTTTAGCGAAAGCCCGCAACCATATCTTGATGGATCGAATTGGACTTGATAAATCTCGCCGGAATCACTCCCGCAAACTTCGACCCTGAGTGAGGCTGTTTCGCACGATGTGCTGAAATGGTCCAGTATTGCCGGAATGCTCCGAGGAATTCCGGCTCCCATTAGAACATAATCGACACCGGCAAGCATTGCGCCGTATATGGACGGCAAGGTTGGAAGGTCGATTTTAGTAAGGTAGTTTATTCCAACTACCCCTTCATGACCCTCTTTTGCAAGGAATACTTCCACGAAGTTTGCTGCGACAGTCAAGTCTGTAAGCAATTGCGAGGACTTCAAACTGTGCATCGGAACAGCCTTATATGATTGTTCTTCGGGTTTTCCTTCCGGAATGTAGTAACAAGCGATTACTCGTTCTGCTATTTCGGACTTCGGAAACTTTCCTAATGCTCGTCGAACGTGTCCGCCCGGATCCCCGTCTTGCAACCGCCGAGCGACTACGGTATCGAGCATGGTGCCAGAGACTACTCCCAACTGTCCGCATTCAGACACAGCTTTTGCTAACCGCCAATCTGAAACTGCCACACCCATGCCACCCTGAATCAATGTGGGATGGCGCACTTGCACTGCATCTATCATTAGTCGTACCTTCTATTCTGCGCCATCAATGCTACATGCTTTGCAGCGCTTACGCAGTCGGTATTGAGACTGATCAATGTCAACCTTTCGGTTGAGTTGCTGTCTATTCTTTGGTCGCACAGGCACAGAATGAATTGTCTGCATTCTTCCAGTGTTCAGCGCGTTGCTTATCACGACACGATAAAGCGTGACTACACACGAAGACAAGCTCAATCCTGATGAACTCGATAACTCTTTGTCAGTCGCACGAAATCGGTTAGTTGCCTGCAGGTCCGCGGTAGCGGTACTGCAGCGCGAGCCCTAGTGCAATCAAAAAACTTCCTGGTAATCCTTCTGAGTCTCCTCATCCGAAAGGAGGACTAGCCTGTCCAGTAATATAAGCACAGAGCACGAGGCGCGCAGTAGCTCCTTTAAATACAGTTGGGCAAGCCGTTGGAGAGAAGCAGCATGAACTCGCAAATGAAAGTTGATCTGGAGATGTTCATAGAGGACGGTCGCAAGGCTCGGGAGCGCGGCGATTTAGCTAATGCCGAACAAATCTATGCAACCGCCTTTTCCCTTGCGAAGGATGCGGGCGCTTTTATGAACCAACAAGTATGCCAATTGCTTTTCGAGCTGGGTGAACTCTATGCTGAGCAAGAGGATTATCGAGCCGCGGAGACGGTTTTTCGCAAAACAATTGCGATCCTTGAGATAATTGATGGCGTCGACAATCTCGACACCGCTATATTGGTTAAACGCATGAGTGAACTCTGTCGGCTGCGAGGTAATCCGATTGAGGCTGTTAGGCTCAGGCATCGCGCAGAGAAGCTATTGAAACCGACGCGTAGGCGCCTGGAAAGAATATTCTCTCTGGCTGCTTCAAGTGCAGTCGGTGAAGTTTAGTTATCTTCTTCTTCTTCTTCTTCTTCCGGTGGAAGTTCAATAGGCGAATCAAGCTTGAAGTCCGAAGCTTTAATGGTGCTCAAGAATTTCTTGAAGTCATCCGACTCTTTGATCCTTGACTCTAGGTCTATGTTTACAGCAGCTGCTGTTAGGACCTCTTTTGAAACTAGAAGCGGGGTCCCTTCTATAGTAGCGATGGCGATCGCGTCGGACGGACGACAGTCTATTTCCAACATCGGCCTGGCGTCTAGATTGCCCTTTTGTTCCTTCGGTTCAATAACTGCGGGTTCGAGCACAATTTTGGCGGTAAAAGTACTCTCCTTCAATTCATCGACAATAATGTGCTTTACCTTATATTGGAAGCGCTCGATTATGGAAAGTATGAGTTGATGGGTGAGTGGGCGTGGCGGTGATTTTCCCTGAATTGCCATAGCAATCGCTCTGGCTTCGGACATTCCGATCCAGATTGGTAGAGCCTTCTTCATAGCGCCGTCTTGTAGCAGGACCAAATGACCACCTCGGGGATCAACTCCTACTGATGCAATCTTCATCTCGATTAAACTCATATTGATTCCTCGTATCTTTGCTCCTGGAGCCCTTAATACCGATGGTATCAGATGTTGTTTATCGTCGCGAAATGGGGGCCATAACTAAATGAACTATTCATTTTCACTTAATCCGTTTTCTTCCACTTAATCATTCTGATTTCTGTGCCCTCACCCACCTTGCTTTCGATGGAGAATTCATCCATTAGTCGTTTGGCACCCGGAAGTCCAAAACCCAGTGTGTTTCCGGTGGAATAACCATCCGTCATCGCTAACGCTAGATCGGGAATGCCGGGACCGCGGTCCCGCGCAGTTATCAGCAGCCCTACTTTGCCGTCGGTTGAAACTTCTGAAACTGTCATCTCACCCTGCTTCGCATAGACAATTATATTGCGAGCAATTTCAGCTGCAGCCGTCAGAATTCTCAGCGTCTCCGCATTACTGAGACCCAGATCACGGCAAGTTTGGCGAATGCGTTTGCTGGCGGAAATGATGTCCACGTCAACTGAAATTTCAAAACGTGTCTCTTCTGGCAAAGGCTCCAACCTCAAGTTTAGTTGATCATGACACTTGAACTTAATAGTAGACTTCGTTCGCGGTGCGGACCTCGCGAAATCTTTTGGTCGGTTGTGGTGAGTAAATCATCCCTCGAGATGATTTTTGCTCGCAATGCTGCTCTGTTCTGCATGTGGTCACCATCCGTCTTCATGACCGAGTATCTCGATTTTTCTCAGTCCCGCGAGTGATGTTGTGGACATTTCTGTGGGTTAGTCTGTAGCAAATTGGAGAGTCGGTCAACTAGCGTGCTGGAATACCGAATTGATCTCATGAAGTCCTGATCGCAATATTGCGATGGAAAAGCAAACGCTTCGACTAGCAAAGTGAAGAGATATGATTACAATCGATAAAGCGAAGACCCGATTGCTAAGCAACCAGGAGGTTGCCTGCCGGCTCGAACTGCTGGCCGATCTCCTTGAAGCTCAACATGCCAATGTTTATCGAATTCGCTGCTATCGTAATGCGGCGATGCTGCTACTAAAGATGGAGAAGAGTGTAGCCGACATTATTCAGTTGGAGGGGAGGCAAGCACTAGAAAGTTTTCCCGGTATCGGACATTCTTTAGCGAAGGCCATTGAGTTGTTGACTGTCACTGGCACACTCCCGCTGTTAGAACGTTTGCAGGGCGGAACCGGCCCCGAGCGAGTGTTTCAAACAGTGGGCGGAATAGGCCCCGGACTTGCTGCCAACATCCATCAACAACTTGGAATAGAGACGTTGCATGAACTAGAGATAGCGGCATACGACGGGCGCCTGGCGAAAGTGCCCGGTATGGGAAAGAAGCGGTTGCAATCTGTCCAGGAATCTCTGGCGGGTCGCCAACGTCACAGAAAGAATTCCTTCAAATCAACAACAGTCGGATCAAGTGATGAACCGTCCGTTGCTGAGCTTTTGCACGTCGATCGCGAATACCGGCAAAAGTCGGAAGCCGGAAAGCTTCCATGCATTGCGCCACGACGATTCAATCCGTCCGGGCTGGCATGGCTGCCGATTTTACACACCTGTAGAGGTCCACGTCATTACACGGTTCTCTATTCGAACACCGCGCACGCCTGGGAGATGGGCGCTACCCGAGACTGGGTAATAATCTATCGCGACGATCATCAAGGCGACGGGCAGTGGACAGTGATCACTGCTCATCTGGGTGAGAATGTCGGGCGCAGAATTGTTCGAGGTCGGGAACCGGAGTGCCGAGACTATTACAAACAGTTGAGCGAGACCCCGTTCGATTCATAACGTAGTATCTTCTCCGTACTTTCGAGCAGGTGCCCGGTCAATATCGCGGGAGAAATCTATCCCTGGTGTGAAATGAAGTTCAAGAAAGAGGTTGCTTCTTTCGAAGATAACTTCAATTTGTGCGACGGTCTGTCAGCCAGTGCTCGGTAAGCTCAGGATGTACTGTTTCGACTTCTGCTAGACCGAGCAGCTTGCATCCATTTGGCGTACTCCATATCCGGCGTTCTTCCAAGCGGCTGTTCCGCCCTGGACATTCATTGAAAGCCTAATGTTGCCTCTTTCCAGAACACTTATTGCAATGGATGAGCGGTAGCCGCTCGCGCAGATTACCGCAAGGGGGCGTTCTCCCGGGATGTTCGATATGTTCGCGGACAACTCTGCCAAAGGGATATTGATTGCGTTTGGTACGTGTCCTGACGCAAACTCTCCGGGTCTCCTTACGTCAAGAATCAATAAGTCTTCACCCGCATCAAGCGTACGCTTGAGTTCGTCGACCGAAATTACGCTTGATTGGACTATCTCTAAGCCGGCTTCATTGGAGCTGCATATTCCATTCTCGACATACCCAATCACGGTCTCGATGCCCACTCTGGCGAGCCTCATTGCTGCTTCATCGACTCGGGCTGCGTCATTTGCAAGAAGAATGACGGGGGTGCCAAGTTCGATCAACGTGCCTGCCCATGAAGCGAACTGTCCTCCCAATCCGATGTTCAGCGAACCTTTAATGTGGCCGCTTGCATATTCGGTGCCACTGCGAATATCGAGAACGATAGCGCCCCGTTGCAATTCTCTGACCACAGCTGCTGCGACTAACGGCAGCGGGCGAGGAAGATGGCTCAGAGGCGAAGCACCTTGACGGTTGATTTCCACATCTTTCGGAAAGTAAGCAGGCACTTCCGGCTGGTCGGTCGTCAATATCTCAATAAAGGCCTCCTTAGTCATAGGTTTCAAGGCGTAATTGAACTGCTTTTGGTTACCGATGGTGGATGATCTTTCATTCGACAATTGCTTACCACAGAGGGATCCGGCACCGTGCGCCGGAAACAGTTCAACGACATCCGGGAGCTTGAGCAGTTTCTCATGCAGGCTGTCATACATCAGACCTGCCATTTCTTTGTCGCTGAAGCCTTTGCTGCCAACAAGGTCCGGGCGACCAACGTCTCCAATGAAAAGCGTGTCTCCCGAGAATAACTTGGCCGGACTTTCATCGGCGGTATCCTTCGCCAAAATGCAAATGCTTTCGGGCGTGTGTCCCGGAGTCTCAAGAATGGAAAGATTGATCGTCCCCACCTTCAAAATATCTCCGTCTTTGGCGGCTATATGCGGAAAGGCAGCTCCAGCTTTAGCGCCAAAGACAATCTGAGCACCTGTTCTTTCTGCCAGCTCTTTGTGTCCACTGACAAAATCAGCGTGAAGGTGAGTCTCAATTATGTATTTAATTGTGATTCCTGCTCTGTTTGCTTCCTCAATATATTGATCTACATCGCGTTGCGGGTCGATGACAGCGGCCTCGCCACCTGAGCCGATCAGATAAGAGGCATGTGCCAGGCACCCGAGATAAAATTGTTTGAAAAACATAGTGACCTCCATCGATTATTGGAAGAGTTGTTTTGTCAGCATCCACGCCGACAGGAACAGGAGAGAAATTGCAAAACTGAACTTGAGTTTTTCTTGTGGAATGTAGTGAGCGAGTCGCCCTGCTGCAGGAGCCACTGCCAGGGTACTGATGGCAAACGGGAGAATTGAATAATTCAGATTCATCTTGGAGGCGTAGGAGATTGCACCAATCATACTGTTGATCCCGATCACCAAAAGTGATGTGCCGATTGCCTTTCGAATCGGCATCCTCAGTAGGATGGTGAGTGCCGGGACGATTATGAATCCGCCGCCTACACCGATTATTCCTGTGAGCAAACCTGCGCCAAGACCGGCTGCCAAACCCACCGGCAAGGCAACTTTTGTCTCATCACTATCCGACTCAATGGAAGGATGCTTGTGCCGCAGCATCAGCAGAGCTACGAAAGCCATCATCACTGCAAATAGAATTAGTTGTACGGAGTCTGGAATAAGTTGTGCTAATCTAGATCCTGCGAAACTGCCGAGTCCACCTGTTACACCGAACATTATTGCTGTCGGGACAACCACAGCATGCCTCAGGTAGTGGCTCCGGGCGGCAAGAAGACTGGCTAGACCCACGATAAGTAGACTCGTACCAATGGCTGCTTTTGCCTCAAGTCCGAGGCAATAAACTAGAATCGGCACTGCGATGATACTGCCGCCGCCCCCGAGAAGTCCTAGCAGGGTGCCGGTTGCAAGTCCAGAAATCGCACTACCCAGCATTCGGCTATCTCCTCTCACTAAGAGCAACAACTTGATTTGCCGCTCCGGGATTGCCCGGAAGGCGATTCAAGCTTGTTCCAGGGGGCTTTCCCCAGAAGAATGCCTAATGCGCAAGTCCCCGACAATCCGGCAAAGGTCAGACCAGCTCCGAAAAAAACGGGAATGACCAGGAACCAGGGGGTGACGAAGACGCCTAACAATACGCCGGTCAACACACCGGAACCTACAACTAGCTGAATCTGACGTTCGATAGAAAGTCTCTTCCTTCCTTCTTGTATTGGCAATCCGGCCTGTCTCCAAGCGATCATTCCTCCCTGCAGAACCTTGGGACGAAAGCCTCGCCCCATAAGGGTATAAGCCCCGCGCTCGGCACGCTTGCCGCTGCGGCAGATGACCACAATCTGACCGTTTCTTGATACTTCATCGCAACGGGAATCAAGGGACTCAAGCGGTATGTTTATCGATCCTGCAATATGCTCTGTTTCGAATTCTATGGGGCTGCGCACGTCAACGAGCACCAGGCCGGTTTGAGCGGCTACGTCAGCTGCTGCGACTTGTGGGCAAACTGTGGAGTTTGGCTGTTCTGACATTTGAAGGGTCCTCATCCGGTATGTATTCGACTATATCACCATTTGGTTATATGGCGAATCAACCGTAAGATTGATTGCGGAATCCGTCAAGTGGTTGTAGACTGGAAGTGTGCTCACAGTGGGGTTCGGTGACATGAAAGGCAAAAAGCCGCTATTAACAAGACCGGCGCTCGAAATAGTAGCTGCACGGTTTAGAGCGCTTTCTGATGCTTCGAGATTGCAAATTTTGCAGAACCTTTTTAACGGCGAACGTTCAGTTCAAGAACTATGCGAGTTGACATCAATGAGCCAGGCAAATGTCAGCAAGCACCTGTCTGTTTTGGCGGAACAAGGAATTGTCCAAAAGCGTCGGCAAGGACTCTTTGTTTTTTACAGTATCGGCGACGGCACCATCTATGAGCTTTGCGACATAGTATGTGGTGCCGTTGGCAAGCGCTATGGACAAGTGATGAAAGAGTTCTCGGGGCGCTGAAGCCGTAATGTGAATCCCGAATTTGATCGCGCTTGTGGGTTCCGTTTGAGCATACGCTCAGCTCATCCGTATGGACGATGTGCACCACAAGGAGCGATTGGATAATATAGGCATCAGCGAAGCTCTGTAGCGGTAAATCAAATTCAATGGCGTCTTTTATAACGCAATTTAAGTAAGAGAATCAACCTGACTGAGCATTAGTGATACCGACGGCGTGCAGTGATATGCATGCCGTCTTTTGTCTTGAACTCGCCAAATCGAGCAACGGACGCTGGTACTGTTAGTTTACGAACCAAGGAGTGTGCCATGAAACTTCAGATATTTGATCCCCCTATGTGCTGCTCTACCGGCATTTGTGGTCCAGGTGTAGACCCCGTTCTTGTTAGCTTTACGGCCGACCTTGATTGGTTAAAGCGCCAGGGTGTTGAAGTCGAGCGATACAATCTCTCTCAGCAGACACAAGTATTTGTGAGCAATGCCACCGTTAGCGAGGCGCTGAAGGAACACGGCAATGAGTGCCTACCTCTTACTCTGCTCGACGGCAAGATAGTTGCGCAAGGCAAATATCTTACACGAGAAAAGCTTGCAGCACTTGCTGGAATCGAAGCGCCAAAGATGGGGCTAAAAGTAACTGTTGAGGACTCTACATCAGCTGGTGCTGGTTGCTGTAGCGCCCGGGCGAAAAAACAAGGCTGTTGCGGCGAAGTTGCCGACACGGAAACAATTAAGGAATCATCGTGCTGCTAATCGTTCGGATTCGCACTGTTTTTTTGATTGCAATTGCATAGGAGCTTCTAATGAACCTTTTTGAACAAGCCACCAGATACATGTTTTTTACCGGCAAAGGCGGCGTGGGCAAGACCTCGGTATCTTGTGCAATTGCGATAGTTCTGGCCGATGCCGGAAAACGTGTCCTACTAGTCAGCACTGATCCTGCGTCAAACCTGGATGAAGTTTTGCATGTTGAGCTTGGCTCCGTACCCATCGCCGTTCCAGGAGTAACGGGACTTGATGCTCTCAATATCGATCCGGAAGCATCTGCCAGGGACTACAGAGAACGGCTCCTGGGACCATATCGTGGACTCTTGCCCGAGGCAAGTTTGAAGAGTATGGAAGAGCAGCTCTCTGGAAGCTGCACAACTGAAATCGCTGCTTTTGACGAGTTTGCTAGATTCCTTGGCGACGCTGAGAAGACAGCCAACTATGATCATGTCATTTTTGACACCGCTCCAACCGGTCATACCATGCGATTGCTGTCGTTGCCAAAGTCTTGGTCCAACTTTATCGAAGATAACACAACAGGTACATCTTGCCTCGGTCCTCTCGCCGGGCTACAGCAGCAGCAAGACATTTACGCTTCGTCTGTCCGTACTCTTATGGATGGTGCCAGAACAACTCTTGTCCTTGTCGCACGCGCAGAACAATCTGCGCTCAGAGAAGCCGCAAGAACAAGTGTGGAGCTTAGAGATATTGGAGTGAAGAATCAGTGTCTTGTTTTGAACGGAGTGTTGAAGCACGATGCCGCGGGCGATGCTGTTGCGTCCGCATTTGCAAGTCGAGGTCAAACAGCGTTGGCTTCTATGCCGAAGGAATTGGCGGAGCTGCCCACTCAGGAAATTCCGCTGAATGCAAAGCCGCTACTTGGTGTCGAGGCCTTACGCGCAATGCTCAAACCCGGAATTTCTACGCCTGCTGCTAAACAGTACTCGTCAAGTGCTGAACTCCCTCCTCCACTTTTATCAATCGTTGATGAACTGGAGAAGTCCGGGAAAGGTGTGATTATGACAATGGGCAAGGGTGGCGTCGGTAAAACAAGCATTGCCGCTGCAATTGCAGTGGAACTTGCCCGACGTGGTAATCCCGTTCACCTGAGTACTACCGACCCGGCAGCGCACGTCGCCTGGGTCGTAGAAAATCCGGTTCCTTTGCTGACTATTAGTCGAATCGATCCGGGCGAAGAAACCAAGGCATACCAGGACGAAGTTATGCAGAGTGCCGGCGCCAATCTCGACGCACAAGGTCGAGCCCTGCTGGACGAAGATCTGCGTTCGCCCTGCACCGAAGAGGTGGCTGTCTTTCGAAGCTTCGCCAACGTGGTGGCAGAAGGGCAGTCGGGGTTTGTGGTGCTAGACACCGCACCTACAGGCCACACGATCCTATTGCTTGATGCTGCACAGGCATATCACAAAGAGGTGTTGCGACAATCGAGCCACATGCCTGACTCCGTAATAAATCTATTGCCAAGACTTAGAGACCGAGCCTTTACTCGGATACTCATAGTAACGTTGCCGGAAGCCACACCAGTCCATGAGGCGAAGCGCCTGCAAGAAGATCTGGCAAGAGCGCATATCCATCCATTTGCCTGGATTATCAATCAATCACTATCCCCGGTGAAGACATCGAATGACGTTTTAGCAGCACGCCAACAAAACGAAAGGCAATACATAGACGAAGTGAAACAACTTGCTGGGAACTGTCAAATGAACTGTGTCAATTAGGTGAGCCAGGTTTGGGTTTTACTTCTTTGAACCGGAACGGAAATGAC
>JAIELX010000036.1 GCA_019752635.1 Candidatus Obscuribacterales bacterium | reverse complement strand
TCGGACAAGCAGCGTCAGCTCGAATCTTTTGATGGCAAGGTTGCAATCATCAAAGAAGAGTTAGAAGGCGTGCCTGTTCTGGGTAAGGTGAGCTGTGTCTGGCAAGAGGTTGAGCAGCCGTTCAGTCGTATTGATTTTAAGATGCTAAGTTCAACTAAATTCAAAGAGTCATACGGATGTTTCGTTCTTACGCCGGGCAACAACGGAAGCACGACCACTCTGGAGCTCGACGTGTTTCTTGATGCAGGATTGAATATTCCGTTTGCGGCGGAGATAACAAAGAAGAGTACCGCTAGTGACTCTAGACATCGGCTTGAGAAAGTGAAGAGGATGGCTGAGTCCAATGGCGGTCAGTCGGCAGTCGGTTGATTCTCTTCGAAATTGCAAATCCTGCTAGGGACGCCCCTTGGGCAGAAACTTCCATAACTGTTTCTGTGTCAAGCGCGCGTTAGCCAGCGTTAGGTCTGTGTAAGTTGGCAGTAATAACTCATTGTTGACGAAGCGCGGTGTTGCCGGTGTCGTGATAGGCTCGAAAGTGACTGAGAAAGATCACGAGGTCGAGCACATATGGAAACGTTGAATCACCCCGCGACGGAGGACCAGTCCGTTGCTTTGGACAAGGACGGCTTTGATTCTGCGAAATGGCTGAGCTACTTTATCGCCAATAAGCGGACACGACCTATATTCTCGTTGCCTCCGGATCTGGAACTTGATGAACAGATCAAGTTACCGCTCATAAGATCGCTGCAACGGTTTCAAATTGGGGAAACCGGCGATGGTAAGCATTTGCGCAAATTTGCATCGCGAGCGAATGATGCTGATTACTCGCGTTGTGTAGATCTCTTTATTCGGGAAGAGCAATCTCATGGACAGCTTCTCGGTGAAGTAGTGCTTTCTCTTGGTGGCACGTTGCTTACCTGGCACTGGACCGATGTAGCATTTATTTTTCTACGGCGAATACTCGGACTAAAAACAGAAATCTTGATTCTTCAAATTGCAGAAATCATCGGCAAGTGCTTCTATAAGTGCGTGGCTGACAAAGTTGAGAATGAGACGCTGCGGGAAGTTTTCAGCGTGATAGTGCTCGATGAGATAGCACACATGCACTTCCACTCCGAGTTTTTGGCCAAGCAACTTGGTACGCTTTCGTGGATGACTAGAGTTGTTGTGCACTACGCGTGGTGTGTCATCTTCAACACTGCATGCTTTGTATTTATACTTGACCACAAGGCTTCGCTGGATGCGCTGGGAATCAGTTCATCCGAATTCGTTGCGCGTTGTTCGAAGGAGTTTCACCGAAGCGCTCGCATTGCGTTTAAGTAGTGTGTGCGCGGTCTCTCTCTCTCTCTCTCTCTCCGCGCAGAAGTGGACAATGGATCTCGAATTGCGTCTAGTTTGTTCCATGTAAATCGTTTGCCGCGGGGACGTCACGGCCGGCAGCGGCAAACGTGCGACTATCTCAACGCAGGAGATAGAGCGCTTGTCTATTCGAAAATGCGGTCAATTCCGTGGATGATTGATGGTGCGAGAAGCAACGTTGCAGCGGCGGCTGTACCATAGCGACCGCCTCTGCTACTGAATTTCATTGCTGCCAGTCGATAGCCACCATAAGAAGTGGCGCCGAAAATGCCGACATCTTTCACTACGTTGAGTCCCCGACCCAAGGATGGCTGGTCGTAGAAGTTGTATGCGTGGGTCCCAACATCAATGTATCCGCGTGTAACAGGGTTCCAACCTAGCGTTGCATTCTTGATCTGCTTCTCATTCATGATGGTGGGCTGACCCGACTCATCCAACTTAAGTTCTACAGGAATTTGGGAATCAGCAAACATGACGATTCTTGCCCATCGAGGCATGGGACTGTCAGTCTTTAGTCTGTAGTACGGATCACCGTTTCCATCCAGTCGTTGTGAAGCTTCTCGGACTCCAATGTCTAGCTGACGACCCAGTGCAGTCATATTGAGCGTCACGCCTTCAATATTCCGAATCGAAGGTAGATCATTTTCGCTGACCAGATCGAAGGTGGGCGCATTAACCTGAATTGATTTCAGTCCGACAGGACCGCCTCCGTGGTCTATTTGGATCTCCTGAGGATTTTGGAGCGCGATTGAGATACGAGCATTCTGCTTTGAGATCGAATCCGTTTTCTTGAGAAAACTGCTGATACCATCATTGAGAGAAATGCCCGACTTGTCTTCGAATGAAGTTAGAGTTGATCTTGGAGAGATGGAACCGTTGCCGAGGTAGTGCACTTCGTTGAGTGCTTTTCCGACATCGAGTTCGATGCCCTTTAGTCCGCGCGTCTCAAGGTGTGCCTTAAGTCGATCGGTAATATTGAACGGTGCTTCCTCTGCTGGTTGTGGCTTCTCCGATGCAGTGCCAGTGGCCCTGGGATGCGATTTGAGGAAATTCCAAATGGTGCCGGTAAGTTGATCCACATTGTCGGGCACATGCTGTCCGTTGTGTATTGTGTATTCGCTGACTTCTGCTCCGGTTTCGCAATTGATGAATCGACGCTGCGTTACATCGCCATTCTTAAGAACGATGGCCGGGGTTGTGATTTTGTTCTGTTCCTTCCAGAAATCGGTTGCATACTCCATTGGCTTAAACTTGGGAAGCCCGACTGCAGTAAGCGACGCCGGCACATTTTTTAAGCCGCCGTAGGGCACTATTCCGTCCGCAGTTCCGTGAATATTCAATACGGAGATGGGAAACTTTGGCGGCGGTTCGCGTCCGCTCATAGCTCCGCTAACAACTGCAATTGCTGCAATCTTGTCCGATAGCTCGCCTGCAGCACGAAATGCAAGCATGCCACCATTGGATAAACCAGTCAGGAATATGCGTTTGCCGTCGACGATGTAGTCTTTTTCGGCAGATTCAATAATTTTTCTGAGAAAGCCCACGTCGTCCGCGCTGGAGCCTGGCGGAAGCAGACCATTGTCTGTGTCCCAGGCTCGCCATTGTTCTTTACCCGCCCAGGTGCGAGCATCGGGATAAATGGCAATGAAGCCTTCTTTGTCGGCCAGTTCGGTCATCTTTGTATGGCGAGCAATTTCTTCGCCGGTTTGTCCGTGACCATGAAGCAAGATAACCAGTGGCATGGGCGTGGTGCCGTTGTAGCTCGGCGGAACGTGAACGTGGAAAGTTCTCTCCACGCCCTTGATAGTCATGGTGCATCGGTGATCGCCGATGGCTTTCTGTACTTCGATAGCCGGTTTCATCGGCTGTTGGACTTCCTGGCGCGGGGCTGTGTCGGCCGGGGCTCCGATGCCTTTTGCAAGGGCGGCCACCATGGCGGCCTGGTTTCCAGCCAGTACCACACCGGATGCATCTTGGCTCGTGGGTGCTGTTAGTTCGAACCTTTTGTGGTGCGACAACTCTTTATAGATATCTTTAAGTGCCGGCTGTACAACGTTGGAAACCCACTCGGGATTTGATTCCACAAACAGCGCGACCTTTGAGGCTTCGCTCAACACGTCTTTCGCCAGCAGACCGCCTATGGTCGGACCGGCCGAGGTTGCCGCATCGGAGAACACTTTGCTGAGCGTGGGGGCGCCCAATCCGTCTTGCGTGATGGGAAACTGCACCACCATCGTTCGGGGCATCCCCACCAGTCGTCTGGTCGGCTCCGGCATTGGATTCATCATCTCCGTATGGAGAGTGCGTTGACCGTTCTCATCTTTAACGATGCGTAGCTTTTCAATTGCCAGATTCTGCGGCGTGCCGAACACTGTCATGTTGAGCGAAATGCCGTCAATGTTTGCGGCACCTTTATTCAATCTGTCTATGTCGAAAGATACGTTATTTAGGTCAAGTGATGTGATCTTCAACTGTCCATTAAGGAAATCTCCATTCATGGGCACTTGAGCGGGCTGATCTCGCTTTAGTGTAACTCGCTGTCCTTTTAGCTCAACTGTGGTCTGCGTATTTTGTAGAAGCGGCTGAATTTCTTGCAGGGCATTCTGAGAAAACGTAGATTCCAACGCATCAAGAACCGGCACCAACGGCGAACGCTCCGGAGCCTTTTCAGGCCGGCGTGAATCCATACCAGTATCTCTTCCATTACAAACGGGGCTCGACGTAATCATGGCGCTCGGGGCGAGGGATGTCACGCGTAAAATTACGAAAATTGGCAAATTTTTGGCACCCGTGGACGGTATCGATTTCGCTGCCGTCAGGACCTGGCATGGGGTAAAATTGAGTAGAGAATACATGCGACTTAAAGCGGCGCGAGATTTTAAGAGATCCATTGCCGCCGCAGAGGGAGAGAAGATACCTTCAGTCGCATCGTCCGACCATGGATTGTGAAGTGGAACGAAATGGCAAGTGAGCTGGATTTGGAATTGGCATCAGTCCGAATTTTCGTCACGGATCTAAACCGCGCTCTTCATTTCTATAGAGATGTATTGGGACTGACGCCGACGTCTGGAAGCATTGAAACGGGAAATCTCGTTTTCAACGCGGGTCCTGTTGGTTCGGTGGTCCTCGAATGTGTTGATAGTGGTACTAGTGCGGGGTCCGCTTGTGGCGGTGTTGCCGCCGGTGGTCTGGTTGGTCGGTTCACCGGCATTTCCTTTTCCGTCGCAAATATGTTCAATGCCTTCAACCATCTTCGTGAGAACCAGGTCTCCGTTACCGGTCCACCCGAGAAACAGCCTATGGGCGGCACGTTGCTTACATTCTTTGATCCCGATGGTAATGGACTGACGCTGGTTCAATACAAGCAAGAGCCTGCTGCGAAAGACGACGACTCAAGTGTTGCAGCAAGTATTGCCGCGGCTGTTGATGCTGCGACGGCGCGTGCAATGGAAATGATGGAGAATATGGAGCAGAAGATTGCGTCCATGGAAGAATCTGCTGCTGCCGCCCGTGACCTGAATGACGACAAAACGGCATCAATTGCTCAAAACGAAAAAATTGACGATGAGCTGACTCAACTGAAGCGAAAAGCTGGGAAGCTGCCTCCTCCACGAGTTGTGACCGGTGACGATGACGCACAACTGCCGGCTGTAATTGTTGATGACAACATTGATCAGCTGCCTGCTCGCCCCTGTGACCTGGATGTTTCGGATAGCGAATAGCATCGAACTTGTAGATTCTAAGTTCAGACCAGAGTAGGCGGTTAGCGGTTGTCTAACATTTTGAGGCGCTTTTCCGCGTCCGCAGCATTGCTTTCGTCGCCAGCGTCACGATACATTTGTGCCGACTTTTCGAAGTTACTCTTTGCTTTGGCGGGTTGGTTCAGCTTCTGGTAACACGTGCCGAGGTTGTAAAATGCAGCAGGATAATTTGGGTCCAACTCAGCTGTTTTCTCGAAGAAGGGAAGAGCCTCATCATATCTGTTGGTGGCAATGAGGACCATACCCTTCAGGAAATGCGGGTATGCCGAAGTGCTGTCCAGACCGATTGCCGTGTCAACATCCTCAAGCGCCTTTGGATATTGCTTTCTGGCTATCAGGGCTCGGGCTCTCATGCAAAAAGCTCGTGAGTTCTTATTGTCCAATTCAATTGCTTTATTCAAGTCAATGATCGCGTCTTGGCTTTTCCTGATATCGATTTTTGCTGAGCCGCGCTCAATCCAAGCCTCGGCGGCGTCTGGATTCGCCTTGATTACCTGATCGTAAATTTCGATCGCTTTGTCGTACTCTTTAAGACCTGCATAGGCTTTGGCTTCATATATCCGCAAATCAACGAATATAGAGGAGTAACCTTGATGCTTTTCGCAAATTGAGATTGCCTTCATGTAGTCCTTCTCTTCGAGCGCTGTTTTTGCTTCGCTACCATCCATCCATGAGAACCACATTGCGCTTGCCATGAGAGACGCGGGCACCATCGAAGCGATACTGAGACCGACCATGGTCAGAGTGCCCAGCATCCCCGCCGCATCCCCGCTGGAGCGATCAGAGTCTTCACTCAGCTCACGAGTGAATTTCTGTTCTTGCATTTGGCTTATTTTCTTGACCGTTAAACCGCAAAGCATGGCGGCCACAAAGGTCATTACTACTGACAATATCGATGAAACTATTTCCATTGTCTTTGCACTTTGAGGGTCGGCTATCATGGCGAGATAACTGCCAAATCCGGTTCCTATCGATATGGATGCCCAGGCAAAAGCCCAGCAAAAAATCAATGGCGATGATGCCGAAGTCTTCCAGGAATTAGGACCCTCGTTCGGTTTGCTGGCTTTTGCCAGTTCCTGCATCGTCAGATAGGGGACGATGCAATTTAAGATCGGAAGAATGAGCGTGACCAAAAACGCAGTTCCACCAAACTTGGTTCCATAGACCCCACCGTTCTGAAGATTTCGGTATGCTTTGTTGAGCCACATCATATATTGAGTGCCTGCGAAAACCCAGGCGACAAATGTGGCAAGGTTGGCCACCATATTCAAAACGAGTGCATTATCCTGAGGTGCGAAGGTCTTTACTAAAACTGAAACACCGGTTAGGAGGCTGACTGCAATGGTGGCACCAAAGATTATTCCAACCGACGGTATCAACGATTCGTGCTGATGTCCCCTCGACGCCGCACTTGTTCCACGCCCTGATTGACCGCCACTTTCTCTATCGGAACCGACCCCGAAGCTCTGATAACCGGAGCTTGAATTCCCTCCACCGGCAAGCCCCGCGCCCAGCCCACCGGCTCGGCGCGGATCTGTGGCAGCGATTTCTTCCGGTGCGTTATTCAAGAGCCCTTCACCGAAGACACTGCCAGTTTGCGGGCTGCTTTCGCTGCCGCTTTTTGAGCTTCGATCGATTCGAGCCGGCTCGCCGCTGCCGGAACCAAAGCTACTTCCTTTCCGAGCGCTGTTGCCGCTACGATCTATCCCTGCGAGTCCACCGCTGAAGACGGGGGCAGTCTGAACATCCGTTTCCGGAGTTCCGGCGAGCGGACTTATGAGGGGCTGTTCTCTTGCATATTCTGAAGAAGATACTGGCGGAGCGGAGTTTGACCTGCCAATTCCAGTCTGCGTAGGGCGTGGACGCAGCAAGCGGCTTTGGGATGGTGAATCTTTTCGCTGGCTGCTTTCTTGCCGGGGGAATTGCTGCGAATCGGGCTGCTGTGGTGTGCTCTCTTGGCGGGCGAATTGCTGCGAATCGGGCTGCTGTGGTGTGACCTCTTGGCGGGCGAATTGCTGCGGATTGTGCTGCTGTGGTGTGACCTCTTGCCGGGCGAATTGCTGCGGATTGGGCTGCTGTGGTGTGACCTCTTGCCGAGCGAATTGCTGCGGATTGGGCTGCTGTGGTGTGACCTCTTGCCGGGCGAATTGCTGCGGATTGAGTTGCTGTGGTGTGACCTCTTGCCGAGCGAATTGCTGCGGATTGGGCTGCTGTGGTACGCCTTGCTGTTGTCCTGATTGCTGCGGGGGGACTTGCTCCGGCCCCCTCTGTTGTTGAGCAGACGGTTGAGGACTGGCTTGCGGTGGTGCGCCAGCGACAATTTCACCGGGTTGAATTCTCGCCGGATCCAAGACTGGTACATGCTCAAATGGAAAACCCAGCAGGCGTTCGACGTGTAGCGCTAGTCCACGAATCTCGGGATTGCCGTGGTTCTTCAGGTAGTTAAAAAGTCTTGACTGAGCTGGATTGACGTAGTCTGCCTGCTGAAACAACGCATAATTGTTTCTGATACCCGCATTGACGAATAACGACGGTTCAACGGAATAAACTAACAAGGTTGTGTAATGAATCCAGTCGGAGAAATTGTCGATAAAAGGACCAAAGTGATTGCGCTGACGATTCGGGTGCTGATACAGTCGCAGACCGCTTTCACAGCCGGTAGAGCCAGCCAGCGACGGAACGAACATAGCGTCATAATCAATGAGCTTGAAACTACGATTAAACACAAAAATATTAGTAGGATTCAGGTCACCGTGTGCGACACCAATTGCTCTCATGGAGCGGGACATTTCAAGATATTTTCCGGCCAGGTATCTGAAGCGTTCCGGTTTTGTCAAATTTTGTCCGGTGAATTCACCGAGCAGTTGACCGTCGATCCATTCCATCTTAACGAGGGGGAGCCACTGATTGTTGATCCTAATTCCCTTTGGTAGAAATACAAAATTGACTGCAAATGGAGATGTCGATGAATTGAACTCCTTGGCTATAGAAGAATAATGACTCTCTTGTCCTTCCAGCTCCTTTAGAAAACAGCGCAATGCAATTCGTCCTGCGCCACTCTCCAGCAGATAGACGTTTGCAAAACTGCCGCTCCACGAAGCCGGTGCACCAGTATTCGTCGTCATCACTCGCGCGGCGCGTAACTCCGGATCACCAAAACTGTTCTGCGGATCCAAAACGGCGCGATCGTACAGCGAAACGTCTGGCGCGGTCATTCAAAATCCCCCGAAGTTGTCACCATTATACTCCCAATCGAGCTGCATCTCGGGGCATTTCGAAACTTTTGGAAGCCCATGCTGATCCGGCTCGATGCGTCTTGCTCATCGATTCTCAATGAATTTTGGGACTAAGCGGGTTCCTTCGGAGATACAAGCTCGCCGCTCTTGAGCTTATCCAAGAAATGGGCATAGTCTGAAAAAATGAAATCAGGATCGGAAGCCGCCACATGCTCGTACTGATGAAAACGCTGGTGTCGCTCGGTAAAGAACAGCCCGGTAAAGGTGCCTGCAGCTTTTCCGGACTGCACGTCGACCACGTAATCTCCTACGAACAAAGTCTCAGCCGCATTGGCATTCAGATGACCAAGGGCCTGCAAAACCGGCTCAGGATGGGGCTTAAAGTTCTTCACGTCGTTAGCGGTGACGACGGTGGCAAAGTGATGACTTATATCCATAGTCTTTAAAGCGCACTGCACAAAGGATCGCTCCGATGAGGTCACTAATCCAACCGTTATGTTACTGTCCTTGCAGTGATCGAGTACTTCCCTCACTCCGGGAAAGAGTGTTGGAGTCGCGTAAGAGCGCGCAAGACTTTCTTCCGTGTGTTGCCAGAAAGTTGTCACGCAAGGTAAGTTGAATGCCTCGGCGATCTCAACGTCTTTTCTGTAAAAGCAGCGCTCGATAATCTCTTCTTCTGTGATGCCGACGCCAAGTTTGCCAAATGCGTATTTGAATCCGTCCAGCCAAAAGTCAAGCGACGGTACGAGTGTGCCATCGAAATCGAATAGTACAGTTCTGAACATGGTTGGAACTACTTCTCAAAATGGGCAACACTATCAACACGGTAACACATTTTTGAGCAATATCAGTCTCTTCGCCTGATGTCAATTGATGTGCTTGCCCGGATTGAAACGCTACAAGTTCACATAATCGGACCTTTCTGGACTTTTGCCTCGACAACTTGTAATATTTGCCCTCCCGCCACCGATTTACTAAGTTCAATATTGTCGACAGTATATTGCGATGAATGTCATCAAGAACATCTGTGTTTTCTGCGGATCGAGCAGAGGTTCCCGTCCCGAGTATGAGGCGGCTGCTCGCGAACTTGGTCGCGCGATTGTTCGGCGCGGCTATGGTCTCGTATATGGTGGCGCGCACGTCGGACTTATGGGTTTTGTCGCAGATGAAGTGCTTGCCAATGGTGGCGAAGCAACAGGTGTTATTCCTGAAATACTGATGGCCAAGGAACTTGCTCACCCTTCACTGACAAAGCTTCTTGTCGTTAAGTCGATGCATGAACGAAAAGCAAAAATGGAAGAACTATCCGATGCCTTTGTAGCAATGCCCGGAGGGTTCGGAACCTTTGAAGAGTTCTGCGAAATAGTAACGTGGGCGCAGCTGGGCTTGCACCGCAAACCTTGCGGCATTTTGAACGTCGGAAGCTACTATGATGCTCTATTGGCTCAGTTTGATCATGCCGTTGAGGAAGCCTTTATAAGCAAGTCTCTGGGCGAAATAGTCCAGCATTCTCCGGGTGTTGAGGACTTATTGGATCTACTAGAACGATTTGAGCCGCACAATGTCGACAAATGGATTGATAGACGGACGTCTTGAGATTTCAGACGATTTTCAGAATCGCTCCATATGATTATCACATCCCGAACGAGGTGAGTGAAGTTTATGGATAGCAGAGAAGCTCAAGTTCAAAAGAGTTCAGTAGACGAAGGCAATCGCCTGGTCCATATGTACGATAACGCAACGGATCTGAACGCTGTTGATCGCAAGGTGCACGACGCTCTTCTGACTGACGCCATTAAGGACCATCACTCGGAATTGAATCTAAAAACTGTTCGGGCCGCTATGCAGAGTGAGGCGAATCGAATGAAAAACCCGAATGTGATCATAAAAAATGCTGAGTATTCAACCAGTCGGAACTGGACGCTACCCGTGGTCGGTTTTGAGGTGGAGGGCATGGTCATCTACGACATTATTGAAGCTTCTAAAGTTATCGCAAAGGATGATGAGCGTCGCGCCGCGGAGAAGGCGGCTCAGGCAAGCGATGGACAGAGAGGCATGCCGAATTGGAACCCGTTCGATGGCTCGTTCGGTATCAATACGGCTATGGACATCAACAAAAATGAAAAACGCAACTAACGTTTGAACCGGCGTCCGAAACTTTTGAATGTCGTAATAAAGAGGCTGCGCGTTTTGCCTCAACCTTACTGAGGTTTAGAGATAAGTCCGACAGTCGCTTTTGTTGCTTGAATGTAATCATCCGGTGCCAGTAGAATCTGCGTGCCCCTGACGCCGGCCGAGACGGAAATCACGTCAAACAGATATACGTTCTCGTCGACGTATACTGGATAGTCTTTTTTGCAGGCCAGTGCGGTGACACCACCCCTGATGTATCCGGTTAGGGGCTGTACTTCTTTGAGGGCGACAACTTCGGTCTTACGATCACCGCTAAGTTTCGCCAGAGCTTTCAAATCTAGCTGGGCATTACCCGGTACAACAGCCAAACAGATGCCATTCTTATCTCCTCGAGTGACAAGGGTTTTAAAAACTTGTTCGGCATCGAATCCAATTTTTGCCGCTACCGTTTCTGCAGTGAGGTCGTCCGGGTCCACTTCGTAATCACGCAACTCGTAGGAAATTCCGAGGTTATCCAGGACTCGGACAGCATTAGTTTTCATAAGGGTAATCCAGCTAGTCGAATTCCACATTTTACTCCCTTGACCACGCACTTAGCCCTTCTGTGAACCCTTTGGTGGTAGCATAAACAAGACTTCCGCTACTGGAGAGATCAAGTCCGCGAATGCAAACTAATACATCGAAACCTGCGCGCTCTTGTTTTACTGCTGCGGAATGGCGCATTGTTGAGGCACACAGAACACCTCGTCAGGTTCAGTCATTTTTGCGGAAGCTCAAATACAACCGAGAGGAAGAGGTAAACTCTCAGCGCTCCTTTAGAGAGGTGATTCGTCTAAAAAGCGCTCATTGTTTGGAAGCTGCAGTTACAGCAGCTGTAATTCTCGAGCAGCATGACTATCCGCCATTGTTGCTCAGCTTTGAATCGGTCGACAAGCTTGACCATGTCATATTCTTGTTCAAAGCTCCTTCAGGATGGGGCGCGGTGGCGCGCTCGCGCGATGAAGGGTTGCATGGCAGAAAGCCAATCTTCAAGACCCCACGGCAGGTTGCCGCCAGCTACTTCGATCCTTATGTCGATTTCACCGGTCGTATCACTGGATTTGCCGTTGTAGATCTGCGGGAGCTCGGTGGTTACGATTGGAGATTTTCCACGCGAAACATTTGGAAGGTTGAAAACTTCCTTGTTGATTATCCGCACGAATCGCTGGAAATGTCAGATCGGCGCTATGAAAAGCTTCTTCAGCAGTACAAAAATTTCAGGGCTAAGTATCCGGATCGGCAGGCTACTTACTTCGCCAATCGCGAAGTGTGGATGTGATCATTTCTTGAATTTGGAACCGAGTTTTGGTGCACGCTCTTCCAGGTAAGCCATAAGTTGCTCTTTCGCCTTGTTGAGCAGAACTGCTTCATCGGTGTTGCCGCCAAGGTCCGGATGTGCTCCTTGCGAAAGCATCTGTTTCTTCCACGCCTTATTTATGTTTGAAACGGATAGCGGTTCCTCAAGATTTAGTCCGAGTATCTGGCACGGGCGTCTCAAACTGGCGGGAATGCGAACTCCTCTCTCGTCGGTGGCAGTCGATGGTTCGGATTTGGCACCACCGACAAAGCGCCGTGTACTCTCTACATCGGCGGCTTGTTGCGGCTCCATTGTCCAAGCGAACAGCCGCGCTTCAATTTCGATCGCTTCTTCTTCGCGATTCTGCGTGCGATAAAACGCCGACAAAATGCTCGACACAAGCATCGTTTGATCGCTATTGATACCGTAGTCTTTTTCCGCTTGTTTCAACGCGTTTTTATATCTGATCTCTGCTTCGATGAGCTGGTTCATTTTTACCAGCGCGTCGGCAGCAACTAGAAAGGAGTTCAGAGCGTTTTGCGTCTTTTTGCGGGACATTCGGACGTTTAACCTGTCTTGGGGCGGGGGTCTCGTTCCCGATGCATGATCGATCTATCTGAAGTCCCTTATGCCCAGTGTGCCTCAGGATTATCTTGACCGTAAACACCCAGTCTGCATGGCTCACAACAAAACGGCAACATTCTAAGTGTACGAATACATCGTTCTGGTTCCAAAACGGGAGCGCAAAATGGGCGAGAAGATCAGTCTGACGCATTCCGAGTCGCTGTTGCATGAAGAGCGAACCTCCGTGACCGCGTGGTTCCAGGAGGTACTTCGTGAAACTCACGCGCGGGTGCGCGATTGTGTTCCCGGACCAGCGGAATACAAGGATGTGGCACTAGTGGTGGCGGCAGGGACACTTGCTGCGGGGGTGGCATGTCGCGCTCTAATGCTGCGAGGCGCTACTGTTTTGGAACAGCGAGGACTTAGCGCGCCGATTGCTGCGTCGTCGCGACTCGAATACTCGATTGTTCCGCTGAGTCGCGAAAATCTAGCAGGCGCTATTCAGACCGTGAACGAGTCGTTTCGCCATGGCTGGCCTTACTTGCGACCTGGTAGAGATTTGAGGGCTTCGCTGGAAGCTACCGGCTGTCCCCGCACGGTAGCTTCCGGTGAACTAAATGCAAAATACTGGGTGGCTGTGGACAAGCAGAACCGGGTTCTCGGAACGACCGGAATCTACGAGATGGCGGAGGATGCTGCTGAAGCGGGATGGGTAGGATGGCTCGGCGTTGGTAACGCGTATCGCGGACATGGCGTAGGGCGAGCGCTAATCAACCATACGATTGAGGCCGCACGTGCGGAAGGAAAGGACTTCCTGCGGCTCTACACCAGTAACCATCGAGCTGAGGTTGCAGCGCAGTCTTTGTATGATTCTGTCGGGTTGAAGATCTATCGAACCGAACCTCACTTTATTCCGTTCAGCGGTTTGAAGATTCACTATCGCGAATTGAAATTACACTGATTGCACGTTGACTCCCGGTGTCAGGAGCCCGGCAAAGAAGGACTTCCGGAACCACTAAGCGGTCGACGGTGAGATTTGCCGTTGAGTGCGGTACCCGTAAACCCTACGAGGTCGCACCGGTCTGTAAGGGAAAAATCACCGAGCGTCGGTAAAAGTCTTACGACGTATTCTGCGATTTAATGAACGTTTCGCATCATTTTTGATGCTGTCGCAGACCGAAGGAGGCACACGTAGGGTTTCAGGCGTAAGGCTGAAGTGGCGTAATCGTCTGAAGAGACAAAAGAGCGACGCCATTTCCAGCGTCGCTCTTAAAGTTTACCTCGCTTCCGGGACCGGACGGATGCCGGCGATCCCGGAATAACTTGCAGCAAATATTACCGAAGCTCGTCTTTTAGCCAACCGTATTCGCATGCGTGACGAACCAATTCGGCGCGAGTGCGGATTCCTAGTTTTTCCGATGCGCGCGCTTTATACGTCTCAACCGTTTTGACGCCAATAGCTAGCTGCTTGCTGATCTCCTTTGCACTTAGTCCTCTTGCAATCAACGTAACCACTTGCACTTCACGTTCGCTCAACTTGTTTGCTGAGGAGCTGGAATCCGGAGCCTGAGACAGCATTTCCTGCAATTTTGCGGAGACGAGTGGATCCAAATATGTACCACCACGTGACACCACATTTAGCGCCAATCTCAGTTCTTCCGCCATGGAGCGCTTCAGGACATAGCCCTTCGCGCCAGCGGCCAGGCACTCGCGGATGAACGACATCTCCTCGTGAGCTGTTAGTGCAATTACCTTTGTATCCGGATTTGATTTGAGTAGGCTGGCTGTACATTTAATGCCATCCATCCCTGGTAAGGACAGATCCATAATGATTACGTCGGGCTTGCTTTCCTGGACTTTGCCAGCAACTTCAAGCCCGCCGGCGGCTTCTCCTACCACCTCGAAATCCGGCTGTGAATTGATGAATCTCTTAAGAGCTTCTCTTACTACACCGTGGTCTTCTGCTATGAAAACCTTTACTGCTGATCCAATCATTTTAGAGTTTGACCCGTCTTTCTAAAACTCATTACTAGATACCGAGAGACTTGCAACCAATTGGGGGAACCGAATGCTTCTCTGCTTGACTACTCTGTTCCACGAACTAAACTTCTTTAGCTGTGAGAGAAATCCGAAGAGCCTTTTCCTATCTGTGTTCTGGGCTCGGGGTCTGTAGTGATTTACCCCTCAGCAAAATGGGGGCAGTCGTCCTTGTAAGGCTTTTCACCACAGAGAACTCCTGTCGAAAGACAATTGAAAGGTTCGCCGAGTTACTAGTAATTTGGGACCGCGTGCTCATGTTCACGTATTACTTACCATAAGGTAGGAATGTTGGGAAGAGTCACGTTATTCCGAAAAATTATTCGCTAACGATTTATGTGAAGCCCTTCTTTTTCGATTCTACTGAGTGTTGCCACGGCAATAGCATGCTCATAGAACCGAGCATCGCCATTCTGTTTAACCCACAGGAGAGCACGCTTTGCAGCTCCGCTATCACCGGCCGCCGCTCGATTTAGTCCGATAAAAGCCTGCGCTTCGGTCAGCTGTCCTTCGCCTTGTGAGAGCTTTTCCAGTTCCGATGCATCAACTTCGCCGGCCAGGTAACGAACAAGTGGAGCCGGCCATGTGCTTTGTGAAACGCGCTGACTCGCTTCGCGGATCAGCGTTTTGGCTGCGTCCTCGTCGTGCAACATTCTGTTTGCTATCGCCGAATAGAGAAGTCCATATAGCCGGGTGTTGTCCGGATCGGGCGCCTTCTCGAATATTTGCTTCGCATCTTTCAAGCATTCCGATGGCTTGTTTTGTGCTAGGGAAATCAGACAACGAATGAAATATGGCTCCACATCTTGCGGATCGGACTGCAGAGCGTTCGTCAGGTCGACTTTCGCTTTCTCGAAATCGCCATCATTGAAGTACTCCAAGCCGCGGGCGATGTGCGCACCGCGCAGCTTTGGTTGAAGTGCAATTGCTTTGTTGAAGTCTGCGATCGCCTCTTTTGACCTGTTGGTGGCATGCCAGAGTCTGCCGCGCAGGAAGTATCCTGCTGCATCTTGCGGGCGCAAACGGTCAATGATGGCGAGTGCCTTGTTCGACCAATACTGCGCCTCCTTCTGGTCCTTCTTGACGCCATAGCCTGATCCATAAAGCACTGCTAGTCGTGTCATTGCTTCGCAAGAGAACGCATCCGCGGCCATTTTGTAATAAGTAGCGGCGCGGGTGTAGCTGTCTTGATCACCGCGCATGTAGCATAAAAAATCGGCGTAATTGATCTCCGCCATCGAAGAATCCATTCTCAGCGCGCGCTTGTAGAAGTAGTCGGCCTTTTCAACATCCGGGAGCGTGCCTGTTCCCTTCTCAAAGAGGTGAGCCAACATCAAGCAAGCGCTGGCAGAATCTTGATCAACCGCCATCTCCGCATAACGAACACCCTTCTGTATGTCTCGTGGTACCACATCGCCGTCGAGATAATAACCACCGACAAGCACCTGCGCCTTGACGAGACCAAGATCAGCCGAACGTTTTACAAGCTCGAAAACCTTCTTGCGTACTGCCGGCGAATCTGGCTCGTTGGCTTGCAAGCCCATCGCCAGCAACATCAATGCGTATTTGTCGTTCTTGTCGGCTCTCGCTCGTATGAATGTTTCTGCAAAACGCTCTAGTTGCGGTGTTGTGTAAATAGCCTTCAGCGTTTCTTTGTCTCGTTTGCTCAGCGGACCATTGTTGCCGTTTTCCGAAAAGAACATTGTGTCGGCCGCGTTGCAGGAGTGTCCGCTCAGTCCGAGAGCGTGCCCAATTTCATGCAAGAAAACTTTCTTGCGGACCGCCAGTCGTTCATCCGACTCGTTTTTGATGGGCGGTGTCACTTTCACCACATCGATGTTTACTTTGCTGATCGGCGCAACACGCCATCGCATCGGTCGCTCCGGGAGGGGGACGGTATGGGCGGCTTTCAGCTTGGACAGACCAAGGTCACCTGAGGTCGCTCGTTGAGAAAATACCAGGTCCGCGCCGGCTTTGTCGTTTACAAACACATAGCTCAATTTGTCGGGAACCACGGCGATCCACTGGTTCAATCCGTCTTCAATCGACTTACGGTCCATTGGAGAAAATCCATCTTTCGAATCGTCATTCGGTACGTAGACCTTAATCGGTAAGCGGCTCTTCGGCCAGTAGAAAACTTCCGAGTGACAAAGCAACTCCTCGATGTAGTTCGGCTTCGTTGCCATTTCGCGCATATCGACCAGTTCTCGAAGTACTGATCTAATCTTGCCTGCAAATTTTCCGAAACTCGGAGAGTCGATGCAGGCATGATAATCCTCTGTTGCCAGATCTGGTTCTCCATGCAAGTCATGCTCCGCGGCCGCCATCACGAGGTCCAGAGCATTCTGATCGATTATTACCAGCTTCGTTTCAAGCCCCTTCGCTGTAGGAATTGGAATGTGAAGGTGAAGCTTATCGCGGACTTCTTTGTACAGCGGAATGGATAGTCCAATTACTAGAAGGATGATTGGAATCCAGATAAATAGCGGCTTCTGTAGCATCCGGATTGGACCCTGATTGTTAATTGGAAGGAACTGCTATTGTTATGTTCCACAAGCGCCCGCGGATTATGCGCCTCGCCCCCTATCGGTGTGCTTGCGGGAGAGGAAAGTGAGTCTAGTTTCGGGTAAGGGGCCAGCGGGCAGATGTCCCATTAAGAAGGAGACTCAGAACGATGGAGCTAATTAATTCGAGTAAAGTCGTCCCGCCGGAGGTCAAAGGGTGGAACTGGGGCGCGTTCATGTTTTCCTGGATCTGGGGCATCTTCAACAATGTCTGGATTGCGCTTCTATGCTTGATTCCGGGCGTTCACCTGGTCATGTGCTGGATTTTGGGCTTCAAGGGAAATGATTGGGCCTGGCAAAACAAAGACTGGCCGAGCGTCGAAGCGTTTCACGCCTATCAACGCAAGTGGGCGTTCTGGGGCACAATGGGGTTTATTGCACTCCTTGTGCTGTTTTTGATCATTCCGTTCGGTCTCATGGGGTGGAAACTGTCCACCGAAATGCCTCAAGTCAAAGCAATGATTGACGACTTTAATCCCCATCGCAAGTGGGCCAATCTTGCGCTTGCCACTGTCGAAAGCAATGAGCGTTGCTATCGCGAAATCGGTCGTCCCATGCAAGTGCAGGGTAATGTGTATGTCGCGCATGATCGCAATCGACAAGTGTCTGAGATGTCTATTCCCGTTCGCGGCCCGAACGGCACCGGTGTCGTTTATGTCCGCACAAAAGGCGACCCGCATAGCAACAATTTCACTATGGAGCGTGCCGAAGTTCAGAGCGGCAAGAGCAATCAACGCTTTTTGTTAAGCACATCCGGCGTTCAAGCAAGTGAACGCAACGATTTGAAGATGCAGGCGGCTGAGCAATCTCAAAGTTCATTCAGTGACCGGCCTCCGGCTGGTACTGCTGATGCTGAAGAACTCTACAAGGAAGTCCTTGTCAGAGTAGAGCAAGATCCTACTGTGAAGAAACTACTCGGATCGAAAATCCAATATCGCGTTGATAAAGCTGCTGTAAACCAACATGGACCTATGGGTACGGCTGACTTTAAAGTGGAACTGACCGGGAACAGCAATTCCGGAGTGCTTGAAATCAAAGGTATTCGCTCTATGAACGAGTGGGTTGCCACCGGTGCCGACTTGGAAGTTAAGACGCCAACCGGCAGTGAATCTTTGAAGTTCGGTGATTATTAGGCATTAGGTGTAGTTTCCTAATAAGCGGCGTTTTGTCCGATAATCGCGCTATACTTGTGCCGGAACCAGATCTGCCGATTGCTGCAAGGTTTTGACCATGATATCGCGATTTCTAACACTGCTGTTTCTTACATACTTTTTTGTCTCTTCGGCATTTTTCTTTTGTATAGCTGCCACCATCTGCGCAGTTACGGCGCAGTCGGATCCATTGCGAAAAAAACTCCATGCGTTT
Source organism: Candidatus Obscuribacterales bacterium (assembly GCA_019752635.1). GTDB lineage: Bacteria > Cyanobacteriota > Vampirovibrionia > Obscuribacterales > Obscuribacteraceae > JAKFUT01. The sequence goes on along the minus strand of JAIELX010000036.1, from coordinate 18,132 downwards.
GCGTGCTGGTGGGGGCACCACTATGTGCTCATCAATCCGTTGTGGAAATGTCGCATCGAAGGGCTGGAAAATATACCAAAGGGCGCCAGCGTGCTGGCGGCCAATCACCAGTCCTACTGGGACATCATGGTTCTCTATGGTATCAGCGTCCCGTATAAGTGGGTATCGAAAGAATCGATTTTCAATATTCCATTCATCGGATGGAACATGAAGATAAACCAGTATGTTCGTCTTGCGCGCGAAGACCGCAAGAGCATCAAACAAATGATGCAAGACTGTCGAGATTGGCTTAGTAAGGGCACTTCCATCATGATCTTTCCCGAAGGCACTCGCAGTGTCGACGGTGAACTTGGTGAGTTTCGCACTGGTCCCTTCAAATTGGCGATTGACGCAAATGTACCGGTTGTGCCAATCGTGGTGGACGGTACCTATCAGGTTTTGCCAAAGGATGCGAAGAGCCTGACGTTTCGCTCCAATATCACCGTGCGTATCTTGCCTGCCATTCACCCTCAAGATCACCAGAGCAATCTTCGCGTGTTGCGCGACGTGGTGGAAGAACAGATTCGCACCAATTTAGACGAAATTCGCGGACGCGGCGGCTCGCGGGAGCGCCAGCTTTCAGCCGGCATCGGCACTTAGACTGCGTTTAGCCCCGGAGCGGGCGTGCATCCGCACTACTTCAGATTGTTAAAATCTCGGACGGTCCACGGACGATCGTGCTCCGGCAGGATTGATACAAAGTATTTTTGCAAATCCGAAAGCGGCATCTGAAACACGCCGTGTTTCATTTCCTGGTGTACAGTCGAGTAAGTTCCGTCTGTGCCCCAGGGATTCCACACTGTCACAGTGTCTGACTGCGGATCATATTTCAAGATAGTCAGACAATGTCCTTTCGTGCCCGTGTTCACTATCAGTTGTCTCTCCAGAGCCCTTGTCATTGCGCTTCGCAGCTGGTCGGCACTGGTTTGCGAGGTAGGGAGCCGGACGCAAGCGTTCCCTGTCATGAACATGAGCATTCGCCCGCCTGAGCCACCATGAATCACCACATCTAGTGGCTCCAGGTCATACTTTCGCGTTTTGTCGTTCTTCCAGATCGCATATGCTTTTTCTAGAACGTGCAACCAGAGTCCGTCATCGCCGGCATCACTGTAGCAAGCCATTTCCGCATCAGTTGGTGGATCAACTGCAATAGACCTGTGACGCGGAAAAGTCACAATAAATGAACCGTCTGTATTCTGTTGAATCATGTCGATGATTCTCTGAGGCGAGTGATACGCCAGACCTCCGACAGTGGAGAGAAAGTAGCAGTCACCGGTCTTTCCCTGCTTGATCTCTTCTATATGCGGGAGACCGTTAGCAAAAAGCTCAGGAGATTCATTGGCAATTTTCTTTTTATATGTAGTGAACATCGACACTAGTTTCTTACCAACTGCAGTTGGTTGTCCAGAACCTGCATCAAACGGCATCAATTGGTCTAGCGAAAATTCGTCAATATAATCGTCTCTTTTCCAAACGCTTCGCGAATACACCTTAACTGCAGAAAGTGCTGCAGCCTGTTCGCCCTTGATCGACGGATCTTGTATCGCCTGGTCGAGTTCTTCCGAGGTGAGAACGCCGTCGTGATCGTAATCCCAGTATTTGAAATTGTGTTTCAGAATTGCAGCGAATTTGTCGGCTTCTGCCGCACTATACTCTGCTGTGGCCGGGGCTGGATCGCACTGCAAGAACATGAACGCGACGAGGAGCATTGCCCATTTCTTGATCTCAAATCGTTCCTTCAACAGCCCGTTACCTCCCGGAAAGTCCCTTCACAAGTTTAACTACTCTGGCAGTCAAATTGGAAGAATTCGTGAGGACGATTTAGATAATCGGCAGGAAGATATCGGTGATTGCTTCGTTTTCCGGTACGTCTGGAAAGAATGCGACACGCTGACAATACAGGGGGAAGTCGCGAACCTCTTCGCCACTTTGCGGTAGCCACTCGCCATAGAGGCAGGTCACGGAGCGGCCGAAAGAATCGTCGGAGCCGATGTGTCGTAGCACGGCGCATCGGCCGCCCGGGATGACTTTTGAGATAACACCGAGTTCGTTCGGCGCAATAATCCGGTCTGTGGCAACGGCGAGATCGAAACGAAAGTCCTCCGGTTCAGTGTTGAACGGATCGTCATACATAATGTTGAAAGTAGCGCATTTCGAGGGCGACAATCCCATAGACTTTCGCCACGCTATGAAAGTTCGTATCGAGTCACCAAGCAAGACAGGGGCACCACGATGCTCCAGTACCGCTACCCTTGTTGTCGGCATCTCCACCAATTTGACCTGTTCCGCTAATATGTTTGCGTTCATGAAATTCATCCTTGCATTGCTTAGTCGGTCAAAGATCTCCTGCCAAGACTTCCATTGAGGGGATGTTCTAAACTCACTCGGCGTCTGTCCAATGCGTTGTTTGAATGCTCTGCAAAAGGCTTCCGGCGCTTCATACCCGCTGTCCATTGCGATTTCGCCAATGGTGTCATTGCGAAATGCCAGCTTGTACGAGGCTCGTTTGAACCGTGCTAATTGCACGTATTTATAAACAGCCATTCCAACCATTGCGGTGAACTGACGGTGAAAATGGAACTTCGAAAAGCCGGCGATTTCACTCAATGTATCGACGCTCAAGTCATCTTGTAGATGTGAGTCGATGTACCTGAATACGCCTCGAAGTTTGGCGCAATAGTCCTCAATCGCTGGCGTCTTCACCTTAATCTCCAACTTGGTGATCGAAGTATATATCCGGGATTACCGGTTCGCCCGACAGAAATTGCTAACTTGAAAGACAGTTACCGGTGCCGCAGGATGTTAATATTTTGAGGGCATTCAAGCGGCAGTTGTGTCTGCGTGTAATATTGGAATCAGGCACCATTCGAGAAAGTTGGACTATGAAACGATTCATCATCAAACTGGCCCTCTCGGTTCTTGCGTTCACGACGATAATGCCAATGATACCCGGCATCGATTTTCACGGGAACCTCGGTGCCGCTGCACTGTTATCAATTCTTTTCGGACTAATGCTCTGGGGGGTGGAAGTGGTTGTCGGCGCTATCGCCGCAATCTGGACTGTGACAACCTTTGGAATGGCGCTTCTCTGGTTGATTCCGCTATGGATTACCGGTTTCTGGATTATGCCTGCTGTGGCTCTGATGCTTACGGCAAACTTGATGCCGCAGTACTTTACGATCAACGGTTTCCTTCCCGCGGCAGAAGCAGGGTTTGTCATGCTGGTGATTGGGTTGCTTACAGGCGGAAAGCCAGGGAAGAAGAAGGACTAGCGCTTCGTCCACTTGCGGATAAACCATTCCACTGAAGCCATCAGTGTTTCCTCGTCCGGTTCTGGAAAAAATTCGCTACGTTCGTAAGGGAAGAACCACGCTATTGAGTACAGGAAAACCGTGGTATCGACTTCGGCCGTCTCGAGTGAGAATTCCCCTTGTTGCGCACCTTGCTCGAGAATCGACTGCACTGTTTGGAAGAACCACTCACTTTCTTCCAGGAATCGATCTGGTTGAACTCTTACTACTGCACGCGCAATCTCCGCTGCATGGGAGCCTGCTTTGCGCGTATCAGCGCACGCGCGAAAACGCTGGCGGATGTACGTGCGCAAGCGGTCCGCCGGAGAACTGCTCCCGCGGGTGGCAGCGAGAGTCTGTTGTTTGTGAATCTCTCTGTACTCGCCAACGCCCGCAGCAACAACTTCTTCCTTACTTTTGAAGTAAAGGTAAACGGTGCCCACTGCAATCTTCGCTTCTCTTGCAATGTCCTGCATGCTTGTCTTCTTCACTCCATACTGGCGAAAGAGTGTTCGCGATGCGGTAATTATCGCCTCTCGCTTGTCTGAAACCATTACGCTCGCCTCCGGAGCCTGACGTGAAGTCCACCTTTGGGAATCAGCGTAAAGGTCGGGTCTGGAGTTACCTCTTCAGTAAGTTCAAAGCGATAGCGCGAACCGATCGCACAAAGTGCGATTTGTCCTTCCATCATTGCCATGTGTTGCCCTATGCAAACACGCGAGCCGCCACCAAAGGGGAAGTACGCAAACCGTGGTCTTGATGCGCTATTCTGCTGTGAAAATCGCTCCGGCAGAAATGTTTCCGGTTTGTCCCAGAACTCCGGATGTCGATGCGTAACCCATTGAGAAAGCGAAATGATCGCCCCCTTTGGCAAGTGTCGTCCCTCGATTTCATCATCCACCAATGCCTGGCGTGGTTGGCCCCATGCCGGAGGATAAAGCCTCAATGCTTCTTCGAAAACCATTTTCGCGTATGGCGTCTTTTCCATCATTTGTAGATTAGGAGACTGACCCGCTAATGCTCCGCTGACCTCGTCGTAGAAATTGCGATCTTCCAGCGGATTTTTTGCGAGCAAATAAAAGGTCCAAGATAGTGCTGCTGCAACGGTGTCGTGCGCTGCGACCAGCAGTGTGATTGCTTCGTCCTTCAACTGTTGGTCGTTCATTCCCTCGCCGCTGACCTCGTCGCGTGCATTAAGCAGCAGTCCGAGGAAATCGTTTTGGCTGAAGTTATTGTGTCTGCGTTGTTCGATGATTTTGAGGACAACCGTGTCCAGCTGGTTCTTGGCTTCCTTGAAGTGCTGATTGCGCTTGAGAGGAAGCCATAAAGGTGGCGTCATCGGGTAGTTGGTCATTTTGTAGTTGATGAACTCGAAGGCGTCGCGGAGCGCATCGCCGAAACCAGTCCCGTCATGTCCGAGGTCTGCACCGAAGAGCGCTTGCCCGGCGATGTTAAACGTCAGCCCCACTAGTTCCTTGTGCAAGTCGATTACGCTTCCATCATCAAGCTTCTGCCACTTTTGGAGCAGCTCGTCACAGCACCCGACCATGAGGTCTGCAAGCGTGCTGATATGTTGGCGGTGAAAAGCGGGCTGTGCGAGGCGGCGGTTGTGCATCCATTGTTCGCCTTCGCTGGTAAGAATGCCGTTGCCGGTCATTAGTCCGACTGAGTCATTGAATAGATCCGGCTTCCTGTAGCGGTTCTGGTGCTTCTGAAGTACATGCTCTACCGCGCAAGGGTGGGTGAGCTGATACCACCGCACCGTCACGGGAGCAAAGAAAGCTGAGAATTCGATCCAATCGCCGAAGCGCTCCCTCACCGAAAGGGAATAGGTTAGAGGTGTTTGGTTGACGAAGCGGGCGTTTCCGAAGAAAAACTCTCCCGGAGGGCGTTCGAAGTCGGCGGTGCATGCGGGGCTTGTATTTTTCGAGGTAGTCATGTTGTAATGTGGGCGATCTGAATAATGAAGGAAAACGTACAATATTCATTTTACTCCTTCGCCGAGTTTGCCACAAGTTTGAAAACTTTCTAGCTCAATCTCTTAGCAAGGGTTGATGAGGGCAAGGTTGTGTTGAATCAAGTGCTAATGGATGCAAGGGTTGATGTTCCGCTGGATTTCGAGGCTATGGCACGAACAGCAGCTCGCTGCGAACCCGGCGGGACATCGGAGAGTGAAAGGCGGGCTGCGTTTCACTATGGACGTGGACGATCCAGAATGCTTCTTCATAAGTATGCCGAAGCGTTGGGTGATTTCAATTTGGCAATCGAGGCCGAACCTTCGGATATTCGTCCGTACTTCGATCGCCTGTGGTCTTTGAGCTGCATGTATAAGTTCGCCAACGTTGTGAGTGACTGCAACGAGATTATCAAAAGATTTCCCACCAGTCTGGCTGTGTACATCATGCGTGCAGAAGCTTATTGCAAGCTTGGTTTGTTCGAGAATGCGATCGACGACTACAGTTTATTGATTGCGCTGACGTTGCACACCAATCGGCAGGTGAAACAGGTCAGTGGTGGCAACATGCATCCTGCGGTGTCCGTTGCATACGAGAGTCGCGCCAAAGTTTACGATCTAATGGGTGAAGTAGAGCTAGCGCACGCTGACCGGGAACGTGCCTCGCACTGTAGCACCTGGTGCTAAGCGTCATTGCGGTAGATTGGCGGTCGCTTGTGCAATAGCAATCACCGCAGGACCGAGCGTCGGAAGTAAAAACATGGTGAGCGTTGTTAAAATGCACAGAATCAACGGGACAAACCTCAAAAACGACGGAAGGTGCAGCAATTCTGCCAACGAGTAGGTAAGACAGGCACAGGTGTGCGCCAGGAAAACCAGGAGGATGAGTAATCTTGCAATGGGATGGTTGTAGAACGGACTCACGTAAGTGGGCGCAATCAACCAAAGTAAGACCAGGACTGCGATTGACGTGAACCACAGTGAGAGGCCTGTGAAAGCTCTTCGTCCCATGCTTGTCCCTCCCGTAGATACTTCATCCTATTACCTCCCAACCGGTTTGTCATACCAAGTATTTGACCGGCCTGTGTCCGAGAGAACTTTGATACCGATGTTGCTGTGATTGATCGTGTTAAGAAGCATTTGGAGAATGCGGAAATCGACATTACGCAGTGTCAGAGTGAAATGATCATGAGCCTTTCAGCAAAATCAATGAGAGCCGTGATCGCAAACATCGCTCCCTAGTCACAGATCTTGAGGCGGTCGAGTTAGAGCATCGAAGCCTTCATAAGGAACAATCGTTGCCGTCGAACCGAGTGATACTTTTCCTGCTCGGTAAACCACACCGACTAACCCGCGCAAATGTTGAGCGGCTTTGGGAAATGCGGACGGGCTGACGCTATCGAAGTGCCTGGCGATCTCTTTACCAGGACCGATACAGGGCGCATTCTCGCCTTCTACTGTTAGTACCGCACCGGAACTAAACCAGATCGTTGAACCCTTCGGAATTTGCGTTAGAGACTCGTGTCCAGAAAAAGCGATGTTTGCTCCAAGCCACGTTGGTTCAATCTTTTCGATTTGCATGGCAGCCGAGATTCTTTCGAGTTCTTCTGTCGATACAGCTGACCATTGGCGCCAGTTGCGAACAATTGTTCCTCGCCTAACGCCTTGATCTCTTCCATCGGCCTTCTTGGTGAAACCGGCGTGCCTGTCTCCGACGATACCCTCTAGCGTGAACTCAAGAGATAGGGTGGGTTCTTTAAGTATTCCACTTTCGCTAGCACCGACAGCGAGCTGCTCGACCCGGACTTGAATTTCCATCTTTCACCGCTCGACGATGTGTACGATTATTTCACAGTTGCGTGGTGTTCCGCAAAACGAATAGAACTGGATTTGCGATGAGAACCCCTCTGCGCCAGGTAACAAACTAGGATACACGCAATGCAGCGGCGCCCGGGCGAGACGGTTTTCAGTTGGCTCCGGACCGTGAGTAATGCAAATGCGACACCTCGATCTGCAGTTTCGACGGCAGAGTCTGTTCCCGCGTAGTCAACGGGACCTCCGGATGCTTTGTTTGTTAATGCTTTGAGGGTTGGTACGTAAGCGACACCGATTGTGGCGACGTTCTTCTCAGCGGAGGCAAACGGACCAGATTCGCAGATGTTGGGTCTTTCCGAACGCCCTGAGCGCAGGTAGGAGGAAGCCCTTTTATTAATCCGATCTTACCCGGACCCGGGATATAATTTTTCGGGTCATTCGGACATTGGCTCGCGGAATCGGTGCCGGCTGGAATTATCGTGTTTACAATCGCTATTGCACTAAAAAAGTCGCTAGTCCTTTCGGCGTTGCTAGCTTTGTTCTGTACTGAAGCGCTCGCAGCAAGTATTCCTCCTCCCGTTTCAAGGGCGACGGCCGGTTCATCTGAAAGGGAGAATGGCCTTTCTCCAACTGCGCGCGATATCGCCGAGCAATTGGGCATCATTCCTCTGCTCCTAAAAGTCGAACAGTATGGTGCCATGGCGGAACTTGACACGAAAGGTGAGATCGACCGTCTGAAACTAAAACAGACATTGAGTATGAAAGTTGCAGTCGCAACCTTGCAAGTCAGAGACGCAACAGCGAGAATTGAGCGCGAGCTCGCTTACATCAATAGATTGAGCGGCGTGTTGGAAGACCGCCGCGACAAAGCGATCAAACTGAACTCGATAGAGAACGTGGTTGCAAGCGGTGGCATTAGTGAAATTGGTAATTCCAGAAGTTTTGCCGCGAATCAGGTTACGAACAATGTCTTGCAGTTAGTCGCCGGTGGTGCCACGATCGGGCTTGGTAGCTGGGCTTTGAAGCAGCAAAGCGGCGGGGCGCATCGGTTGCCAGCCAAACCTAACATGTTGGCCGAAGTTTTCAACATTCAGACTGACGCTGATTCCAAATACCCGGACTTCGTTTGGACTTATCTGAATAGAGCGCCTGTTGGTGGCACCAAAACGCGATTGCAAGCAATGCTGGAACGCTGGCAACAGTTCAAAGTGATTCCGCGAAACATAAACACGCCAGAGGGGCGCCGCCGCGTGGCCGTGCTAACTAACACCATTCCTAACGGCAAAGCAAACATTGAGGTATTTGCTGATCGTTCTGATATGTTGGTTGATCTTCGTTCTGAGATCTTCCAAATTGACCGCGACTTGCTGGATCTCATGACTTGCCTGCAAGAAGCGTACCAGTAACAGACGTAATCAAAATTGACGGCGCTATGTTATCTTGTCGCTACTTCTCGACGCGAGATCGCTGTGCGAAAACGTGACCAGCCGGACTTTCCGCCGTCGTCTAACTGTGCAGTGAACAGCTTGGTGGCATTCTTTCGCAGCTCGATGGCTGCTTCCTTTCTTTGTTGTTGAAATGGTTCTGCCTGTTCCAGCAGAAACGCAGTGGCATTGATGGTGTCAAATGCGCGCGCTCGATCCTCCGGTTTGGTTGCTTGTTCGAAGGACTTCAGTGCGTCTTCAACCGCCTTCCGTTCTTTGTCTACGCCGCGAACCCCTAAGAACCAAACGGGGCGAATCCGCTCGAGTTCAACTTCCATGTTCTGCAAGAAAGTCTTTCTTGTGGCGTCGGAGGCATTTACCTTTTCGAAATTTTCTCTCCGCGTCCAATCTTGCATTCGTCCTGCGGGATTTCTTCTGCGCGCTTCTTCGTCAACATTTCGCAGATCTCGTCCGGGAAGAAATACGGATACGCCGCCGTGACCTGCATCCTTGTTATAGCCGAAGCTCGCATCTACCAGTTTGGCGCGTTCTTCCAGTAACGCTTGAGCGCATCTCTTGATCGAGCGGTCTTCGTCAGGTAACCGCCCATCTTCTATCGCTTGCACTACCTGATTGGCGAAGTCTTTCAGATCAACTCTAAATTTGTCCGGCTTGAAGTCCATTGTTAGCGAGTCAACTGCACCCGCTCGTCCGAATTTGCGAGACGCATCAATGCAAGATTCGAGTACTTCCATGTTCTTTGGATCTTTCAGGCTGTCGGCCAGTTTAGCACCAAGCGTGTCTTGTGCTTTTCGGAAAGCTGCATACTGGCGTAGATTGACGGAAGAAATTGTTTGTATGGGAATGTCCCAACCGTAATTGATGAAGTCGGGAATTTGTACTCGCGCCTCGCGAACTAATGCTCGTCCCATCGTCCTGGCGTCGCTGCCGGGTGTATCTTTAAGTGTGTCAAGGACCGGAATCAGAGAAATTCCTGCTGCAGCCTCGGCTTCCGCTGATGCCACCATGTAGTCGGCGATTTCTGCAACCTTACCCATGACGCCACTTTGCGCCATGTAGCAAGAGTCGAAATGGACAAGATCCAATTTTTGCCGTTCGTTGTCTTTGAGCCCGCCTTGAATGTGTTTGACAAATTCATCAAGACTAATTTTTCCTGTATCGCCGAACATGCCTTCGTTTCCCATTCCATGAGAATCCATGATAAGTGCCATGTTCTTGCTAGAGTGATTCTTGGCCGTATAAGCCACCAGAGCTTCGAGATCCTTTCCGTATCCGTTCGAGGCACCTTTGTGAACCCTGGTGCTCTCGCCGTTTTTTACGACGTAGCGCTCCAGACTATAAACGTCCGGTTTGCCTTTCTGACCTTCTTCTTCAAGAAATGCTGCTTGGACAACGATGGTCAAGCCTGTGCCCTTCGTTTGCTTGGCATATTCTTGCAGGGCATCCAGTCTATAGAACCTGCCATCCGGATCTAGATCAAAATCAGTGGTGAGGTTCAGCATTACTGTCCACTCGGATTTTGCTCTATCGCCCTTCGCCGCATTCTTCGCGGCTTCGAGAGCTTTGTCGAACGCAGTCCATAGCGCTGCCTTCGCCGTGTCCACTGGCACCGTCGACTTGACGTAATCAGTGATTGCAGTGGCTTGCCGCCAAGCTTCCAAGACGAATCGATCTGTAAAACTGTTGCTATCGTTCACCGGTGACGGTGGCTGATCGCGTTCCACGGCTGTGCCTGGAAATGATGATTCGCTAGCTCTGGGCAAAACTATGCTCCACTACGTTGCGGCGGGGGACAGCAACGGGTCCACGATGTAAGTTTTGAACGGGCCAGCTCTAAACATGCTAGGTGATAATGCGCAAGGTGGCAATGTGGTAAACCGGCGTTAGAGCGGGATGATAACTGTCTAATTGAAAAGTTGCCTGCTGAGACTTTTCCAGATTGGACAAAATTCATCAGCCCTAGAACTGGCTATTTGAGGGGGTCTCGACAGTTTCTAATGATCAATCCTTCACGTTCTATTGCTCAGTTGGACAGAATGCTTATTATCATTGTGTGGTATGGGTTATGAGCGGAATGCTCTTTGGATGGTATGGGGCTCTTCAAGAGGATTACTGGCCTGATAGACACGGTTAATAGCTGGGAGGAAGGCATCGCCCTCTCAGTTATGATCACTGGTGGCGGCTGCGCGATCATTTTATTGATCTACTTGTACTCAAATCTGTACAAAATGGTGGCACCGGAGCAGCATGCGCAGCATCATCGACCGCCTATAACACAGACCAGCGCAGTTCGACCTCCGATTCAAGAAGCTCAGCATTTCCTCGGGCATTTCGGCCGCCCTCGCGATCTTGACTCACGTGGCAGCGAAGCCAGAGCCGCCAGCGTTTCTAACCCTTACTAACATCTAGCCACGGTAGTGCTTCCGAAATGGATGTCGATGGCGTCTAGTACATTATTGCGCGTGATTCCGACATCGACGAGCGATTCAGTACTAGTATGGAAATGCAGTATCTGGCGCGCACGATCGGGCGGTGTGATGTTGCCGCCTATTGCGGTTACCGCCATCGAGACGTCCTGCAATGCCTGAATGAGGCTTAATCCCGGAATGTCTGTGCTGCCGCCAGCGGTGCGGAATATCAATTCATTAGAACGCCGTTCGCCGCCACCTATCACAGATTATTGGACCTGCCCTGACGGGCCGAGTTTTCCGTTGAAGCTCAGTGCTTCCTCCGGCGGTTATGTCTGTCACATTAGATCGGGCGGACAATCTGAAAAAAGTTTCTGAAATTTCAAGCGTATTAGAGATGTCGGCTGGAGTTGGATTACTGCAGCCCAGTTGTGACAATTGATTGCTGCGCTGAACTGCTTCTCCTAGCAAGCGTTTTCGCGGTTCAAGCTCCCAATGTCGGCTTCTGTCGACGGAAGCACCAGCTTAGGGAAGTAGAATACCAGCGGCATACCTAGAGGATCGTCAATGAACTGCACGATGGAGAATTTGAAGCTTCTGGAGGGGGTTTACCAACCAAGCCAGGGCAGCAGCGTTGATGAATTAGCTTCGCCTGCACTTCTGGTCGATCTCGATGGTTTGCAGTCGAATATTAATCGGATGATGGACTTGTTTAAAGACACGTCTGTGAATGTCAGACCACACATGAAAACCGGGAAGAGTTCGCAAATTGCGGCGCTTCTGAAGACGTCCGGTGCAACCGGTGTTTGTGTTACGAAGGTGAGCGAAGCTGCCGTTATGTTTGCCGGCGGTATCGACGATATTCTCATTACTTCTCCGGTCGCGCATGCAGTCACAGCCTGGTGGTTGGCGATGCTGCTTCAACGCGGTGCTAAGATTCGAATTGTATTGGACAGCAAGGAAACTACCGATGTTCTGTCTTCAGCTCTGAAAGACGCGAAGGTCGAGTCAATGGAAGTTCTGATTGATATCAACGTTGGTCAGAATCGCACAGGAGTTATTCCCGGTCAGCCGGCTTTGGACCTGGCGAACTACATAGCAGCAAAAGGCAATTTGGCTATCAAAGGCTGTCAGGGCTACGAGGGCCACCTGCAGATGATGGGCGATCTGGACGAGAAGAAACGTCTGAATCGCATCGCCATGAAGCAGCTGGTCAGCACTGCTGAGCTGTTGCGAAGCGCAGGTCATGAGATTGCGGTCGTCACCACTGGTGGTACCGGTACTTGTCGTCTTTGCGCCGAAGTGGCGGGTGTCACCGAAGTGCAGCCAGGGTCGTTCATCTTTATGGATGATACTTATGCGCGTGCAATCGGATCGGATAACTTCAACAATGCGCTCTTTGTGATGGCGACAGTGGTCAGCCGCCCGGCAGAAGACAAAGTAACCATAGACGCCGGATGGAAGAGTCTATCCATGGATTCCGGGCCAGCCAAACCGTTCAACAACGCTTGGACCTATCAGGCAGCCGGAGACGAGCATGGCTATTTGACCGGAGATGGTGTCGAGAATTTGCAAATCGGCGAACGTGTTCTAGTGGTTCCTAGTCACATTGACACCACAGTGGCGTTGCATGAGGTTTACTACGTCATGCAGGCTGGCAAACTGGTCGACATCTGGCCAATCGAAGCCCGCGGCCGGGTACAGTAACCAACGAGTCCTGCGGGACTGGTCTGTTCGAGACGTGGCATTGAGGCTCGTCAGTTCCCGCTTGCAAATGCGCAAGCCCCGGGCGCGAGGGCTTAAAGCCCGCTCCGAAGTGCCGTCAACGAAATTGCAGTTACGATAGCAACGCTCCAGGGGGGACTCGCGCTCGCGGGGGCTCTCTCTACCGAACTTTCCCGCTTCAGGGCTCTGTTGCCGGCTATGGTATGGGATTATCCCCACTGCGTCCAGCCTTGATGTGTGGCATCCTGTGGGTGCTTCCTGTAACGGTGTCCCGTGGAACGTCCAAGACTGGAACAATCCGAACCCAAACCGCTAACTCTTTCGGAGTCATTTGCCGAGGCCAACAGTTTCACGCGGTCCAACAACCTGCTGTCTTTTGTTGCGGACAATATTGGCGCACCTTTGGGAAATTCGGCGCTGGTTGATCCGTACAATGCACTAGCGAGCTCTCTTAACGATGCTTCTGCCACCGTTGGTGGCGGTAAACTGCTGACCGAGGCTAAGCCCTTTGAGGTGCCGCGTACGAAACTGATGAGTCAGGAATGGCTTGTGCAGAGCGTATCCACCGGCATTGGTGCCATTGTGCCACTCGTTGTTTCAATCGGAGTGACCAAAGTTGGACTGACTCGCCTGGCAGGAAGTAGCGAATCGGCGTTCGCCGGGTTTCTCCGACACCGAACGACAGCCACGGTCATGGGCGCGGGGATCTATGACGGATTTAAGATGCCTCACCAAGGCGAAACCCGCTTAGGAAACGGTATTGGGGGTTCTTCGGGCTTTCTGGTTTTCGAGGCGGGAAACCACTTGTCGAAGAACTTCTCACCCGCCGGAAAAGTTGCAGCGCGGTTGCTGACTGGCGCCATTGGTGCCACCACACACTTAGGTGTCGCAGAACTGGTCGGCACCGGAAAACTACCGGAGCTTCGAAAGGTGCAAGACGGGGCGCTTGCAGGATCGGCCATGAACGTATTCATGCCGTTTGCGATGGGCAAAATCTTTAAGTCGACGAACGCGAAGTCTGTGGAAACTGAAAGAGTTGTTCCTGCCGGTACAAGTGCTGCAGTGGAGGAAACCGTTCCGATAAGCACGCTTTCGCCGCGCAGGAGTCAGGCTGTTTCATCCCTGGTAGATGCACATGGCAGACCTCTGAGGCTCAGTAGTGAAGATCCAACTGCCTTGGCGACCACCAGAATTCCTTCGGAAAGGCTGTTCACCTCGCAACACGTTTCTGAAGATGGTATCGTTGAGTTTGGATCACGCATAGAACGGGCACTGGAGCGCTTCAGAAGCTCCGACGGCTTCGACAGCGCTCGCGCCGATTATCGCGCCCTGGCGAAGAGATTTGGAAATCTTGGTGATCGCGCGCAGGACCTTCTGGACCGAGTGAATCGAGACCGTCCGCTAGCGGCGCAACTACTGTTCGACGACATGCGATCTTCTGCACTGGAGTCGGCAGTGGGCGGGAATCCGCGATTGAAGGCACTGTACCGGGGCATTATTACCGACCATGATCAGGTACGGGCTGACGCCAGGAAGACCCTTCGAAGCGGGGAATTCGGCGCCGTGAGAAGGGATTTGCACGATGCAGTACTTTTTCTCGGGGATGAGATGGGTATTCCTCGTTTGGGCTTTAGCCTTAAGAAGCTGGAAATTAAGACCAGTGGCGTGTATCGCGGCGGTGTGGGATTGCAGTTCCTGCAACCAAAGGTGCTCTTCAACACAGACCCGGCCGAAGTCGCCGCGATTCTCGGGCACGAAACATCACACGGGCTGCAGGACTATATTCTGATGAGCAGTCTGGCTGACCGCGCAAGAATTAGATTTGTTAGTCCCGCTGCCGTGCAGCTGATGCAACGCGAATGTGAGCAAGCCTGCGGCTACACTCCGAAGCCCTCCTGGATGAAAGCCATTTTGTCCATGCGCGGTGGCGTGCAATTGACAGACAAACAATCGGCATTTGCTCGCGAACTATTGGCTGATGCCAAACCGACAGATGGTAAGACGCGTCTTCATAACAATGCAATGCGTGCGGTGGAGTTCCTGGAAAATCCTTACGTGGAAAAGCCCGTGGCCTCGCTGATTCGTCAACTCAACTCCGGTCTTAAGCCGGCTGAGGTTTTTCCGATGGGCGAAGTTCCGACGTTTGTTGTCGATCTGCAAGCACGCTGGAGACGAGGATTGTCTGTCGATACCGCGGCAGACACCGCAAAAACGATTGGGTACTTCGAGGATTTGTCCGGCAAACTTGAAGACGTTCGCTATAGTCGCTACAGACTCAGTTATCCGGAACGCGATGCGTGGGGCTTCGAAGACAAGGTGCGCGAGATTGTTCGTGTACAACAAAATGATTGGGATGTCTACGGCGCCGATGTCTTCGCAAAACGCTAGCCGCCAAGGACCTTCTTGAAGCTCTTGGAACCGAATCGGTCCACACCGGGAGGTTTGCGATTTCGCTGTTTCGGCAAGGGACATCTGTCGCACTAGCCTTACAGAGAAGGTTCGCCGGGCGAAGGTTCGGGAGCGACGCCGAGCTGGTGTTGAAGCTGTTCCAGGGACACTCCCTTGGTTTCGGGAAACATTTTGAGCACCACAAAGAATTGCACTATCATGGACAATCCGAAAAATGCGAAGGGGTACGCTCCGGACGATGCCGCCAAAATAGGAAACACCGCTGAGATAATCGCATTCATGATCCAGTGCGAAGAACTGCCGACGCTCTGACCGTAAGCGCGAACCGGAGTCGGGAAGATTTCGCTGAGGTACACCCAAACAACTGTGCCTTGTGAGACCGCAAAAAACGCTATGAATGCCATCAACAGCCAAACAAGCATGTTTGCGTATTGGTGGGTCGCGAAGATGAAGGCCACGCCAAACAAGCAGATCGCGGTTCCGACAGCTCCGATAAGCAGCAGCGGCTTCCTCCCGAGCTTGTCAATACACGCCATGCCGATGAGAGTGAAGACAAAATTAGTGCCACCAACGGCGATGGCTTGCTGATCGCTGGAAACATCATTGAATCCGGCCTGTGCGAAGATGTCGTTCAAATAGTACAGAATGGCGTTGATACCGGTTAGCTGGTTAAACACCCCGGCCATGATTGCAAGTGCTATCAGCTTGTAGTATTTTGGCGTGAAAAGTTTCTCGGTATGTGCCCGAGATTCGCCCATAGACTCCACTATCTCTTGCAGTTCCAGATCAGCGGTGTCCGGGGTAATGGCTTTCAATACGTCCTGTGCTTCCGACACGTTATTCTTCGCGACCAACCAGCGCGGACTGCGCGGGATGGTGAACAACATCACAAAGAACAATGCCGCGGGAAGTCCGGCTACGCCGAGCTGCCACCGCCACTCGGCCGCCCCGAGGTCCGCCAGTCCGATCAGGTAGTTCGAAAGATAGGCAAGCAATATGCCAAGGACGATATTTACTTGAAAGAGTCCGACGAGCCGTCCACGCCATTTTGCCGGAGCCAATTCGGCAATATAGACCGGACCGAGCACCGAGGACGCTCCAATACCCAATCCACCGATAAACCTGAATGTGACGAAGGACCACCAGTCCCAGGCTAGCCCGCAACCAATGGCGGAAATCACATAGAGAACCGCCGTTATTCGCAGTGCTTCGCGCGGACCGAGTCGCTCTCCGGGAATGCCGGCAAACATCGCGCTGGCAACGGTACCCCACAGCGCTGTCGATACCGTGAATCCAAGCGAACCCGGGTCCAAATGAAAGGTTGTCGTCAATGAATGAGTGGCGCCGGCGATTACGGCTGTATCAAATCCGAACAGCAAACCGCCGAGGGCTCCCACTATGGATGCTTTAGCGAGTGCCAGATTTGCCATGGTATCTACCGGAAAGGGATTGCACAATGATACTCTGCTATCGGACAGAAGGAGTGTTTTCTCGATCTGAGTTGTGTTTCAATATAGTCGGTCCGCCGGGGATAACGGTGCTGCGTTCACTCCGGTAATATGCGAGCCTTTGAGGATGAATCAGTGCCACAGCCGTCAGTCATCATAATCAACGGAGGGTCGAGCGCGGGAAAGACGAGCACGTGCAAAGCCTTTCAAGACCTGGCGCCGGAGCCCTATTTTCTGCTTGGCATTGATTTGTTCTGGTTCAGTATGCCCCCGAAGGAAATCGAACTCCAGACATGCTCGGACCACTATTACAAGTGGATTGAAGAGACAGAGAACGGTCAATCTTACTTTCGCATTATTCCGGGACTGTTACTCAACGACGCTATGCTCGCGCGCTACAAAGCGATGGCCTCGTACTTGGACCGTGGTATGAACGTGATTGCCGATGAGGTGTTTTGGAGCCGTGATTGGTTACTGGAATCGCTTTACCGGTTTGCACCATTTAGGACTTACTACATTGGAATGTATTGCGATGATGCGGAAATTTCTCGAAGAGAAATCGAGAGAGGTGATCGATATTGCGGTTGGGCGCGAGGATCGCAAATCTATGCACATTTAGATGCGCAGTATGATTTTAAGATAGACAGCACGTCGAAAACTCCGGCTCAGTGCGCGCAGTTGCTGCTGGAATACGTCGCGGCCAATCCCGAGCCACAGGCAGCTTCGCTGATGCGCTCCATGTTCTTAGACATAGAAGAGACTACGGTCTAATCGTTCGACTTGGCGCCTATTTTGAGAAAGAAATTGAGATCATAGTTCCGTTGCCCAAGGGAGGCGCCGACTCCAAATTCGGATTGAGGCATCAGTTGTCCCGTGAGACCCAGTTTGAATTGTTGCTTTCGGAAGTCGTGTCCCAAATCAAATTTTACAGGGACGGTGGTGCCTTGCTGTGTCGTGAAGGTCAACACGTTGGCGTCAGCGTTGCGCAAGTAATTTAGACTTAGTCTGTCCTGTGTGTGTCCGAAGCTGATCGATGGTGCTGCGCCATCCTTGCTATTGATACTGAGCATGGTGCTTCGATCTGTGCTTTGGGCTATAAAATCGTAGGTGGGACGACGGAACGGATTGTTCCATCCACTGGCAGGTTGGAAGCTGAGTGAGGCGCTCAGGTCTGGACCTTGCCATTCCATTCGGGTTGCAAGCGAAAAGAGGTTTGTTCTTAGCGATAGTTCTCTCTTCTGCTCTTCGTCCTGAAACGTCATTGTATTGAGCTGAAGCGCTTCCGTCATTAGCGGACGCGCATTGCGACGGACGTTGAAATCTCCACTAAGTAACTGATCAAAGAGCCTGTCGCTGGCGCGTTCGAGTCCGGACGAATTCTCCGTCTGGTTATTCTTCGATTCGGGTTGCCTGAGTTCGCCCATATTTAGAGAAACATTAACGCGCGGTAATGTTTGCTATTCTGCAACAAGATGGCGAACTAAGCAAGAAAAATATGCAGCTTTTCGCAAGGAATAATGTCGAAAACAAGCTATTTCGCTCGTTCTGCGGGGCGTTTCGACACGATTGGTCTAGCTTTCGTGGCAAGTTCGTGAAATA
>JAIELX010000154.1 GCA_019752635.1 Candidatus Obscuribacterales bacterium | reverse complement strand
GGATCCTTTTGCAAACAACGTGTCAGGAACGCCGCAAGACTTTTTGGTAAACGCTTTAGTTCTCCGAGCTTAGACAGTGAGCTGTTGAGCTGCTTGAACATTACTTCGTACGAGGATTCTCCGATGAACGGCGGCTTGCCGGACAAAACTTCGTACATGACACAGGCAAGTGAGTAAATGTCGGTGCGCCGATCCACCGAAGCCCCGGTGCATTGTTCGGGACTCATGTAAAAGCTGGTCCCCATAACCGCAGGCTCGCTCTGAGATTCGACAGTTCATGGCTTTAGAAGACAAGCAAGCAGATCCTTTCGTGGCTCACGCTGAGCTAAGCGCGCTAGCCGAAGTTTGCCGCCGGTGCGGAGAATTGAAGCTTAATGGCGAGCTTTTGGATGCCGCGGTGCGGGTGGCGCCCAATACCCTGGCAAGAGATCAGCTTCTGAGAGCAAAATACTGCGCGTTGTATGAACACGGACGACGGAGTGAAGCAATTGCAGGTTTGGAGTCCTTGCTAAAGGATGAAGCGCGCGCAGCGGCAGCGCCGACTAACATTGCTGCCACCAAGCTAGCGCTGTGCGGATACTTGCAGATGGCCGGGGAGGCACCTGCGGCGTTAAAACTCGCGCAGGAAGTCCTGTATGACGAGAGATTGCGCGGGGATTATTTGCGCGCGGCCTCGTTGAGAACTGTTGCGGACTTAATTGCTTTTACCCGGGGACCCGAGCAACAACTTTTGTTTGCTGAATCTGCCAACCGAATCGATCCTTCTGCCAATTTTCACCGAAATTGGCTCAGATTAATGGGCGATTGTTGTTTGCAGCGAGGACGATTGTCCGAAGCGTTGGACTACTATGAGCGAACCCTGGCTGCTTTTCCCGATGTTGACGACATAACTACTCTGTCGGGCAGAGGCGAGGTTTGTCTAGTCGCAGGCGATATTTTGATGAGCCTGGGCAAGTATGAGGCTGCGGTGAAGTACTTTCGAAAGGGAGCCGAACTGTGTAGCGTGCGTCGAGATGATCGTGAAACGTTGATACCGCTTTATCTTCGCCTTGTCAGCGTTGAAAAATGTTTGAAAATACCGGACTTGTCCAGCAAATATGCCGTGGTGATGAACTACGCAACCGAGGACTTGGACCCGCGGTCGCGTTGCCTGTGGTTGGAACGTTTTTCTACGCTTTATGACGATAAGGTGAAGCGGCGCAGCATGCTTGAAAAAGCGATAGAAGCAACAAGGTCGTTTCCGGATCAAGAAGTTGCTAAGTTTCGGCGACTTAAGCTGGAGAGACTTCTCATTGGCTGCGACGAAAAGGTTAACCTGTCAAAGGTTATGGGACTGATA
Source organism: Candidatus Obscuribacterales bacterium (assembly GCA_019752635.1). Taxonomy (GTDB): domain Bacteria; phylum Cyanobacteriota; class Vampirovibrionia; order Obscuribacterales; family Obscuribacteraceae; genus JAKFUT01. Next base: position 36,795 of record JAIELX010000154.1, on the reverse strand, counting down.
AACCAATGGGAACCTCTAAGTCACGTCGAGCGAAACAGCGAGATGGCTGCTCTGTGCATAGTGGCTGCCGAGAGCGTGCCGACGCAGGACAAAGAGCTCTGGTCAAAGTGGGCTTACAGGGCCGCGAGCTTCTCTGCGGAAACTCCTGCGGAAACGGTTATGATTGTCACTCAAGCTCTGGCGGTACAAGCTTACTTGCGCGGTTACAAGCATCTTGGCGATCAGTTTCGCCAAAAGTGTGCTGCTGTGCCGATTCCGGCCGGCGCAGAGTCATTGGTTTTGATTCGGATGGAATCTCAGCGCGTATTTGCTAAAGCGCTGGCTGTCAGCGATCCTGCTGAATCGGAGCGGCTCTGGGCGCTGGCGATTCGGACTGCCGAAGAGAGGCGCGATCAGTTTTCTGCGGCAAGAACATGGCATATGCGCGCAGAATCGACTTTGGAAAGAGATCCGTCGAAAGCTGTGGAGTATTACTTGAAGTCATCGCATATTTATGCCGAACAGAAATCTCCCTCCCTGGTCCTGGCTACTATGCAGGAGGCGCTGGTGGTGATTCGACCTAAGAACAAGCCTGATTTGCTGGCGAAATTGCAAAACGAGCTGGCGGCCTTGAGAAAGTGACCTCTAACCGATGTTGATTTCGATTGGCGGCGCCTTGCTTATATGCGCGCCTTCGTCCAGGTCCGTTGTCGATGTGGATTCGCACAATACTTCGTATGCCGGCAGATAAAGGCTGAATGTCGATCCCAGTCCAAGCTCCGATTCTGCTCCGACATGACCGCCATGTTTTTCAATAATATTTTTGACAATAGTCAACCCAAGCCCGGTGCCTTTGATCGTATGAACCTTCCGTTCTACGCGGAAGAATCGATCGAAAACATTTTCAAGGCATTCTTCGGGAATGCCGATACCGTTGTCTTTGACGTAGACTTGAACTTCCTTTGTTTCAGTCAAATGTCTGACGCCGACGATTACTTTTCCACCTTTGGGCGTGTATTTTATGGCGTTTGACAGTAAGTTGATTATTGCTCGCTCAATGGATTCTCGATTCATTTGCACTTGCGGCATCGGATCTTCCATTGCGTTTTCTAGTTCTATATCTTTGTCTTTGGCCATCATTCCCAGCGCACGAACCGTATACTCCGCGGCGCTGCGAACGTCTTGGGGAACCGTCTCCAGCTCGCGATCCGCTTCTTCCAGTTTGCTCAATTCCAGTACTTCGTTTACCAGTGACATCAGTCTGTCGGCTTCGCTGTCGATGATCTGGAGAAACTCTGTTTTGATGTCGACTTCCAGTTGGTCGCCGTGAGTAATGATGGTATCGATATAGCTCTTTATCGATGTGATTGGTGTTCTCAATTCGTGTGAAACGTTGCTGATGAACTCATTTTTCATCCGCTCCAGCTCGGCTTGTCGCGTAATGTCGTGCATGATCATTACCGAACCGAGAAACTCGCCTTTAAGAGAGATAGGCGCAATGTGCAGCCTAACCACTCTGTCTCCGATGTGCAATTGTTGCATTACCGGGCCGAGTCGACCTGGCGACACGGTATCGGTGAACGCTTGAATGATATGACAGATCTGCGGGCTGTCCGGACCTTCCGTGCAGAAGACCAGGGGCTTACCGATGAGGTCCTTCGCTTCTTTGTCGAACAACTGCGTGGCCGCGGCGTTGATAATTTGCACTTTGTTGTCGCGATCACAAACTACAACGCCGTCTGCGATAGACATCAGCACGAGCTCAAGCTTGTTGCGCTCTGAAATGAATTTGTTACGTTCCGCCATCAGGCTGTCGAGATTTTGTTTGTCGTACTGCTGAAGGCGCTTAGACATGTAGTTGAAAGCGCTAACAACCTGATCGATTTCTCGCCCGGCGCTCTGTGAAGGTATTTGGTGTCCGAAACGACCCGCGGCAATTTGGCTTGCACCGGCGGCCAGCGATTTGAGCGGTCTATTAATCAGAGAATAGTTGACCGCCAGGCAGAGGGCGCCGAGAAACCAAACCAGTCCGAAGATTGAAAACAGAAATACTTTGGTTTCTGCCGGAGTACCCAGAATCGAGAATTCGGAATTGTCCAGACCGACCCAGCAGACGCCGAGACTGGCATTGTTGCGTCTCATCGGAACGACAATGTTGGTGAGCTCCCTGAAGTTGGCGGGGCTCTGGTAAACGCCAGGCACGGGAACGTTAGCGGACCTCAGATAGTAGGGATAGACCTGTTCGCTCTCTCCCGATTGAGGCTTGAACAGCTTTTGGCTGTCGAGCAGGACCACTCCATTGTTATCGCATAAGGCGATATAGGCGATTGACCGGGTCTGAGCCATCTCGGTGAGGATGTAGTACTTAAGACCTTCAAGATTGCCGCTGTTGGAAAGCGCTTCGGCTCCGCCGCGAGCCAATGCATAGGCCAGCGCCAGTCCAAACTGATTGACCGATCGACTTTTGATTACTTGAAATTGAGTTACAAGAATCCATGCGGTGAAGGTAACCAGCGAAGAAATGGAGATTAAACCAAGCAGCAGCAGTCGTTTCTGGGTCGAGATCCGCCCCCAGAGCTGCTGAATCAGCAAGACTACCCTTCGAAATGGCTTAAAAACCGGATTCTTTGACATTATCCTCTCGTGCGTCAGCCCAAAACGTCCATCTGGCAAGTGGTCATTCGTTTGTATTTTGACAATCCTAGACTCTAGACCATGAATGACCACCCTGATTTAATTTTAAACTTTCCCGCATGAATATGAGAATGTGGAATTTACGGTTTAAGCGCTGGTTGTAAAGGGAAAGCTGATCATAGGAGCCACTTTTCAGAGGGTAGATTGGCGTTGGCAACAGTCTCAGATAGGCACGATCTTACTAATACTATGTCAACGGAGGAGCTGGTTAAGCAGTATCTTCCACTTGTACGGCAGATTGCGAAGCGTTACGGGCGCATGATGCCCGAAAGCACTGAAGACCTAACGCAGATAGGCTGTCTAGGTCTGCTCAAGGCAATAAAGTATTACGACAACGATCGTCAGCACAAAGCTAGTTTTAGAACTTTCGCTACTGTTTACATCAAGGGCGAGATTCGTCATTACTTGCGCGACCATGGCACGCTGGTGCAAGTTCCGCGAAGGTTGAACGAAATCAACAGCAAGATTGTTCAGTTGGAGGAAGTTCTCACCAGAGAGCTTGACCATTCTCCTTCAATCGAAGAAATCGCGGTTCGGTCCGGCTTTACCACTACTGAAGTGCGAGAAGCTCGTGAGGCCCGAGACACTTGTCACCACTACGAATCGCTAGAGTCCTCGGATGACGATGACGGACGCGAAGACACGCGGGTTCTCTCTGAATTGGTCGCCGACAAAAAATACATTGATGAGCTTAGCTACTCGGAAGACCGGGAAGTAATTAGTCAGGCTCTGGTCTCGCTCGGGGAGCGCACCAAGAAGATCGTGGAGTTCGTTTACTTTTACGATTTGACGCAAAAGGAAACGGCAAAAATTCTGGGTCTTTCCGAGATGGGGGTCTCAAGAGCTGTTAGAGGCGCCCTTCAGAAGCTCAAGGAGATAATGCTCACTGAGATCTTCTGAACACGGCAAAGGTTGTGCTGGGGAGATGTGAGCAAATATGCAAATTGATGCGATTTCGGTCGAGGATATCCTTGAGCTGGCCATCGAATACAAGTCTTCTGATATTCACTTAAAAGCGAATATGCCGCCGGTTTTTCGGATCGACGGCGTGATCAGATCGGTTCCAGACCTGCCCGTTCTGGATCCTGAGACGTTGCGGCACCTGGTGTTCAGTTTCCTGACGCCGCGGCAGCAGCAGATTTTTGAAGAGAATTATGAATTGGACTGCGCGCTGTTGTTCGGCGACCAGTGCCGGGTTCGGGTTAACGTTTATCTTGATCTGGACTCGGTGGGCTGCGCCATGCGTATCGTTCCGCTGGAGATTCCCTCAGTCACTGAATTGGGGCTGGCACCCGTTATTGAACAGTTGACTCAGTCAAAGCAGGGGCTCATCTTGGTAACCGGTGTGACTGGCTCCGGCAAATCGACAACGTTGGCGGCCATGATCAACTGCATCAACGAAAACGAAGCGAAGCACATTTATACGATGGAGGACCCGATCGAATTTGTGCACCGTCCGAAGTGTTCCATCGTTACGCAACGTGAAATCGGTTACACTACCAAGAGCTTTAATAATGCCCTAAAAGCAGCACTGCGAGCTGACCCTGATGTTCTGCTCCTGGGAGAAATGCGTGATCCGCAGACTATCCAAATGGCGTTGCGATCTGCGGAAACAGGTCACCTGGTGCTGAGTACTTTGCACACTGCGTCGGCCCCGAAGACTATCCAACGTGTGATTGGTGCCTTCGACCCTGGCGCACAGGAGGCGATGCGATTGCAACTTGCCAACGCGCTGAAAGCAGTAATCGCGCAGCAATTGGTTCCGATGGTTGGCGGCGGCCGTCTTTGCGTGCAGGAGATCATGATTAACACTCCTTCCGTTCAAGATTGCATCTTGAAAGGTGAGATCGACAGCATTTACGAGTTCATCAAGGCAAGTGCATACGACGGAATGCAAACCATGGACGGGGCCCTCTACAACGCTTATAGAGAAGGTTGGGTAGATGCCGACACCTGTCGTGCGTATGCCATCAATCCCGGCGAAATGGACCGCGTTCTGCGCGGTGCTATGAGTCGTTAACGAGAATTGAGAACGTCCGCTGAAGTGCCGGAGCGCATAATTTTGGAGAAGAGTCCCTTTGAGGGGACTCTTCTTTGTTTAGAGGTGAAGGTCGTGTGTTTCCAAATACTGAATCAAGACGAACAGCGACCACGGGCCAATCCAGTCGGTACCGACTGGATTGGTTAGAAAGCGCTTCCATGTATCCTGGACGGTCTGCAGTTGTAGTCCCATATCGGCATTGGCGTGTTGTAAGCCACTTTCCATGCGGTCCTTAAGCGGACCTCGCAACCAATGTTCGAATGGCAAAACGAATCCTTGCTTCGGTTTGTTCATGATTTCTGCAGGCTGCCATGGTGCCACCAGTTCTCGCATGAGAGCCTTTGATGGTGGATTGACGATGCGCTTTGACGCCGGTATGCACAGCGAAGAGCGGGCGAATTCACGATCAAGAAGCGGTAGACGAATCTCCAGCGAATTTGCCATTCCCATTACATCACTGTCACGCAACAGCATCTGTTCCATGTAGAGGGATACTTCCAGGCGGGAAATGGCATCGAAAGTACTGCGCCCGGTCGATAACTCGGTAACCCGCTGGAGTCGGCTCGGCGGGATGTCGGCAGACCAGCGGCCTGTGCGCAGGTGTTCCCTGAGCAAAACGTCGACTTGCCTTGCCGTAAAAATGCGGCGGCGACAAAGATAGAGCGAGACGACGTCTGCAGGAGCGGCACTCATATCGGCGATTTTGTTGACTGTTTTGCCGTGCGGGTCAAACGAGGCGACTGCTGCCACCAGTTGTGGTGGCAGCAGCTTCAGCTTCTGCCGCAGCTTTAACATGCGCGGTACGTCTCTGAATGAAGAGTAACCACCGAAGAATTCGTCGCCGCCCAGCCCGGAAAGCGCAACTTTAAAGCCGGCCTCACGAGCGGCCCTGGAGACCAAAAAGGTATTGACGCCGTCGACTGTCGGTTGGTGTTTCCGGTGCCTGAACCGCGCCGTATGAAAGATAGCTGCGCACAGTGCTGCCATTGAGCTTTCTGTCGATCAGTCCGGAGGCCAGGAGTGCGCGAATTTCTGATGCGAATACTATGAGTTGACCTGCTATGGCGTAGTAGAGGGGTTTTTGACCGTAGTAGTCGCGCGCCAGGATAAGATGATTGGCTCGCTCATCCCGGAAACCCCGGGCGAACATCGCATTCAGGCGCTGCAGCCCCTGCTCGGGATTGGTCAGGAGCGTTTGAAGCACAACTTCCGTGTCGCCGGTTGAGCGAAAGCGAATGCCTTGCTCTTGCAGTTCGTCTTTTAGCTCCGGGAAGTTGTAGCACTCGCCGTTATAGGTTAACGAACCGGCTCCCGGGACGGAAAAAGGTTGGGCTGAGAGATCGGAGAGGTCGATTATAGACAGCCGGCGGTGTCCTAAGACGCAGTCGTTGTTGGTGCTATGTAGATGCCGTCTCCATCCGGACCCCGATGTTGCATGCAGGACAGCATTTTGCCAACAGCATCTCGATGCCTCGCCGCGTCAGGACCAGCAATTCCGGCGATTCCGCACATCAGTTCAGGGTGCTCGTTTCAATGTCATTCACTACTCAACTATAACTCATCAGGCTGTTTCGCCGAATTTTGCCGGCTTATCCCTTTGAAACCATTCTTAAATCTCAGTTTTCGGGCTGATGTCAATATTGATAATCGCTTAAGGTCTGGTACATTCATGTCGGTTTGTTTGGTGAGAGTTCCTCAACAATTCTGGAAGGTATTGTGAGTACTCGGTATCGAGCATATCAGCTGGCTATATGGGGGCGGTTGGATGACGACGGTGTTGATAGAGGCTATTCCTCTAGACATGCTTGATGATCACCTGAAAGCAATACTCAGGCTGAAGTTGAGGGAATTCTTGCATCTGCATCCCTGCATGCGCGATATTCCCTCGATTAATCCGGAGGCCTACCAAAACAAGCGCGTTGCTGATAGCAAAGGGTATTTGATGGTTGAGCGTGAATTCGCCTGTCCGAACAGATTGGCGCAGGTCGTGCGAATACGCCGGCGAGCCTTTCGGGCGCTCATGACTGCCCGCTAGGACGTCCCTGGAGAGGGGCCTGGAATGATTTGTTATAACTGAAGACAAGTTTCGGCGGCTGGTCTTATAATAGGGGGACTTGCGGGACGTGGCGCAGGGGTAGCGCGCACCTTTGGGGTGGGTGAGGCCGGAGGTTCAATTCCTCTCGTCCCGACCATAACAGACACTAGAGGGCGGGGTCTCCGCCCTCTAGTGTCATTCAGAGCCCGCCGGCTATAGGTCGCGAGGGCGGCGATGAAAGGGTTCTGGTCCTGGCGCCACTGCCTGCGGTGCGCGTGCCGCGAAGACTTTTTGCGTGGTATCCGAGGGATATCTGCACGGGGCGGTGCGGATATTGCCTCGTGTCTGCTCGAATTCGGCTAACGATTCTAGTGTTGAACTGAGCTTTGGATGTTATCATCAACAGCGTAGCCGCGAAATCATGGACGCTTAATTGTCGCTAGAGCTTTCCAAACTTTTCTTCTTCCCGCTTGATGATTTTCAAGTTGAAGCAATTGAGCATTTAGCTCGTGGCGAGAGTGTTGTCGTCTGTGCTCCGACCGGGTCGGGAAAAACAGTAATAGCCGAGTATGCCGTCGAGATGGCGCTAGAGCAGAATCGGCGCTGCTACTACACCACTCCGCTCAAGGCTCTATCAAATCAAAAATTTAGTGACTTCAAGAAAAAGTATGGCGATGACAAAGTTGGTCTTCTGACGGGCGATATTTCGATCAATCGTGATGCGCCGGTAGTGGTGATGACCACGGAAGTCTTTCGAAACATGCTCTACGGGACTCACCTTGGCGCCGTGGACAAGAATCTCGCGCAGGTGTCGCATGTGGTGCTCGACGAGTGTCACTACATGAACGATGCGGAGAGGGGCACGGTCTGGGAGGAATCAATCATCTATTGTCCTCCGGGAATTCAGCTCGTTGCTTTGTCTGCCACTGTGGCAAACGCGCAGGAGTTGACCGATTGGATCGACCAAACTCATGGACCGACCAAGCTCGTTTTGTCGACTTTCCGTCCTGTTCCATTGCACTTCTACTACTTCGCTGGAGCAAAGTTGTTCCATTTGTATAACACCGGTGGTGGTCTAAACGGTCAAATCAAGTCTCTTTTCGCCAGAAAGCATGACCGCTTTGCCGGAAAACGGCCTCGCGGGAAAATGGAAGCGTTGCCGGACCCGCGCGATGTCTTGAGGGATCTGGCGTCGAAAGACATGTTGCCCGCTATCTATTTCCTCTTCTCCAGGCGCGGATGCGAAGAGTTGATGAAGAAAGCAAACGATATCAACTTGCTTTCCATTGCAGAGACGCGCAACTTGGCCAAAGAAGTTGACGCGCTTATTCAAGTTAACGACAATCTGCGCACGCATCCGCACTTACCGTATATCTACAAAGGCATAGCCGTTCACCATGCCGGAATGTTGCCGAGCTGGAAAGTCCTGGTGGAAAAGCTCTTTCAAAAGGGCCTCATCAAAGCTGTTTTCGCAACCGAGACGCTGGCCGCTGGTATAAACATGCCTGCTCGTACTACGGTTATCAGCGCAATTTCTAAGCGATCGGATGAAGGTCACCGCATGCTACGAGCTTCCGAATTCTTGCAAATGTCCGGTCGCGCAGGGCGCCGTGGCATGGATGAAATCGGACACGTTGTTGTTTTGAGGCATCCCTTTGAGCATGTTGAAGATGTCGCGAAGTTGGCCAGTGCGCCGCCCGATGCACTGTCAAGTCGATTCACGCCTTCTTACGGCATGGTCCTCAATCTTCTCCAGCGTCACTCCGGTGCGGAATCGCGAGAATTGATTGAGCGCAGTTTTGGTCAATTCGTTATCAATCGTGAGCTCGAGCCGCTGTACGAGCAAAAAATGACCATTGAGTCCGAGCTTGAGCATCTGTCTAAGCCGCTATGTCCCGATGAAATCGGTGACTTGCCGGCCTACAGGCGTTTAGTCGAGGCGCAAAATACCAAAGCCAGGCAAATCAAGCTAATCCGGCGCGGTGGGCAGGGAGTCTCGGATCCCGCTATGGACAGGGCTGTGTTGGATTTACAACGCGAAGTCGATGCGGTTGTCCGCTCGGCGCATGCCATGCCATGTCATCGTTGTCCCGTCCAGAAGCCTTGCAGCAAGCAAGGTGAGCGCGTACGAACGCTAACGAACAGACTTAAGGAAACGGATCGTCGCATCTCCGCCGAAACGATCAAATATTGGAAGGGCTTTGAAAGCCTCTCTAACATCCTGCGAATGCAGGGCTACTTAAATGCTGATACCGTAACTGATTTAGGGAAAATGGCCGCATCAATTCGCGCCACCAATGAGCTATTCATCAGCGAAGTCATTATCAGCGGATTGCTCAATGATTTGACGGTTCCGGAGTTTGCTGCGGTTTTGACTGCGCTGGTTACGGACGCTCAATCAAGGCCTGATGACGTTAGCTCTGCTCGAACAAGCCCTGGAGTCGAAGTAGTCTTGGACAAGGTTAACAAGCTTGCTCGCAAAGTCTTCATGCTTCAGCGCGACTTCGGAATAGAAATTCCAGTCGAAACGAGCCCGCTGTTTTGCGGCTTGACGCAAATGTGGGTTGAGGGCGCTTCGTGGGAGCAGATTCGACTTGCGACCTATTTTGACGAAGGGATTGTCGTAAGGGCGCTACGCCGGACAGTTGATCTGTGCCGCCAAATTGCTATTGCTCCCAAGGTCCCTGCCAACATAGCGCAGAAAGCTATTGATGCTGAGCGGCTGCTGGCACGCGATGAAGTGCGCGAAGACTATTAATCACACAAGGCGCTTATTCCTCTAACAACCGAGGTAAGCTAAGAGCTGCAGTGGAACTGAGAGAGAGGGACCGCATGAATAGGATCTCACCCTGTACGGATTGGCCTGGAAGTTGGCTCGAGAGCTACGAATACGATCGTCAGGAGATGTTTGGAGAAGTTGTATACAAAGGATACACCTATGCGTATCACAATCGACTTAGGCACACGCTGGAGATGATTTCCAGCGTTCTCCCTCCAGGGGGGCGCGTTCTTGATGTAGCTGCCGCACAGGGGAATTTCTCCCTGCTTCTGGCAGAGGCAGGCTATGACGTTACCTGGAACGACTTGCGAGCGGAGTTAGTGGACTACGTCAAGCTGAAGTATTCGCACGGCAAAATTCAATTCTTACCCGGAAACGTTTTTGAGCTCTCGATTCAAAAGCCGTATGATCTTGTTCTGATTACTGAAATCATTGAACACGTTGCGCATCCAGACGAGTTCCTAGCTAAGGTGGCGACGTTGTTAAAACCTGGTGGACTGATAGTGATGACCACTCCGAACGGCGAGTATCTGCTAAATACGCTGCCGAAGTTCTCGGACTGTCCAGATCCCTCCGTATTTGAGTCTGTGCAGTTCAAGCCGAATTCCGACGGACACATTTTCCTTCTTCATCAGGATGAAGTTTATAAGTTTGCACAGGCAAGTGGACTGCGTGTACGTGACGTGCGCTTGTTTACGACTCCGCTAACGAATGGCTTTGTGAAAACCGAGTTGCTGCTCAAGCGCATGTCCAAGGAATCAGTGGAGAAGCTTGAAAGTTTGTGTCAGACCCTGCCGTTTGTCGTTCGCCGAAAGCTTTGCCTCCATTTGGGCGCAATTCTCGAAAAGCCGCAATCGGAGTGACTCCAGATAGCGGAGTATGGATGTCGGAGAGAACGGAGAATCAGCGGGTAAGACATAATCAGTATCATTAACCAACGGTCAATGTTTGAGTAGTGGAGATTTGCAATGGGCAATACTTTCACGAGCAATGGTGGCGAGCAACCCGAGCATGAGCGTTCCTATGACCGTCCTGAAACCGGCGAACCGACCACTGCCAGTGACGTAGCCGTCGGGAGTCAGCAGGGCGCGCGTGATGGGTACCTCAGAGAGCTTGAGCATCAACGAAAGTATAATCCCGCAACGGCTTTGTCGTTGGGATTTAGACCCTGTAAGGATGGCGATGGCTGCGTCACTGGTTTCCAGATTGTCTTTGAGAAGTCTTTGTCTGACGACAACTCTGCCGGGGATGCTGCTGTCGGCGGTGTGTCCGGGCGGATTGTGTCTGGTATTGAATCCGGTATCGCAGAGGAGCGGAAGGGCGCTCGTCAGTTAACGGAGGGCGTATCACAAGTTCAGTGGGTGCATCTTGCAGACTACCAGCGCGAAATGACTAAGGTTCAGGAAGAGGCTGCTGCAGACGAGAAGTTCAGACAGCTCGCCGAGGATTTGAAGAAATCCGGTGACTTTGTTATGGGCGGAAAGTCCTCCGCCAAAATCGACGCTGCTGAGATTGAGAGTGCACTTGCGATGCCGAAGCCGATCATGCCTGTGGTTCATGATCTTCCGATTCCACCACGGCCATTGCCGCGGCCGATTTTGCCGGTACCGCACGATAACGTGACGTCCGCACCATTGCCGAAGCCGATCATTCCGGTGGCTCATGAGGTTCCGAATCCGCAGCCATTGCCGAGGTCAATTCCGTCGTTAGCTGCGTTGCCGACACTTGAACCAATGGCCTTATCGCAACGTGAAGCTGTGAGCCTTCCGGAAGTTACTCCGCGCCAGTTAGTCTCGTCTCTGCCGGAAAACATGCTTGTCCAGACTATTCATCTGGCCACCAGTGATGCAATGCCAGTTTTGCCGATGCAATCTCGCTCGCCGGAGCCGGCTACAACGGCGCCTGCTCCGCTAAAGATCGAAAGCACGCGGTCAACGAGGCCGTCGCCCGTGCCCATCGACCATAACTACCGCCGGACGGACTCCCCGCCGCCGCCGGCTCCCATCAGGGCGAAGTCCGTCGATGTGGTAGAGCCCATGATAGTGCCTGTCGTGACCGCCCCAGTGGAACCTGTTCGCAATCGAGCGCAAAGTGTAGAGCCCCCACATCCGGTGAGGAGCGCCAGTATGCCGTTGCCGATTGATATAGCGCCGAGCGTTCCGCGGGAATCTGCGTCTGCGATAGAAGAGCCTCACGCGAAGAAGGCGAACGCGACCGAATCCACGAGAGTCTTCTCTATCGCAGTGGAAGATAGTCACATGATTCAGCAAGCACCGGCGAAGCCCTATGCTTCCATTTACAGCCTGCCCGCCGCAGATCGCGTGCGATTAATTGGTGCTGCGGAGAATCATGGGCTAAAGCGCACTCTTCACGCGGGTGTATCCGATCACAGTCAGATGCGCCCCGTGCTTTCCGGGGGAGCCGAACAGAGCGGTCATCTGGAAAGAGCAATGTACGGTCACTATGCTTGTTCTAACGGCAAAGACTCTTTCGAAATGAATCTTACCTTGCCGCCCGGGGCGAGTAAGGACGGGGCGATCTCAACCACTGTCGGCGGATTTCTCAACGTTAACAGGCAACGCGTGGTTAGCTCAACTCAGTTGGATGGCCGTATAGTTACTGATGCGAATGGTACCAGATACGAAGGCCGTCTCGCTACTTACACCGGCGGCCGGCTCAGGTTCACCGCTGAGCGAGTCGTTATAACATTTCGACCAAAATAGTTTGCTGTTTTTACTGTTCTCTACGAGCCGCCAGTTTTTGACGGCACAATTCCAGCACTGTCTCAACCACTTGATCGATTGAGTGATTGTCGGTATCTATGAGCACTGCGTCTTCTGCTTGCTTGAGCGGCGCAATCTCCCTGGTAGAGTCGATGTGATCGCGCGTTTTAATGTCTTCGATAATTGTTTGCAGATCTGCTGTTTGTCCCATTTGCTGCATGTCCTTCAGTCGTCGTTTCGCGCGCACTTCCGGGCTTGCGGTCAGAAATACTTTTACTTCGGCGTGCGGTAGCACAACTGTGCCTATGTCCCGGCCGTCCATCACGACTGATCCGTTTGCGCCAATTTTCTTTTGCTTGTCTGCAAGAATGGTTCTAACGCCACCTATTGCAGAGATAGGGCTGACGAATTTCGTGATGATTCGAGAGCGCACAATGAAGCTTACGTCCGACCCGTTGACGAAAACGCGCACCTTGCCTTGCGATTTTTCATCCGGAGCGGCAAGCTGAATGTCAGCGTTGGCGACTAGCCGCGTGACGAGATCATGATTGGCGATGTCTATCTTCTGCTCCAGTGCGACCCACGTTGCAGCCCGGTACATGGCGCCGGTGTCAATGTAGAGGTAGCCTAGCGCATCTGCGACCCTTTTGGCCAGTGTTGATTTGCCTGCGCCAGCCGGTCCGTCGATAGCAACGGAGATTCCGCCGCCACCCCTGCGGGGGTCAGTGTTAGGACTGATTGAAGCGTCTATAGTTTGCAGTTCCATGTGTGCATCCAACTGTTTTGCATTTTATTCTTACATCTAATATTGTCCGATCAATTCGCGTCCATTTGCAAGGAAAAATAAGCGACGGGCTTGTCCTTTACATCTTGATTCGAAGTCTGTCCCCGAGTTGTCTATAGTGCTGCATAGTAGGTTGATAGGCTCGGACCTTTTCAATTCAATCCTAAGAGTAAGGGAGGCGCCGAAACCCCTCCCTTTTAGTCTTATGTTCGATACATTGAAACTATGCTTTCTTTCTCGTTATGAATGACGTGAGCCATTCGGTAAACGACGGTAGCGGTGCTATGCCCAGCGACGCTTGTTTTTGCGCGTCAGCCAACGGTAGCCCTTGGTCCAGTCCGTACACGATTTTTACTACTTCACCTTGTTCCGGGAATCGTCCCAGCTTCTTCTTGGAGTAGATGAGTTGGTTTTCGTACTCAACTTCAAAAACTCCGCCGGATGAAACTAAAACTTTAGTTGTTGCATCCAACTGGTTTTCCAATTCAGCGGCCAGACCGGCTGCTCTTTGTCTGTATCCTCAAGAACCGCAGTATGTAATCTTGAACGATGCCATTGATGTGTCTCCTAATTTGTGAAAGACGCAAAAATGCGTTTCCACCACGGAAGGTTTACAACAGTATTGTATTCTCGTTTCAGGTCTTCCAGCTCTTTCTTTGTATTTTCCAATTCATGTTTGAGTCGTTGAGACTCAGAGGCATTGGTTTCGAGCAATCGCATGGAGCCCTGGAGCTGAGCCATGAGGCGCATGTCTTCCATGTGCAGTCTGCGTTCTTCCGATAGTGACTTTTGTACAACCAGCAGTTCACGAAGCAGGTGTTCGACCTCTTCGCTGCGGTCGATAATGATGGTTGGATGATCGAGGCTGTGATTTTCGGGGCGCCAGGGCAAGCGACGCGGCGGGGCCATCATTCGTTCTGCAGCTGTTGGTTCTGCGAAGACCTCAGCCATCCGAGTCATATTGTCCGGAGCGTTTGTTTGTCGAACTCTAAAGCCGGGGGGCGGAGTGATTCTCCACTCTTCGCCTTTGTCGGTGCGAGCCTTGCGAGCGGTCCAGCCCTCGGGAAGTTTGTTGCCCCAACGCCCGGTCAAGCTGCGCTCCAGCGACCGCATCGATTTGCCCAGCACCGACGCGGCCTGGGCTAGTGTCAACGTTGGACGCGGCACGTCGAAGCTTTGGGCGGCTTCTGTCTCTTCGCCTTGAGGGGGGCTGACCGGCGGCGGAATCGTGGAATCTGTAGTCATATTCAACTCCTGGCAGAGCAAGTCGGACAATCGCGGATTGCCACCAGTCAGTCTAGACAAAAAAACTCTGAACGGAAGTCAGAGATTTCTCATCACTTTCTCTTTTCTTGAAACTTAAGTGAAGCCGAGTTGATGCAGTAGCGCAGTCCTGTTGGCTTGGGACCGTCGGGAAACACATGGCCAAGGTGCGCAGTGCACTTTGCACAATGGACTTCGGTGCGCTGCATTCCGTGAGCAGTATCGTGCTCTTCGGCAACGTGCTTGGAGTCCGCCGGTTTGTAGAAGCTCGGCCATCCAGTGCCTGAGTCGAATTTTGTTTCGGAGCCGAAAAGTTCCGTGCCGCAGCAGACGCAATGATAGGAACCTTCCTTGTGGTTGTTCCAGTACTCCCCGGTAAAGGCTCGTTCTGTGCCCTTCTCGCGGGTTACGTGATATTGCTCGGGCGTGAGGCATTTTTTCCACTCGTCGGGTGTTTTTGCTTTTTCATTCATGGCAGCGGGTTTAACCTCCTTCGGGGCTTTTTGCGTTCCGGCGACGGGGCCGGCGAGTGCGGTCAGGCTGCAGAAGAACAGAATCAACGTGAGAACGGACAGATAATTGGTTTTGTGGGACATTCGGGAGACTCCGCCGAAAAATCATACTGGTTAGTCTAACTATAACCCGAAATTCTTTTGCTCGCTGCAAGAATAAAAGGAAAACGGGGCGAAGTGACGCCCCGTTTTTGTGATGATTCACTTAACCTTTTTTACTTGATCAAACGCTTCTCAACCGCGGCCCAATCAACGTTGGCGAAGAATGCTTCGATGTATTTCGGGCGGTCTGCCGGTTTGTAATCCAGCAAGAAGGCATGTTCCCAGACGTCCATGACTAGAATCGGCTTGAAGCCGGCAACGTTGCCTTCTTCGTGCAACGTGATCCAGTGGTTGGACAATGTTTTGGTGTCGGGATCCTGAAGCAATACTGCCCAGCCAACGCCTCTCATGGTGCCGACTTTCGAGAAATCGTTCTTCCAAACATCGACTGAGCTGTACACTTCTGCCAGCTTTTTGCCTAGTTCGGTGCTTTCTTTTAGTTCGCTTCCGCCGCCGGCCTTCAGGTTGCCGAAGTAGTATTCGTGCAATACCTTACCGTTGTACTCAAATCCATATCGGCGCTTAATCTCGGCATACTCAGGAGTTCCGGACTTGCCTTGCTCCGTGAGTTCGATAACCTTTTCGTTCAGAATGTTGGTGTTCTTCACGTAGCCGGCATAAAGTCCGAGGTGAATTTCCAGAGTTTTATCGGAGATGCCAGTCAGATTCTTCAGGTGGCTGAAGTCCTGTTCTTTGTACGCTGTGTAGGAAATCTTGGTCTGCAACGTCATTTCAATCTCCCTGTCTTCGAAGAACTTGCAAGGTCGAGTTTCTTTTTGAGGTGCTCATTAATACCACAGATCAATATCAAGTCGAACGAATTCTCATCAAATCTGAATCTCATGACAAATAGGGCTTGTTGCCGAACTAGCGCACACAAGCTTGTCAGATTTTCTTGTGAAATGCTGACAAGTCCGAGTAACAAGCGACGGCTAGGCCGTGACTGAAATTAGCGCAACGGTAACGTCGTCGTTCGGCATGGCCGCTCGTCCGTCGTCGAGCTTCAGGACGCGTTCTCGAGAGCAAATCGCTGTTAGCTTTTCTTGAATTGCAAAGGATTCGACCTCGTCTGTTACTTCATCTCCTTCTTTCACTTTGCGCAGAAACCAGTTTGATATTGCGTCGGTCATCAGAAGAAACTGATCTCCCGCTATGCACGCACCGGTGATTTCCCTTAATCCCGCAAGCGCTTCTTCGTTGCGGTCTGCACGGCTGGCCATTAACAACGGGCTGTTGTTAAATTCCTTCCAGTCTTCGATCGGAAAGCTGTTCAGCAGTTTGCCATCGCGTAAGTGGAAAAGGCAGCTGTCGCCGATTGCCTTGGCTGACCAGGTTATCCGTTCGTCTTCCTGTCGAATTTCCAGACACACTAGCGCGGCAAAGGCACCACTTTCCAGCTTTTGTTCCGCATACCAGGGAAGATTCTTGCTGGAAACCTGCGATAACCACTGAGCCTGCATCGTCTCCAGTGAGGTCTCACCGGTGACGTAACTCTGGCAGAGAATTTTAGCCCAGAGCCCGGAGAAGGACGTTTCCGTTGCCCCATCGGCTACAGCGCAGCGAAACTGTTGCACAGGCTCTACAGGCGCGTTTTCCGGTGCAAAAGAATCCTCGTACTCATCTGGAGCGCAGCCGTTCTTTTGCAGCCAGGCTGTTTGGTAAGAGATTCGCATCCGATTTTCCGCCTACCGTAAATTGCTCGGGCGTGTGCCGATAGACAGAAAGCGAATTACAGAGACTAAATCGGCGTTGAACACGAATCCTTTCGGGTGTTCGCAGATAATAATGCCCTCTTCTTGAACCATGGTCCACATGTAATCCGGAAGCGGGCTAGACATACGGAAAAGCAGGCGTGCATAGTCATCCGGCAACATGGACTGGTCGTCTGGAAACTCTACTGCGGCATGGTTGGACGAAGATATGTGCAAATTGAAAAGAAGTACATGTCCATCTTCGCTTGACAGCCGCTTGATTTCCTCTGCGACGAATTCTGCGTTGCCATCAGTTGCTTCGCCGTCAGTGATATTGATCACAATGGGAGGGAAGCACCCTACATTCTTTCTGATCCACTCGGTGACCAGGCGCTTGGATTGTCGGAGCGCCTCGCACATTGGTGTCCCGCCCTTGTAGACGGGGTCGATCCAAATCGGAAATTTGATCTTCTGCTCGATAATGCCACCGGCTCCGTCGTCTACCTTCTTGGTTCGCTGTTCGACGCGCGCGGGACTATTGGCAATTTCGCTGATTGGTACCAATTCGCGATTTGCCAGAGGACCCGTAAACGCAGACCCGACGCCTTTGTCGCCGTAGCCCAGCACGCCGACGTGATAATAATCGCGAATTCCTTCTGATTTGGCGCATTTGATGACAAGGTTCTGCAACAGGCGATTCACGGCGTCGGCTACCCCGTCCGCCTTTCTCTTCCCGGCGGTTCCCTGTCCAAACTGATCTTCCATTGAACCCGATTGATCGATCAAAATTACAATGCAGGAAGGGTTTGCTCTACTAATTTCTGCCGTATATGGCATTTGAGGCCTCCGGGAAACTCGGTGGGATGCTGGGCTGATTATCGCGCAGCCGCTGCCAGGGGTGGTCAAGTTGTTGACCGGGCTCAGATTTAGTCGACTTTGCGGGTATTATTGTAGACTCGGGAGGCCGATAATGGCGAAAATATTGCTGGTCGAGGACGATATCGACCTTTGCACCACAATTTGCGACCGCCTAAAAGCAGAGCAGCATGTGCTGGAGGTTGTGCACGACGGCAAAGAGGGGGCGGATCGGCTTCGCTTGTACTCTTATGATTTTGTTATCCTGGACTGGAACCTCCCCGGAAAGATTGGTCCGGAGATTTGCCGAGAATATCGCGGGCATGGTGGCAGCGCGCCGGTGTTAATGCTGACCGGGCGCGGCGAGGTGCAGGACAAGGAAACCGGCTTGGATGCCGGTGCCGACGACTATTTGACAAAACCGTTTTCGACCAGAGAATTGGCAGCGCGAATAAGAGCAATTTTGAGAAGACCGCAAGCCGTCATTGATGATTGCCTGAGTGAGGGTGGTGTGGTACTGAATACGGTGAAGCACACCGTCAGCGTTCACGGTGAATTCGTGCACCTGCATCCGAAAGAGTTCGCCATACTCGAATTGCTTCTCAAAAGTAAAGATCAGGTGTTCTCGGCAGACGCGCTGCTGGATCGGCTGTGGAAGTCCGAGTCGGATGCAACAGTTGACTCGGTTCGCACAACCATTAAGCGTCTGCGACAAAAAATCGACCGCGACGGCCAACCCTCGCTGGTAAGGACCGTTCATGGCGTTGGCTACAAGATCGGCCAGGGTTAGTTTGTAAGCCAGCGTCGTTGCGTCCTCACCGTGTCGGGCTGCGCTTTGTGGCAAGCCTCCTTTGTAAAATTAGTGATCCGTGGCAAGTAATAGGGAATTTCCGCTTTTTCGCCATCATTTCCCGTGCAAAATAGAGTAAGCGAGAGCGCCCGAACCTGTTCGGGACAACAAAACCCAAACCACGGAGTTGCCTGTCTTGCGGGACGACCTTGAAGAGGCGCTGCGGACCAAACTGGTTCACTGGCCAACCCCTCAGGAGTACAATGAGGCTCTTCAGCTCCCGGAGCAAAGCTTCGGTGATCTTGGCTTGCGTTCGGGGCAACCGGAATTAACGGCGTTGGGGTTACCCAGACCGATCACCGGCATGTTTGCCAGTGTCTATCGATTGCGTTGTACAGACGGTGATTGGGCTGTTCGTTGCTTTCTGCACAATCATCCTGAGCACAGACGGCGCTATCTGGCGCTTCATGAGTGTCTGGCGCAGCTGCGCCTACCGTTTACCGTGGGCTTTCAGTATCAGGAAAAGGGAATTCAATGCCAGGGCGCATGGTATCCCATTTTGAAAATGGCCTGGTGCGAAGGTGAAACGCTCAATCGCTGGTTGGAAAGACATCTTGCCCGACCGGACTGCATTCGCGAGTTGGCGCAGCGATGGAAGGAAATGCTCCGCGAACTGAGGCGACACAATATTGCGCATGGCGATCTTCAGCATGGCAATGTTCTGGTGCAAAACAATCGTCTGAAACTGGTTGATTACGATGGCATGTATATTCCGCAGCTGGCGCAACTTAGCAGCAACGAGTTGGGACATCGCCACTATCAACATCCTGAACGCAGTCAAAGCGACTTCGGCCCATGGATGGATAACTTTTCTGCATGGATTATTTATGTGTCCATGCAGATCCTGGCGCTTGATCCGATGCTCTGGCATCAGTTACGTGCCGGTGATGAATACTTGCTCTTATCCAGAAGTGACTTGGAAAATGCCACTGGTTCATCAGTCTTTTACTTGCTGGAGCAGCATCACTCGGAAGAGGTGAGAGCTTACTCTAGATGGCTACGTTACCTGCTGAGCCTGAAGGTGAACGAGATTCCAGATCTTGATTCACCGATGACCATCGAGAGAAATCTGCCACCGATCTGTTTGTCCGAACCGGAAGTGTTGCCGGACTGGGTTCGTAATTACGATGAGCCGCCGGACGATGAAGCCGTGGACCGGCACGCTGCGCCACCGGCCGATGATATCGTTATCCCATTTCGGCGAGCACGCAATCGCAAGCGCAGTCGTACCAAGAATGCAAGTCGCTCTTACACTTTGCCGCTTAGAGCGTCCGGATCGAGCAAGCCATACTGGGCGAATCTGGCACCACAGATTGATCCTGCTGATTGGTCAGTGGAGGAATCTGTTCCGCCGGTTGCATCAAGAAGCAAGCTCAGTTCACCGATTCTTACTTGCAGCGATAGGAGTGAGGCTCGCCCGTTCAAGTATGTGCTCGTCGGCGTAATGATGGCGTTGGGGGCTTGTATGTTTGCCTTTCAAATGTTTCTGAACGATTCGCAGACCCCGGCTCGCCCGAATTTTCCGAAGTTGGCGTTTGAAGCCAACGGACTTGCCAATTTGGTGAATACCGCCGACAGTCTCTACGAGTCGGGCGACCCCGGCAATGCGCAAGAATGGTACAGCGAAGCTGTGGTTGAGTTGAACAATGTTCTGGACTCCAAAGAAGATCAGTTCCCCGACAAGATGATTCATCGAAACCTGGCGAAAGCACATGAAGGGCTGGGAATGTCTTATGGAAGTCTAGACATTTTGGGCGAAGCGATCAGCGAGTATGAGATTGCCTTGAAAGAATGGATCGAGACCACGGGAAACCCTCAGGCAAGAGAAGTGGCTGTGGTACTCACTCATCTTGCGATGAGCCAGTATGCCGAGGGCAGTGTTGATGCCAGCATCGGTACTTTCAAGAAAGCGATCAGAATTTTCAACAAGTATCCGGCGATACAGGACGACGTTAGAAAGCAATGCATGATCGATTTTGCCGATGCGCTGCGATTCAAAGGAGAGGAGGCGGAGGCCGCAAAAGTCGATAAGTATTTGGAAACCGGAACCGGTGCACCTTACGTGGTGTCGGAGAGGGTGCATATAATTGCCGACTATAAGGTTGGAAAACCAGTGAAATCCAAGGAGGGCTTCGTGCGTTAGCCTGCTTGCTGTTTTGTCTCCGTACGGGAGAGTATTGCCTTGCGGGCGGGAGCTTCCAGTAGTCTATAACTAATGTGGGCTACAGCGAGTGATCCGGCAGCGAAGAGAAGGAATTTTAATGGTGCTATACCGTTCAGGAGCGGCCATAAGACGAACAGCACCACTGGATGCAGAAGATAAAGTCCATATGAGAGTTGCCCCGGATAAGTTAAGATCGATGGTATTTTTTTTAGCGAAGTTGAGCTGCTGCTGCAAGCAATCAGTGTGGCGATTGAAGCTCCGAGCGTCGGTGGTGCGTAAATCATGTCCAGGTTAGATTCCGTAGAGGTGAATACGTAGAGCAGAGTCGCCGCTGCAATTGCGGCTAATGCTGCCGCGCGGCGCATAGTGCGTGGCAGAGTCGAAGCTCGTTGCGAAAAGAGGCAAGAAAGGACGCCCATTGCAATAAGGTCAAATCCGCTAAAGGAGGTCATATATACCGCCATGTGGTTCGCCGGCATCGCATGGATGAACAACCATCGAGAGAAGACCCCAACGCAGATGACCATCGCGAGAAAGTACTGTAGTCGGATGCGTTTCCGAGCGACATTCAGGACCAGGGGATAGAAAAAATAGAACTGTTCTTCGATCGCTAGTGACCAGAGAATGTCCCAATGCATGCCAAAAAAGCCGGACGGCTGACCTAAAGCGACCTTGAGCCAATTGAAAGTGAAGGTTGCTATCGAGACGAAGAATCCCAAATCAATTTTGCACCATTGGGTTTTGAAGCAAAGTCGGTATATGTTTGAGTCAGGAAATGGTCCAACCAGAAACAGCACGCCAAGCATCACATGGAGGATCAGTAAAGGACAAATTCTCGCCACTCTCTTGCGGTAAAAGTCTTTGAGATCTGCATGAAAGTTGTCATCCTGACCGGCGAGGATGGAATTTGTTATCAAGAATCCGGACAACACGAAAAACACCGTTACTCCATAAAGTCCGTTGTGATTAAGCAGGTGCCAGAGTTTGTTAAAGACTTTAGCCAGCATCCAGGCGGACGGTATCGGAGTTGCTTCGGTTGTTACGTTTGCTGCAATTGCGAAATGCGTGGCCAGAACAACGAGTATGCTTGCGGTCCGCAGTAAATCAATCAGTTTGTTCCGGTCTGACATTCTGGATTCCTTCGCTTCTCAAAGCCGCACTGAGAATGTTACACCGGGGGCGCGTTTGTAAGTTTTAGCAGAGAATGTTGGCGAGAATCAGTGAATTCTGCGCCAACCGTGGGAGTCTACCATCGTGGGACCGCATTGGGCTCCTTTGGCGTCGTCCTTTGACGGTCGCAAGTTGCTGGGGGAAAACCGTGTTGTCAGCAGTTGGCTGCACCTGTAATTTGAGAGTGTTCTCAGGGGTGGGGCCAATAATGATAGAAGCTGCGTATTTTCGTCTTCGACGTCTATGGGTTCAGAACTTTACGCATTTGAAGACGGAGTACTCAGCAGCTCGAGCCACCTGCGTGTTAATGTCTGTCGCACCGCACGTCTCGCGATTGGAGGCACCGTCTCCGGCGCGTGAGGCAATCAAGACCAGAAGCAAGTTGCCAAGAAATTTTCGCGGCAAGGTTCGTTAGCGCATACAAAAGAAAGCCGCCCCCGAAGGGGCGGCTCTAGTATTTTAACCCGGCAATTCGGGTACCGCCTCGATGGCGTTTTAATGCTTGAAACGTATTAGCCTTAGTTGTTTGATGAGTCTATAAGACTCCTCCTAAAAGCTGATTTCCTGCACACTCTATTATTACCACGCCGTTGCCAAGCATAGACGGGTTTTGAGGACCGATCCCGAAAAGAATTGGATTTTGTAGTATAGATAACAATTTTCACTGGTGAGCGCTGGTTGAAGATCGCAAGAATTTCGGACCTGCGCCTCTGGAACCGCGAGAAACACGTATGTACAGCCTTTTGATGAGTGTTGTATGGTCTTAATTAATGATCCTGGCGGCAGGAAAACGCCTTCCATAGAGCGTATTAGATCGATGAACAAACTAATCCTTTCCATCAAGAAACGCTTCTTGATCCCGGCTGTATGCTTAGCGGCTTTGCTTGTGTGGCTGGGGCTGTGTCGCTCTCATTATGAAAGCTATTGGAACGGCACGATCCACAAGGTGCAGACTGTTGATTTCAACATCTTGCACCATACGTTGCCGACCACGCTCTCTCTGTTGATCATGGCAGGGCGAGAAGATGAGATTCAAAAGGTGCTCGATTGCAACTTCGGCATATTCGGATTGGCGGTCACCGACCCGGCCGGGCGAGAAGTGCTCTTTCGTACTAAAGCGGTTTACAAGAAAGAGTCCTGGCAAAAATTGCTGTCGATCGATTACCTGCAGAAGCAACAAGAGCCGTTCGATTATCTGACCGACCCCCCGCCGATTGTGGCTCGTTTTGCGCACGCAAGTCCTCGCGCGGATGATGTGAGCAAGTCGAAACAGGCCGTCCCTGCAAACATAATCGGCCGCGTCTACTATTTGCGCGGCCTGTCGCCCGCTTTTGAAGAAGATCTTATTGAGGCCGTTTTCAGCAACTGGTTTGAGGCGGCCGGGTCGAAACGTGGATATATTTTGCTGACTTTCATTGTTCTGGCCACCTCCGGTTTGATCGTGACTCTTGTTCTCTGGCGTCAAAGAGTGTTGGAAGCTAGAGAAATCGAGCTCCAGACCAGAGAAAAGGAGTTAACCGTGAAACGCAAAGCGCTCAGTCATCTCACTGCCGATTTGGCGGCCCAGCGTCAGAAAAAGGAATGGCTCGAGCAGGAAGCGGAGATATCGTACCAGCGCGCGCTGCGATTGAAAGAGTCGCTAGTGAAGATGCGAACGGCTTTTGCGCCGGAAGGCATCTTGCAAAACAACGGCGATGACACTGTCAAAGTGCGACCTCCGCAACATGCCGCCTCTCAGTTGATTAGCGAAGTTGAAAGTTTATTGCCTGAACTTAGTCATAATGCCGCTGTGCTGCGTTCTCACGCTCAGGTCTGGCAGACTTACTGCGCTCAGCTGGAGCAGCGTCAGGACGAAATGGAAGCCATGTTACGCCAGCAACAGGTCTACTGGCAGCCCGGGGTGCCGGAAAATCCGGCGGAAGGACCTGCCTCTGAAGACCTCGTCGCCCCTCGGCAACAGACATCTGACAGTCCTGTAAACATGTCCCGTGGCGAACAGACCGCCAATTTTTCTTGAAACTTCGTCCGCGTGCTAAGCTTTATAGCGTCGGAAGCTTGTCGTCCTCCAGAACCGTGTCGGATGAGGGATGACTGCGTTTTCATTCAGCTATTTTTTTCGACAGGCATTTTTTTACCGCGAAAGGCAAATTCGGATTCTGATGAAGCCTGTATCAAGCAAACGAGCTACCATTTCCCTGCAATCTCTTCAGGATGCGGCCAGTCCTCCCGTGTATCGCAGGGGAATTCAGTACTGGCGCCGTAAGAAAGTACTCAAGTATGATGAGCAAAATGACGGAGCCTATGCCGAGGCGCTAGTCATAGGCTCCGAGCCGCAGCCGTACAAAGTCTCAGTTGATGTTGAGGGCGACGGCTTCAAGGCGGTGTGTTCGTGTCCTTACTTTGAGGAGATTTGCAAACACTCCGTAGCTGTTGTCTTAACACATATCACGCGCAGCTTCCCCGGTATTCGATTTGATTCGGGGGAATCGCTACGTGAACCTCCGACTGAGAATGCACCGCGCGCGCGTGACCTGCTCGATGATACGAAAGCCGCACTAACTGAGCTTCTATCGGGGTCTTCTACTGCCACAAAGGATTTCACTTTGGGCACTCTGGTTTTAGAGAAGCCGCTGGCATTTATTGTCGGCGCCTTACCCGATGTGCCTCAGGGCAAAGTCAACATTTTGAAGGTGCCGGAGCCGATGTTGAATCTGCTGCCGCCCGATAGTCGCATTTACAAGTTGGTGAAGTATTTGCTGGCAATTCCGCAAGCTACGAAAGGTCCCGCCGGAGGGCATCGTATTCCTCGCGGAGACGAAGGCGTGGTGCTGGCGCACCTGGCTCTTTGCGCCAACCTGGTCAATGCCTCCGACGGCGAACAAATGACTTTCTCGACAGTGCCTGCGCGCCCCCGTTTGCGCATTAGCGAAACGGAGAATGGAGAACTGGCATTGAATTTGCAAGCGCTGGACCTGAAAGGGAACCTGCTGGAGGAGCCGGTGTTCTTCTTGTCCCAGCCTGCCTGGGTGAAATCGCACAACACTTTCTTTCCTATCGATTTGAGTGCAATCAGGCACCATTTCAATGCATTTGACTCACATGGGCACATGACCGTGAAGCTGGATGCAGTGCCGACATTTCTCGAAACTGACCTCCCTAAGCTGGAGAAGAGGATAGAGCTTGAATTGGACGAAAGTACGTCCCCTTTTCCAAAAGCGATCACCGAGCCGCCAAAGGCTTCGATTCGACTTTCTGAAAAGCAAAATTCGCGAGCTCCGCAGGCTGCCGCCGGTAAGGTTGCTGTACCTGATCTGGAAGTGATTCTGGGTTTCAAGTACGGCGACTTAGTTTTACCCTCGCGTGATGAAACGAGCGCCGTGGAATCAGAACGGTTTACGCGCACCATCGCTGATACCGGTCAAAGTGTGTGGGTTAAGCGAACCTGGGAACAGGAAGGCCAGCTAAGGCATTTCTTACAGAACTTGCAACCGGTGCGAACCCTGGCCGATCGCTTTTTCTTCAACGAAGAATCGGCGCTGGATGTTCTGTTCTATACATGCTCTGGTGATACTTCCGATTGGGAAATTGTCGGGCGCGAGAACCTGAAGCATTATATTGTTGATGAAAAACCCGTGCAGCTTAAAGCTAAGCTTTCACTCAAGAAAGACACGTATAACTTTGAATTCGATTTGCAGGCTGTCACTGCCGACGGCGTTCCCCTACCTTTCCATCAAGTAATAGAAATAGTTTTTCGAAACAGAAATTATCTGCGCATGGAAAGTGGCACGTTTGTGCGACTTCCGGTAGCGACATTGTTAGCGGTACTTAAGGGAGTCGGTGCCGGTAAGGAACCCGTTCGTCCACTCTACCAGGCTTTGCCGATAGCTCACTTGCTTGAAACTCAGGGTATAGAAATTGAGGCGGATGAAGGGTTCAAGGGATTCATTCACAAGCTGCGTAACTTTAAAGAACTTGAGCCAATCAGCGCGCCGAAAGGGTTCACCGGGACGCTGCGCCAATACCAATTGGAAGGCTATAACTGGCTATCATTCATGCGAGAGTACGGGCTCGCAGGGATCCTTGCCGATGACATGGGCTTAGGTAAAACAATTCAAGCGCTGGTGCTGTTGTTATCCCATCACAAGAGCGGGAAGAAGCGAGCACCGTCGCTGGTCGTGGCACCAACTTCGGTGGTGTTTAACTGGTTGTCTGAAGCCGAGAAGTTTGTGCCCGAACTTTCCACTGCGTTGTTTCTTGGCCGCGAACGAGGGGAGCTTCTGGAAAGGCTCAAGAAGAACGCCGCTAATCGGCCGGATGTTATTTTTACAACGTACGGTATTATTCGGCGTGACTATGAGCAATTGAAAGAAGTTCAATTTGAGTATTTGATTCTCGACGAAGCTCAGAACATCAAAAATCCTGAATCAGTCGGTGCAATTGCCTCAAAGAGTATCAAGGCTTTGCACAGAGTCTGCCTGTCCGGTACTCCCGTTGAGAATCGACTGAAAGAACTTTGGTCGTTATTTGATTTCTTGATGCCGGAGTTTCTTGGTAATTACAGGGATTTCAACGACAATTTCGAACGACCGATTGAAGCCGGTATCGGCGATTCCGGGCAGAAACTTCGCAAAATCGTTCACCCGTTCATTCTTCGTCGCCTCAAGAGTCAGGTAGAGAAAGAATTGCCACCTCGCACTGACATCATTTCACAATGCGAGATGGATGACGAACAGCGTGCTTTGTACTTGGACGTATTGGATGAGTGCCGGCAAAAGGTTTTTGGCGAGATCGCAAATCGCGGACTCGGCCGCTCGCACGTTTCGGTGCTAGCCGCGCTGCTCAGATTGC
The DNA here is from genome assembly GCA_019752635.1 of Candidatus Obscuribacterales bacterium. Classification (GTDB taxonomy): domain Bacteria; phylum Cyanobacteriota; class Vampirovibrionia; order Obscuribacterales; family Obscuribacteraceae; genus JAKFUT01. Next base: position 10,305 of record JAIELX010000154.1, on the reverse strand, counting down.
GACAAGTATGTTGCGATCCGCGGCTTCTCAAGCAACGACCGGAGGGACCGGCTCCTGCCTCTGCAAAGTTGGCCGCGCTTATTGAGATGATCGGCGAGATTACAGAATCAGGACACAAGATCTTGCTCTTTAGCCAGTTTGTTGAGATGCTCACGTTGATTCGTACCGAACTGGAAAAACTCAAAATTCCGTACGCTTATATCGATGGACAAACCCCGGCAAAAGAACGTTTAGACCGGGTGAACAACTTCAATGAAGATCAGAACATCCCAATCTTCCTGATCAGTTTGAAAGCCGGCGGCACGGGGTTGAACCTGACCGGGGCCGACTATGTGATTCATTACGATCCGTGGTGGAATCCTGCAGTTGAGAATCAGGCAACCGATCGAGCCCATCGTATCGGACAAAAACGGCACGTATTCAACTACAAGCTGATTACGCGCGGTACGGTCGAAGAAAAAATTCTTGCCTTGCAGAAGAAAAAGAAAGAGCTAGCGGATCTTGTTATCGGTGGTGATGACAGCGTCGCCAAAGAGTTGACGAAAGAAGACCTGGAATTCCTGTTCTCGTTCTAACCAGGACTCACGCCTGCAGGCATTGATTGTCGCGCCCCTTGGTGCCAAGGGTGTTCAGCAATGAGTCCGGCGTTAAACCCAGACGTCTTCTTCCTCTGTGCGCCCAGTTTCGGCAGGTCGTTGTCCTTGCTGCGTCAGGGGCGCCGCGTCTACGATTGCTTCCTGGTTCGCGTCCCAGACTGCGATAACTCCGGATTTTACGCCTTGCAACGAAAGTTGCCTTACCAGCACGCTTATAGCGGCTTTCGTTGTGCGTTTCATACGCACCAGTAGTAGTGGCAGTACCTTGAAGTTCAAAAGCGAGAGGCTTTTTGCTGAGCGAGAGAGCGGGTCGGTGTCGAAAATCACCACATCGAAATGTTTTTCCAGTTCAGCAACTAGCGCGGCGCCGGTTTCCGAATCCCAAGAGAAGTCTTCTGATGCGGTCGAGAGCAGAGATACTCGCGGTGCTACTTCACGGACAATTCCCTCCAGGCCCTTATCTTTAAAATGAGTCGGGCTGAGCGGCGCTTGAATACCGAATGATTCGTGAAGATAAGGACCCTGCGAGACATCCTCGACTATTAGTGCGTGTTGTCCCGTCGCAGCGAAGGATTTAGCCAGACCGGCTACTGTCGTTGTCTTCCCTTCATAAGGCTTCGCGCTTAGAATCGCAATAATCTTTGTATGCGTCAGCTTTGAATTCAGGGCCAGGCGGAGGCGGTCGAATTCGGCCGCGTTAGCACGCTTCTGCGAATGCGCTGCTTTAAGACTTCCCAATGCCGCAATAATCGGAAAGTTGGGAAACGCAATCTGTCGAGCGCGTGACACCGAAGGATCGAGCAATTGAATAATGAAAAATGAGCCAGCCGCCAGACCGGCGCCGAGCAGCGCCGTAGCCGCAAAGAGTACCGTAGAGCCGGGGCCTGCCGGCACAGTTGGAATACGCGGGCGGTCGATGACTTGAATGTTTGTGACACCGGAAGCCACTGATTCGATTTGCCGAGCGGTATCGAGCCGATTTTCGATTTCCGACATCGTCGCTTGACAGTGTTCTTCATTGTGTTTCAGTTCTGCGAACTGTGTGTGCTGCTCCGGCAGCTGCTTGATTTTTGCTTGCAGTTGGGCCACGTCCGCGATTCTGCATCGTAGAACGCTCTCAAGACCGGACAACTCTTTGCGGGTTGCGACCAGCGACCTTGCACTCTCTGTCTGCATAGCAGACGCTGCGATCCCCGGCGTGCCGGATGGCATGGCGGAGATGTCCGCTGGCGCGCCACCATTGCGGTATTCTTTCAGTCTGTTGTTGATGGATGCAGTGATCTGATCGGCGGCCGATCTCAAAGCGATGATCATCGGGTGCCCGTCTTTCAGACGCGGGGATAGTTGAGTGAGTTCAAGCTGAAGCTCGGTCTGGCGAGTTTGAAGCCCCTTTATGATAGGGTCGTCGAATGCGCTTGCCGTCGACAGGGCACGCTCCTCCGGTGGAATTGATTCGAGATAAGCGATCATTTGTCGATGACGCGCTATCTCGGATCTTGCTTCCTCAACCTTCAGCTCCATCTGAGCCATCTTGTTTATGATCGACAGTGTTTCTTGTGGGATATCCGTTTTGCCATGGAAAGTTTGAAAACGTCTGAGCTCTTCTCTGGCGACAGATAAGTTTTTCTTCGCTACAGTAAGCTGTTGCTCGAGAAACTGCCGAGACCGCAATGCACTAGCGGACGACTGCACACTGTTGAGTTTCAAGAATCCTTCAAGAACGCCCTCCAATACTAAAAAGGCCCTATTTGGATCGCGGTCTGCGTATCTAACGATTAGGACATCGGTATCTTTGACCTCTTCCGTTTTTACCCCTTCGCGCAACTCATCCAAGGACGGCGCGCCAGCTTCGTCTGGCATCGACTTCTTTAAGAAATCGACGGACTGATCAAGAACCACATCGGAACGAATCAACTCCGCTGCGGTTTTAATCGGGCTGTTGAAAAATGTAGATAGCGGAAGATATAAGCCGCTTTGCGCACTGTTGTCGCTACCGCTGGAAGGAAACTGTGCTTGAATCCAGATCTTCGCGGAGGCCTGATAGCTTGCAGTCCGCGATTTTACGTATGGTATTCCGACCAGGCAAGCAACGATAAAAGCGAGCGGCGGAACTATGAATTTCAGTAGGTCAAAAATAGACAGTGTCATTATCGAGACTCAAAATGCGAGGTGTGCGCAGCGACAGAGCGTCTTCTTTATAGCGTACATTATAAGTCAGCCTTAGAGAAAAGGAATCTCAAGATCTCAAGACAACAAACACTCAGCGGAGGTCATTCTCGTACTCTTCCGCCAGGTGTTCCGGCACTGGCTGGCACGTACATTTTGTTGTCGAATCTATAACATCTCTGAGCGTGACAACTTCTCCTGCCGGGGGGGAAATGCCGCTGAAGGGTGCCCATGCGGCGCTTCGAATGACATCCAGGGCTGTTTTTAGCGGTGATTCGTTGTGTCCGACTTGGGAAAATTCGCCGGGAATGATCTTGTTTTCTACAGCAATACCGTTGGACCAAAGGAAGATGCGAGCCATCCATACCGACCGCTGCTCATTTCCTTCCGATGTAATAACACCGGTTTTCTTAGCGTGGTGCCTCCTCAGGATAGGAATGCTGTAGGTGAAATTCTCAAACGTGTTGGTTGCGCTGCGATCCAGAATTACGTTGTCCACCGGGGCTGCTATGCTCTCGAAAATTTTGCGCGTACAAAGTGGAGGTTCTCCACCGGACACAATAGTTAGGCGGTTCGGTTCTTTCTTGGCTAGAACTGCGGCATAAACTTCGCGCGCGACACTGCCACCCAAAACCAGGATGCTGTCTTCCTTCTCTTGCGAATTTAGGAGAACAGTTGTAGCGGTAATCAACAGCCAAGTTCCGGCTAGCAAGACTAGGACCAGGATGGTGCTGGCGACGGGTTGCTGCTTAGCTGATTCGATGAGATCGCGGAACATCGAGCTCCGGGGAAGAGAGAGCATTAAGAGTAGCACGGCGGACCAATCATACTAAGGACTGCGATCATCATTTGAGTTGGGCTTCAATATATTGAAGGCGTTGCTCAAGGCTGCCGGCATAAAGCGCTACTACTTTTGCATTCCTGAGGAGGTAAAGCATTTTTTCGCAGCCCTCCGGATGTACCAGTAGATTGGAAATCGGCAACAAGAACTTTATGGCCTCGTCGGCTGTGATTTCTGCAGTAGTTAGTGGCTCTGTTTCTGATCCTGGCGACATTAGAATGAATACTAAAGCAATTCCATTTTTCACCGAGAGGTCGTTTTCGATGTAGAGGCCTCGATTCGGGTACCAGCGGTCTCCAACAAGTGGCAGGGTGCCGAGATGATGGCGTTCGAAGAGCGTTTTTGTCTTCGTGCGAATCGAAAATGGAGCAACCATATTCAAAATGACTTCTTCGGAAAAATCGATGAGAGAAATATCCTCGCACACAAACTTTGCGGCGCCGGCAAGGCACAATGCTACGGACGTGGTTGTTTTGCCTCGCTGCGATGCGCCGACCAGTAAGACCGTGCTTTTGGGAGAGACCAGCGTAGCTGCATCAACATATGCAAGTGCCGAATGCTGCGCATAGCTTTGGTCGATCACGTCTTCAATCAAGTCTGTGAGCTCGTTGCCGACCTGTTCTACTTCAAAATCCGTCGTCTGACCGATTCCCGCTTTGAAACAATTCTGCAGTAACTCGGCATACTGTTCATGTGTCTGCAAGCGAGCGGTTGCGCGTCCCAAAGTTACTGTTGTGCAATGCAATTTGGAAGCTCGCTAGATGATTTCAAGTGAGTCGGGTTGCAAAAATGCAGACAGCAACACTCGTTCTAATTCTGTACGGATCTCGCTAACATCTTTCATGGTGTCGATTGATTTCCAAAGAATGTTCGAGGCTCTGAATGCCTTTAAACGTCCATTTTTAGCTAGTTCCGGAAAGGTAGTGTCCTCGTGATCCCCCTTGTCGGGAAGCAAGTCTATTATTTCGGGAGAAAAGACGTAGATGCCTGCATTGACGTGAAAAGGCAAAACCGGCTTCTCGCGAAAGCCTGTTACGCTGTGCTCTTCGTTAATCTCGACTATTCCGTAAGGGCTGACTAGAGGCACCGTTACGATTGTCGCGATGGCATTTTGCGCTTGATGGAAATCGCCTAGTGCCTGGAGCGACAGGTTGCAAATGATATCGCCGTTGAATGCATAAACCTTGTCTTGTGGCGCGACGAGTTTCAGTGCCTGTTTGAATGCGCCCCCCCTACCCAGCGGCTGCTCTTCTATAGAGTAGCTTATGCGCATACCCCACTTGGTGCCGTCGCCGAGAAAGTTGACGATAGACTCGTGGAGATAGCCCCCGGCGATAACAATGTGGCGAATGCCATAGGAGCGAAGCCAATGCATTTGAAAAGCGATGATCGGCGTTCCCAGAATTTCGACCATGCATTTGGGCCGATCGCTCGTGAGAGGTCGCAGGCGTTGCCCTTGTCCACCAGCCAGAATGATTGCAGTTCCCGAAGTGTTTCCCATGCAATGTATTTTCCACCAGAACAGCAAACTTTACTATTAGTTGTCCAAATTTGAAGGAAAATCTCCAAGTCCATAGTTTAGACCAGTGAGTACGTCGGGTATATAACCTTGGGGGCGTTAACAGTCTGGGTGACCAAAGTTGAGAAACTATCCTTCCGTTGCTGCTGACACAGCAGAAGAAACCGTTTGTCGCGTATGGCCTGAAGCCAAGGGTGTGTACGTTGACTCAATAAAGCCTCTAGCAGATGGCATGGCGGCTGCTGTGGCGCTGACGCTTTGCGCGCCTCTGTTTGTGCTTGTGGCAATTCTCATAAAGATGGAAACGCCTGGACCGGTGTTCTTTCGCCAGCATCGGCGCGGCTATATGGACCATGTTTTCTCGATATGGAAGTTTCGAACAATGGTCGACGGGCGGCAAGCAGAGAGTGCTGTGACCCGGACTATGGATTTGCGAATTACGCGGGTAGGCAAGTTTCTTCGCGATAGCAAGATTGACGAGTTGCCTCAATTGTTCAACATCATTATGGGTGACATGAGCATTATTGGCCCACGCCCGCTTTCGGAACACGAAAGTGAGCACATTGAGGCCTTGGGCTTTCCGCGCGGGCACTCCGGCTTCAAGCATTTTGTTCGTCCGGGTCTCATCGGATTGGAGCAGATGAAACGGCGTCGCGAGCTCAGTTATAGCGAAAGATTTGAGCTGAATCGAATCTACTCCGAAAACGTCAATGTCGGACTCGATTTATACATCTTCTTCGTTTCACTGATTCAATGCCGGTTTGTGTGTTCATTGGCTGCCGTTTCGGCAGTAATGGAAGGCTTTTTGTTCTTTAGATAGTACAGTCCTAACGTTTCAGGGCTTGATTACTATCGAATCGAGACTTTCCAAATAGCGGGCAAAAGTATTGTTGGCGTCAAAGTTGTGCTCAAAGCACTGCCGTGCCTTACTTCTTGCGTCCAGTCGATCTTCGGCGGGTAGAGTGAGCCAGTGTAAGAGCATTTTGCGAACGCCCTCGTCGGTATCCGTTTCTACAACCCCGGCTCCGTGGCGTTCAATAGCCTCCCAGATGTTAACTCTATTGGTTATAAGTACTGGCGTTGAACATGACAAAGACTCTGCCACTACACGGGCAAAGTTCTCCTGATGTGACGGAAGGATCATGGCTTCCGCGCAAGCCAACGCGCCCCACTTGTCAGCACCCTTGATCAATCCGAGTTTGATAATGCGCCCGTTGACCTCTTGGGGGAGTGATTCGGTAATCTCTTCCAGTCGTGCTTTGAAGGACTCGGCTACCGGTCCGGCCAGCACAAGGTTGACGTCCGGAAAGTCCTTGCAAACATCACTGAAGACTTTGAGCAATATATCGACGCCCTTTTTCTCATGTAAGCGGCTGAGGAACAGCAGGTAGCGGGTGCCTTTGAGCTGCGGATAATTGTTTTCGAAAGTTCTTTTGTGATTCCCCAGGTCCTTTAACGGGTCTTGCGTTCCATACGGCGTTACAATCTCGCGCGCCCGATAGGGAGTAAACGCGCTACGCGCACCGGTGCGCTCATGTTCGGAAGTGAAAAAGACCGCGGCCGCATCGCGCACCACTTTGTGCTCGAACAGTTTCCAGTAAATGCATTTCTTGAGATGTTTGAGCTTGTAGCGCGCAAACCACGGGTCGAGCATACCGTCGGTAAACAGAACATATGGCGTACTGCAGCTCAAGGACGCTTCGCGCACCGCAAAAGTCACATAAGTCCAAACACCGTTAACTACTGCTAAATCGAAGTTCGGTAAATTCGACTTGAGCCAATTAACGAGCTTTGGACTGAGTCCGTATGTGCCGTGTACCGGGCCCAGGGCGTGTACTCGGGCCGGAAAATCTCCTATCCAGGGATCATCGCTGCGATCTAACGTGACCACTTCCACTTGAATGTTGAACACATTTTGAAAGTCGGCGACCATCTTCACGAAGTCGGCGGGACCTCCTCCGGCGGGATCTAGCGATCGGATGCAGTGAAGAATTCTTAGTCTACTCAAGGCGCTGATCCAGAAATGAGTTGCCCGACCAGGTTTGCGCCGGCTACAGAGTTAATTGTGTCGTCCAGCGGCAACATGCGATCTTTGGGAACGGCAAGAAACCCGAAAGGTGAGTGAACTGCTGCAGGAGCGTCGTAACTATTGAGGGTCTGATTGAAAGTATAGTCCGCACCGGGCACGCGAAATACCAGATCCGGCAATTCCGGATCTGTATTGGCGTTTAGGAGCATCCCCAAACCGTGCCTTTTGTGCACTGCGCACGGTAAGTATTCAAGAATCTCTCGACGCAATGCTGCTATTTCATTGTCTTCAACAACTCCGGTTCTAAATCGGTTTTTCGAATTTATATGAACTGTTCCGTGCGTGGACGAACAGGCTTGAGATGTTTGCAAGACATGCCAGCGGTTTGAGTGCTCGCTGCCTGAAAGCTCTTTTGCCGCGCTGTTACGTCGAGAATCCGACTTTAGAGCTATCCGGCAATAACCGCCGGCGGCGAGCAATCCGTTGATGTTTACAACTCGTGAACAAGACTCAAACCCATAGTTGGATATGATAACCACTGAATATTCTGCTTCTTCCATCTTTTGGAGAAGTTCACTCAATGCGCCTCCTAGCAGGTTGAGGTCGTCGACTTTCGAAACAAATGAATCGTCAAACAACTCACGAAAGAGAAAATGTCCAGCTACATCGAACGAAGACAATCGTAGTAGAACAAGTTCCAAGTTAGAATCCAGCAAAGTGCCAGCTGCATAAATCCTTTCCGCGTCAGCCCTTACGGCGTCGCGCCACACGGCAATCGGGTTGCGTCTAATATTGCCGGGCGTGTGGAAAGAGCGGCGATCGGTAATTCTCGGCAATCTTTGCGCCAGTGACGCAGGGCTTACCGTCATATTTGTGGCGGAGGCGCTGTCCGCGATCCACTTTCTGGCGGACGGACGTAAAAGAGGTACGTTGATTGCGCCTGTGCGCTCAGCGTCGACCCGCGTCAGAAAAATATCGCCAAGATGTGCTTCGGTAACTATCTGCGGCTCAGTTAGATAAAGGATCGGCTTTGTGTAGCCGACACAATGGTGCTCCTTCCAGGACTTTCCCGTGAGCAATGTTGCCCAAGTTGTTTGAGTATTGCACAACAATTCGGCAGTCAGATTCGACGCAACAGCGGTTTGACAGTACTTGTGCAAAAGAGGTGAGAATTTTGAGAACCAAAAGAGCTCCTCGCGGGATAGTCCGTCCAGAGCCAAAATGAGATGTTTGACCACGCACTATCTTCCGCCGATTTGTCCCGCGGTTAATCGTGATGATGCTGCAGCGGCCGGTTGTACTAAAAATTTGTCGAGGATGACAGGTGCGCTTATAACGCCACCGGTGAGCATTACCTTCTTAAGGAACTCCGATCGGCTAAGGCGTCGGTCGGATGACGGTTGGGTTCCGTTCGTCTTCTCCTCGTTGTTTTGTTTGTTCACAGGACCTTCCACTTGTCCACTCCGCACTTAGAATATTATAACAATTGAGTTCTTGAGTAAATATGATTATGCTGGCTACAGTTCGATAATTAATCCGTTTTCCAGCATGTCTGCGATGAATTGTTCGGTTACTGCCGCTTCCGGCCTGGTTCCCGTCAGCGCCTCCATCTCGTCCATAATTGCGTCTAGACTATGTTGACCGTCGCAGAACTCCCAGATAACTGCACCCGAGGGACTCAATATATGTGCCCACAACGTAACTTCGTTAAACACAACTACGTGCCCATCGGGTAATAGCTTCGTTTGCAGCTCAGGATTCCGGATCGGAAAACTCTTAGACAATGGAGATCACCCCAGTGACCGAACTAAGGACAATAGAAACCGAGATGAATTATAACTCAAGAGAATACCGCTCTTTGCCATTTATTCTTCGACGTTGGTGGCGTCGCGATCCTGATGATCATTCTGTTTCGGGCAAGGGCTTTTTCACTGGTGGAGCCTGGCGTCTTCAGTCTGATCCGGGATGCGATTGTTCAGAGGTCGACCATCCTGAGTCCTGAAGTGACGAGAGTTTTGATAATCGGGGATCCTTCCGATCCGCACGTTTTGTGCGTTGAAACGCACCTTGAGCGCATGGGCTGCCAGGTCAGAATCTGGCAGCCCATGCACTTGCTGCTCGAACAGAAACTGACCTACCGCCTCGAGAGTCGGGAGTCTGCCGAGATTCAGCTGCAAGCTGATGGCGAGTCTTTGGATTTGCGAACAGTGTCTTCTCTCTGGTTGCGTAGATCCGGGCAGGTGCGTGCTCGGCCAGCCGCTGAACATTGGATTGAATCGGTGGTGGAGAGGGAATCTAGTCGGGCTCTGAAGGCTATCTTTCGCAATCTTCACTGTTTCAAAGTTAATGAGCCGGATCGGCAGGACGAGTCTCTGTACAAGCTACACCAGCTTGAACTGGCGAAGGCGTGTGGATTTCTTATTCCCGAAACACTTGTATCTAACTGCCCCGCAGCATGCAGTCAATTTTATGAACAGCATAACGGACAGGTTATCTACAAGTTCATCGACGAAGCTACCGGAGCCCTGCTTCCGGCTCACCATAATCCGTCCCCTGTTTATACATCAAAAGTCGAGAGCGCGGATCTCGATGAGTTTGAGTCACTCGAGTACTCGCTTCACCTTTTCCAGCGGATGATTCCCAAAGCCTTCGATGTGAGGTTGACCGTGATTGGTCAATCCATTTTCGGAGCGCGTATCGACTCTCAAGCAGGAAGAGGAGTTGTCGACTGCCGTCTTGATTATTCCGTGCCTCTGCGTGATTATTCCGTTCCCTCTTGTGTGGCTGAGTCCACATTGAACCTGATGGCAGCGCTAGGACTGTCTTTCGGATGCGTCGATTTGGCTGTTGACAACGAGGGTTTGGTCTATTTTTTGGAAATTAATCCTCAGGGCCAGTTCCTTTGGATCGAAGATGCACTGGGGCATTCACTATCACATGAGCTTGCCGGTTTGCTCAAAAAAGCCTGACTGGACGCGCAAGAGAGGTTATATTGTACGGCCCGGGGGCACAATATGATTGAGGGTGGGAACACTGGGGAATAAACATGCGCCGTCAAAACATGAAGACAGTGCTTCTGGCACTATCGGTAACCGTGGCTCAGCATCCGATTGCAGCTCACGCGATTGATTTTTCTTCGACAGAACAGACTGTC
>JAIELX010000049.1 GCA_019752635.1 Candidatus Obscuribacterales bacterium | reverse complement strand
TTTGTTGCTAAGGGGTGCGATTTTAATTGAGGCAACGGCCCCTGTCCGGGTGCGATTTATTCTGAGGCAATGCGAAGTTTTTCCGACTCTTCGATACGTGCCCAGTTCCCCATCCATGCCTGCCGGATTTTTTGAAATTATCCGACAAGACTCGGAGCCTCAGCCATACAGCTGAGAACTGTCAGATATCCTCAAGTTATTCCGACAGACCTGGAAAGTCCGTGGCAGCTCTAGTGCAGCCACTCATTGAGAACGGTATCAAAATTCGCAGGCTTGGTCACAAAGCCATCCATGCCGGCCGACAAGCACTCGAAGGCGCGGTCTTCATCGCTTGATGTGAATGCCAGAATGGTGGCATCGCGCCCATTCGGTTGATTCTTGATCAATCGCGCCGCTTCCAACCCGGACATACCGGGCATCTGTACGTCCATCAGAATTAGCGAATAACAATTTGATTTCACCATCTCAACCGCGTCTTGTCCGCTGTTCGCGATGTGGAATGGAACATGATTTCTGCTTAGATTGACCTGCGCTACATACCGCAGTACAGCATCATCCTCGACTAACAGTACCAACGGCTGCCGAGCGCAAGTTTGATTAGTTACAGACATAGGAGCAACTTCCGACTTTTAGTAACACTGGATGCCGGATGCCTGATTCCATTATACACCCAGCGCGCAGGAGGGAGCCCAACTTGGTTCAAGTTTCCCTAAACCATTTCATGTCCTCACGTTCCGGATGTTCCGTCACGAACGTTGCCTCACGAAAAGCCGACGCTACTCATTTTTCGTTCATCGCCCGGACGCCTTACAGACGTGCCCTTCGCCGGGTTTTCGTCATTTGTTTCCTTATGGGCCGGCCGACTTCCGAGACGATCTATCCACCCCGCAAACCACCGCTGGAACTGCAACCTGACGATAAGGTCCTGATGGTGTGACACCAGACTGTAACCCGGGGCAAGATTCGCTTCTTACGCCGCAAGCGTGATAACACACTTTCTTGACCAAAGTCTTCAAACTAAGTGGCAACAACTAGCTAGTACGGTCTGTCGCTCACTGACGCGGCCAGAGCCGCAGGCAGGCCGGTGTAGAGTAACTGACGGAAGTCGCGAGCGCCGACGATATCTGTTCTAGCACCCTGATGGGCAAGATCGAAATCTAGTTCGCGCAGAAAGTTGGCTCCACCTTGCTCATTTCCGACTTGCAGAAATGTGATTTTGATTTCGTCAGGGCGGGTCATTTTTTTCGTCGCTTCTTTGATCGCTTTCTTCACTGCATTTTTGCTTGACGGAGCACCATCGGAAATGACTGCAATCATTAGGGGACGATTGCGGCGTCCATTTTCTTTTTCGTAGAAATAGGTGTCCAATTCGTTCTTCAACGCTTCTGCAAGATTGGTGCCACCACCGGGAGTGGACATCGCGAAGATGTTGTGGATGTCGCGCACGTTAGCCCTTTCATAGCGCTTGAAGTCGGTGGCGAACGGCACAACGGTGATGCCGCGCGAAAGCGCATTTGTCTCCCTGGCAAGGTATGCAGTCTGCTCGCGGCACCAGTTCCAGCGCGAAATCGGAGCACCGGAATACGGTGAGGGGCAATCGTGCGTAGTCATTGAACCCGAGCGATCGATAAGCACTGAGATGTCATAGCGTCCGAGCGAACGTGCCTCTGCGGGCAGTAGCGTTCTAAACGCAGCGGGTGAGCCACTGTCGCGACGCGGATCGGCTGTCATCATTGGCGCTGCGGATTCGGTAGCATAGGCCGAAAACCTGGAAGGTGAAGGATACGAGGGGCGAACTGGTGGTGTAGCCTGCCACCCCCCGGCGGCATAACCAGGCACGTAAGCGGGAGTTCCGTATCCAGGAGCAACTTTCGTACGCACATACTGATTAAGAGCGGGCGAGGTAAGAAACTCTTTGAGTTCACCCATGAATCCGCCGCCGGTCCTAGCCGACGTCGACTCCTGCCCTATCGCAGCCAGTGGTGAAAGCGCTAAGAAGGTCGTTGTCAAACCGATAGTAAGCTTCGCAGGGATTTTGCGCATAGTTCCCGCCCAATACAGACTCAACTTGAGACGCACGAACCCCACCAATGTTTCCACCCGGTCAAATCGCATACGTGCCACATATACGAACGCCTCAGCAGGCAGCCATGTGACGGCAGCTAAACACAAAAGGACTTCTGATATTTTCAACTGCACAAGCGCGAACGCGGTGACGGCTATAGTTTTGACAGCAGCATCATCTTGTAAAAGCGCACCGATAAAGTTTAGAATGCGCCGCAACACGCGCGCAATGCGGATTGGAGGTCATGTTGAATCGAGAACATCACAAGTGGCACAGCCCTCGACTAGACCGGGAGATGGAACTTTTAGTGTTCGGTCACCACGGTGCCCGAGTCATCGTTTTCCCTACGTCGATGGGTCGCTTTTTCGACTGGGAAAGTCGAGGCATGATGGATACATTGGGCGAACACCTGGAAAGAGGCTGGGTGCAAGTGTATTGCGTCGACAGTGTTGACTCGGAAAGCTGGTACGACAAGGGTAAGCATCCTGGAGACCGCGCACGCCGCCACTTGGCTTATCAAGATTACATTGTCAATGAAGTCGTTCCCTTCTCTCAGAGCAAAAACGACAACCCTTTCCTCATGTCAATGGGTGCCAGTTTCGGTGCCTATCATGCAATAGACATTGCGCTCAAACACGCACCATTATTCAATCGGGCCATCGGAATGAGCGGCTTGTACGATATTAGAAACTTTGCAGACGGCTTCTATGACGAAGCCGTTCATCGCAGCAATCCCGTTGAGTATGTCCGCTCGCTGGACAATCAAGATCACATCAACTGCATGAAGCAAGTTGATTTTATCATCGCCATCGGAGCGGAAGATCCCTCATTCGGTAGCAACAAGGGCCTTTCGGACGCACTCTGGTCAAAGGACATCTGGCATGCTTTCCGCATTTGGGACGGTTTCGCTCATGACTGGCCGGTATGGCACGACATGATGTTGCATTACATCGGCGGACCTGATTCCCGTTAGGAACTCCGTTGGCGGCGGCGGCAGAATCGTAAGCCCCGAGTTACCTCGGGGCTTTGTTCGTTTGCAATACTTAGTGCGAGTGAACTTCGTCGAAGATTGACTTTCTCTTTGTTGTTTCGACAGTCATTGAAGATCCTCTTTGCCCGGACAACTTCAAGGCATTCTTTTTGCTACGTTTTTCTTTCTTCACGGAAGCATAACTCGCATTGGATATTGATGCACCAGCGCCGGAGCCGTATGAATAGCTCGCAGGACTTATTCGCGCTGAAGAAGAAGAAGAAGAAGAAGAAGAAGAAGATGATGATGATGATGATGATGAAGATGATGAGCCACTACCAGTAGTGACTGAAGACATCGGCGGCTCCGTGCGCGTCACCACCTCAGCGGTAGTGTCGGGATTAGCACTTGCAGCTCTAAGAGAAAGCGTTGCACTATCGGGTCTGTGCGTCCTCATCCACTCTACGACTGCGTTAAAGACTTCGGAGGTGCATTGACTTTGTTCAAATATAAGGTGCTCTGCTGATTGAATCGTCATAAGCTTCTTGTCGTCGGTTGCAACCTGTTCGAACAAATCTATCGTTCCTTGCGGCTTCACTAATTTGTCGTTCATTCCTGCCACAAACAACACAGGCGTTCCATCGATTTTCTTGGCCGTTTCTTGATTGTCATTCATGAACCGCTGAAACTGCATCAGCTCCTTAGGCGTGAGCTTCAGGCGGTTGAACGGATCTTCCTTCCACTTTGTTCGCACGGTGAGATTATCAGTAGCTTCATCGATTACTTTCGAGCCGACGTCCATTTCCTTGTTCAGCTGAAACGTCATAACTTTCAATGCAACACGAAGTTTGTCTTTCGTCGTATGAAAGCGGTCTCCTGACGGCACACAAGAGATGAGGCCATCAACCAATTCGGGATGTTCAGCGGTGACGCGCAATGCGATGGCGCCCCCCATGGATTCACCAAGAATGAAAACAGGCTTGTCCGGATAAGCAGTGTGCAACACTTTTAATGCTTGTACTACGTCCGAGATACAAGAATCAAAATCGAGTTGATGCTTACCTTCCAGTTTCATCCAAGTTCCGAAGCCCCGAACGTCGACAGCGAATGTAGCTATACCTGTCTTGGACATTCGCTGCCCGAGATTCTCATAAGACGCGCTATTGAGTCCCAGGCCGTGAACGCATAGCAGCACGAAATGCGGCTGCGAGCCTTTAGGCACCCATGCTCTGCAAGGCACTTCGATGCGCAAGCGCACCACTTGGGGCTTTGGTTTCGCAGGCGATTTTGCCGCCGGCGGCTTGGCAGGCTTTGCAGGCGCCTTGACTGTTCGCGCCTTCGTACTCTTGGCCGGAGCTGCAGACTTAACGGGAGCAGCGACTGCAGAACACTGAGAGGCTGTAGCCGAAACAGCACTCAAACAAAACAGCAGAGCAGCTTTGCGCCAACTGAAGTCACTTGTGAAATTCATCTCAATTCGCCCGCATTCCAATCATAGCCTGATCATAGATGGTTTCGCGGTATAGAAACCAGATCAAAACTCTGGTTTACCCAAAGCTGCATTTTTTCAATGTGCCGATGTCAGCTTCAGTCCCACTGTGCCAGCCAAGATAAGCGCGACAAACAGAAGCCGCAAACTGGTTAGTGGCTCGCCAAAGAGGAGCGCTCCGGCTACGACCGTGCCAACAACACCGATTCCGGTCCAAACAGCATAAGCTGTCCCTAAAGGAATCTGTTTGACGGCTACTGCCAGTAGAACCATGCTCAGAATGACAGACAGAGCTACTGCGACTTGAGCCCAGGGCTTGGAGGCCAGCGGTTCCCACTTGAAACCAACGGCCCAGGCTACCTCGAAGAGACCGGCCAAAAACAAAACGAACCAGGACATAGAACCCTCACAGTCGGGCCGTCCCGGTCGAAAACGCAGAGTCAGGTCGTCCTGACTAAAGTTTATTTTAGCACCGATTACCAATATCAGCACAAAATCGGTCCACTACACGTGTAGCAAAGGCGAATCGCCTGAAAACCAGCCTCTTGCAGCCCTTCCGCGGCAATCGAAAACCTTGTCGGAAGTTCTCGGGAATTTCTGACAAGCTTTTCCAAGATGAAGCACCAGGACCACCCTGTTGCGAAGACGCGAAACGATTGTCTTAAGGGACTTTCAAAAGATCGCACCATGAAGAGGCGCAGCGAGCTGGTTAACGGCGGCGCGTTGCAGCCGGGGCGGTTGCACGATGCAGCGGTATCGTGACAGTCGATTCAGGTAGAACACCGGCTTTAACTCTAGCTTCCATCTGAAGCCGCCCTTCGGCGTCCCGAGTAAGGCGAGCAGATCGAACGTCTGCGTCCACCAGCCCACCGGCGACTTTCACTTTCAAGCCTTTGATATTCTTGAGCTCCGGACCATTCGGCCCCATAGTCGTGTCGAACGAAACGTTCGGTCCCACCTGCAAGTCCTGCCCCTGCACGGCCTTTGGAATTGTGACTTCCCGACCGATGTCCACGCCAACATGTTGGCTTCCATCAGCGTTCCGCCCGAAATTGACATCCCGAAGGTTTTCCGACATAAAGCGCGAAATCTGGCTGAGGAACTGCCTGGCTGGCTGGGCCCACTCAGGAGGAAGAACACGATCTAAAAACTGTCCGAGCTTTTGCATGAATCCAGCGATCTTGTCGCTTAAGCGCCCGGCTCCGCGGTCTGACGAATCGGTCGGCGCAGCGCCTCTATCCGAAGGGGCAGGTCGCCCGTCTCCCGTGCCAGGAAGCGCTCCGGGCGTCGGGGGACCGCAGCGGTCGCCGCAAACGGCTTGTCCGCGATCCGTGAGCTGAAAGTTGGTACCGAGAAAAGTTGCGGCGTCGGCCTGCATCTGTCCACCGACTCTGCCTCCGGTCAAGGATTGTTCGACGGCTGCTCCGCTCCACGAATCCTCGCGAACAGGAGCAGCTTCAGCAGGAAAGTCGCCTTCGAATTGTCCCTCAACCATGAGTTCACCGATAGTAAGTGCGGAATCTTGTTGACCACCTGAATCTTACGGACTTTTCGTGGCAGGCTCGTGGAACCGACGGGACTGATAAGCACAACCAGCCCCCGGAATGCTGGACATACTCAGGCTCTGTCGTTTGCTCCCCCGCTTGTTCATGCAGTCGAAATTTCGGCAGTTTGCGGACCATCTGCAACGTTGCTTTTGCTTCGACCGTGGAACAGCTCCATCCTGAAAGAGCGCTCACGTGCATCTGTCCGAAGAACAAGTAAGCTTAGACTGACGTCGCTCCGGTATGTGCTCATGAAGACTCCGTATTTTCTTGCCTGCCTGGCACTCATTGCAGTGTCGTTTCCGCCTGCGTTTGCGGAAGGATTTCCCGAGAAAGGCAATAGGGCGGATTGGAGCGACGCGATACCGTATTACAATCTCGGGAACCGTTATCTCGAACACCAACGCTTCCAGGAAGCAGCCACAAATTTCGAAGACGCAATAGCAATCTATCCATACGATCCGGATTTCTACGTGAACCTCGGAGTCACCTACCGAAAACTAAACGACTATCCTAATGCCGAGCGCGTGTTTAAGAAGGCGGCCGAGCTCAATCCTAAAGACTGGATGGCTTGGAGCAATCTTGCAAACGCATACCTGAAACAGGACAAGTACACCGAGGTGAAAAAAGCATTCGAGCAAACGCTCAAATGTAATCCGCCGGCAAGTGAGAAAGCAGCCATTCAAAAAGACATGATCGATTTAGCAAAAATCATAGCGATGCAAGAGCGCAACAATGCAGCGGCGAAGGCTTCGAAAGCGGCAGCAGGCGCGAAAGTAACGACAGCCACGAAGCAAGGAAGCACCGGGGCCAAGAGCGCAGCAGCAAGATCAAATGCGGTAGCAGATACGGTGCATAAGCCAGCACCGCCGCCGAGCAGAGAGCAGCTCAAGCAGGGTGGCTGGGACTACGTTTATTAGCGTCTGAGAATAGTCTCTATCGAAGTCGCCAGACGCTCAATTTCGTCATCCGTGGTGAAGTAATGAATAGACGCTCGAATACAATCGGGCGTCGGTATCGTCCGCACAAACACGTTGAATTCAGAATCCAATCGCATCGCCACATCGCGGTGGGTCACGCCGTGAACCTTAAAGCTAACCAGCCCCGACTCCGCTTCTTGAAGCAAGCAAGCAACCTGCGGAATCTGAGACAAGCGCTTTATTGCCTTATTCGCATTGGTTAGAACCATTTGTGCTCGGGTCTTAGAATCAGCGAACCTGTTATGCACATCCAACGAATTGCGTAACCCCGCAAACAATGGAATCGCACCAGTGCCGACTTCAAACCGTGATGCCCCCGGGTTAAATCCCGTAGGTTGACCGGTGCTGTAATCCATAATGCTACCGCGCCATCCTACGAATGTGGGTTGCAGAGTATCTAATGCGGCAGGATCGACAAACAGGGTTCCGACGCCTTCCGGACCGCAACACCACTTGTGCCCGGTCATGGCATAAAAGTCGGCGTTGTCTTTACCATTCAAATCCAAATCAATGGCACCGCCGGACTGGGCACCATCCACAAGAACCGGCACCCCGGCCAGGTGACAGGCATCGACAATTTCAGTTAGAGGGACGGTACGTCCCGTGTTCCACAGCACGTGGCTAAGCAACACCAACCGCGTCGTAGGTTTCAACTCGCGCACTACCAGATCCACCATGTCCGCCCTCGTTTTGGCTGCAGACAGATTCGCACTTGTAAGTTCGACTTTGCGGCGACGTTGCAACTGTTGAGCGGCGTGAATGACACCGACGTGTTCACTATCGGTCATCAGCAGATGATCGCCCGACTCCCAATCGAGCCCCCACATGGCAATATTGCAGCCCTCTGTGGCGTTCTGAGTCAAAGCATACGATGACGCCTGACCACCGAATTCGTTGGACAGACTCTGTCTTGTCAGTTCCTGTTGTGAATTCAACCAGGTAAAGATAGCGGTACTGAACGGACCCGTCTCTTGGAGATACTCATAGGTGGCTACCACGGCATCAATGCTCGATCGGGGCAACGTTCCTTGTCCGCCAAAATTGAAATACGACTTATTGGCAAGAGCTGGAAACTGCTTCCGATGCTCGCGTACGGCATCAACCGAGGTTTGATTCATGATTTGAGTCCTGCCACTTCTGTCCCGCCAGTTCGTTAGGAATTATCACACGAAAAAGTTGCCGGAGCGGGAACCGTTATAATACGTGGAGCATCCGGGAGATGGGCATGTCAGCAACCCGAACATTTTTCTCACAGGAAAGGGTCGACCAGGCGGTTCAGGCGTTGGTCCGGCTTGGCAGCACGTTCTACTTCAAGAACTGGTCCCTTGCCACCAGCAGCAACTACAGCGTTGTCATCGGCAGAGACCCGCTTTACCTTTTGATGACTGCCAGCGGTAAAGACAAGGGACGGCTTACACCGGCAGACTTTGTCGTAGTAAATGAATCAGGCGCCATCGAATGTGGTGCCACTGACGAAGTGGACCTAAGTACAGCCAAACCCTCCGCCGAAGTACTGATCCACACGGTATTGGCAAAGAATCCCGCAGTCGGCGCCATCCTTCACACCCATTCCGTCTGGTCTACAATCGTGTCGGGCAGAAATGCCGACAAAGGGCATTTGGAAATTGAAGGCTACGAGATGCTAAAAGCATTCAACGGAGTGACCACGCACGACCATTCGATGCAAGTCAAAATCTTTCCGAATACCCAGAACATCAGAAGCCTCGCAGACAAGATTGCAATGCTCCCGGACATTCAACCCGGTTTCTTAATCGAAAAGCACGGACTTTACGCCACTGGTGCTAACATTGACGAAGCTCAACGCCACATCGAGGCCTTCGAGTTTCTGTTTGAGATTGAGGCGCGCACTGGAGTTTAAGATGGCTAGATTAACAGTTCCCGCAACCGGCGCTACCTTCGAAAGCAGCGAGCAGATAAGCAGTTTTCTCAAGCCGTTCGGTATCTGGTACGACCACTGGGATTGCTCCTCCGTAAGACTTTCCGATAGCGCGACGCCCGCAGAAATACTTGCGGCTTTCCAGAGTAAGCTTGACGAAGTCAAAACGAAGGGCGGTTATGTGACGGCAGACGTTGTGTCGGTAAGTCCAGCAACCCCGGGCATCGACGCCATGCTCGATAAGTTCAGCAGAGAACACACACACAGTGAGGACGAAGTGCGCTTTGTGGTGAGAGGTCGAGGAATATTTCACATCAACCCGCAAACCGCCCCGGTTTTTGCGGTAGAGATGGGACCGGGCGATTTAATCAACGTGCCTGCGGGCACACGGCATTGGTTCGACCTCTGCTCCGAGAAAACAATTTGTACAATAAGACTCTTTCAGGACACTACAGGCTGGACACCCCGTTATAGTGAGAACGCTGTCCACGAGAGCTATGAACCGCGCTGTTTCGATAGCGTTTCTTCCGACGAAATCCAACTAAAATCAGTGGTGACACCATGAACATTCGCGGCGTATTGCTTGATATTGAAGGGACTGTTTCACCAGTGTCCTTTGTTTACGATGTACTGTTTCCCTTTGCTCGGAATAACGCTGAATCATTCTTAGGTCGCACGGCCGAAACTGTAGAGACCAAACATGCGCTTCAGCTGATGGCAAAGGACGCAGGGTTCTCAACTCTGGAAGAATGGTCCGCCGCTGCACCTGAGAAGTCGCAACTTGAAGTTGCACTTGAGGAAGTCAATCGGCTCATGGACAACGACATCAAAGCCACTGGTCTCAAAGAATTGCAGGGTCTCATTTGGGCTGAGGGATATGCAAGCGGAGTTCTTAACTCCGTAGTATTCGACGATGTTCCTGTCGCTTTGTCAGACTGGAAGAAGGAAGGCTGTTCAATTAGAATCTATTCTTCCGGCAGCGCCACTGCGCAGAAAGTCTTTTTTGAAAACACAATTTTCGGTAACCTCTGCTGCTTCCTCAGCGGCTACTACGACACTACGCTCGGTGCCAAGCGCGAGGCGACTAGTTACGAAAGGATTGCGGATGCTTTTGGCTTGCCCGCACGTGAAATTGTTTTCCTCAGCGATGTTCCTGCGGAATTAGACGCGGCTAAAGCAGCCGGAATGCAGACGCGCCTGGTAGTCCGCAAAGGGAATGCGTCGGCAGGCGAACATCAGCATGCAATCCTGCATTCTTTTCTTGATTTCGAAATTTCGAATCGAGTAGAGTGCGGCTAACCAAACGGCTCTATTCGTGAGGTAGTTCCTTGAGCCTCTCTTTGACAGACTCAAGTTCATCGGGCCGATCGGTCAACGTCAGAGCTTTCTGATACGCAGCTTCCGCGTCTTTGTACTTCTTCATCTCTTCCAACACGGTTGCCAAAGCGACTGTAAGCAGATAGTTTTTCGGCTGTAGTTCCAGCCCCCTTCTCGCAAACGATTCTGCGCGATCCAGTTTTCCCGCACGGCAATTCGCGCTCGCTAGCAGTTCGTAAGCCTTCACGCTATCCGGCTTAGCCTTAAGTGCAGTCTGCGCGACTTGGACCGCCTCGTCAAACTTTCTTTGCGACAACAGTATCCACGACAAACCTTCCATGAGGTCATCATCGTCAGGGTCCAACGCTAAAGCTTTGCGTGCCTCCGCCTCGGCTTCCGTCCATCGGTCCAAACCTGCGTAACCGTAAGCCAGGGAACTATGCAAGTAGGCCTCGTCGGGATAGAAACTCAGTCCATTCAGGCTTGCGGCGATCAGCCGTTGCTCTTTATTCGCTAACCTGAGCTGGTAGCAATACCGGGTCCAAAATTCAGCTGGCATCCCCTTACCACTTACTATAAGCTCTTTCACCAGCTTGGTTGTCGATGCCGGCCATTTCTGTTCATTCGCGATTCGCTCCACCTCATTCAGATCCGCTGCGTCTCCTGAAAGTACAGTCATAAATTCCGGGAGAATGAATGACTGCAAGTCCATTCGTGCCTCCTTCATATGAAGGCTGGCAATGCGGATCGCTTGTCCATAATACCTCGCGGCTTTTCGCACATCCTCGCCGGACGCATCCCCTAGTCGCCGATAAACTGAGAGCAAATTCTTAGAATCAGCCCCCTCACTTGCAATCAGTTCGTCTCGGCGTTTCTTCAAGAAGTCAACGTTCGTGAGCCGCGCTGAATCCAGATCAAAATGCATCCAACATGTGAAATCGGGAGGCTGCTTTGCCGACTTTGGCTCCTGTTTCCACAAGAGAACCCGCTCCGCGGCCGGGAATTTCAATTTCGTCGGTGCCGTGTAGTACCCGTGCCTTCCAAGCGGAAAGTGGCTGCAGTTGCACTCGGCACCATGAAAGTTGCGAACCTTGTGATAGACTTGGCAAATTCTAACTGGCTCAGTGGTCACGGTCCGGCTTTTGTTCTCCTTTTCTTCGGTAACGAACATATAGTTGTAGCCAAAGTCCCATGCATTGAGTGAGAGTAAGCAGACCTCAATCTCTGAGTTCTCGTCGACAACGTATGTTTTCCAGTCGTTGAGTTCCATGCTGCGCTCAACATGATCGGTGACATCATAGGTAACATCCGACAACTGCTTAGAGGGATCGAATAGTAACGTTTTCACCGCCCCCATGTGCGGAAAAGTGCGCACGGATTCTGCATCGTTAGCGATAAAGTCCTTTCGCCAAGGCGGCTGCGTCTGGATCTCAGCGCGAATCAACAATAGTGGATTCAATGCTATGTCGGATTCAACCGACGTACCCTTAACTACCGAAGGTCCATCCTCCATGCGGTAGCAAAGCCCTTCATACGAGAGCCATGGTGCCGCCCAATCAATTTGAGAAAAAGGCTGTGAAACCGGTTTATACTTCCTTCTGAGGAGCCCCTTGTTCTCGTCCAATTGCTTAGCGCGCAACGCGAAGAACTGCTCTTTCGTGAGTCCATTTAAACTTCTGCGCTCTTGCATTTTAACGAACACCGGTCGGCTACTCGAAGCATTATTGCCGACAGCTAACTCATTGCCATCCAGCACTACCGGCAATGGCTTTTCACCGACGACAAGAACAAAGACTATCGCAACGACACAGATAGCAAGAAAAACTCGACTAACAAGTTTCACCACCGGTTTCTTCTTTGGTCGTGGCTTGAAAGCATCAACGCGCTTGCCTTGAGAAACTCTGACAAGATCATCTCTGAGAGCGGACATGGATTGGTAGCGCATGCTTGGCTCTTTGTTCAAGCAGTTTCTTACAACCGCCTCCAGTCCTTTCGGAAAAGACAAATCCGGCCGAACTTGGTGAAAAGTCTTTGGTTGCTCCTCAAGGTGCTGAAAGATTGCAGCAATCATGTTCTCGCCTTGAAACGGAGGACGCCCTGTCAGTATCTCGTAAAGCATGCAACCGAATGAATAAATGTCGGACCTGACGTCGAGGATTTCGCCACGACACTGTTCGGGACTCATGTACGGCGGACTTCCGACAGTTTCGCCAGTTCGAGTTAACTTCACATCGTCCAGAAACGCTTTAGCCAAACCAAAATCTATAATTTTTACAAGTCCCGAGGACGCATCAATCATGACATTGCTTGGTTTAAGGTCACGGTGCAGAAGACCGGCCTTGTGGGCTGCATCCATGGCATCACAAATGCTAATGCCAATCTGAATGGCTCGACCCGACTCCAAACCACGGGTTCGTTCCAGTGCTATAGAAAGAGTTTCCCCTGAAACTTTTTCCATCACAATAAAAGGAGAGGGATCTACTCCGAAATCTTGAATGCGCACAATCCCGCCGTGCACTATCGAACTGGCCAGCTTCGCCTCATGCTGAAACCGTCTCAGCCTGTCAATGTCCATCCCCGTATCGGGCAGCATTTTCAAAGCTACCTCAGTATGCAGGTGTTCGTGAACCGCGTTGTAAACCTTACCCATGCCACCAACACCAATGAGTGCGGTAACCCGATATTTTCCGCCAATAATGGTGCCGATAAGCGGATCGCCAGCAACGCGAACGTACAGCCCCTCACAAACGGAGCACCGTTCCACCGTTTTTTCGACATCGATGTCAACATTGCAATTGAGGCAACGCAGCTTCACCAATGCTGTTCTATCTACCATCTCGCTCATAGAAAATTCATCAAGTAGATAAGCAGGGCACACACTACGATGGTCCAACTACCGATTAAAGAGATCGTTGCCAACACATTTACGGTTTTGCGATAAGTCACACGCGAAATCTTTGGCAAGCGCTTACTCATGGTTCCCTGCGCCACCTTTTGCAGATCCGCACGCAGGTCCTCGACGTTCTTGTAGCGATCCTTATAGTCCGCCATCGTGCGTGCAATCAGGTAATCTAAGCCTCGAGGCAGTGCTTCCTTTCGAATGGTACCGATTGGTGCCGGAGTTACATTGAAATGTTTGTACATACATTCAATTGCATTCTCTCCGTCGAACGCGCGCAATCCAGTGAGGGTCTCATACATGACGCAGCCCAGCGAATAGACATCCGCACTAGCGTCCAGCTCTTTGCCCATGCATTGTTCCGGACTCATATACGGCGGGCTGCCTACAGTCTGTCCCGACAAAGTTCTGTCTTCGCCGAAAATTTTCACCACGCCAAAATCAAGAATCTTCGGCGTTCCAGTGTGTCGATCGATGATTATGTTACTTGGTTTGAGATCGCGATGCAGCAATTGCCTACCGTGTGCCAGAGAGAGCCCCAGGCATATCTGATCAAATAACGACACGAATCGATCGACGGACAAAGGACCTTCCCTGGCGAGGAGCTGATCGAGCGTCTCTCCTTCAACATACTCCATGACCATGTACGGGCGGGGAGACACTCCATAGTCGAACACGGCAACAATGTTCGGGTGGGTCAACTGATTCGTCGCCCTCGCTTCAGCCTCGAAGCGATTCAGCGCTTCCAGCGTCTCCAGTTCGGCCAACAGCACCTTAACCGCAACGATCTTTTGCATAAGCAGGTGTCGAGCTTTGTAGACCCGGCCGTAACCGCCTTCACCCAATACTTCAAGGAGAAGGTACTTCTCATCAAACAATACGTTTAATAATGAATCCTCAACCACAGGAGTCAATAGATCCCCATCGTCCGGACAAACCAGGACTTCCTCGGATATCTGATACTCTCTATCGCAATTAAGACACTTGCGTTTACGAGCGGTTGTTGTTTCTGCCATATTGGGATGCAGTCGTTTGGCGGGAATAGATTATGTATATACCCGCTGACAGCGCGATCCCCATGCACGTGAGCGCGTCACGGCGAGAAGGAGGGAATGCCAGGCGCTCCTGCCACTACCTTCAGTTACACCAGGTACCGCAGATCCATGGAATAACAGGCAAGAATATAAGAATAACATCGGCATAATGAGTGACAGTTAGTATTGAGCGGCTTTCAGTGTTCTTCTTGACTAATATCCGGCGACCACTTCGGCGGTACCAAACCCGGGCCAGCCCTGTCGATCAACCTGTTATCAAGCGCACGAGATTAGGTTTTTGCGGATAATACTAATGAGACTGTAGACAACTAATGAACTTCTCATGACTTCCGGCTAATATAGTTGGAATGAGGTTGCCACTCAATCCGGTGCTTAACCGATCCCGGTTCGGTCCCACTTGTTAGTAAAGGTGCTTAGAGCGCAGCATCTGATCTCATTTCCGCGAGAACATGACCACAGAACCCGATCCCTTCTTCCGGGGGTCGGGTTCGACTTTTTCGAGACATCATTCCAATAGTTGGACAGGATAGACTCCGATTGCACGAACAGCATTTTCACTGGAAGCGCTCACAGGCACGAAACCTGTTTCTCCCCGCACCGGCAGGTGCTCGATTCGCGCATGAATTTCCTCAATAGCATTCATCGGGTCGCTGGCATTCTCTTGGAACTTAACAGCAAGAATTTTCAACCCGACGAAGCCAACGACCTTGGTCTGCTGATTATAAGGAGGCTCGCCTTCAATCGCAGGCACAATGATGCCGGCGCCCGACAACAGAGCGGCCTTTATGTCCGATTTAACGATGAGGTCCTTGCCCAGAATTCCATTTGTGAGGTAAATCTGCTGACCGACCGAAACCGACGGAGTGACGCCATGCTCGGTGTCATTGAGTCCGAGGGCCATTCGCATTTGCGCTTCGATTACTTCTTTCGATGCGCAGCCGTCGAAACCGATTAGGTCCGCATTCTTGGCAGCATTGGGCCCCAGATACAAGATAAATTCATCACCGAGCCTTTTGCTATTAAGTGCGGGCTGGTAGACGCCGTCCAGGAGTGGTCTGCGATCCAAGCTGACAGCCAAGGGAAAAGCCTGATCGGCGTGCAGTCGACGAAGTGGATACTCAGAACCAGCCAAAGCACTGGCGCTGACATCGATCGTTCGGCAGTTAGTCAGCCCTCCCGTAAGTGTCGGAACTTCAAGTGTCGCCTTCACTTGCACCGAACCAGCATTGGTATCGAATGGAGCAAGAGCCAATATTTCTGCTGTCCGTCCAAGTCCGCGGCCCAGCTCACCACCCTCCAAAATGTGTCTTGAAAGAACATACAGAGCAGATGCTTCGGCATCCGCCCGACCATCGGGAAGATGATGCGCTCCGGCAATGGCGGCAGCATCGACGGCCTGCTGCAACTGTTCCTTGACCAACAAAAGATGTACGCCATCAAAAGTAAGTCCACCAAGTAATAACAATGAAAGCAAAAGGACAACCATAGCAGCAGTGCAGCATTGGCCGGATTGAGTTCTGGACAAAAGCATGGGCTTACCTCTAGTTAAGCGGGTACGTAGCGGTGGCGCGCAACGGTGCGGCATCAAAGAACGGCAACGACAAAATCCAATTTTGCTTGCCTGGTGCGGGATAACGAACTGATACCTTGACAGTGTTGAAAGCGCTTTCCAGATCAAAAACAGGATCGTCAAATTGCTCGGTTTCACAAAGCACTGGCGGCATACGAATGTGATCCAGAATGGTTACATCCTGCGCGCTTCTACTAGTCGTTATGTCCGGATCTCTCCCGTAGGCAACCGACAGCTGCCGCGCAGCAGTACTTGCACAGTGCTGCAGCGACGCTTTAGCAAATAGTGTTTGACAAGTTCCAACGCTAAACAAAAGTATGGCAACTGCTATCGGAAGCATAACGCAGAGCGCGCAAGACATTTCCACTAGCGCCGACCCGCAATTTGAAGGAGTTTTCAATTTAGGGGACATCGTATACTTAGTCATCTGTTCCATCCTTATTGTTGCTTCGAAGATGAGCCCGTAGTGCCGCTTAGCCAGTCAGTCTCAAAGTCGGAAAGAGCTCCCCAATTCTGAGAAACGGGCTTCAAATGTTCGACATACTGCAGTAGCACCATTGTGTTCACGGCCGGAGCGCAGCAGTACTTATGCTCGGTCCAATATCTGAGTGCACAATAGCGCGCAGCTCTTTCATGCTCAAAGATGGCACTGTCGGCATGAATGCGATCAAGAAAGTCAGCGTGT
This sequence comes from Candidatus Obscuribacterales bacterium, assembly GCA_019752635.1. Taxonomy (GTDB): domain Bacteria; phylum Cyanobacteriota; class Vampirovibrionia; order Obscuribacterales; family Obscuribacteraceae; genus JAKFUT01. Next base: position 21,718 of record JAIELX010000049.1, on the reverse strand, counting down.
TTTTGTAAGGAATGAGCCTGACAGACTAACCTCATGGTGCGCAAGCGCTCACGCTGGTCTGCCATATAACAAATGCTGCACTTCAAGTACTGAATGGTAGGTGCTAATGAAATCATTTTTCTTCCTCCGGATGCATTTTCAAGTTAGCAAAGTACGAGTGCCACCATATCAATCCTTCGGCTAGTTTCTGGAAATGCCGACCAGACTCACTCCTGCGAGAAATCACTCGCCCGGGGGATATTCTCTGCTCAGCGGATCTCGCAGCGAGACGGGAAAGACTCTACTATGGGAATTATGCGCACCGGGTTAGTTTCGCAACTGACCGAAAGAAAGATCACCCTAACCTTGAATGAATGATTTTCAAAACCCTTTCGGGGGATGTCGAGACATCGACAAGATGGAACGATGTTTATAGGGTTACCGGAGTAAATGCAATGGGCACGGCTAAACGTGCTGCTTGCGCACTGTGCTGTGCGCTGGCGGTAATAGGCGCATCGCCTCTAGTATCACAAGATACGAATGCTTTTCAAAGCTCAACATTTCTCTCCGAAGGGCTGGAGCAAACGGACGAGAAAGGTTTACCGAGCTTGAAAGTGCAGCTGTCCTGCGAGTACTGCGCCGACCACGCTCTACTGATTGAAGAACAACAAGGTCAGCGCGAATACTTCATTATTCAGCAGAACAGAAAGAAGGTGATCTATCGCACGACAGTGAATTCTACTCAAGAGTTGGACAAACAGCACCTGCAAGGTATTAGAGAGGCCCTGGCGCTCAAACTAAAAGAACGTTTTTCCATCGACGTTGAGGGCAACCGGTTGGTTGGTCAAAACCTCAGCACTCGCGCTAATCACATCGCTATTCGTCAACCGAAATTGGGAGAATTGCTCTGTCTGGCTTGCGCCTTAGAGCAATCGGCCCCGTCGCACTTAGCCACAGTCTCCCCCCGCTCCCAAGGTGTTCCGATTCTGTTTCTCAAAGAACCTTGCATCCCCGGGACCGCCGCAAACTGGTCGATAGATCCCGGGACCAGAAGTCCCGTCATAAAAGTAGAGCCGGCAGATGATGAAGAGTTCAGCGGCGAGCTAGAAAGAGTTTTGATTCACGAATTGGCACACAATGCATCCTACAGGCTCGGCTGGCGACCGATCGGTGGTGAGAGTTGGAAATACTTCTCGCGGATCGGTTGGTCCCATTTCATAAATAGCACTACTGGAGAGCAGGGGTGGCGCATATTAACGAACGACGGTTTCGGTTACAAACGCTCGCAGGTAACAAATGAATGGGTACGCTGTAACGCCTCAGGCCAGCCCCTGTCCGAAAGCGGGACTATCGTAAGGCGACAGTACCAGGCAGTGCGCTTATCGACCAGGCAAGTTAGAGATATAGCCGTGGTACCACCGGCCACCACATATTTTCCAAATCCCATGGAGCACTTCGCCGAGGGATTGATGATGTACCGTTACAGCCAGGAGACTCGTGCGACACTCCAAGAGCAGTTTCCATCGCTCTACCGAATAGTAAAAGCCGCAGACCAGGAAGAGATTGATCGCACCTTTGGCAAGGGCAAGTACACGCGCGACGAGAACGGTGTCCTGGCCAGTTGCGTGCCGGACTTCAAGACCCCGTCAACTCCGAAACTATTACCGGGCAGCGCGACACCGGTCGGTCCAGCACGCGTGCAGCCGTTCTTCTTTCACTAAGTGCCATCGGGAAACAGACCCATCAGGATTTGGTCCGAACGTAGCATCACCAGCCTTCGCCGACAAGAACCCAGCCCATCCAGTGGATTGGATTCTTGAATGCACCATAAGGAGCATTTTTGACTGAGTTCTGAGCATTCTTTAGTGCCACCGCCGGAGGTTGCTTCGCCAGGAGAAGGTTGCTATAGAACTGCTCCATTAACATTGTGCTTGACTCATCAGGTACTTTCCAGAGCGATAGGATCAGTCTATGTACGCCGGCAGCAATGAATGAAGCGCGAAGACCGAGCACGCCTTGACCACTCTCCGAGGCACCCAGTCCGGTTTCGCAGGCCGAGAGAACGACAGACTTACAGCGTCCGGGATTGATGCCGATGATTTCTTCTGCCGTGAGAAGATCCGGTGCCTTTCCGCCCTCAGCACAAGACAATACCAACCCGGACTCGGCTAGCGGTGTTCTGGTAACAGTAGCATTGACCGAGGCGGTGCTACTGCCTGAGGAGAACTTCAGCTCTTGGAGCTGAGCCGAGAACCCACCCTTAGAGAAGAAACCATGTGTGGCAATGTGCGCACATTCGGCCAGAGGAATCGCTGCAATAACTGTTTCTTTTTTTGCATCGACACCGGTAATCATGCGAGCCTTCATCCCCGACCGCAGTGCCATACTGACAATCCCGGTCAATTCCTTTCGCGTACCCGGCAAGGCAGGGAAGACCAGTCCCTCCTGACTGTCGCCAAAATTCAAATCGCCAATGCAAAGCATCGTGCCGTGCTCGGCTCGCTTGTCGGTAGAACCGGTGTCGCCACGATTTTCAGTACTCTTTTCGCGAATGTAAGCCAGTTCTCGCGGCGAATCCAATTCAGCTACATCAACCGCCTGCACATCCTGGAGTAAACTCAGCGGAATACTGGCGAGCAATGCGTCAGGACTCACGAACAATCGCTTGTTGGACGGAAGAAGTCTGCTTGCTATGAGATTTCCGATCGTCTGATTGATTAGCTGCCATGCAGCGTCGTCAGTGCGGTTCGCCACGACGTTCCTGCGCCAACGCGTTATCGCGGCATTACAAGCAGTGGCATCCTCAAGGCGAGAAACTTGAACTTTTCCATCCGGTCCCGAAAAAAATGCAGCATAGCCTGGTTTGTTCTTCAAGTTGGAATAAGCGTAGATATCGACAAGTTGCTCGCCGGGCTGGAGCAATGCGGCAAATTGCGCAAGGCTCATGTTGGATAGCACGTCCGACGCGGCAGTGGCCCCGGACTTTTCCGCCAGTCTTCGTTCCAAAGCTTCCTTGACCTTCGTTTTCTCGGCAGTGCGAGATTTCCAAACTTCGAAATCCATGTCGCCGGATGAATGGAACAACTTCGAAATTTCGTTTCGGACTTCCATCAATTGGTTAGCTTCGGCAGCGAGTTCCTGATTCGATAAGACGCGACCGAGTTGCGACTGCCAGCGAAGACATTCAATCAGCAGACCTTTCCATCGAACCAAGTAGGAATACAGTCTTGCTGAATCTGCTTCTTCCGTGCACACTGAGAGCATCGTCGAGATTTGTCGCGGCAGTCTGGTTGCAAGAAATGATTTCTGCTCGGAAAACGACAACGAAGGCAAAACATTCTGAATATGGCGATCAACAATGGCTGCTGCCGCGAAAGTTCTTTCGCGAGCTGCTTCACGAGACCCGTTCAAGTATTCGACCGACGCGAGATTGTTCAGCGTTGTCACCAAATCGATGTGTTCCTTTCCCTCACTCTTCTCGGCAACACTAAGCGATTCATTGAGGTGCGCATGCGCCTCGGTCGTCTTTCCCCGTGCAAGTTCGACCATTGCCAAGTTGTTTAGGCTCTCCGCATACATGGATGAAGTGGTATCACCAGCTTTCTGGCGCAGCTCCAACACTCGCTTAAGGCAGGTCTCGGCATCGGGTAGATCGCCGGCCTTCTCGTGCAGCAAGGCAAGATTCCCGAGCGTCAAACACAGTTCTTCGTTGTCCGGATTAAGTTGCTTGGATTGCAACACGGCTGCTCTCTGCAAGATTTGCATGCTTTGTCTTTCGTTGTCGGCCGCCGCCAGCACTATGGCTAAGTTATTCATGGCGGGCACCAGATCGATGCACTCGGAGCCAAATGCCTTTTCTTCAAGACTGAGGGCACGACTCAGCAGAGGGACAGCGGCTCCTGCGTCGCCCTGAAAGCAGAGCAACATACCTAAGTTGTTGAGTACGGGCACAAGACGCGGGTCGTCAGGTCCAAGCTTTCCTTCTTGCTTTTTGAGACTCTGGTCAAAATGTGCGCGAGCTGCAGTGTAGTTTCCCGTCATCTGCTCGTGAAAGGCGAGGTTGTTTAGCGCTCGAGCGTACTCCAAGTGCGAGGAACCGAACTCGGATTCAGTGAGTTTCAATGCTTTCTCCGCTAACTTGAGAGATTCGCCGTAGTCTCCTTGAGCGCACAGCTTTTTGATCTCAGCCGCTAGACGCTCTAATTCATCCTGACTGCCGAAGTTGACGAATGGACTGGTTTGTGAATCGGGTTTGCGATCTGCTTTCGCTACTATGTTGGAAGCCGGCGCTCCCCGGGCAAGCCGAAGATGATCGTCTATGCCGCTAAGCGCAACGTCTGCGCCGGAAGCAGGCGCCACCGAATATAGAACTATCCACAACGCGAAAAGTGGGAATCCGTTAGTGCGAAGCATCGCTCTTCAAGGCAATCACATCAGGCAGAGTTTTGATCAAATTAGCAGGAACGATAGCTTTTTCCTTGGGTTGCATGAAATACTGCCCGCGGCGGCCCGTTACCATACCGACAACAACGGCGGTCTTAAGCAATTCCCGACGCAAGTCTTTATGTTCAGGTCCAGTGCGTACGGTGCGAAGGTGATCGAGATTTTGAATTGCGGAAATAATGGAAAAATCACCGATTACGGCATACTGGTCGCCAATTTGCAGGTTGGTCAAACTGCGCCTGGCAATTCCGTCGTCAGCAAGAGCCTCGTTACGAGTCGGGCGGTCTCCCTGCAGCATAAGCTCTTGCCCTGGCTGCAGCGAGATCTTTTTCTGAGCTATAGAAGCCACTGCATCGCCGGGTCCACTGAAAGATAAGACTCTTGTTTGCTTTGCGGTCTGGAACACAGTAGTGTTGGAACCCGGTGCACAAGCAATCTTAACGCGATCCATTACGAGAGTTTGCGGGGAGTTGGCATGAGTGAAAAGCATTCCGGATTTCACGAAAACTTGCCCGGCTGGACCTTGCTGAAACATTGAGCCTGGTTCGGCCAAAATGTTTGTCGGATAACCAGGATCGAACACTTTCGCTGTTGCATTGAGAGAAGTGTCGGGAGCACTCGGCACAGACCATCTATTGATACGCTCAATCATTCGTTCGTATGCGGGGCGAACGCCGCCACCTAATCTGATCGATCGAGTTGAATAGAATTGTTCCCCCTCAAGCAATGTTGAAACCGGAGCTTTTCCTTTCACTATGATCATACGCTTCGATGGGTCTTGTCCTTCGGAGGCATGTTCAAAAGTGGTGTCTTCCAGCCGAATATTGGCTTGTTCACCTGGTTTAAGTGCTACCGGCGTGTTGCTTCCCGGCGGGGTTAACAAAACCTCTGCGTTCTCGCCGCCACCAATTACAACCAATCGGCCCCCACCCTGATCGTCCGCCACAATTGCGGCTGTGGTGCCAGACTTCAATACTATGTTTCCAAACGAAGCTTTGACGACCATGTCCTGCTCGCCGGCATCGGCATAAAGCCTGCCACCGTGCAAGACCAGAGCTTCACGATCGTTGGATACTGTTGTGCCACGGGCACCGACCGCAGTACCGCCCTTGCTTCCACCTACAACTCCGCTCAGGACTTGACCACCGGAAGTGAACAGAACAAGATCTGTTCTACGTTCACCGACTCTCACAACCGGCATTACAGTTCCGGCATCGCGCACGATATTCAGTGGCTCCAGCACACTGCGACCTCCGGAAGAAGCCGATGCCATATCGGTGTTTACGATCCTGACTCCGGATACTCTGGATATCTCGCTTCTACCCGTGTCTATCATGCCGGTGCTGCTGGATACGAAACCGGATAAGAAGGCAAGCCGTTCATGAGTATTTGTCCGCACTTCTTCTTTAGTGACACCGGTCGGCTGAAGGAAAAAGCTAATACGCAACTGGCGCTCGCCGGCAATATTGATGTTAGAGAGATCGGTCGAGAAGATTCTCGGCATTCTAAAACCGGCATCGCCGAACGTAATTCCATCTAGTGATTGAGTAACCAGCTCGGGCAAGCTGGTATCAAAATCGGACGATAAAACACTATAGGATTCCGTGTTGAACTGCGACCCGGGCAGCAAAACTTGAGCGCCTGCCCCGACGGCATCGAACAACACCGCACCTTTGCTGGTGCTGATCTGCGAACCGCTTACATCCACTACACCGCCGCCGATGGTCGTCGGGAAGACCAACCCTGTGTTGATGCCGTTGTTGTTGATGTTAACGTTGTTGCCCATCAGCGCCGGGTCGGCGACATTGTTCAGCCCATCAAGAACGGGAGACGAAAATGGAATGCTTGGCTCTCCTGCAAACGCGGCGAGCTTGCTTGCGTTGGCAACAATATCGTTTCTGAATAGCTGGAGTTGTTGATTGTTGGCGTTGTTATCCGCAGTCAGAGCCAGGACCAGGGGATTGAAGCTAACGCCGGACGAGATTTCAATAACGCCGCCACCAAAATTGTTGGTTAGTCCAGCGGCGCGCGAAGTAAAAATGTTGTTGCTACCGGTGACGCTGCCCCCGGCTAAAATCGCAATGTTGCCGCCATTTCCCGTAAACGCGACGCCATTTCCGAGCATCACATCGCCCAGTTTCGAAACGGCAATCAGGTCCAAGCCGTTAGTCGTGACATCACTCTGGATCGACATGTCATTTTCGGATACAAGAAAAACTCCGCCGTAGGTGTTTATGTGATCATAAGTAAGAAGTCCTGCCACCGGGGCGCCAACGGACAAGCTTCCCGCGCTGACGCCAACACCGGGGTTAATCGTCAACGTGTTTCCTGCGATCGCCAGAATGGAATTGTTGGCCGTCAAGCCGGAACCGCTTGCTAGATCAATGTGTCCGCCAGCTCCAATGTTTATGTTTCCGAGGGAATTGACATTGGTTCCGGGTCCTATAAAAGTGCTCGACCCGGACAACAGATTGACGGCTGTGAACGATAAGAACAACGAGTTACCGAAGTCGCTGTTAACGCTGCCGGATTGTATCGTTAGCTCGCCCAGCGAAGCAAATGTCGCGAGCTGTGTAGCGACATCAATACCTGCAAAAACATTCAATGTCCCGAGAGCCTGAGCTCCGCCATTGAGTGCCACCAAATTGGAGTTTCTCGATTCAAATACAACGTTTGCAGTTGACTGAAGCACTCCCGAATTAAGCAGAAGCAAAGTTCCGGAAGATGACAATTTTGCATTGCCGTACAATCCATTGAAGACACCAGGCGCGACTTGCAGATTGAAATCGTCGTGACCGTCGCTTGTATTGACAGTCAACGTTCCGGCTGATTGGGTTCCATTCAAGAACGAAACTCCATTGGCAATTGGCTGCCCCGTCACAACGTCAAAACTGCCACTGGCGGTACCGCCCTGAGTGCTGATCGATTCGGCCAGCGACAATGCTGCATCGCCCGCCTGAGCGATAAGCTTGACGTCACCCCCTGCACCGGAGAGGGAGGTAGCGTTGATAGCTCCGACAGCGACAGTGCCTTTTCCGCCAATTTCATTTGTCAGGTTATTGTCCGCAGCAGTTATTGTGACGTTGCCGGCTTTCGCTGATGCAGCACTAGTTGAAGTGTTGATGCTAACACCGGCGAGATCGACACGGCCGCCAGTGGCGCTGGTGCCACCGAGGGTCCAGGTGGAAGGTAGAGTTGGTGGTTCGGAGATTGTCAGCCCGCCGGTAGACTGGACAAGATCGATCCCGGCGGAGATAAATAAAGTGCCGCCGTTTACGGTGTTGCTGGAAAGATCAATTCCAGTCAGACCACCACCGGCGACCACATCGCCTGACGCTAGTATTGCCAGATCCTGCCCGCTGAAAGTCAAAATCGTTCCGTTGTTCGGAACCAGGACGACGCTACCGCCAGAGTTGACGAAGGTCGGGTCGCCGGATAAATCAATGTTTCCGATGGTTAGCTGCCCTGATGAAACTCCAATGTGAGACTCGCACGCAGAAACATTGACCGTGCCGCTGATCTCATCAACTAATGCGCGGACGACACCATCTTGAGCGTTGAAATTTACAAATGCGGAGTCCAGTTTTCCACCGCCGATTGAGGCAAGTCCACCGGCAGTCCCGAAGTTGATATCGCCAGCTGCGGTAACCAAACCTCTGGTGTTGTTAACGACTAGATCCACCGGGCTAGTAGTTGCGAAACTTACATTACCCATCACAGCAGCAATGGTGCCCTGATTGTTGATAATGCCGCTCAAACTGCTCAATGCGGTCGATAGATTGGCGGTCATCGTTCCAGTGTTGGTGATATTGCCGCCCCCGGAAATCGCCAAGTTGCCGGTAGAACTAATGCTGCCGAAATTGCTGAAGTCGCCGGCTGAGAAAAGAGACAGGTTCATCGGTCCCGTTGCGCCGAAGAGTCCACTCAAGTTAGCCGGTAGAGCGTTCGAGATTACACCGGTAGAGTTGTTCAATATAGATGCGGCGGAAATCTGCAAATTCGTGACCGCGTCGCTACCGGCCAGAGCAATGATTGTGCCGCTGTTCACAAGACTGTTGGCGATGTTCAGAATGCCTTCGTTCAGAACGCTAACAACGGTCACACCAACCGGAACATGGAGATCATTGAGACTGCCCGAGTTGGAAAGGACAACCGTGCCTCCTCCCTGGTTGACGACGGAAGCGATTGCGCTTTCGAGGTGCTCGGCGGAGCTAACGAAGGTGGGACTGTTCACAGTCGCAGGCTCTTGCGCTGAATTCGGCTCAGCAGTCCCTTCGGCTCTAGTGGCTGAAGGAAGCGCAACAGATACCAGGGACAAGGTCAATGCCAGCGAAAGAATTTTTGCAGTTTTCATTCGAATATCTCAGTTTTAATTGTTCCGAAATTCAAACATACACGGATGATGAGTAGAAACCGGAGAATACGTATTTGGAAGAAAAGAAAAGACGTGCAGGGGAAGCCGGCATTGATGAGGACTAGACTCCAAGCAGTTCGTCAACCGGCGCCTCTATTATGCAAGGTCGTTGTGGCAAGAACGGTCCGTTCCTGTGGCATTTTCGAATGCACAAGTTTAAACCTGTCCAATTTGAGAATCCGCATGGCAGCAGCCCTACCTGCGCGCAGGGAAAAACCCTACAGCAAGCACAGCGGACACTTGCCCGAACGGTCGAGAAAGAGTCAGATTTTCCCGCGTTTTTCCGACTACTGAAAAAGGCGACCGGCGGCGGCACTCGACCGACAAAATTTTCCGCGTAACGATCATCAAGCCCTTAACAATTTGAGAACCGATTTGTCGGTGTTGGCAAAGTCGGGAAAAATAAAGGACATTCCCTTTCTATCGATCTTCATGTGTTCTTCGATCATGGCACTCATAACGCTTCGGAAGTCCGTGGTGACAGGTAAATCTCTCCCTTCAAACAGAGTTCGCTGAGCCAACCCGTCCCACTTCCCGTAGACTTTGCCGCCCGCAACAGGACCACCAAGTAGCCAGATCACATTGCCGTGACCATGATCGGTACCGGAGTTACCGTTCTCTTTCACCGTTCGACCAAATTCGGAAACCACCGCGATAATTGTGCGCTCATATGCCGGACCTAAGCCCGTAACAAACTCGGACAGACCGGTTCCGAGGGTGGCAAGGTTGTTGGCAAGAACACCTTTCGATGCCCCCTGGTTAACGTGGGTATCGAAACCTCCCAGTGCTATGAACGCCACACGCGTAGCGGGTTCCTGGTGAAACAACCGGCCGAGCTGTTGACCGAATCCGCGAAAGTTTTTCGCAAGAGGCGCCCCCTGATCGGCAGCGAGCATCTCATCTTGCAACCTGCTGTTAAGAACCTTTCTGGCACTTACCGCCTCAGCAAAACTCTTGCCCAGCTCATCGTTTCGGCCGTCATACATCTGTGCGAACGATGAAAGCACCATGGGGCGATCAAGTGCGGAACCACGCCCTGAAGGTTTCGCCTCATAACTGGCAACGCTGATCGGTCCCTGAAGTATTCGAGGCATGGTGTTGCCGACATTAATCGCTCTTATGGGTGATTTGTTGTCCGGCAGCTGTGACAGTAATCGGTTGAGCCAGCCGGTAGCAGTAATCTTGTTACCAGGAACGCCGGATTCCATGTAATCTTGTGCGTCAAAATGAGAGCGAGTCGGGTCCGGTGAGCCGGAGCAAGTAACGAACGCCAGCGATTTGCTTTTCCAAAGCGGCAAAATGGGTGCAAGCGAAGGATGCAGACCGAAGGAACCGTCCAAATCGAGCGCTCCTAATTCGGCACCGGGCTTGGGTATCGCAATGGTAGGGCGCAATGAGTAATAAGCCGGGTCACTGTAGGGCACCAAAATGTTGAGACCGTCAGCGGCACCTCGCAAGAATATTACAACCAGCCTCGAACTGTTTGGATCACCCGCACCTGGAGCAGCCCACGCCCAACCGTTCGCCTGAGGCATCATCAATGAAAGCGACAGCAAACCGGCGGATCGAATAAAATCACGTCTATTCATCGATACTCCTAGTACATCATGAATTCGGGACTGCCAAGAATCAATGCCAACCTCAAGGGTTGGGGAGCGCTCTCGATTGCACTGAGTGTGCGACTCGAAACCTTGGGGCCGAGCAGGGACATAGCCCTTTGATAGTCGTAGTAGCCCGGTTCCGCGCCGGGGAACCGCCCCACCCCCAAGTTCGTTGCAAGGTTTATCCTCTTAATCAAAGCATCGGGACTAAGCCATGCAGATCTGGTGCACTTGTATCCATCAGGAGTGAGACACTTGTACAAGGGCATTCCGGATTGGTTCAAAAAATTGACCAGTGGCGCCATACCGATCACCTTGGCGTCAGAGCCCCTTAAGGTTGAGACCATGTACTTGTACGGCGACTTGAACTTGCAATTGAAGTTGGTGCCGTCCCAAAATTCTTCACTATGGAGCAATTCATTCATGAGCGCACGAATGTCTCCACCGGTGGTGGTAAATTTGTCAGCGAGCTTGCGCACTAATGACGGTGGCGGATTATCCGCTACGAAATAGACAGCCAATTTAGTTGCTATGTGCTTTGCTGTCGACGGATGCTTAGCAAGAAGATCCAATGCTTCCTCCAGCTCGGATTCGCCCGTTCCTCTGATGTTTTTCTTGAGGAGCACTTTTTCCTTGAAGTCGTGGCGAGATGAATCGAACCCCGTACCAGACAGACTTTGCATCATGCCGGCACTCCGCAAATAGCGTTCACGCCGCTGAAAGCCGACGCCGGTCAGAACCCTGGCAAGCTCCACTACATCCTTCTGGGAATACCCGCCGTCGACACCCAGAGTATGTAGTTCAAGCAGCTCACGGGCGTAATTCTCGTTCAGTCCCTGCAACTTGCCTCGAGCACCGGGACTTTCCGGCGCCGTGTTCTGCCAATTGTCCAGATAGAATGACATCGCCGCATGGTGAGCAGTGGCTCCTAGCAAGTCTCGAAACTTGCCAAACACGTGAGGTCTAATCGCATGCTCCTCATAAGTACCAACCCAGATATGATCCAGCCCTTTGTCGAACGAAACATTGAAATGGTTGAACCAGAAATCAACCATCAACTCTTCGAGTTGGCGAGGACTATATATGGAGCGAGTCAAGCGAGCCGTTGAAATATCGCCGTAAAATTTCCTGTGAATCTGTCCGAGGATTTTCTGTCCGGGGTCTTTGCCATTCGCCTTTCCGCTCTCTCTGTTCTTAATGCCTTGACCGTCCGGCACTTGGCGCTCCTGACCAGCGTCCACCGCATTACCCTGGTTCACCTGGCGAGCACGTCTGAACTGCGTTGCCCCGTCATTCCCGGCGCCATTGATCTTGCCAGCGGCATTCGGCGCAGAGCGTGCTGTCCCGCCATCCCCCCTCCTAGCTCCCGGTCCGGCAGCTGCAGAATTTAGCTCAGCAGCGTTCTTCTCACCATTCATCTCGGAGGCATTCTCAGCGCCGTTCATCTCAGCGGCCGAGTTCATCTCCATTTCGCTTCCCGAATCCGACAACTCGCGGTTCGAAGGCGATGGTGGCGAGATTCGCCTCTGTAAGTCAAAGCCATCGACGCGCCCTCGAGCCCTGAGAAACTGTCCGTTTCCGGCGAAACGGCGCTGCTCGGGATTCCCTTTCCGGTCAAATCCACCGGACGAGTCGTCTGCCGCGCTTAGCTCACCAAGTCCGCCTTGCGCGCCGAATCCACCCGAAAGATCGTCATCACCCCGGCGGAGACGCCCCTGACCTTGCACTCCCTGCCCGGACAGACCGCCCCGGGCCCGTCTGAACCCGGGGGTAGAACCATTGCGCGGTGCGAAATTCGGCTCGCCAAACGAACCTTTCAAGGTGCCCTGATTCTTGAACTGTGTAATGGCGGGAGGTCCGTAGTCCAGATAAAGCTGAGCCGGGGAGCCGCTGACAGTTTCCTTACTAGCAACCTTCTCAAGGAAGGGAGGCAACGATATGGTTTCCGGATGAAGCTGTTGATCGATAAACCCTTCGATTCCTAAATGTTCTACAGTCGTTATATCCGCTGGAGACGGTCCGAAGGTAACTCGATTCAGTAAGTGCAAGATCTTGTCCCTACCGGCTGGAGAAGGGTTTTCCCGGGCGGTTACCGGATCTAACACTGTCGGTGCGGACAAAAGAAGGAGTACCACGAAAACCGAGATATATTTGCGCATGTGATTCGCTTTTGATTTCGAGAGCCGACTTATTAGTAACGAAGAAACCGTGCAAAAAGTTCAAATCCAGAACAGGATTTAATCTTACAACCTTTGCCGACAGGAAAATTCGAACGAACCTTGCATGGGTCCTTCCTCCCCTGAAAAGCCTCTCGATGCGGTCTATGTGTTAGGATATCGGCCCGTAAACAGCCTGAAAGCGAAGGTAAACACCATGCCGGATGAGAAAGATCCCCAGATGTCCAAGACGCTGAAGAGCCTGAAACTCACGCGAAATCCGCTGAGCAAAACACTCGTCAATATGAAAGTTCGGCAAGAAGCGCTTCAAAGTTCGGTCAAGAGTGCGAAACAGGCAACCGCTACAGGCAGGTTCAGATTGAACCAGCTTCAGCAATTCGGCAAAGGCTCGCTGGCATATTCGTCATTGCAAACCGGCATGTCTTATTACATGAACGATGAACTGGGTTATGTGGCCTACGTTCCGTTGGGCGACAGCTCTCAGTCGGTATGCGTGCTGGCGGATCCGATCTGCAGCCAAGAAAATTTGAAACCACTAATCGACGCATTCTTGACAGACAAATCGGATCCGATTTTCCTGCACATTTGCCATCAAACCGCGCAGATCCTGGCGGATCTGGGCTTCACCGTGAACGAGTTAGGTGTTGAAACCTTCATTGATATTCAGGAATTCACTCTAGTCGGAAACAAGAAGCAAGCACTGCGTGCAGCGCGCAACAATGCTCGCAAAGACAACATCAAGGTGCGCGAGCTCAGTTCCGTCGACGACGCTTTGTTCAAAGCTTTCAAGACCATCAGCGATGATTGGATGAAGCAGAAAGTGATCAACGACAGCGATATGAAGTTTGTTGTTCGCCCGATTGTTTATGTCGACGAAGTTGATGTTCGTCGATTCATAGCAGTGAAAGACGACAAAATTGTCGGCTTCGTTATCTTCGATCCAATGTATGAGAATGGTGAGGTAATGGGCTACATAGCGAACCATTTGCGCAGCAATCTGGAGCGTCATTACTCGGTTGTCGATTACATAATCTTGGAGGCAATGGAAATTTTCAAGGCGGAGGGCAAGAGAGAACTCTCTCTAGGACTCTCTCCTCTGGCTCAGGTCGACGACACTGATGAATTCAAGCACAGCAAACTGTTAAAGGCCCACTTCAAATACGCCTATGAGAAAGCGAACTACTTGTACAACTTCAAGAACTTGTACAAACACAAAATTAAGTACCGGCCGGAACTACCAGGCGCGAGAGAAGAGAAAGTCTACTGCGCGATGAAGACCCGCTTTTTACTGGTTCGAATTTATTCCGTGTATCGCGTTCTCGGACTGAATCCCGTGAAACAAACGATGTCTCACATGCGCTCACTGGCGAAAGATTGGATGCAGAGTCGCTTCGGCAAGCACGCCCCTCAAGAGGCGGAAGGTCGGAAAGATCAGAACGACCAGGCAAACGACAAAAGCAAGAGTAAGACCAACAAGAACGAATAGGAAAAGTTCCGGTTTACAGCGGAAAGTTTTCAGTACAAAGAAGCCGCGTGAAACATCCGGTTGCCCGAGCTAATCACGCGGCTCCTTCATCACTCATTTGCTCTCTGCGCTTATTTCTTCTGCGCTAGCTTATCGGCCTTCTCGCTTAGCTTATCTGCGGTCGACAACAACTTCTGCTTGTCTTTTTCAGGCAGATCCGGCTTTAGCGCTACATAAAGCAGGTACTGTTGAGCAGCATCGCGTAGATCGTTAAAAGTCGGTTTCTGCTTTTTCTCCAGAGTTCGAGCCAGCCCGAATCTTGCATCGGCCAACTTCGGATTGGTGCCGATTGCATCGCGATATCTCTCGATAGCGCCATCGTACTGTCTCTTGTTGATCAGTTCGTCCCCTACTTTCACATCATCAATAGCAATTTTTCTCTGCTTCGCAACAGCATCAAGCCCGCGCTGCACCCGCTCAGGAGTTCCAGACAAGGACTGAGCCTTGCGGTAGGCAACCTCAGCGTTATCCAGATCGTTAATCATCAATGCCAGATCGGCCACGGCAAAAGTCTGCTTTGGATCATTCATCCTAGTGATAACGTCAGCCACTACAGCCGATGCCTTCTGAAATTCGCCTTGAGCCATCAAAGCTTCCGCATAAGCAATGCGCTGACCATCGCTCGTCGGGTCCCCAATCTTCGACAGATCGAGCTTGCCGCCGGACAAGGACATCAGCTTAGCTTGAGCCAGTCGCAGCTCCATATCATCCGGATTCAACTTCATCGCTTCATCCAGAGTTTTCAGCGCAGAGTCGTAGTCGTTCGATGCCAACAGCGCACCGGCAGCGGTCTTCTGGGCCTTGATGTACAGTGCCTGGCTTAAGCCCTTAACCGCTTGCGGGTTATTCGGACTCATACCCAAAATCACTTTGTAGTTCTTGATCGCATCGTCTGACTTTTCCAGTTTCAATAGATTATCTGCTATGCGCATGCGCAAATCGATATTGTATGGAATCTGAGCCAAACCAGAACGCAAATCCGCCAGCGCCAACTCCAGATCGCCTCTGTTCTCGCGAATATCGGCCATCTTCAAGTAAGGATCGGGCAGTTCGGGCTTGATGGTGGCGGCAGCCTGATACTCTTTCAACGCAGCGGCCTCGTTCCCCTGGCGCTGATATGCGTCCCCCATAGCCAAATGCACGGGCGCACTGTTCGGAAATTGATAGAGCGCGATATTCAATTCCTTTATAGCATCATCAATTTGTCCCTGCTGAAGCAAAGCGGAGCCCAAACCGAAGTGTGCGGTAGAGTTACCGGAATTCAATTCAATTGCACGGCGGAAATATTCCATGGCTTCGCCGATGCTTCCTTTCTCCAAAGTGATTCGGCCAAGACCGGAAAATGCTTGCGAATTCTTGCCATCAAAACTAATGGCTGTTTTAAACTCACTTGCAGCTTCATCGGTCTTTCCTTCTTCGCGAAGCACGGCACCAAGGGTGTAATGTGCTTCGGCACTGGCAGGTGCCAACTGGCAAGCACGACGCGATTCGTCTTCTGCGTACTTCAACAAGGAATCACGCTGAGAGCGAATGGAGCCGGACGATGATTGCAATCGGTTTAGAGTCACCGTTGCTTTGCCGGCATGTGCCAGCGCGTTGTTCGGATCAGCAGTGAGCACGCGATCAAAAAGGTCGTCTGCGGCATCAAGCTTAAATTGCTTCGCCAGCGCTAGACCCAAGCCCACACTTGCATTAGTGTCTTGTGGATTAGCAACCAGTAATTGCCTGAACAAATCTTCCGCATCCGAATACTTTCCTTGCGAAAGCAAATCTTCTGCTGGAATAGCAGTGTGTTGCCGCACTTGTCCTGTCAACACATCGCCACTGCCTACCTGACCGCCAGGCGCTGGAGCCTGAGCATAGGCAGGAAGAACTATTCCACCTAGAATCGCGGAAAGACCGACTACAGAAAGTGATATTGACTTCGGGCGCCTGCGCATTGCACACCTCCATTGGCTAATCGCACTACTTTTAGCACGTAACTAAGCAGAACCTATAGCAGGCAATTGCCAAGTGCGACATTTCGGCAACAGTTCTCCATTTGCTGAATTGATCCGCCGGCAGTTAATCTGCGGAACTCTATACGTAGAATGTGCGTCGAACCCTCAAATGCAAGGCTTCCGCGGTTGAGATCAAACACGGATGGTGAAGGATGTGTGAGTAATTAGTGTGCGGGTTCTACGCTATTGCATTGTCAAAATTAGTCATATACTCTGTGATTGGCAAACGTGTGCTGCGCGTCAGAGGTAGGGGAACTAATGGAAAGTCAGCTTCAAGATTCAAACATTATTGGTTTTGAGGACAGGTCTCAAACCGATTCGTTCAAATTCTCGGTACCGGCTCTCACCGCGGATAGTGCTCGCGAAACAGCGGCAACATTGCTGGTAAACCGCATTTATGAAGGACTCATTTTTGCAACCGATCGCAAATTCATCGCAGGTCTGGTTCGCGAAGCATGGGCGAACAACAACCAAAGGATTCTGCAGCAAGACGTCAACGAGCTGCTCAGTGCTCGCGGTTCGGAACACCGACTACTGTTGGATGACAGCTTAATCGCCAACAGCTCGCCGGTTGCAGGCACTGTTCTCGACGAAGAGAAACAGGTGCTTTTCATTTACATAATCGAGCGAATAACAGGACGTGTTACAAGCGGAATGTCTGCTGTCTGCAGCCGCCGGCGGATAAATGCGACGCCTCCGACAGAAACAGTTCCTGTACCTCCATTGCATTCACAGGCAGTATCAAGCACTAGCACTTGAGAACAGAGCAGTGACGCTTCAGCTTGGAAACAGGAACTACAGCAGGACAGCGAAAGTTGCCCTGTGTACGCATATGTCACGGGAAAAATACGATTCCCGCAAAGCATTGCGGACACTGCCATACCAGGCTCATCGACAACCGAAATTTTTACTTAATCGTTGACATCCCGCTCCTTATATGCGATACTTGGGACGTTTACGGAGTGTATAACGATAACGACGATTTCCCAAAGCTCGTTATCAGTGATTTTTGGTAATTCTCCGGGAACAGATCAAGTAATTAGTGCTGCAATAACAAAGAAAAGAATTAGCGGCACACCAGCACAGCGACTAACAAACCTTTCACTCCAGGCCGGTAGAGCCATTGTGGGAATATCAATAAGGAATTACAGTGATAGCATTTACAGACCTTGGCTTATCTAAGCCAACCCTATCCGCTTTGGCGGAAGCCGGCTATACAGAACCAACAGAGATTCAAGAGAAGTCAATACCAATTATCTTTTCCGGCGCAGACGTGATGGCTTCAGCGCAAACGGGTTCAGGAAAAACAGCAGCGTTCGCAATCCCGATTATTGAGTGTTTGCAAGACCCCGATGATAAACCGCGAGCCCTGGTCCTTCTTCCCACTAGAGAACTAGCACTCCAGGTTGAAGAACAGTTCGTTCGATTCGCTGGTGACTTCGGACTTCGAACAGTCACCCTATATGGTGGCACCGGATACGTGACTCAGACGAAAGCTCTGCAACGCGGTGTCGATATCATTATTGCTACACCTGGTCGCCTTTTCGACTTGCTGCAGAAGAAGCTTGTCGATCTATCGATGATCGAAATGCTGGTTTTAGACGAAGCTGATCGACTGTTGGACATGGGCTTTATGCCGCAGGTGAGACGCATTGTATCTCGCTTGTCGAAAGAACGGCAAACTCTGATGTTCTCAGCAACAATAGACGAGAGAGTTCACAGACTGGCAGCCGAGTTCCTCAACAGTCCGGTTACTGTTAAAGTCAACTCTCAACGAATCGATCCGGCCGCGATTCACCAGAAGGTTTATCACGTTCACGAGTTCAGCAAGGACGAACTGTTGATCAATCTCCTGAAAGAAAATCAAATGACCTCCGTGATCGTCTTTACGAACACGAAGAGAAGAGCCGCATGGGTGAAAGATCGCCTTCGCGATGCCAAGATTCAAGCCGAAGAGATTCACGGCGATATCACCCAAAGTCAAAGAGAAAAGACCCTCAGTCGTTATCGAGACGGCGATTTCCCTGTGCTGGTTGCAACCGATGTTGCAGCAAGAGGACTGGACATTTCCTCGATAACACACGTGGTGAACTATGATTTGCCTGAATGCCCGGAAGACTACATTCACAGAATCGGTCGTACGGGTAGAGCAGGAAGAAGCGGTGTGGCGTTCTCGTTCGTGTCGGAAGAACAAAGATTCCTGGTAAAAGACATCGAAAAATTGATCGGTCGGGCCCTGGAGTCCAACAAACCGGTGCCACCACCGAAGACCACTCTGCCTGCGCGCGCGTTTGCTCGCCGCATGGCTTAACAAACGACGCGTGAGTTCTTTATTGAGTTCACGCGTTTCTTTTTGCGTGCCTGACGGTGCACTTACTGCGCTTTGCCGGCGATGGCACAAAGCTCCGTAAAGTTCTCATAGAGCCGCTTACGCACTTCATCGATGTGCCGAAAATCGCAATACAATTCGATCAAAACATCTTCTCGCTCGTCCAACAACTTCGCCGCCCAGGCGACAGGAAGAGTGGCAACATGTTGGCTATCAAGCTCCACCAGCCGTTCTAACAAACTTCTTGCACGAACATAATCAGCTCCATCAGTCGCACTTTCATCTTGCTCAACTTGTCCGCAATCGAAACAGAGCCGCTGTTCATCCGGTGACCACCATACTACATCGCCCTTATCGATTGTCCGACTGCAAGAACGGCAAGAGTCCGTTGCTTTAGCAAGTACTGTTCGCTTTTCGCCCGGGCCCTTTCGTTCAGCAATGGCTTTCAAGCTGTCGATATGCTTCAACAGCACCCGCTTCACGCGTCCAATCGCACGGTACTTAGAATAGAGGCTGACCAGCAGCACGTCGTACTCACAAACTTGCTCAGCCGACCATGGCTTAGTCATTCCATCGAACTCAGCCGCCCGTGCCAACAAAGCGTCCACTCGCCTGCGGTCTTCAGCCGGCAGGGCAGATTCGATCGGATCTTTTCCTCTTCCGCAGTCGAAACACATCAAAGGTTCGCTGGGAGACCACCAAATCAACTCGCCCCTTTCCGTAGCCTTGTGGCAAATTCGGCAGGCATCAGCCCGCTTAGAAATCAACGGACGGCTATGCTGCATCCCTTGGCGCGCAGGGATGGAACGCAGCTCTTCCATGTGACGCTCGAGATAGGCGCTGACACGAGCCACGGTACGAAACTGTCCGTACAAAACACCCAAAGTCGTCTCGAACTGATCCTGAATAGCATCGCTCCACGGTTTGGCATGCTGCTCGATGGTCGCCATCACATCCATGAGCTCCATCATCCGCGCGCGATCCGCCTCCGGCAAACTCAACTCGGCGCCGTCGTTTCCTTGCCCGCAAGGTTCACACATCGGCTTGCGCTCTGGCGCCCAATAGATTATCTGGTCTTTCTCGAATGGTCTCCGGCAAACACGACAGGCACCGGCGTACTTTGAGCGCAGCCGTTTGTAGCCTTGGTCCAAACTGCCACCGCTCAACATTTTTCCGTGCATCGAACAGCGATCCTCGCCGAACACATCGCACTCTTTGCACGTTCTCACGTCGACCGATCGGGCTCCAGGGTCAACCTGGTTATCATTCGAATGCGACGACATTAGCGCCTCACTTGACGTTCTACTGTTACTAGGTACCCGCTCATCATGACTTCATAGTTGAATTCGATGCCGAGACACCGAAATTATAAATCAGAACTCAAGAAACTCGGGGAACTTCAAACTCAACCATGGCGTCTGTGAATTCGCCATCATTCCAGGCAAAACGGAATCTCAGTCATTTATCGTCAGTTCCTGGAGACTTCTCATGATTCCATCTCGAATATTCGCGTTCCTGTTGGCTATGGGCTGCACATTGCAGACAATGCCCGTTATGGCGCAGAGCACAATGCTGACCGGAGTCATCGATCAGCCCGCCTATGTCCCGACGGCCTACGCACCTGTTCGTTCGCCGTATGTCCCCGGAGTGCCGCATTATGACCCTCGTCCGGTTACTATGTTGCAGCCTCCCGTCGTCAACCAGGCGCCTCCACGCACGGTCGTACGCACCGTCTATGTTCGCGATAGGCGTACGTACTGGCAAAGACATCCCATGATCAAAAGCGCAACCATAGGAGCCGGAGTCGGCGCCGGAGCCGGCGCGCTAACCGGATTGGTCACAGGTCGAGGCGTCGTGCGCGGAGCCGCCATCGGAGCCGGCACAGGCGCCGGTGTCGGCATCGTGAGATCGAGCCGCATTATGCGTCGGCATCCGATAGTGCGTGATGTAGCTACAGGCGCATTGGTCGGTTTGGGGCTCGGTTGGGCGGGCAGCCGCCGACACGGTCGCATCTGGCAAGCCACCGGAGTTGGTGCCGCAATCGGTCTGGGTGTCGGTCTCTTCAAAAACCTCCGTTAGCGCACAGGGACAAATTACAATGAAGAAGAAATTGATCGCTGCCATCGCAGTGACAGCCGTGGCTGCCATTTCCGTAACGACCGCGGCCCTTACAGGCGCTCTGGACAACCCGGCAGAGCTACAGAAGAAAGGCACTCTCGCCGCCACAAAAGGCAACTATGAAGACGCCGAGAAGTACTTTCTGCAGACAGTAAAACACTATGAGAAACATGAGGGTACGAACAGCCCCCTCCTGTGCAAACCTCTAAGCGAATTGGCGCGCATCTATCTGAAAGAAGGGCGCTCGAAGGACGCGACACTGGCGTGGCAGCGAGCAATTCGTATTCAGCAAGAACAATTGAAGCCCGGTCTAATATCGCTTACCGAGCTGCTGAACGGATTGGGAAATACCTACGTGTTCGACGGAAAGACTGCCGAAGCCGAGGATGTGCTGACTCAATCACTGGCAATCAGAGAAGAGAACTTGCCGGCGGATAGCCTGCAAGTCGCGGAAGCAAAGAACAGCATCGCTCCCCTCTACTACTCCGCAGGCAACTTAGAACAGGCGGAAAAGCTCCTGCAACAGTCGGTGCGCGCTTATGAAAAAACGGCAGGTAAGGACAGAGCTGTTACTGCGGAGGCAAAGAGTAATCTGGCTGCGCTGTACATTGCTAGAGGGAAATTTTCCCAAGCCGAACCCATGCTGAAACAAACGCTGAGCATTTATGAGAAGACCTACGGGCCGGACCACCCGGAAACGGCAATGATTTGCAACAACCTGGCCGAACTTTACCGAGCACGAAAGAAGTACGCAGAAGCCGAACCACTCTATCAAAGAGCACTAACTATCTACGAGAAGTCCCCGGTAATGAGCAAGAGCCCGTTTGCGGCAACACTACAGAACAATATGGGATTGCTGTATCTGGTGCAGAGAAGACACAGCGAAGCAGAACCGTACTTCAAGAAATCGATAGCACTAATGACAGAAAGGGATCCGAACAGCCCCTCACTATCTACGGTGCTAACCAACTACGAACAGTTCCTTGTTAGTTCGCACCGCATGGCAGAGGCAAAGGAAGTTTGGCTGCGTAGACAGAAGCTAGCTGCTGTTCTGGAGGAACTGTCAAATGAACTGTGTCAATTAGGTGAGCCAGGTTTGGGTTTTACTTCTTTGAACCGGAACGGAAATGAC
>JAIELX010000043.1 GCA_019752635.1 Candidatus Obscuribacterales bacterium | reverse complement strand
CGAGACTGAAGAACCTGTGGCAATCGGCAGAAGGTCTTTGTGAGGATTCGGTCCTTGCATTTGTTAGAAGTCTCGGCCGGGAGGAGAAGGGCGATGTGAAAGTTCTTCTACCATTGTTACCGCGAAAGATTTCCGAGCTGCTTGGTGCCCCCTGGAATCATAAACAGGAGGTTTTTCCGGTTTCATGGACTGGCGACGATAGCTCCAGCGTTGAATGGTTCAGTTTGAGAGCTATGAGTCACAGCCGCATGCTCCGCACAATGAAGCTACCACATCCACCTCTGGAATTGAATTTCTGAAACATCTGTTTCAATCGCTATGCCTCTTAGTGAATACGTACGCCAGCCTGGTAGCAACGGAATTTTTACTGCTGGCAGTAAAAAAACAAAGAATGGCTATGAGCCGGGGTCACGACAGCACTTATGGTCATGTCTGTGCTCCTGTTTTTTGTGCTCGCCTTCTTGCCGGAATCTGCGGTTTTTTCTTATGCTTGCAAGGTCTTCGAGATTGTTCATGCTGCGGATGGATTCTACCAGTGTTCCTGTGAGCTTAATCAGTTTTGCGTCCGAATCAGCAATTAGCTGCATGACTGAGAGTCTTTTGCGCTTTAGTGCCTCTTGAATATCAGACAGCATGCTTGCAGGGTAGTAGCCTGGAAAGGGTTGTATCCTATCCGTTTCGAAGAAACATGGCATGTCGGCTGGACCGGAAAGTAGCATTCTTAGCACTTCTTCGGTAAGCATCGGTTGGTCGCAGGCTGCAATGAGATAAGCCTGCGCCTGGCCGGTGTGGAGAATGGCCTCAAGACCACTGAGCGGACCAAGCTTCGGGATACTGTCATCAACAAACTGCACGAGATCCGGCTCTAGACCGGTAAAATCTAGGGGCGGACCGGCGATGACAACAGTTTTCGTCACCTTCCTGAGCGCGCGGAGAGGGGCGGCAATCATCGGTAGTCCGTCGTCAAGCATCAGGCTGCCTTTGTCTTGCCCCATTCTGCTGCTTTGCCCGCCGGACAGGATTCCGCCCGCTAGTGTTTTTTGAGGAGATTGTCTTGGCATGCCCGGCTCCATAGTGTGTAAACAAGCGCGACTCCGGCACAACACTGCCAAAACGGGCGCCCCTGAGGAAACCGCAGGTTCCGGGACCCAAGTCAAATAGTATGGTTTTTCATCTCATCGGCCAATACGTGGAGGTTTTTGTATAATGAAACAACTCATGCCGATGTAGCTCAGGGGTAGAGCAACGGTTTCGTAAACCGTAGGTCGCGGGTTCGAATCCCATCATCGGCTTATTCAACCCAAAGTTATGGACAAGCTAGTTTCTGTTACGCATTTTGCGACAACCGAACTGACCCTACCTTCGAGATCGTGTTTAATCCTCTGACGGATTCGCGACTACTGTGGTGCGCTTTTGTGCTAATTTTTTCGACAACTGTTTCGGCCGGCTGCTGTCTCCTTTCAAAAAGTCCGGCACCTTTTGATCGAGCGGCGAATTGTCGATTTCAAAGGCAATGAATGGAGTTAATCTCAAAGGCACCACTTGCCCACTGTTTCGCAACGCGAGCGCACAATGATGAGTTACGAGCCTGTGTGTTGTAGATACTTTCAATGAAGGCACGGGATAGTATCCAGCGCAGGTGAACTGCTTGGGATTCGTCGATCGACGCGGGCAACTTCAGAAGTTATCGTTTGGTGATACAGTGATAACAGCCGCCTTTTCTTTTGGAGATGGTCATGCCGCCGCGCTCACTAAAAGTTGACCTTGGGTTTTCCTGTTCAATGTTCCAGTCCATTTTTCCGTCGCCCTGAGGAGAAGCTGATTCAATGGTTGACTACGAATTGCTCGGCGTGTTCTACCTGGGACAGAAACATCCCGCTGGAAAAGACGAGCTTGTTCTTTACGACTCTCGAGAATTAGTCCGGCATGCAGTCTGTGTTGGTATGGATGGTGCCGGTAAGACTGGCTTGGGGATTGGCCTGATTGAAGAAGCGGCGATCGATAACGTTCCGGTAATAGCAATAGATACCAAAGGCGATATGTGTAATTTGCTACTCACGTTCCCCCGGATGGATGCCGAATCATTCGTTCCGTGGATCGATGCAGATGAAGCCAGACGATTAAATGTTACACCTGACGAACTGGCAAAGCGCGAAGCGCTGAGGTGGAGGCAAGGTCTTTCGGATTGCAACGAAGACCCCACTCGTATCGAGAAATTGCAGAGCTCTGCGGAGTTCAGACTTTATACGCCTGCAAGTTCCACCGGAATTCCACTATCGCTGCACTGCTCGTTTCGCTGTCCTTCGCAAGAGATCGTAGACGATGACGAGCTGCTGCGCGAACAGATTAGAAGCACGATCACGAGTGTTCTTACTCTAGCCGGAATTGATGCTGATCCACTAAGGAGCAAGGAATTCATTTTGCTATCTTCAATTGTCGATAGCTATTGGAAGCAACAAAAAGACCTTCAAATAGTCGATCTGGTCGAGCAAATTCAGAACCCGCCCATAGCAACCGTCGGCGCCATCAAAATGGA
The DNA here is from genome assembly GCA_019752635.1 of Candidatus Obscuribacterales bacterium. GTDB lineage: Bacteria > Cyanobacteriota > Vampirovibrionia > Obscuribacterales > Obscuribacteraceae > JAKFUT01. The sequence continues at coordinate 35,901 of JAIELX010000043.1, read as the reverse complement.
GGCTTTCTTTCCTCGAAAAGAACGAGACGATTTCGCCCTGACTATTAATAACTTATTGTCTTCATCTGTATTCGAAGCATGGATGAAGGGCGAACCGCTCGATATCGGCAAGCTGCTGTACACATCGACTGGCAAGAACAAAGTGAGCATTGTTTCGGTAGCTCACTTGCCTGACGCTGAGCGCATGTTCTTCGTATCGCACTTCTTATCGCAACTTTGCTCATGGATGAAAAATCAGAGCAGCACGTCGAGTCTCAGAGCAATAGTCTACTTAGACGACGTCATTGCTTATTTGCCGTCAGCAGAAGAACCTCCATCCAAGCGGCTTTTGGTTACGCTCTTGAAAGAGGCGGCAACTTATGGCTTAGGCCTCGTCCTCGCCACGAGTAACGCTGCTGATTTGGACTACAAAGCTATAGGCAAAGTGGGAACGTGGTTCGTTGGAAGGCTGGAAACAGACCGTGACAGGCAGCCATTACTTGATGCGTGGGAAGCTACCACCAGCTGGTTGGGCGCAAGGTTAGATCGAGGCTTGTTTGATCGCGAATTGTCGACTATGCCTGCTCAGGTTTTCTTGATGCATAACCTTAACCAGTCACCGATTTTCATTAAGACACGTTGGACTCTTTCCTATCTCAGAGGGTGTCTGTCCCGAACGCAGTTAAAGGCGTTGAAGGCTCGATATGCGAGCGAGACCGCGCAGGTGCTGGACCGCACGGGGGAAGTCAGTCGCATTAGGGCCGTAGAAGGTTCTCTTCCTGGAAGAGTGGAAACTAAACAAGATGTTGCTCCACAAGTAACTGGTGGAACTAAAATACCCCGCCCTCCGGGCGCCGGTGCCCTATTCACGCCAGCATCGGCTCCTGCTTCGCCGCAGCTGTCCTCCGCTTCGACCAGCAAGACTACGGGCCTGTCTGGATCGCAACAGGGGACTGTCTCCGAACTCAATCAACGATTTGCCAGGGTAGGCAGAGAGGGGCCGGAGGACGCTCGACTGATTTACAAACCGATGCTTTTTGCATCCGCGCAACTGCAGTTTAGTGATACCAAAGTCGGTGTCGATTGTGTTCAGACAATCAACTTGTTAACGCTGATCAAAGAAGGCGACGTACCCGTCAGATGGGAGAAGGCACTAGACGCAGGCTTCGATGCTAACTCCTTGGAACGGGAGCCGGATACTCAGATCGAACTGCCCGCGCTGCCTGGTGTGGCTACGGTTGCCGAAAACCACACACGCTGGAGACAAGATTTCCAGGACTGGTTCCCGAAGAACCAGAAGCTTGAGATATTTCGCTGCCCTTTCACAAGCACTTTTTCTCGAGCGCCAGAAACCGAGGGCGAATTTCGTGTGCGCTTGCAGCATGTCGCCAGAGAGAAAAGAGATGCGCTAGTTTCGTCTTTATCTGAGAAGTACCAAGAAAAGTTGGCCATGCTAGACGCCAAATTTCAGTATGCAAAGCGTGTTCTCGACGAGCAAATTGAACAGTCCGGGAGGCTGATGGATCCTTCTGCGTATTCAGAAGAAAAGAAGTCTATGTTCGAAACTGTGACTGGCAAAACGATGTTCGAAACTGTGACCGGCTTCAAGAAACCAAAAGATGCCTCCGAAGCGGGCCACTCGCTTTTCGAATCACTTGTTGGAAGAAAGATCCCGACGAAATTATTAGGGGAAGAGGCTGTTTCAGAGGAGGCTGCAAAGATCGAAAGCGTTGGGCGCGCTCAGGGGGAAGTTGAAAAGACTCAGGCCTATCTTGATAGTGTTCAGGACCAGATTTCGGCGACTGAATATGAATTTCAAAAGGAAATGAACGAACTGAAAGCCCAACTAGATCCGGCAACTCGGCAGCTCGAAACTTTCAGCATAGCACCCCGAGAGGGAAGCATGAAAGTACTCTTCTTTTGCCTGTGCTGGGCTCCTTGTTTCAAGCAACCGGATGGCAAAATTACTGCAGCCTGGTAACTTTGCAAACTGTTACTGGGGATTTTGCGAGGCAGGTTTGACGTAGGTGATTGGTACGGTGTGCTTAGCCTTCATCGTGAGGGGACCAGCGCCCCAAAGGGTGTAAAGCGGGTAGACGTCGATTGTGGTACCAACGGTGACTTGCCCGTCAACCGCACCACCGGTAGAATCTGGGGGGACATCCAGAATTGTTTCGGAGATTTCAATGGTTTCTCGAACTTTCATCGGTAAGCCGGATTGATAGACGCGCTTGATGACAGATTTTGCCCGCTCGCGCGGTACCCCCGGGGATATTCTGGACGGCGGTCCTGATGCTGCTGCTCTGGCCGCATCACGACAGACAGAATCATTCAGGGTTGCGCCAAGAAAGACAAATGCACCATTGAGCAGAACAAGAACTAGAGGAATTATGACGATAAAGGCGGTGCCTAACTCAACCAGGGATTGCCCCTTACTGCTTCTCATTGCCACAATCCTCCACCCGTTGCTACTGCTGCGGACGAAACTTCAAAGGTTGCGCTGGCGCTCGAGCCGAGTCCCGACTTCACACCAAGCGCGAGTTTGACGTTTGTTGCGCAAGGTGCATAGTTCGGTTTGCTCGTCTTGAATTTTTCAGCAAGGACAATGCGTGCTGGCGACATGTCGTTACCGACGGGGGCAGCAAGAGGCGAGAAATGAAAGTGCAGCTCGGGATCAACGCTAGGCAGTTTCGCGTCGTTTTCTGCGCGGTACAGGTTGATAGGCTTCGCGTCAACTACGTTGGTGTTTTTGCGATCCTCCTCGACTAACTCAGCCAGACCCTCAAGTTCCTGCGCATTTGATTCCATCTTGGCGAACGAGCCTGAATTTACCGATAGAACACGTGGGGTGGTTATGGTCAACCAGGGCAGTGTCATCGCGTAGCTTTCCTTTAGCTCTTTGAATTTCTTTTCCATTTCGGCGCGGGACTCGTCTTGGACAAGGGTGCTCAGATACTGGCGCTCTCGTTCCAAATCGCGGGCGCTTTCCTTGGCTTCTTCCAGGAGCTGGCGCGAGAATTTTTCCATCAAGGGATCATTTCCCGGTCTGGTCACGTCATCGTGCTGTTCGCTGCTGAAGTAAACCAGTTGTCGTGACCGCGCAATCATGTCGTTCATTTGACCGAGTCTATTGAACTCATTCAACTTGCGAGCGCCTGCCAGAGCAATTTCATCGGCGGAGGTTTGCAGCCGATTGTGTGCAAAAAATATTCCGGAATAGGACAGCGCCACTGTTATTCCCAATGCCACCAGGGTCATCAAAACGCAGGCCAGAATCAGCATGTTTCCATTCTGGCTTCTATGTCTTCCGGGCAGTTTACTTGCGAGCATGATCGTTAATCCTTTGTGTCTGTGCTAGTTGGGTGCTGTCTGGATCAGTTAGGAGAAATGGAGTAGCTGGGTCTGACCTGTGCCTTCTGATTCGATGTGGAGTCTCATGGGATAGTTCGCCAGCTCGGCGGGGTCATCAAATTGAGTGCTGCTGTAGCCTTTGCCGTGCAGATACTCGATGATTCCCGCGAATGATTGGTCCGGAACTTTGATGATAGTGACACCACTTTGATTCAACCTTGCTTCAAGCCAGATTCGCATAATGATGTTTCCTGCAGCCTGTATCTCTTCGCTGGTTGGGTTGTTGTCTTTGTGTTTGATCTTAATGCAGGTGCTTTGTCCCGGCGTTACGCCGAAGTTGTTAAAGCGTTCCATGCCAATTGGCATGTCGTTGTGATACCAGAGCGTTTCATATGCTGTGCTTCGTTCTTTCGTTTCGTCATCGCCGTGAAAGTAGTCCACGTCCAAGCGGTAGATCTGGTCTTCCATACTGGATTTCTTGTATTTGAACTGTCTTTCCAGGTGCCGTGTCTGAACAACTACAGTCCAGTCATAGAGAGGTGCTTGCTCTGCGATGGCGAAGTTGCAGCAGATGCAACCTGTCACTATCGCGATGGCGGCAAGTAAACCTATGACTTGCAATTGGAACCGCATTTCTTTTCCCTCTTACTGATGAACTGGTCTAACTTCATTGCTGCACCGTTCATAGCTGCAATCTTAGGCGGTGAACGTACCTGTCTCGTCCCGAATTTGTCCGCGAAATGTCTCTGCTCGAACTTCGAACTTTCGTTGGTCCCGCCAATCGGGGAGGACAGGTCTATTCGTTCATGTAATATTCGCCCAGAAGCGGGTCTGGACTTACGTTCTCCCATTGCGCCCGATTGCGGAAAGTGAACGTAATAGGCTTGGAGAAGCCGGGCAGTCCGGAGCTTCCCTTGAACAATGGCGGGATATCCACTTCGCTAACGAGCTCAAGCGAGTAAAGCCTGGATTGATTCGTCGCGGATGGAAGCCATGTCTTCGGGACAGCGGTCGTGCCGGGCAAGCTAAGTTGTGTGTTGCCTGAATTGTCTAGAACCAACAAGTTCGCTTTGGAGCTCTTGAACGTTACCCCGAATGTTTCCACAACCTTCTTCCAGTTGTCTCCGTCTTCAGTCATGTACTTGATGGCATCTGAGCGCTTCTCGGAGACAGCCATGTGGTGAACAACTTTTTCCAGGTAGTTTTGCACTAGCAAGAATCTGGCCGGTACGAAGGAGATGTCGATAACCGGTATGAACACTACGCAGACAAACACAACGAGTCCGGCACCGAATTCAGCTATAGTGCTGCCGCTGGTGCGTCTGTTGGCGATGTGTCCGGAATTCATTGTGCTGTCTCCTGAAGAATTTGCTCGGGCTTGAACGTGTACTAGCGGACTGTCTGATTTATGGGCGGGTTCGGACTGGGGCTGCTCCGGACGAGCCTCTTCCGGTTGCAGGTTCGCGCCGTGCACCCGCTACCCTGTTGAATGAGGGGGGAGCGCTTGATGCGCCGTCGGTTGCAGGTGGTCTGTTATGACCGATGACTGCTGCGTATGCGTCCGGCATGCCCCAGCCGTAGTACCAGTTGAATCCGGGAACGCCTTTGATCTGCTTGCAGCTTCTTCGCAGCGTGTTGTAGACCTCGATGTTTGTCGCCATTGGTTTCTTGTCCAAAATCAGCGCGGCTATCGCAGCTACAATGGGGCAGGAAAAGGATGTTCCGCTTTGCGTTTGCAAGCCTTCGTTTTTGTCAGTGCAACCAATTTCAACCGAAGGTCCGGTAAATGTTACAGCCGGTCCGTAGTTGGAGCCCCAGCCTTCTTTATCGGCCAACTTGTAGGATGCGTCGATGCCGCTGATTAAGTTAATGTATGGTATCGGGAAGCCTGGCATAACTGCCGGTGGAGTCGGGTCGCAGGTGGATTCATTGCCGGCGGACATGAAGATCATTCCGCTGCGTTCGCGGAAGAACTTCTGGAAGTAGAAGTGAATCCCGGGGTGTATCGCCGCGTTGTGGAAGCCGACAATTGGGCAATTGTATGCAATGTTCACTATGCGAATATTCGGCTTCGACATAATGTGAACCATCGCTGCCACAATTTCCAGGTCGGTGGTGTATTGGTGCTTTGGGTCGATTGGGTTCTTGTTCTCTGCAATTCTGATCGGATAGATTTGAGCGTTGGGTGCCACACCGACACCGGCAAACGAGTTGTTCATTGAAGCCGCGATTGTGGTCGCTACGACCGTTCCATGCGATGAGGCTCCAGTGTCCTGATTGGCGCCTCGACCAACCAATTTGTCGGCTAGTCCGGCGATTAATCCGGCTGCCTCAACTGATCCGGGGGAAGACAGCGGATTCACCGCGTCGGCAATGCCACCCAGCCCTGGAACGAACTTGCCGAACGCGCCTGCAACCTGTCCAATCTGCGCCGCAGCACCCAGTATCTTTGCAATCGGTCCGTAGGCATCGAAGCCTCTGTAACATTTTCCAGCCAAATCGCGATTGGACGCCTGGCAGCCTGAATCCAAAACGGCAATCGTAACTCCGCTTCCGGTTGCAGTGTTCCATGCTTCCGGGCAATGCAACGCATTGATATGCCATTGATCAGCCGGGTACTGAGGGTTCGTGGCGGTATCCGGCACAACGGTTGACGGAACACTATAGTTGCGAGAAACAACCGAGAAATGCTCCTTGTCTTTCGTCAACTTCTTCTCGGTCTCTGCCATGTGTCCCTTTTCGGTTTTCACCACATAACACTTCAGGTCGCCTTCACCGATTGACGAAACAACAGTTCCATGAACTTCTTCCATTGCTTCATTGAGGTCGTCGGTCTGCAGGTTCTTTTGCGGAACGACGATCAGCAGATCGGGCGTGTATGACAGTGGTCGCACTCTCTTAGGGGTTGGCTGCTTGGCTGGCATTTGTAATTCAAAAGCATTTGCCGGAGCCGTTTGAGCTGTTAGTGCTCCGATAGCCAGAATTGAAGCAGCTACCTTTGTAAAACGAAAAGCCATGTTCTAGTCCTCCACCAAGTCTTAGTAACGGTTAGAGCGTTCGAAATCTCTCTGCTGCGTCGTTACAGATGGAATATTAGGTGGGGGCTGTGGCTGTCTCGTCCCGAAATTGTCCGCAAAATGTCCCTGGTGTCGGCCGACCTATTGTGGAAGGTTCAAGAGCTTGGCCGATTGAACTTAGCGCACCTGTACAATCGTTACTCCAATGTTTTCGCTTACGTGCAGCCACTAATTTCACATGCATGCTACGAGAGGGATGTAGTCTTGCAACTAGCATAGAATTGAGGAGCTGAACTTGAAACGAGCTTGTGCCGTTCGTCCGACCAATATCGAGACTTCGATCCGTCACAATTTTGCCAAATTTCTTACTAGGGTTGTTGCACTATTTTTGCTGTTTCTTTGTGGATCGGCGAGCTTTGCTGCTGAACCGCATGCCCGTAAAGCTAGTCTGACTGCGCCAATCAAGGCTGGCGCAAAAGCAACCGTAAAGAAGGCACTTCATTGGGATTTTGGCGATTTGCCGTTAAAGGTCTATTTTGTGCCTGCGACGAAGGTCGCAGGTTACAAGGCGGAGTTCGGTGAAACGGCAAAGCAGGCCTTCTTTGATTGGAATAAAGAGTCTCAGGGGCTGACTAGCTTTGTTTTTGTTGACCAAGTCAAGGATGCGAACATGATTGTTCGTTGGTCGGAAAAGCAAACCAAGGATATGAAAGCCCTTGGAGCTCGCACCTGTGGAATAGCGCGGACCATTTCGTTTGCTACACATTCTTACATTGATAAACGAAAAAGGGCTCAGTTAATTGCACGCTGCGAAATAGTAATGTTAACGAAATGGCCCCATGATTTTAGTCAATTTTCTGTCGACGACGTTCATGGCACCGCATTACATGAGATAGGGCATGCGCTTGGGCTTCCTCACAGTGCTAGTAAGTCTGACATTATGTTTCCGGGATCGAATTCTTCCCGCTTGTCGAGGAATGACGTTGTCGCCTTGATTTCGCTGTATGAGTCTGAGAAGAAGCTGCATGAGCGGAAGGTTCTGTTGTACAACACCGCCGTGGATCAATTCAACAGTGCAAAGTACGAAGCAGCTTGGGATTCATGCGTGCAAGTCTTGCACGAACCGAGGCGATTTGACACAAAGGCATGGCACATACTGCGGCTCATTGAGCAATATGCAAAAAACGGACAACCCGAAGTAAGACCGCTGTTGGCTCACGTTTCGGCACTTCCGACATTGATGCCAGCTAAGGACCCGGAGTGATAGTGGATTGTTCTTGCCTATTTGCTGAAGTTTCCGGATGCGTCGAAATTCGGGAGATTCGGTTTTGCACCTGAGAATTGAATAGCGTTAGGTTCAGGATGTGCTGTCCCCCGGGTCCAAAGTGCCCAGTAGGGAACTAATTGATGTGTTTTTCTGATGAAATTGTTTGGTTATTTCAGACAATTCACTGAAACTTGGCAAAAACTGATTCAGGAGCTCGATAGCAGCACGTGAACTGTCGCACAGGTTCTGTTGTTCTCGTGATTCGATCATCAGCTCTCTCCCCGATTGTCCGCTCGCCTTGGTTCGATAGCATTCTAGTTTCCGGACTAGGGGAAATCTTGGGGAGCTACGTAAAATTCGGCTGAGTTCTTTCAAAGCTGAGTCTCTGTTCAGTCGACTATAATACTTGACGAAACAGGACCAGCTTCGATTCCTCGGTCCGTGGATTATAAGATTCGTGGACCTTGTTTGCGGAGGTTTTAATGAGAGTCCTTCTGACCGGAGGTGCTGGAGACCTGGGCCAGTTTCTTTGCAGGTCCCTGACGGGAATGGGGCATACGCCTGTCGTTTTTGATGTTCGCAAGACAGGTGAGGCTAGCGATACTGCTGCTATGAGGGCGCTTGGAGTTCCGTCGATTGAATTCATCGAAGGGTCTGTATTGCATCGAGAGCAATTGAATACTGTTCTGAAGGATATAGATGTAGTCGTTCATCTAGCTGCATGGCATGGCATTCATGAAGCGCGAAAGGAGAGAGATGTCTACGAATTTTGGGACTTGAATGTTGGTGGCACATTCAACGTCTTTCAAGCCGCTGCGGAAAATGGCATCAAGAACATTGTTTTCGTTTCGAGTACAAGCGTCTCTGAGCGTTTTGGAATTTACGGACACACCAAGGTTCTTGGTGAAGAAATCGCCAACGTCTATGCCTTCAGGCACGGCATGAACGTGATAATCTTGCGTCCCCGTGCATTCATTCCGCCTTGGAATCAGGAGGTCTATTCGAACTTCATCGAATGGGCGCGCTGGTTTGCTCAAGGTGGCGTGCATATTTCCGATGTAGCGCAGTCCGTGGTTAAGAGTATTGAACTGCTTGTATCAACGGCAGATGGTTTTGAGGAACCTGCACCGCTGTGCCTACCAGTGGATGGTGCCTATGAATATAGCGACGAAGATCTCGCAAACTGGGATGCCGAAGGACGGGGCAGCACTTTTCGAAAGCGCTATGCGCAATTTTATGATTTGGCGCTGGAGATGGGTTTGAATCCCGCACTTAAGCCGACGAAACTTGATATTTCCAAAACTACGAAAGTCCTAAGATATCGTCCTCTCTATAGTATGAAAACACTGCTCATGGAACTCAGGCAGTACGGCGCTTCCGGTCCGTATGCGGACCGGAAGCCGTAAGGTGCCCAAAGGTGCTTTGTTGCAATTGGTTGGCTGATCGAAGAACTTGTCGAGGTTCGCTTAATGTCCGAATGTAGGGAAACGTTTGAGTCCTACTGGTGCGACCTTGTCGGGGCAATTTGTGCGTCGAGCAAACCATTTGCCCCAATGCTAACCTTTCTGGAGCAGCAGTACTCCGCGCCGGGCCGCTACTATCACACGCTTGAACATATCTGCAAAATGTTGCAGTGGCTGCACGAATTTGAAAGTGCGCCACCTGCTGCGCTTCAGTTCGCCGCGTTTTTCCATGATGCCGTATATGATACCGCCAGCAAATTGAACGAAGAATTGAGCGCGGAGCTAGCTGTAGAAATGCTCGCAAAGGAATCGGACAATGTGCAGATGATTGACGAAGTTCGTCGGCTGATTTTGTGTACCAAGAAACACTTGCCGGACGAGACGAACGCTGCACGCAGCGGCTTGTTTCTTGATTGCGACTTGATGATACTGGCGGCGTCGCCCGAGGAGTATAAACTCTACACAGAGCAGATCAGGCAAGAATATTCGCAGTTCAGCGATGCTGAGTATCGCGTCGGGCGGACTCATGTGCTCAAATCATTCATTTCGCGCGACAGGATCTTTTTTACCGATCAGATTCGGCGCGAGTATGAAGACACTGCGCGTGCAAACATCACGCGTGAAATCGAGCAACTCAGGTAGTTGCAATTTCGAAGACTACTTCTTCTGTTTAATTTCAACGTCTGTGATGACAATTCCCGGTCCTAAGGCTTTGGAGATCGCAGCTCGGGTTTTTTCCTCAAATGCTTTTCTTCCTTCAGGGGAGTGTATCTCGGTCGCTGTGAATTGTGATGCAGCTTCCTGAACACCCTGGCGCGTCAAGTACTGTATTATGTTTTGCGGATTTTGTTCGATAGCAGATGTGAGATTGTTTTCGTTGCCTTGACCGAATACACGATCGTAAACTTGCCCTTTGTTAAAGCGCCATTGACCGGTGCCGCCGTTATAGCCATCAGCGAGAACTTCGTTCTTTCCGCCTTTGACGTCGGCGATTCCAACTCGCATTTGTTTTCCTGAGAAGGCCAGTTCCAGGTCGGCTCCAACATTTTTTGCATCTTGCTGATTGACGGTTTCAACGAGTTTTTTGAAATCACCCGGTTTCATATTCAGCATGTCGGAGAGAAGTCTGTTTTCCACTTCGTCCGTCTTTCTTTCGTCGAGGAGCTTGGCAATTTCTTTCGCCCCTTCCTGAATATGGCGCTGTTCTGACATTCAGTTCCCCTCCAGAGGTTCATGAATGGAGTTTAATACTTGCAAAGAGAGTGGACTATGGTGATTCCACGGGGGCGATATTCGCTAAGTGGCGTATTTACTTGGCGAAACGGGTTTTTCGAGGAGCGCGGTTGCGGACCTTGAGATCTTTTTGTCATACTGACTGGCGCATGGCAACGGTCGGAATTGGAGCGGTCCCGAGCAGAATCCTATTTTTGCGCGGCGTAGAAGTAGCCTTCCACGGAACTCTTGTCCGGAAGACGTAAGACAATATAGCCAGGCAATAGTCCCTTTGCCGGTGTTCCGAATTGGAGCCGCATGCCATAACCGTCAGACGCACTATACATTTGCGACGGGTTCTCCTTGCCCACCCGCTTCCACATGATCTGAACATTGGGGGAATGGAACGAATCGCTGTTTGTCGTTACCAGGAATTGCTTCCCTGCCATACTGGGATCGTCCGTGCCGAGGAAGATCTTAACCTCCCTGTCGGAGAACATGTCGTTGGTCTCCTTCAGAGTCAATGTTTTCATGAACGAGCTGTACTCCGCGCCAACAACTTTGAAGGGCTGTCCATGCAAGTTTCCCGCCGCAGGTTTGCTCGGGAATTCCGCCTTTGAGGCGCCTGCGCACCAGTTGTCCGCCCCCGGTGCCATGGTTGGGGGCTTGGCGTTACCGACGTAAGTGCTCCACTGCTCTTCTTCTATTTTCCATTGTCCGGCTTCTTTCACCATCTTGATCTTTGCAAGCGTCTTGCTCTTAGCGCCTGCGGCTTTGGCCATGGGGTCCTCGTCTAGCGCTTCGGCCGAAACTGTCGCTCGATCGCCTTCAATTTTTTCGCCAGTAACACGAATCGATTTTGGAGTCAGCAATTTCGTTAAGCCTGAGAGGGCACGATCACTGTCGGACTTTTGGCTGCTCAACACTTTGGCTGAACGGTAAGGTGCCAGGTCTGCGGCTCCTTTTCCATCGATTACCAATTGATGGTATTTCTGAAAAATCGCAGTTGGTGATTCATCCGCAGATATACTCTGGTTAGCGGAAAGCATGGTTAGCATAAGTGCTAGCGAAATCGGGGATACATGTTTGCTGATCATTGATAATCCTTTCCTGGCTGTGATTTAACTCGAGATGAGCTATTAGTTCGCCAGTCTCAACAACAACGACAATCGGATTTTGTGTTTGCGGGTTGAAGGATTAACAGTCTTCGTCCCTGGATACTTTCTCCGGAGCTAAAAACTCGATAGGTGACCTGTTACCGCGCTTGTAATTGTACCCCGCGGATTCCCCTCTCTCGACTTTGTTCCTCCTCCACAGGAAATCCAGATTCTTTCCTGTTTCAGTCCATGAAACACAACTACTATACTTGGGCTTGCGGTGAGAAAGTTTCAACAAATTGGTTCTATAGTCATGAGATGTGGAAATGTTGGTTTGGGTACCGGTAGTGCTGTATGACTGGCTTAAATCAACAAGTTGCGGATTTGATTGATAAGGGGCTTTATAGCGAGGCCGAAGAAGTATTTTTGTCCGCACTTCGTGACCCGGGAAAGCGTGGCGAGTGTGAATTGCCGTCAATTGAGCAATCACTCGCATGCCTGTACGTGGCACAGGGAGACTATGATCGCGCGGAGGCAACATACCGAACCGCCTATGAGCGAATGCTGCAGTCCGGCGACAACGATCCTGCTTTGGCAGTCTTACTAGGGAATTTTGCTACCTTTTACATGATGACTGATCGGTTGTCTCTTGCAGAGGACTTTTTGATTGAATCAGTTTCGATTCTAGGAGCTAATGAGGACTTGACCGACGAATTGTCAGCCTGTCTCAGTAGCCTGGCTGAATGTTATCGGCGTTCGGGTAAACTGAGCGAAGCGGAAGACATACTGAAGCGTTCTGTTGAACTAGCGGAAGCAGGCGGTTGTCCGAACAACATGGCCATATGCATGAACAACATGGCCCACTTCTTCATTACAACGGGTCGTTTCGCTGAAGCAGAGCCTTTTTTGAATAAAGCACTTGAACGAATGGATGTCGGACATTTGGACTATCCTTCGGTGCTCAACAATTTGGCTTTTGTGTTTCATTGGAAGCGAGATTACCTTGCAGCAGCAGCACTACTTTCTCGTGCGTTGCGATTGCTTCAGATTTCTGGACGAACCTCTCTTCCCATTGTGGCAACAATTGTTTCCAATATCATCAAGTCTCTCGCCTCCGGGGTTCAATGTAGCAATGTTGAACACCTCTATCGTCAGGCGTTGACAGTGATGCACGAAAGCGTCGGTTTGGAGCATCCAGATAGCGCCATCTTGCTAAGCAATCTCGCCCATGTCCATATTAGGAGAAACAATTTGACGGCGGCACAAGATCTTCTTACGTGGGCTGGCGACATACTCGCGGATCTTGGTTGCGTCGATGATAAAGTTGCGTATGCGATTCTTGGTATGGCGAATACTTGCGCGGCGCGCCAGCAGTTTACCGAGGCGGAATTATTGTTCAAAGCGGTTCTTCGGGCCTTTGAGAGAATGCATGCGGAAACGCAAATCGGATATTTGTTCTGTTTGTCCCAGCTGACTATTCTTTATCATCAATGGAATCGTCCTGCGCAGCGCGACGAGGTCTTAGACACCGCACTGAACTTACTGGGTTCTCGGTCCGCAACATCATCCGATTTCGACAATTTGGAAGTTATTGGAATTCTTGCAGATCTGAGTTTTACTTGCGAGCAATACGAGCAAGCGCAGGCGTTATACAAAAGAGCCGATGCCGCTATGAGCATGAACGATGTGAATATTGTGCCAATCGCGCTATGACTGCAAGAACCGTCGGCTGCACCAGCTTAGTGAGATGACATCGGATGGACTTCTTCTAAGCGGTGGCGATGATTATGATCCCTGGTCTTACGATCAGCCTGTTGCGCCCGAAACGAAGATCGCAGTGCTGAGAAGGCGAAATGTTGGTAGACCAACGCATGCGTCTGATGCTTGTGTCCACTATGGTCATGAAAGCGGAGCCTTCAGGACGCACTAGGGGAACGCCGATTTTAGCGGTTTTCGTGATGTGCTCCCCGATGGCGGACCGGGGATATTAACCTTGTTGGGTGCCAATCGGTCATGCGTAGATCGAGTGGCTGTTTACCGCCGCAAGAAGGGGGCGACGCCGGCTACGCACGGAGGATCGGGGTTTTTCTAGGGCGACTAATGAAGAACGGCGCGAAACTAATGTTGTGTTTACTTCTCTCTGGAGCGGCGCTTGGAGTTTGCGGCATCATCGCGTTCGGATTTGCACCCGGGATTGCAGTCAAAACCGAGGTCATTAAAGGTGCCGATTTCTCGAATCTTTTTTACAACAGACCCGGCGGTCGTCTTGTCTCTCGTTCGATCAAGGAGTTGATTGTCAGGAGCTCGGCTGTGGCGCAGAAGTTTTGCGACAGGGGGCAATACGAAAAAGCCGCAGAATGTTTGCTTGATGGCGAGGAGCAGATTCAATCGGAACTTAACCGATTAACGGAACTTGCCGGAGTGGGGAAAGCGGATGATCGCAAGGAAGCTAGATCAGCAGAGGCATTGCTTATGCTGTATCGGAACGAGGACCTCGCACATGCGGGAGAATGTTTTCTAAAGGCCGGTCTTTATGCGGAAGCGCAGACGCAATTCGAGAAATGCATTCCGTACTTCAGGAGCAATTCCCTAAGGGGGAACTGGGACCATCCTACGATACACGAGGCTTACAAGAATTATATGTTGACTTTGGAAAAGCTTAAAGAGACAGACCTGTTAACTGCCGTAAGAAGTGAGTACCAAGAAGTTGCAAAAGCTACAGCATCCGGGAAGTAGTTTGGCGAGTTCGGACGCGTTCGACGGTGTGGTTTCGACGCCACGGTCTGCGTTTGCAACGTCAGACTTTGATACGCATGAACACCCGCTGATCGAGAGGCAATGCCGCAGCTAATTCATTCTTGCGCAGCTGACGGAGATCGGGAGTGAACTCGTCTTCCGGTATGATCTCAAATCCAAGCCTTGCATAGAACGGCGCGTTCCACGGTACATCGCGAAAAGTGCTCAATATGACTGTTGTGTAATGGTGCTCTTTTGCCCAATTCAAAACGGCGGCAACCAGTCTTCGTCCCAGCCCGCGCCCACCGTGGTCGGCTAACACGTCTAACTCTTCCAGCAGGCAGCCCGACTCTAAATGCGATGCTACGACGAAACCCACCGGTAATTCATCTGCGCACGCGACCCAAACTTGCTTCTTGCGCACAAGGTCGCTTAACCGTTGCGGACACATGTGGTTGGCCAGGTGGGCGTCTTCGATTAAGTTAAGACCGGCAAATCGTTGTGCTGCACTGACCTCGATGTCGCGCATCGCGTCGCCGTCTTCGTTGCGTGCAAGACGAATCGTGTAAGCGAGATCTGTTCTGGCTGAGCTGGATTGCATTGGCGTTCCTGCGTAGCTGTGGTTTATTGGATTCTTGGAGAGTCTGCATCACTGATCCGGCCCTCTTACCCCAATTGTGAAACCTTCTCTCCCGGAATCGATATTCACGAGGAGGGGGGGGCGAATCGTGACAGGCCTATTGTCACGTTAGCTGTGATGCATTGTCAATACAAAGATAATGGCTCCTATCCAGCATAGTGCCAGATCCGATGTAAAATCATAGCGTTCTAGGGCGCAACCGGAGATACCATGAAGAACCGTCTGACGAATTTGATCCTGCCTGTTCTGTTGACGTTGGTTTCGACTGGATTTTGCGGACAGACCAATGCCGGTCCGGCGGAAAGCGAAGCGGTATTGAAGCACGAGAATTTCAATCCCAAAGGGCAACTAGTCGAACAGATGAAAGATGGTGCTCCTTTTGTGGCCGAGATGTGCAGAACGGCGGAATCGTTGAATGATTACTCACTAGTGTTTGAAACAAAGACCTTCAAGAAAGGTTCTAGCGTGACAGAGAAAGGGGCTCTTTATTTTAAGAAGCCCAAGTTGATGCGCATTGAGGAAATGGGAGAATTCAACAAGGGCTCCGTCGCGGTACTCGGAAAAGATGGGAAAGCGCATGCTCGCGGTGCCGGGCTCGCTTCGCTGGTAACTCTGACGATGAAGCCGGACGACCACATGCTGGACGCAGCAAATGGCGATAGGATGGAAGATTCTGATTTTATCTCGCTTACCAATATCCTGAGGGAGAGACTTAAACAGGGTTCCGCTGCTAGAGTGAGTGAGAAGACCGTCACCATCTCCGGTGTGTCTGAGCCGACCTTTGTGCTCGAGATCTTTCACCCTGACGATCCTAAGACGGTGCAAAAGAGAGTTTACGTCAGTGCCAAAACCAATCTGCCTATTCGTTGGGATGACTATGACTACAAAGATCCGTGTCTAAGCACATGGAAAGACGTGAAAACAAATACCGGGTTAAGCGACGATCTCTTTAAACTGTAAAAACATGCCGACTCATTTAACGCTTAAGAACGCTCATCACTATCAATTGCCGACAGAGTTTCAGAACGATGATGTTCGCTATACTGAAGAAATGGCATCGCACTTTATTCTGGAACACAGCGAAGAAGGCGATATCATCTTCGATCCGTTCATGGGATTCGGTACCACGTTGCTGGTTGCTGAGAAACTCGGTCGAATAGGCTATGGTGTGGAGTTTGATGAAGCGCGGTGGCGGTATTGTCAGTCGATTGTGAAGGCTCCGGAGAGGGCGATGCACGGTGATTCGACAAAGTTAGGTGCAGTAGAATTGCCTCCAATCGACTTGTCGCTCACTTCGCCGCCCTACATGAATCGCACCGACAAGGAAAATCCATTTACGGCATACACCACGGATGGTGATGGTTATGAGCAGTATTTAGCCGACTTGAGAAACATCTACAATCAAGTCAACAGTAAGTTGGCTATAGATGGCACGGCGATAATTGAGGTTTCGAATCTCAAGAACAAGCTTGGTCAAGTAACGACTTTGGCGTGGGACATTGCACGCGAAGTATCGAAAGTGATGACCTTCAAAGGCGAAGTGGTAATTACCTGGGAAGGCGGCTACAACTATGGATACGACCATAGCTACGCTTTGATCTTCGCCCGCGGCTAGCCGCCGCTGAGCGCGGCAACAATGCGCACTTCGTGGCCGGGTTCAATGGTGGTGGACAAATCGTTGACCATCACTTTGTTGACAAAAATGCGAATGTGGGGGCGTGTGCGATCCTGTTCATCAATCATTCGAAATCGAATGCCGGGGTACGCATCGTTGAGATCCTTCAATACATCTCTAAGTGTCTGCCCCGAAGCTTCTACGGTACTTTGGTTGTTGGTATAGGATCTGAGCGGACTGGGAATGTGCACTCTCATTTCTTCGGACCTGCAACCGACAAAGAAAAAATTTCCGGAAGGTAGCGAACTAGGCAATTCCAGGTTGCACCCTCGTCCGTGCTGCCCCAAACTTCGCCTTGCGACGTGCCGAAGTATAATCCGCAAGGATCGTCTGCGTCGGCGGTCATCGCTTGTCGCTTCACTGTAAAGTACGCTTTTTCCGAAGGTAGACCGCTGTCCTGTCTGGACCATGAGTCGCCACCATTCTCGGTGACATACAAGCAGGGCTTGCCATCGGGGCTGGTGCGAGGCCATACGGTGGTGCCATCCATCGGAAACACCCACGCTGTTTCCGGCTTGCGGGGATGCAATACGATCGGGAATCCGATGTCTCCTACCTCTCTCGGCATGTTGTCGCCAATGCGAACCCAGCGCGTAGACGGGCGATCCAGTCGATAGATTCCGCAGTGATTCTGTTGATAAAGACGATCGGGTTTTGACGGATGCATTACGATGCAGTGCGGATCATGTCCGAAGTCTGCCTCGGGATCCGGCAGAAACTCCGCTGCGCAGCCCTGATTCAGTGGCGTCCAAGACTTGCCCTGATCGTTGCTTTCGAAAACTCCGCCTACTGAAATTCCGAGAATCATTTTGTTCTTGTCGGTTGGATCAACAATGATCGAATGTAAGAATTGCCCACCCGGTGTTGGACCGATTCCCGCCCACTCGCTGTAGGACGGATTGTCGTTGAATCCGCTGACACCATGCCAGGTGACACCATCATCTTCTGAGCGGAATAGACCAGCAGGCGATGTACCTGCGTACCAGACGTTCTTCTCAGACTCGTGTCCCGGAGTGAGCCAGAACACGAGATCTACAGCTTTGCCTTTCTCACCATCGGTCTGTACAGGAAAAGCCGGCGGGGACGCCGCCTCGGTCCATGTGGCGCCATGGTCTGCGCTACGAAAAACGGTTGGTCCTAAGTGACCGGTCTTAGCGGCCATAAGACATGTGGTTCCGTTTGACACGAAATGGTAAATGATGTGACCCAAGTAAGTCGGTTCAGACAGCGACCACTTTTTTCTGTTGGCATCACTGCTCAATACGAAAGCGCCTTTGCGAGTACCGATCAAGATGTTGGTGCCAGCGGTATCTGCCATGTGTTCTCACCCTGTTGTGTGCGGTACCACATCATACTAAATGACGCTGGATATTTGCACCCGGTCCCGCATTCACTCGTGGAGACCGTGTTGGTAAGGCAATCCGGTTTGGTTAGGCTCGCTTAATGAATACGCGACGCGTTACCAATAAGGGGCAAGGCTGACCACCGGTAGTGGCAACGGAAAAGCAAAAGTAACCGGCTATCTGCCAGCCGAATGTGAGCGCAAGAGCGAAGGTTTGTGGTTCGTTCCCTGTCTGATCGCTGCTTGCGCCGCATTCACTGCTGCTTCTAGTTGGGTATCTTTAGCGCTATCTGCGGGATAAGAGCACTTTATGTCGGGCTCCACACCTACTGCTTCCAGCCTCACCCCGTTTACGGTTCCATCGAGGACGGCCAGGTAGAGAGCGCAGCGATCGTCTATGGGGAACAGTCTACCTGCCAAAACCGCGCCTGCCGTTTTCTCGCCGACAAGTGTCCCTCGTTTACTATTCTTCAGGCTGAATGCCAACAGCTCTTTGCCACTGCGCGAGCCCCCATTGATCAATGTTATAAGTGGTTTGCTGTAGGTGAGTTGACTGAGAGATTTGCGCCCTCGTCGCCCGTAGGTCTTGAACACGGGGTAGCCCGCAGGCGGACGGTAGAATCTGTCCAGATCCTCCAGAGAGTTTCCGCCAAAGCCATCGCGAAGGTCCAGGATCATGGCCTTGGTACCGGCCATGCTACCTTCCATCACTTCATCGACTACTTCCTTGGACTTTCCGCCGCACCACAACCGCAGGTATCCGACTGACCCTGCAGGCGTGCTGATAATTTTTGCGCTCTTTTTGCTGGCTTCGAGATAGGCTTCATAATAGTCTTTTTTCAGAGGCCTAATCGGAATGTCCATGGGCTTTCCATTGCGAATGACTTGCAGCGTGACGGTAGTGTCGGCGGTGCCCTTAAATGAAAGAAGTCCGATGATGTTCTTGCCGTTAAGACCCTTCACCGTATCTCCGCGCTTTATACCTGCGATTGCGGCCGGACCGCCATCGAGTACGTAGCGAACCTGGTTCTCGCGAAAGCCCTGACCGCCTAGTCCGATTCCGAGGTACTCGCCGATCGGGTTCTCTATGTTTTTCTGAAAACTGGCGAACAGGTTCTTTAAGAAGTAAAAGTTCTCATCATTTATAGTGACGAATTGAGTGTGGCTGACTTTTAGCTCAGCAAGTGCTGCGTTGATGCGATTGCTCAGTTCCTTCAGGTTGCCTGCTTCGAGTATGTTATTGCGGTGGTGTGCCGCGATACTCGGCCATGACTCTGTGGCAGCTTTCGCGTCGAAGAACTCTTTGTTGATTGTTGAGTCGACTTTCTCAAAAACCTTGCGCGCGTATTCTGAATCTACGGCGTAGAGTTCTTGCGCGCTTCGGGGATCAGCGGTGGAGTCGTCTTGCGCGCTTTGACGTGAGGCAGTTGAGGTTTCTAATTGCGTTTTGCTCGGACGATCTCCCTCTGAGGATTCTTCCTTGTCGGACCGGCGACCTGCCGCTTCCGGAGGTCCTCCGGTCCGTCCTGATGGCGGTGCTCCCTCGCCGCTCGTCGCTGGCTCGTCTGCGGGCTTCGCGTCTTCGGCGCCATGTGCCGCCGGCGCGAAAAGGCTGAGTGCGAGAACCAAGCTCGTAAGGCAGCGAAAGCCCCGGGAGGACGAGCGTCCAACGTTCTCCAAGGCGCGACTAGCACACGTGCGATTCATCCTGCGGCTTACTCCTGTCGTCAAACGTTGCTGCGCGATTCTACCAGCTTTCGCCGCCGAGGATTGTCTCACAGCCGTTTGGGAAAACCACGAATGAAGGCCAACGAAAATGCCACGAAGTTGCCATATAGTCGCATTGGGCAAAATGAATACTCTTCATCTGGGTGAACGCAATGGCGGAAGTCAGAAGACCCAACGCGGATCGATCCGTGTTGAATGAAGTAGCCCAGTTGGCTGCCGGACAACTTAGAGACGATGCGAATCAGGCGCCCGTCAGGGCTAACAGTGACGCACTCTTTAAATCAATATTGGAGAAACCTGCTGGCGAGCGCGACGCGCTGACGCGGGAGACTGTGTTGAACAGCCTCCGCGATGACGTTTTGTCTTTGGCTTCCAAACGAATGAGCAAGGAAGACAACGCCGAATTCGCAAAGTGGATACGCGCTTTTGATGATAGAAAGGGGGTATCGACTGCGGAACGCGCAGGTACGTTATTGCAGGTCTATCGAGTGATGACTTCCGAGGGCAAGGTGCCCGAACCGGATCGGTTACTCCTGGCGCGGCTTGTGGTGCAGAACGCGGCCATGCCTAATCGAATTGATCAGGGAAATCACAACACCTGCAATGTGACTTCGCTGGAAACCAGAACCTATACCCGCACTCCATCCATCGCTGCAGCTGTTGTCGCTGACCTGGCAGTGAATGGTTTCCTTGTCGCCGCGAATGGACGCCAAATAACAGTGCCGTCGTTGGATAAGGATCTTGAAGCGCAACTCTATCGCTTTGATAGTAGCGCGCGCAACTATGCAAGTCAGTTGTTTCAGCTCGGCGCCGTGAACGTTCACTGGTCGAACCAGAACACCATGCCTGACGGCAAGTTTGCCGGAAAAGGCAACATTCGCTACGGGCAAGAAAAATCAACCGGTGGCAAAACCGGCGAATACATAGAGAACACAGCCGTTAACCCTCCTCAGCGATTTACTCTAAAGAGGGGAGATGCAGACGCCCCGCAACTTGATGTCGATGAGTTGATCAACATCAACGAGCAGATCACTGGAAAGCGTGAAGAGGATCTGATACTGGAGAGAAACAGCTACTCCAAGAAAAAGGGAGTGGTCTCGGTCGATAGTCCCGCGGATCTGCGATCTACGCTCACTCGCCTTAAGAACGAGAACAAGTTTCCCTGTCTACTTATTGTTGATGCAGCAATGCCACCATTTGGATCAGACGCGAATCGATTTGCCAGACATGCTGTAACTATAACTGATTATGATCCGGCGACTGACCGGATCTCAGTCGACAATCAGTACGGTAGCAAACAGGATCTCACAGGTAAGCCCGGTGAGAAGCCTTGCACAAGTAGCACCGAGCTGTACGAAGCCATGCGGTCTCGACCGCCCTTTGGGCAGGTTTGGGACAATTTGAAGAAGAACGTCAGCAAGATGGATGCGCACGACGTCGCGCGAGCATCACTCGCCGGCTGTAGCATGACCGCGCTTTATCAAACCGCCTTTCGATCACACGCGCTCACCAGCAAAGTTGTTGGTCCTGGCGGAGCGGTTGCGCTGGTGGAACGCAGCGCTCTCTCGAAAATGGCATGGCGCGGTGGTTCTGCACTGGCTGCGGCCGCTATTGTAATCGGTACGAACGATCTTCATCGTGCTTTGAGTGAAGGACCGGAACATGCCGTTGGACTAACCGGTCGAGTGCTCATGACCTCGCTTGGCTATGAAATCGGCTTTGGATTGACTACGGACATCATGACTAAACTTGGCACCAAAAATATGCCTGCCAAAGTTGCAATTCCCGTGATGGCTGGAATTGCGTGCGCCACCACCTATGATGTTGCGCTCGGTGAGAACTTCGAAAACATATTCAGAGGTGGCTATCGTCAGGCTGCCGCATACCTGCGCGGCGATAGCATTCGCACGTTGGGCACCGTCAACCACCTCGGTAACTACAATCGCCGCTAGGGAAGGGTTTCGTCGCGCCTGTTCGCGCATTTTTCGTCAATAAGCGTACTGGTGCATTCCTCGAGAGGTTTCGCTTATATCGCCCAGCGGCACGCGGGAGCCGGAGAGGTTCCTTGCGAGCGCGCTTGCCAAGCGGAGCTAATCTAAGCCCGTGCCAAACCACTGAACTCTTTTCAATTAATACACCCGTGTCTTCCGGCAACTGCCGGGTAGAGATGCTGGAGGGGCGCATGCTACCATCAATGTCATGCACCTAAGCCATCACCGTCATTTGCATGCGCTGGTACTTGTTCTTGCCTGCCTTGCACCGCGATGCCCTGCCTACGGCAATCCTGCGCCCATAGGTAGTTCCGGCACTTCTCTTTTGCCGTTTTCTCTCAAGACGATACCAGGCGTTGTTATCGCAGAAGAGACTCTGACAATCAGAGACGGTGCAAAATCCTCGCTCCCTTCATTTGTGCCAGGCGGCAATCCGATGGAAGTTCGAGCCATCGAGTACCGAGCGGTCTATCGGTTTCAGAACCGGACATCGAGCGCACGAACGATTAAAGTTGGCTTCCCGATAGTTACGTACATTCACCGGGCCGGTGACAGCAATGGTGGGCTGACTTCGTTTGATATCAGATTCGGTGGCAAAAGAATTCCTCACCGAGAGTTGTCTCGATCTACGCCGTCGCTCTACCCTAAGGCTGATTTGCAGGATATCGCCGACGATTTGGTAGCAGCTAATCTGGTTAGCATTGTTTCCGAAGCGCCGGATTTCCTCGATCTGCGCAAGCTCGCAAGGAGCGCAGCGGACGCTGAACGTCTCCTGAAGGCCTCGCCGAAACTGTCTGGTGCAAAAATTGAGCGCATAATGAAAGTTCTGAGCGAGACGGTGTTCGGAGAAGGTGATTGGGCTGTAGGGCAGCAGAGTTTAGTCTGGTACACGTTCGATTTGGAGCTGCATAAAGGCCTTTCGGAACCTCTCGAGGTCAGCTACAAGAGCATCAGTTCATCGGCTGCCGAGGATTCAATTACCTATCTTTTGAGAACAGCAACGTATTGGAACGGTCCAATTGGACAGCTGCGAATAGTCTTCGAGCCTGACAAAAGTTTTCTCAGCAAAGGTGGACGATATGACATTCATCCGAAGCAAACGTTCGAGCAGGTTGACAGTCGCTTCGAGTACAAAGCAAAAAATGTAGTTCCGAAGTTCGACATACTGATCAAGCGTATCAAAACTGAGGCGCAGTAATATTTCCCTCGCTTCAGCCAATCCCTCCACGTTGCTTAGCAAAACGGCTCTCTACGCATTTACGCAAATGGCGTTTCTACTGAATCGATGTTCCCCATCGGATCTCCGGAAGACTCTCTTTCTCGCGTCAAGTCTTTAGCGGGGAACCAAAAAAGTACTCGCTAAAGCGCGCAGCATTATACCGGCTCAACAAGATGAGTCGGGCGCATACCGGCGCTTGGCTCATCAGCGGGTGCCCGCAGCGAGCAAATCCCGCGATTTGCCGAGTTTTCTGATAAGCTCAGTTTGTAGCGTCGCTTCCGATAAACAGATGTCCAACAAGAAACCGGGAATATATATTCCAACTCTATATTTCGCCGAGGGGCTGCCGTACGCCATTGTCATGATGATGTCCGGTGTGTTTTTTAAGAGCCTCGGTGCAAGTAATGTTTTCATCGGTTTGTGCACCTTGCTTTCGCTTCCGTGGAGTTTCAAGTTCCTCTGGGCGCCTCTGGTTGACTTCAAAGGCACCAAGCGGTTGTGGGTACTGTTTGCACAGATTTCGTTGGCGGTGCTGTGCACCATTCTTGCGGCCGTTGTGTACTTCGGTGTGCCGGACACTGGACTTGGACTGGCTATTTTTAAGACGTTTGTAGATGATCCGGCTGCGATGGCCGGTGTCACCGACATGCTTGCGCTTGCTGTTCTCATCCTTGCCCTAATCGCTCTCGCCTCGGCCACTCACGACATTTCAATTGACGGATATTATCTTGACGTCCTGAACAAAGATCAGCAATCCTTTTATGTAGGAATTCGCAGCGCCGCTTACAAGATGGCCTGGTTGTTCGCTACCGGCGCCATGGTCTGGTTTGCAGGCTATCTTGAGAAAATTCACGGACTAACTACAGGATGGGCGTGCTCATTTTTGGTTATGGCTGGAGTTCTCGGCGCCTTGGCGCTGTTCCACTCCTGGTATTTACCTCGCAATCAGGGTGCCAGCGCACTGCTGTTTCGCGAGCCTGATGTGGCACTGGTGGCGGGAAGCGGTCAGACCGCTGCTGTTTCCGGAACGCAAGCCGGTTCCATTTCCTCCTCTCAATCGGCGAGCACTAATGGAGGCGATTCTTCGTCGGCGCAAGCCTTGCCTTCGGTGCCGAATCATGGTGCTATGACTGGCGGAAAATTTGTCTCCGCCATCATCACCTATTTCAATCAACCCCAATCGATTGCTATCGTCTGCTACATTTTGTTGTTCCGCTTGGGCGATGCCCTTATGTTGAAGCAAGCGACCAACTTTTTGCAAGACCCTGTCACCAAAGGCGGCATGGGGCTGTCCGTGCAAGACATCGGCATTCTCTACGGAACAGTTGGCGTTGTCTTTTTACTAGTCGGCGGGTTGGTCGGGGGGTGGTTGCTCAGCAAGGATGGTTTGCGCAAGTGGTTCTGGCCGTTGGCGCTGTTTCAAAACTCGGCAATCATTCTCTATTTCTTGCTAGCTACGATGCGCCCGGGTATCGAATGGCTGTATGTAGTCAACTCAATCGAACAGTTCGCATACGGGTTGGGCGTGTCGGCGTTTATGGTTTTCATCTTGCGCACGGTCAATACTGAATTCAAGGCCGCTCACTATGCGGTGGCAACGGGGCTTATGACGCTGGGCATGTTAATTCCCGGAACGCTTAGCGGTTACTTGTACCAATCGCTTGGCTATGCAAATTTCTTCCTGGTCAGTTTTCTGCTGTCAATTCCCGGTATGATAACCATCTTCTTTCTTCCGTACTGGAGGGAAGATGAAAAGCGCGATCAGCCGGCATAGTTTCTTGACGGTTGATGCGCGCAACTGCAAAACGTATTTGCATGGCGTAGTCAGCCCGGAGAAATCTTATGCAGTACAGAAAGATCGGAAAATGGGGCGTCAAGGTTAGCGAAGTCGGCTTGGGTAGCTGGCTAACTTATGGCGGGCACGTTGAAGAGCATGATTCGGTAAAGCAGATTCATTTTGCTTTTGCGCAAGGCATCAACTTTATTGACACCGCCAATGTTTATGCAGGCGGAAGGGCCGAAGAAGTTGTGGGTAAAGCGCTCAGTTCCATGAAACGCGATGATATTGTGCTGGCATCGAAGGTGTTCTTCCCGATGGCTGCTGGTCCGAACGACAAAGGACTGTCACGCAAGCACGTTGTTGAGCAGTGTCACGCCAGCCTCAAGAGAATGAAAGTGGATTACATCGATCTCTATCAGTGTCACCGGTATGATCCTGAAACGCCAATCGAAGAACTTGTATTGACGATGGAGAATTTGACACGTCAAGGAAAGATTCTTTACTGGGGCGTGAGTGAGTGGCCCGCTGAGAAGATCCGCGAAGCATTTGAAGTAGCGCGCGCGATGCACGCACCACCCCCGGTATCGAACCAACCGTGCTACAACATGCTGGCTCGCGATATTGAGAAGGAAGTTATCCCTGTGAGCGAAAGCCACGGGCTCGGGCAAGTTGTATTTTCTCCGCTTGCGCAAGGCATTTTGACAGGCAAGTACAAGCCGAATCAGGCGCCGCCTGCAGATAGTCGGGGCGCTAAAGAGCGTGAAGGTGTCTTCATGCGATCGCGCGGCGGATTGGAAGCCCCTGTTTTGGAAACAGTTCAGAAGTTGGTCAAAGTGGCTGAACAAAACGGCATGACGATGCCGCAAATGGCGCTGGCATGGTGCCTTCGCTTGCCTGCGATTAGCAGTGTCATTATCGGTGCCAGTAAGTTGGACCAGATTAAGCAAAACGTGAAAGCTGCGGGCACGAAGCTTCCTCCCGAGCTAACGGTTAAGATCGACGAAATTCTAAACGGTGCGCCCGTTCTGGGTCGGTAAGTCGGCGGATGCGTCTTCCTATCTGCTGTGGATGCCCTCGGTGCTGTAGTCTCGCGACTGTACGGCGGTTTGGATCAATCTAAGCTATGATTGAGTGGTTAGTCCGCGGCGGGAGAGGTAATATGAGGCGCAGTAAAGTCGTTATCGGCATGACGCTGGCAATTGCCGTGTTAAGTGGTATTGTCATGCAGGCAGAAGCCTCTAAGACGGAAGTAAACGTGGACAAGAAAGCAGCTCCAGAAGGAAACGGGCAGACAGTGCGTTTCGCCACTGTTCCAAACTCCAGCCCTGAACTGATTCTCATTGTTGAAGATGCACGTGTTAACGTGAAGCGAGTTCCAAACTCCACCGAAATCATCGTCAATAGCAATTGCCCTCGAAACTGGCATGTGGAAGGGCGCGTCATTCGCCAGTGCGGGTTCGCCACTGAGCGCAGAGGCACAGGACTGATGGCGGACGCTCTCGGTTCACGAGCCATTGTCAACGGTCAGGTCTATGTGCTGCCGGGTGGCAGAATGTCCGGTCTGCAGATGGGCAAAGACGGAGTCGTCGTCGGCGGCCAAAAGATTGAGCCTCTCAAGGGGTCGGACATTCCTGGAACCTGTTCGGGACCGGATATCGTCGAACTTCAAGTTCCGGAGAACTTTGCCGGCGGTCTGAAGATAGGCAGCTCGGGGAATTCGGAGATACAGGTATCTTCGTGGAAGGACGGTCCGTTTGAGGTCACGCTTCTCGGCAACAGCTCGTTGACGGCCGGCAAGCTCGATGCGGTTGCTAAGACTGTTCTCGACAATCGCGGCAAAGGCAAGGCCGAAGTAGGCGATGTCTCGACCAAAGTCTTCGTTGCTAACATTCAGGGGACCGGACAGGTCGTTGTGAAACGCGGTAGTGCCGATATGAGCAACGCAACCATTTCTGGAACCGGAAGCATTTCATTGAAAGGCAAATTCAACAAAATGCAGAAGGACGCCGGCCAGGGCACAATAAACATAACGGAATAGCGTTTGGTCTCAAGCCTCAAGCGTTCATGGAGATTGCAATCAATGTCCGGCTGTAGGGAATTTCACAAGAGGTTGGGCAGCCTGTGCTTGCTCACGGTTTTGTGTTCGTCCTTCGTTTTGTCTGCGGCTGCCGCGGATGTTGATTCGACGGCGCCATCTAAGACCAGCAGCGACGCTGCCGACCAGGCTGACTCAACGCCCGCTTCGCCTGCAACGCCTGCCGCCTCCGATAGAGCGCCCGAGCCGGTCGGCAACGCTTCCGCGTCTGCCGGAAAAGAACCGGCTGTTACTGCGCCGAAAACACCCCTCAAGTATGTGACGCCTCCCGCGCCGAAAGCAGCAGTACCTGCCGCTGCAAAACCACCGGAGTCTTCCGGTAAAGCGCTGGTGCTAACCGGACGAATTGAAGAGTTGTGCAAGGGCAATTCAGCCGTCCTTCCATTAAAGTGGAAGAAGATGGAACCTATTCGTGATACCACATTGGATGCCAAACCAATTGTCGGGAAAGCTGCGACAAACACGTTGGCCGCGGGCGCACAGCAAGTGCAGCGTGCTTATCCCATGGACTTTCGCGGTACCTGGAGCGGTACTTTGACTATCTTTACTCGGGCATTTTCACCGCTCAAGTATCAACTGGACTCCGCCGAGGCGACCAAAGAGTACAACTATTTGACACCGGGGAAACAGGGGCAGACCACCATCACGTTCTATCCGCGCGGAGCCAGCAGCTATATGGAGCCGTGTCAGGTGATGTTCCAATCGATGCAATCGATGGGAGAGCTTAACGCCAACATGGCCAAAGCCTACGGCATTGACTCGCAACGAAATCCCATGTTTGCCAACATGCAGAACATGCAGGTGCCTGTAATGTATTCGCTTCACCTGGGGGACTTAACGAACGGCACGGGAGTGACCGGAAACCAGTTGCAAAGCCGGTTGATGAAAAACGAGATCAGGCAGTTGCGCCCCGACATCATCGAACAGCAGGTTGTGACTCAGGATTCCGATCGGAATCCTCAAACCGGAAAGACCCGCCTCGGGTATGGCGAGAGTGTATTGCGATTCACCCGCATCGACGCTAACCGGTTGTATTTGCAAGCTGCCACGGTCAACTATGCTACGGATGGAAAATTCCTAAACAAGGTGGTACTCTACGGAACCCTCAACAGGGTCGCCAGCGTCGGTGCTGGTGCTGCGGTACCAAACAATCCGATGAATCCGTTTGGTGGAGTCTTGCCCGGCAGCGGGGGCAACGGCGGTAACATGATGGATGCAATGAGAAAGTTGCAAGATATGATGAAGCAGATGCAGAGGTAGTATGGCGACTCGCAATGTGACTGATTTAGATTCTCTTACTGAGTTGGTAGAGGATATGATTCTGCAACTCACTTATCCTGGCTACGACGGTCGGGCGTTGAAGTTGGGACTGCCGGATGAGGCTACCGGATTGCCGGCTCGCGTCTTCGGACAGGCATTGAACCATGAAAGCGTTTATGTAAAGCTGACCGGGCTGCGTTGGTTTCAAGAGCGACCGGGTATTGCCAAGGCGCACATGCGGAATATTCATAAGTGTCTTTGCGACTCCGATGAGTGGGTGCGCAAGGAAGCGCTGCTCCTGGTTGAGCGCTTGGAGAAAGTTGATAACGACATTATTCAATCGGTCGTCGGTTGTTTGTCTGCTGCTGAGGCCGACGTGCGTAAAGGCGCGGCCAAAGCTCTCGGCAAGTTGGGCAATAAGTCTGAGTCGGTTTTGGCTGCCCTGCGGATAGCGGCGGAAGACAAGGACGTTGAGGTGCGCTTCAAGGCGCAGAAGGCCTTGCGCAAACTAGGTGGCTACGTAGCATAGTCATCATCCACACAGTTTCTCCGTAATTTTCATTGTTGCGCCACACCGATGATCTATGGTTTTAGGACCAGCCGATTCAACGGTTGGTCCAGGGGAATGTTTCAGATTGTTTCTCTTGACAATCCGCCTAAAACTTTTGTCCGCTCAGTAGTGTCTGCAGGTTGGGATACCTGCGAGCAGTGCACGCTCGAAAAAATGGAATGGTCGATTCTCGGGGAACGACCAGGGGGAGGAACGCGACTTATGTTTGATTACTCAAGACGGAACTCCGGCGAGAAGCCGTTGCCGCAAAATACTTCGGCACAGCCATCAAAGGATTCCGCTTCTCATCCACGACCAACACTAGAGCAACTAGTCAATGAAGTGACAGGTCCAGCCGAACCGGAATCTAATTGGAACAAGAATCGAGGAGTGATACCGGAGGCGGTGCCGGCACAGAACGGCTATGTTCGCCCTCCTGCAAACTGGAAGAACGCAGGCGAAAAGCCTGCGGTGCCGCCCGTTTCACGCCCTGAGCCCCTGGTTTACAAAAGACCTGAGGTTCGTGCGGCAAAGTTGGTCAACCAATCGCCGACGGAGTGGAAGGGCAAACCTTCAGTGTCGTATCCCAAACCAATTCCCACCGTAAAGGCCGAGTCGCGCACTCCTGCAGTTGATCCCTGCTTGCCGCTGGACACCATGTCGACGGCTGAGCATCATTTGCCGGAAGGTACAATCGGGAAGATGCTGCCTGCGGAACTGATTTACGTTTTGCAGGCGCAGACCAACCACGATAGCATTTACACAAAACTGAGTCAGTTCTGCAAACGTCACGCACACAACCCGTTACTGGAGCTCGCATCCGGCACCGTCGCTTTCGTCGCGTCGGAGGAATCCGGTCGAATCCGGGTCTACATCGGTAGTATGCGCGATTACTGTCTGTTCTCCCGACGAACCAACATGCTGGAAGGAACACTTGCCATTGAGGAAATGTTCGAATACGAAACGTCCTACGGGCAACTTGTGGTTGTCCACAAGAGGGCGGGTGAGATTGTGCCCGGTCTGGTGGCTGGTCGAAAAATGTACCCGGTGCTCGAATTTATCTCCTATACCGAGTCTGGCTGCGGGAAGGCGAGCTGTTACATCAAGAGCCAATGGCGCTAAATCTAGTCTTTCCCCTGTCAGATCTCGGGAATCCCCTATATGTCTCCACTTGAGGTGTTGGAAGGCTTTTGCGGAATATAGGCTTAGTTGCGGAGGAAGCACGTCGATGTTCAACGTGAAGGCGGATGCCTCTTGGGAAAAGCTTTTCCCGGGATTTGATAGCCACTGCGAGTGGAATCATCTCAAAAATCGTGCTGCCATGACGCGACAAATGGCTGAAGGTGTCGCCAAGCGGTTTGATAGCGAGGGCTGGCAGCCATTCGATCAGTTGGTGAGAGAGGAGATTGTTGCTGCGTTGCGAGCCGGGGAAGAATCGGAAGTTCTCTATTGGAAGCTGAAGTACTTTGCGGAAACCAATAGACATTCGCCAGTCATTTCGACCGACCGTGGAAAGATTGTCTATGTGTTACCGGATCGCGCTTCGGGTATGGTTTCTCTCATTATTGGAAGTGCCGTCGAAATGATTACCATCGGTAGAAGGGGTAATCACATGCACTACGTGTTGCCAATCTGCGATCGCTATGATTTCGTCCCCTACGAGTTGATCGGTGCTGTTGCCCGTCGCCATTTGGATTTGAACATGCTGATTGATGAGCTTGCGCCGGATGCTTCCGTGCGTGAGTGCAAGGTGCCGGTTCTCATGTTCAGCGTTTGTGAACGTGGTTGCGAAGAATCCGAAGCGACACTCAGCTGCGACCTCAGTATCGCTGAGCCTAAGCGCCGGATGACAGGCGCGGCGGAGGAGCCCACCACGATTGGCGGGACGAGAATTGACGGTACCGACAATCTAACTGGAAAGATAGTCGTTGTCGTGAAACCGCAGACCGATGAGCATATGCATCGCAGCGCTTAGGTCCCGAGTTCCAGTTTGAAGGTGTCAAAGAATTCAGATACTGAGTTCGGTGTCTTAGGAACCGGGATTCTGGTGGCGTTCGACGCTTTCGCATCCATGACTCACTGCTTCGCTAGTCACGAAAGTGCGCTAAAAACACGTTGTAATTTTTCCAATGCTTCCGACTCGTTTGCAAGTTTGTTGAAATAGTCGTACTCGAAGTATTGTTCGAGAAAGTTCAAGTTATAGTGAAGAATCTTTAGCAACTCGTCGACACGATTTCGTAGATCCACGGTTGTGTCACGAAGCTGATCAAGACTGGCTTGTGGCAGGTTTTCCTCTGTGCGTTCCGCAAGACTTTCATGCAGCTTAGCTAGAATCAACCCGAGCAACTTTGAGCACTGATGCAAGTAGCGCGAAATTGCCTTCTCTTCCAGTGTGGTGCGCTTCTGTTTCAGTATAAATGTGGACCTGGTTATGGCGGTCACTAATTCGCTGCATTGGAGCGAAAGCTCAAGAATCTGTTCTCCTGCGCTGAGCGAGGTTTCGGCGGAAGCGTCATCGGTGCGGGTCATTTAAGTGCCTTTCGAATAATTTGAAGCCTGCTTGCCTGCCGCTAAATCCCGGGCGGCTTAGAGGGCAAAGGAGAAGCCTTTGAGAACGCTAAAGGCGAGCGGATTGCAGACAATATAACAAAGATCTGCTGGCGCGTCTCCTTTAAGTATGATTGGGACCAAAAAAGAGCCGCTACCTTTTGGGTAGCGGCTCTTCAACGGTGAGGATTTTAAAGTTTGCTTTCTTCAAAATTAGCCCGTATATGTCGCGGGCATGTTAGTTAACTGGTGTTGTGACGCCTTGGGGCGTTTCCAGCGTGCTGACTGTCAGATGCGCTCCTTGTTGACGGCGGAAATTATCAAGGTAACGGCGCAGTGCTTCTCTTATCAGGTCCGATCTCGTTCTGTGTTCACATCCTGCGATGAAGTCGACTTGCTCCAGCATAGCTGGTGGCAATGCAATTAGTACTTTCTTTGGCATCTAAACGTTCCCCCGATGGCCAGCGTGTCGTATCCGAACCCATTTCTCGCTTACGAGTCCGGGCGGCACTTGATTGACTATAAACCCCTTCTGTGATCAACCGTGGCGTTTTTGAATATCGCCATTGCGATCTAACAGTAAGTAATTTACACATCAATTCGCATAACGTAAAGGTCCGGAACCCGCATAACATGGACTTCTCATCTAGTAGTACTTAAAAGGATTTTTCAAAATTCCGAAACGTATGTACCACGGTAAACCTGAGTGCAAGCGGAGCCCGGGCATAGATAGAGATATCCCTAAAGACATATATTCCTAGGCCCGGGGCATAGTTGCGAACTTTGAAGCCAAGCTGGAATTTCGGCGCAACTCGTGCATATAATGCGCGCGATCGCGGTTGCTACCACTGCTAGTGATACGTGATACCGGATGCGGTGTGCGTCCGGTTAGTAAACTCACACAGTCGATTCAGGCGTAAACAAAAAAAATGATTCTTGCTACTTGGAACGTAAACTCAGTTACAGCGCGACTTCCGCATGTTCTTAACTTTTTGGAACGTGTACAGCCGAGTGTTTTGTGCATGCAGGAGACAAAGGTCGTCGACGACAAATTTCCTCGTTCGGAGATTGAAGCGCTTGGATATAAGCTTGAGATATATGGAGAGAAGAGCTACAACGGCGTGGCTATCGCTTCGGATAAACCTCTTACTGATGTGGTGCGTGGTTTCCCCGGGGGGGAGGAGACGGCGCAAAAGCGCATCATCAGTGGTGTTTACGATGGTATAAGAATAATTGATGTTTACATTCCGAATGGTGGCGAACTAGGTTCGGACAAGTATGCATACAAGCTTCGTTGGCTTGAGGAACTGGCTTCCTATCTCGATTCTGCGCATAATGCAGCGCAGCCGCTTGCTATCTGCGGCGATTTCAACATCGCTCCAGAGGACATTGACGTATACGATCCTGCGCTGTTGCGTGGTGCCGTCTTGGTGAGCGAGCCCGAACGGGGCGCGCTTGAGCGAATGAGGCAGTGGGGTTTTGTCGATCTATTTCGCAAACATCATCCCGACCGGGTGGTCTATTCCTGGTGGGACTATCGCGCTGGAGCCTTCAAGAAGGACCAAGGGTTGCGGATTGATCACATTTGGGCGACTAAATCATTGGCGGAGAGGTCTCGCTCTATCTATATAGATAGAGAAATGCGAAGGGAGACACAACCCTCTGATCATGCGCCTTTGATCGTTGAGTTCGGCGACATAACACGAAACGATAACTCTCCGATCGCAGAAAGTAGTTTTGTAATCGCTTAGATTTTCTTTCTCGATTTGATCGTGGACACGACAAATGGTTTGTGCTGGTTGTCCGAATGCCCTAAGAAAGCCGGACTTGGTAGGCTGTGAAAGCTTTCGACCATAGGCAGACTGTCTTAAGGCGACTAAGTCATCATCTATATGAGTGAGAGTAGAATGCTAAGCATGGCGAGTCAGCCAACTGACAGCGGGGGCGAACGCCGCTCTGGTAGCTGATCCCGTGAGTGCGGATGTCGCAACCGAACGCGATTATTGCAATCGTGGTTTGAGCAGCGCATACGAGACCTACGGGCCGGACGGGGCGAGACCGCCGCGATCCCCTGGACTCTGGATCACAAGACACCGAGTGCCAACAAGCTGCCAAATAGTACCAGCGCGGTAGTGATGATTCTCTCTAGGACTGGAAGCGTCATCTTCTTGAGAAACCGGTTCCCGAGCGTTGTGCCAAGTAGAGCCCCTCCTGCGCACAATGCAAGAAGATGCAACTTATCTGTAGAAAATGTTGTTGGTATCAATGAGGCATAAACAGTTATGCGACAAACATCTATTACACAGGCTAATACAGCTCCGCTGGCTATCAATTCTTCCTTCGAAAGTCCCGCTTTCAGAAGAAAGATTGTTCTAAAGGCTCCCTGATGCCCTGTAAGCCCTCCAAAAAAACCGCTGAGGGTTCCACCAAGGGGGAACCATGCTTTTGCTATTCCCAGCGACTTGAACCAACCACTTGCCTCAATGATGGCAATGACGACCATGCTCAGTCCGACCACGAGCTTTAGCAGGGTTACTTCCTGATTCCAGCCCAACGAAGAGTAAGGATGAATGGTGGTGACTTGCTCGCTGAGGTCAACAAGCAACCACGCGCCGGCTGCTGCGCTGACTAGTGCAGGTACTCCGAATTTCAGCAGTATTTCTCTGTTGGCTTGTTTGTATGTGAGAAAGACTTTGTAGCAGCTATTTAGCAGATGTACCGTTGCCACCATTGGTACTGCCGACGCAGCGCCGAACTTCCAAATGAAGAGCGGCAACAGAAGCGAGCCAAGACCAAAGCCGGTGAAAAACGTTAACCCGGAAACTAGAAGCGAAATGAGGGGTAATAGAACTATTTCCACTTTCGGATGATTGCTTTTTGGAAGAGAGTTGCAGTGAATTGAACAATTGAATGGAACAAGATAGCACCATCTTGACACTTCAACTTCCGTTTGCGGTGCAGTGAAGTAGGTATTGAGGGGATTGCATATCGAAGCGGGCAAGACCCGCTCCCGAGGCTTCGCTCTCAAAGCCCCGGAAAAAAAAGTCCCGCGACGCTGAAATTGCACCGCGGGACCCTGATTAACCGAGCGACTGACTAGTCGTATTTGTACATGATCTCTGCCTGGTAGACATCCTTCAAGCTTTCCATCTCGCCGGCAATGATTTTGTCGGCCAGTTTGCGGCAGTCTTTGAAGTATTGGTCGGATGGGCGCTCACCGCTCAACTTGCGCGACAAGTCTTGACAAAGAATATCTGCTGCATCGCGCGTAACTTCGTCCTTGGCTTGTGAAGCATGCATCACCGTGACTATCATCGTGATGATGTCTTGCGCGCGCGTCGACATATCGGAGATTCGGCATTGGCGGTCGGCTAGTTTCAGCTGGTGAGAAACCATCGCATGACTTAGTTCCAGTGGAACGTCGGCCAGTTGTTCCATTGCAAAATCGAGATGCCGCTTGAGCTTTTCCGGTACATCCAGATTTGACGGAACTCTCGCGGGTGAGGCTAGTTCTTTGCCTGCGCGCCACATCGCATACGGTACCAGTTCGTTTCTCAATGCCCAAGCGTGTGCAGGGTTGAGTGGATTGAAGTTCTTGATTTTTTCACGCTCAAGAGCTTTGCCGACCGGCTCGAAGTATTGGCTGCCATGGTTCTTTGCAAGTGATTTGAAGAATGCCATGCCCAACATTTCGCCTTCGCCTTCGTAGATGCAAGGCGCGAGGAAGTCGTGCACGTTGTCGCCGAACATGTGTCCGTGAAGGAACGAACGTCCGCCGTGCGTTTTCATGAAGTACTCGATGGCAACTTCTTTTTGTGCTTCGCTGCCAAATATCTTGGCGATAATGCACTCAAGTTCGCCACGGTATCCCATGTCGAGAAGCCATGCGCCCCAGTTTGCGAGGGCATCGGCACCAGTAATGAGTGCTGCTGTTCTTGCAATACGACGCTTGACTAATTCGCGTGTATCTATGTTCTGACCGTAAGTCTTGCGGTACTTAGCCCACGGAAGCATGTTCGCCAGCATCAAGCGCATATTGCCGGCTGCGCTGGAGCACAGTGCCAAACGACCGAGGTTGAGTCCGTGATATGCCACGGTGAGACCATCGCCGACTTTCGGCTCGAGACGATTTTCCTTCGGTACTTTGAAGTCTTTGAAGCGCAATCCGTTGTTGAATGCATGCTTCAGAGCGTAAAGTCCGTAATGAATTACCTGGAAATGCTCATTCTCTTCTTTGGGCAACTCGGCGATTAATGCGGCAGGCTTGCCGTCAATCAAGCAGATTAAGCCGATTGTTCGCCCGGGAACGGCATTGGTGATGAACAGCTTTTCGCCGTTGACCACATAATGGTCGCCTTGCAGCACAGCCGTGGTTTTCAAAGCCGTGAGGTCGGAACCTGCTCCCGGCTCGGTCAATGCAAATCCGGAAATTGTGTCGCCGGATGCCAGCCGCGGAAGGATTCGCTTTTTCTGATCTTCGGTACCGAACGCCGATACCGGGTCGACTGCGCCGATACAACCGTGTACTGATGCAAGACCAGCTGTGGTCGGGTCGTTCATGGCGACTTTGGTCAGAAAGTTCATGAAATGTTGGATGGATGCGCCTTGACCACCATATTTGGAGTCGATCAGCATTCCCCAGTAACCGGCCTCACCGAGGTCCTTGATCATCTCATCCGAAATTTTGCTCTTTTCGTTGTAGATGGTTCCGGCGGTGCGGTGTCTTTTGATAGTTTGCAAGCACTTCTCCATCGTTGCCGCATATGGCGTCGATTGTTGCAAAGGCTTAGCCGTGAACAAGTCGAATTGCACGATTCCGTCCCAGACGGCCTTGTGAATCGGGCTATTGCTTGTTTTGTACTGTGCAGCAAACAGTGCTTCGACTTGGTCGTCAGCTTTGTCTACTGCTCCTGTCCGCTTCGCTTCCTCTTCTGATTTTCCGCCGAGCCTCA
>JAIELX010000139.1 GCA_019752635.1 Candidatus Obscuribacterales bacterium | reverse complement strand
AAAATGTCCAAATCCAATGCCTTGATTAAACGTCTTTCGGCGGTGGAAACGCTGGGTTGCACGACGGTAATATGCACCGACAAGACGGGAACGATCACGCGGAATCAGATGATCGTCCAAGATATATGGACATTAGATGGAAGCTATAAAGTCACCGGTACAGGCTATGATCCCGATGGTGGCATATTCGATTCCATTAATAGGAGACTGATCAAGTCCTCTGTTTCTCAAACAAGCGCGCTGGCATCTTCATTGCTGGTGGCAGCCCGTTGCAACAATGCAAAGCTATTACCGCCAACGCCATTGAAGAACTGGTCCGTAATTGGCGATCCAACCGAGGGTGCGCTTCTGACGGCTGCCAGAAAATTTCGGGGAAGCGATGACGGGGATTTATATGCCCACAAAATCTGCGACATTCCTTTTGATTCTCATCGAAAGCGGATGAGCAGTGTCTACGATATGGATGCTGGTCGCCAAGTCTACTTGAAAGGTGCTACTGCTCAAGTCTTGTCCCTGTGCACGAGAGTAGCAAGTGGCGGTACAGTACGCGCCGTTGAGAATTGCGACTTCGAGAAAATTGTTGAGGCTAATGATCGCTTCGCCGAGCAAGGGTTACGGGTCCTTGCGCTGGCTGGACGGCTCCTTCCACCGACAGTTAGTGTTTCCAATCACCAGGAGGTAGAGCAAGATCTTACCTTCTACGGGCTCATTGCCATGTTTGATCCACCGCACGAAGGTGTAGTCGAGGCTGTGAGTAAGTGCCACCAAGCGGGCATCAAGATGGTCATGATAACCGGAGATTACGGTCTTACAGCGGAGAGCATTGCTCGCAAAGTAGGTATTGTTCAGTCTCAATGTTCCATAGTAACTGGCGATGAACTGGACCAATTGGCGGAAGACGAGTTGGCTGGTCGCTTGCGCGGTGATGTCATTTTTGCCAGAATTCTCCCCGAGCAAAAGTTGCGAATAGTTGAAGCGTTTCAGCGGCTTGGACACGTAGTTGCTATGACTGGCGATGGGGTTAACGACGCGCCTGCGTTGCGTAAAGCTGATATTGGCATTGCCATGGGGGTGAGCGGTAGTGACGTTGCTCGAGAGTCGGCCGACATGATTCTGGCGGACGACAATTTCGCATCCATTGTCAACGCTATTGAGCTTGGTCGGGCAGTCTATGCAAACATACGAAAATTCGCGACTTATGTTTTGACAAGTAATATGGCGGAGGCTGTACCTTTCGGTGTAGCACTTTTTTCTCACGGTCTCGTACCGCTTCCGCTCACCGTAATGCAAGTTCTATCGATCGATCTCGGTACCGACATGGTGCCTGCCCTGGGTCTCGGGATGGAGAAGGCAGAGGAAGGCATTATGAATGTACCTCCTCGCAACTTAAACGATCCACTTCTGAGCTATGGTTTGTTGAGTCGAGCTTTGTTTTGGTATGGATTGATAGAGTCCATCGCCGGCATGAGTTGCTACTTCTTCGCGAACTTCTTGAATGGATGGCCCGTGTCCGCGCTGGCGCCGATCGGTACACCGGCTTATCAGCACGCTACAACTATGACTGTTGCGGGGATTGTAGCAGGCCAAATCGGCACAGTTTTGTGTTGCCGCACTGATCGATCCTCAATCTTTCAGCGTGGATTTTTTGAAAATCGAGTGATTCTCGTTGGCATCGTCACCGAAGTCGTTCTTCTGCTGTTGATGATGTACTTTCAGCCCTTGCGGGATACGTTCAATATGACGCCGTTAACAGCTATAGAGTGGTGGTTCGCTTTCTTATGGATTCCGGCGATAGTCGCGGCCGACGAACTGCGCAAACTCGCCGGGCGAGTGTTTGCCTCGCGACGAAAGCAATCTGTTCAGGGGTAGCCACGGAGCACTGCTATTACATTGCGTTTGCGGGTCGTGTTTTCTCCTTCCTCATTCCCGCTGTATGCAACGTGCAAGGGGCTTGCTTTTCCACATCTGGAGGCGAACAGCAGGATCATGCGGGCTAGTTACCGCTTTTGTTCCCGGACCTTTGTAATACCCGGTAGGGCTACCATTTAAGAGTAACGAATAAATATGCGGGATATTGATCAGGGGGTTGGTTGATATCGCCGACACCGGGGGTCGAGAATGAAGAAGTTTAGATACAAGGGACGAGGGCTCGTTCTTGCAGAAACGGCTGCCTCCATGATGATTCTGATACCGCTGATGATGGTTATTGTTTTTGTTGTGTGGGAGGTTAGCCAGGCCTATTTCTTGAAGGCTTCTTTGGCACAAGTGGCGCGCCAAGCCGCGCGCGATTTGGCTATTACTTACGGACGTAATCCCGACGTGGCTACGAACCGTTCGTTGCAAGAATCTTTGGTTCTCAATCACATAAGCCTCAATGGGGTTGTGGTTGATCCATCTCAGTTCTCATCAGTTGTTTTCCAAACTGATCTGGTTCCTCATACAGTCACGGTGCGCGTTCAATATAGTAGCGGACTGTTTGGACTGGCGGCATTTCCAGGTCCGGATCCGCTGCACTTGGGGAAAGGATTCTTGCTAACAGCTGATTCTACATACCGATTGGAGTGAGGAAGAGCATATGAAGTTTTTGAAGTTGAATCGGCTCTCGAAAAAGGGAGCGATGGGGAGCCTTCTGCTGCTACTGGGAGTGTTCGTTTCATTGCTCGTCGGTGCGCTTGCTGTTGATTTTATGCATATGCTGGCGGTCAAAGAGGAGCTGCAGAACGCTACTGATGCCGGCGCTCTTGCTGGTGCCAGGGAATTGTGGTTCCACTTGGAAAACGCTCATCCATACGCATTGCAAGTAACGGCGCAAAATCGCGCCGACGGTAAGTTCGTGTCGAACGATTCGGAAGGTACCAAGGTCGAGTGCATTGTGAAGGAACCCCAAGGGAACGCACCGGGCGAGGTTCAAGTTGAGGCCACCATGAAAGTTAGGCACATCCTCGCCCCGCTGTTTCTTCGTGGCGGTGATGAACTGAAAGTAGTATCTGTTGCCGGAACGTCCGGACAGCTCTGGTTGCTCAATGTAAATCAGGCGTTTCCTGTGGCTGTAAGCATCGATGCCGTGCCTTCGGATAAAAGTGGCATTAATGCCAAACCGCTGTCAGCCTGCTCCTTGGGTGATGAGTTCACCATTTATCTTGGATCGCAAAAAGTAAAGAACGGCTGTTTCACGACTTTTGATTCGCCCCCATCTGCTCACTACATCAATGAAGCTATTGGTCAGGCTCTGGAGCTGCGCGAGATAATACCGGGGTTTGTGCCGGCCATTCAAATAGGACAGCAAATAAACTTGGACAATGGTATCAGCGGTCAAAAGAAACTTGCTGATTCTCCGTTCTTGACTGCGCTGCAAAACAAAGGACCTTTCGTCTTGCCTGTCATTGAGGGCGACCCTGCCATGAATCAGTCTCGACCTGTTGTCGGGTTCATCGGATTCAAGGTCCTCTCTGTAGACGTCAATGGAAAGAGCGGGGCTGTCGAAAGCATAAGAGGTCAATTAGTCAAACCACAGGTAGCAGGAGAAAGCGGTCCTCTGCCGCTTACTGGCACTCCGGTTAGTGAGGCCATTGCACGGCTCAACCTGGGACCGATCAAGTTAATTAGATAGAACTTCCTGACAAGCGAGGGGCAATGTCATGATTCCTGGTAATAAGCTTGCTGAGGCTTTAGAAGTCGAGGCGCACAATAAGTACTTGCGTAAGCATCTTGAGGAAGATCCGTTTCCACTAGACGGCAGTGACTGGAGCAGACTTGTAGCGCTTCGCTTGCAACGTTCTCGGCACCCTCACTGCTGCACATGGGATAATTTTTTGACAAGGCTTCACTCCTCCGATTCGCCTTTGGAGAGGGAGCATCTTCTTCACTCGACTTTCTTAAATTATTGGTTTCTCAATCCTTACCTTCATTATCCCCACTTACACGAAGAGGGTGATGAAATGAAAGGTTGGGATCGGGTTGAACTTACAAAATTCATGCCGGAGATCCTGGAAGAGGTGGAGAAACAGTGGGTTCATTCACCCGGAGTCAAACTGTTTGAACCCTCGCCGTCGAGATTCTGGATCGACGAGGTGACACATGATTGGCGTCCCGCTGTTCCGCGCCATTCGAATACCTCCGCTTCGCTGCCGCTTTCTGACCGTTCTTCCTGTCAATCTCAGCAATTTGGTAAACGTGACTTCGAAGAACTAGAAGTAGAAGAACCGCTAGACGCCGACGAACTGCTCAGCACTGAAATGGCATGCCAAGACTATCTATTGGAGGTTGACCGACAGACTCTTGATCCACTTTTGCCCTCCAGGGAACGCCTTCGCGAGGAAGTGGCAAAGTGTAGTGCGGACCAGGATGCGACGGAACTAGAGCAGAACGCAGCGCAGACCACAGGGTCAGCGACTGATCACCCCGGTGACTGAATCCCATCCCGCCACTGCCGCCAGAGATCTGTCGCAGTGGCGGCTCCGTCTTCCGGCGCCTATGAAAGGCCTATCAGCTCTTCTTTTGCTCGCTGCAGGTCCGCCATTTGTTGTTTGTCTATAACGGGATACGAAAGATCCAGATTCTCCAGTGATTGAACTATCGCGCCCGCGACGATCAATCGCGTGAACCATTTGTTATCTGCCGGCACCACATACCAGGGTGCGTTCGCCGTTGCGGTTGCCCGAATTGCTTCTTCGTATGCATTCATATACGCTTTCCAGTTGCTTCGTTCTTGAAGGTCATGGTTCGAAAACTTCCAGTTTTTTTCAGGACGGGTTAGACGCTCCCTGAATCGGCGTTCCTGCTCGTCTTTCGATACATGAAGAAAGAACTTCACTACATTGATGCCATTTTGCGATAAGTAGTCTTCATAGGCGCGAATGAACTCAAGTCGGTGTTCGAAAATGTTCTTGGTAATTAGACGTTTTGGAATTTTTTCATTCTTCAGTAGCTCTTGATGCACTCGTACAACCAGCACTTCCTCGTAGTAAGAGCGGTTGAAAATTCCGATTCGTCCACGCTCCGGCATGCACTTGGAGTATCTCCACATGTAGTCGTGATCCAGTTCTTCTGGAGATGGCTGTTTGAATGAGAAGACCTGGCAGCCTTGTGGATTAACGCCTGACATTACGTGTTTGATCGTGCTGTCTTTACCGGCGGCATCCATAGCTTGGAAAATGACTAGCTGTCCCCAATGGTCATTTGCGTACAGTTTGTCCTGCAATTCCTCCAGCCATTCAACGCCTCTCCTAAGCATCTCTTTTGCTTCAGCCTTGCTCTCCGATTTCAAACCGTGCGTATCGCCGGGGTCGATGTCTGCAAGCCTGAACTTCTTTCCTGAGGTTACTCTGTAGGGACTAATGAATGGTTCTATTCGGTCAAGTACTCGTTTCCGTTTCATTGAACACTCTCTCCGTGGTTGTATGCACTTGGTAATTATGGTTAGGGTAAATCGTCGGGATGTTCTTTGGTATCAGTCTTCTGGTTTCTATCTGCTGGCGTACACTCTCATCCCAAAGTTTTGGGACTCTAGTCCGTTGGGGCGATGATTTCGAGGTTCCGCTCCGCCAGAATTAGCGAATTATGGTTCATTAACCAAGGAGTATCAGATGGTTGCCTTAACAAGCGAACGTGCACACGGGGCATTTCTTCAAAGCACTTTCGATTATCCGGTGTTTAGTTTTTTCTTCAGGTTACACGGCGGTTCAAGTAAACAACCGCATGACCTTAATCACATCAGGGGCAAGATTCGTGATTTCATTCAAAATAGCACGCTGACAGATGCACAGAAGGAACAGGCGATCGAGAAGGCCAATGAGCTCATCAAGCAAGTGAACGAGCATGTCGGTGCCAAATCGATAAGCCTCTTTGTGGCGCAGACTGAGGGCGAATTGCACCACCATTTTGTTTACTTGCCGGAGCGACAATATTGCGGAAATCAATTTGCGCTTTGCGAGTTTTTGTGGGCTGAGCAAATGTCGCGGCCTTATATTCTCGTTTTGGCCGGACCTTCAGCGCTCGCTGTTTATGAAGGCAGAGGTCTAACACTTGAGAAAACTGCCAAATGTTTGGAGCTGGATCGACTTCAAAGCGCCTTTAAGCATTGGCATGAAAAGCGCGATTTAAAACATGGTACCGAGTCCTGCAAGTCGGAACCGTTTATCGAAGCGTTGCAACAACTGGTGCGAAAGTTTGACGCTCCGCTGTTGGTGATCGGCAAAGAGTATCTACCACTTCCTGAAGACGTCTCAGCCTTGAAGGTTGACATTAAGGGCGTCTTTACAGGCAACAAGGTTGACTGTTCGTCGGCTGAATTGCAAACTGTTGTAGATGGGCATCTGGAATTGTGCATCGACGAAGACACTGCACGCAAAATGGCAATGTGCGAGCAATCACTAGAACAGCGGAAACTGGCAACAGGTGAGCTGGAAATATTGCAGTGCGCCAAAGAAGCACGCGGTTCCATCCTCTTACTTGAGCCTCCTAGCCGTGAAGGTGGACTCTGTCAGCTGGATTCCGTTCAACAGAGCATAAGACACATCCTCCTCAATCATGGTTCTGTGCACTTTGTGAAAGAGGGGGCCTTGGCGCACTGGGTCGGTTCTGCCCTAATCCTTCGCTTCTAAGACTGCACGAATCAGCCGGTAAAGTTGAGCGATCGTTGGAGGTGGTTCAGTGAAAGCACTCGAGAAAGTTGGAACTCAGCGCGGAACGACCTTCCCTCTGGGGGCCACGGTTATGGAAGGGGGCGTAAATTTCTC
The DNA here is from genome assembly GCA_019752635.1 of Candidatus Obscuribacterales bacterium. Classification (GTDB taxonomy): domain Bacteria; phylum Cyanobacteriota; class Vampirovibrionia; order Obscuribacterales; family Obscuribacteraceae; genus JAKFUT01. Next base: position 32,247 of record JAIELX010000139.1, on the reverse strand, counting down.
CATTTTCTCCAAGCACGCCACGGGCATGGACCTTGTGCTTTTTCCCTCTGATGAGCTGGATGCCATAACGATCGTTCCTCTTGACCCGGTTGTGAATCGCACCTATTTTTATTGGCACATTTTTGTTAATGGAGTTGGTGCCGGGCAACAATATGGCTTTAAGGCCCACGGACCTAATGATGCGCAGAAAGGACTGCGTTTTGATTCGCAAAAGCTGTTGCTAGATCCTTATTGCCGGGCCGTAGCTAATTGGAACCACTATGATCGACAAGCCGCTTGTTCGCCCGGGGATAACACTGCGACCGCGCTTCGCAGTGTTGTTCTCGATACTGCCTGTTACGATTGGGCGGGAGAATCTCGACCGGCAACTCCCTATGCCGAAACGGTAATTTACGAAATGCATGTTGGCGGTTTTACACGGAATAGCAATTCCGGTCTGCCTGCAGCAAAACGCGGTACATTCGCCGGTATCATCGAAAAAATTCCGTACCTAAAGGACCTTGGTGTTACAGCAGTCGAATTGATGCCGGTGCAGGAGTTTGATCCATGCGCGGACGAACATGAGAACTACTGGGGCTACAATACATTGGCTTTCTTCGCACCGCATCACGGCTTTTGTGTCGGTGGAAACACGGTTGAAGGAATCAACCAGTTTAAAGACATGGTTAAGGCGCTTCACACAAATGGTATTGAAGTAATCCTCGATGTGGTTTTCAATCACACAGCCGAAGGAAATGAAAACGGGCCGACCCTTTCATTTAAGGGACTGGATAACCCAATCTATTACACGCTTGAAGAAGGCACCGGTCGTTACTGTAACTACAGCGGCTGTGGAAACTCATTCAATGGTAATCATCCCGTTGTGACCAGGCTGATAATGGACAGTTTGCGCTACTGGGTCCGGGAGATGCACGTTGATGGCTTTCGTTTCGATCTGGCCGCCGCCCTATCGCGCGATGTGCATGGTCAGGTTCTCAGTCTGCCTCCGCTGTTGTGGATGATTGAGTCGGATCCGGTTCTAGCCGGAACCAAACTGATCGCTGAAGCGTGGGATGCAGCAGGACTTTACAAGGTGGGCTGGTTTGTTAATAGTAGCAACTGGTACGCGGAGTGGAACGGTCCGTTTCGAGATGACGTTCGGAGGTTTGTCAAAGGCGACGAGAATAGCGTTACCGCGGTGGCTTCTCGCATCGCTGGCAGTGGCGATATTTATGTTGACAGCAGACGAGAACCGAACAGGAGTGTCAACTTTGTCACCTGTCACGACGGATTCACTCTTCGAGATCTGGTGAGCTTCAATGGCAAACACAATGAAGCTAATGGTGAAGACAATCGCGACGGCAGCGACGCTAATCATAGTTGGAATTGTGGTGCGGAAGGACAGAGCAGTGATGCTGAAGTCGAGCTGCTCCGTCTGCGTCAGATGAAAAACTTGCTGGCGATTCTATTCTTGTCTCAAGGTACGCCTATGATGCTAATGGGCGATGAAGTCGGTAGAACGCAGCACGGAAACAATAACGCCTATTGCCACAACAGTGAAACGACTTGGTTCGACTGGGACCAATTACAGTCGCAGGCGGGACTATTGGAATTCACTAAGAAGCTGGTAAAGTTCACTCAGGCGTCGGCAGTTTTTGGACAGCAGAAAGCAGTCAACGCATCACTAGCCGACGATACCGTGCGTTTAATCTGGCACGGTGTTAAATTGTGGCAGCCGGATTTTAGCGCTGATTCTCATTCGTTAGCTTTTACTCTTGAGCTTCCAGCGACTGGCGAGCGTCTGCATGTAATACTCAATATGTTCTGGGAACCTCTTGAGTTTGAACTGCCTGACCCCATCGGTGTGAAAGGATGGAAGAGAATTGTCGATACATTCCTTACCTCTCCGGAGGACTTTACTCTGCCGGATCAAGCTACCTTGGTACAGGAACGACTTTATCGATGCGAACCCCGGTCTGTTGTCGTTTTGTGCCAATAGATGGACGGACAAAAGATGGTGTCTATGACCGGTTATGCAGGCTCACCATATAGAGTGCCTGAGCGAGTTTCTTCATTCCCGTCCAATCCGACTCTGGTATTATCGTGTCCACAACTTACGGGGCTATCATGCGGATAACGAGAATTGCTGTTTCCACGCTACTAGTCATTTCCTTGGTTGGACTTGCTTCCTCTGCCAGGTCCAAAGACTCCGGCGGCAAGAGAGCGGTAGAAAAGATGGGCTGTGCGCACTGCCATATCATCGAAGGCCGCGGAGGAACGGTGGCTCCGCCACTTGACGGCATCGCTGCTTTTAGAGACAAGTCTTATATTACTAATCGTCTGCAAGGCAAAGATGTTCCTGGTCAAAAGGATTATCCTCTTCCAGAAGAGTTTATGACCCACGTCCATGTTCGTGCTGAGGATGTTGAACTTATTACCGATTACCTTTTGACGTTGAAGAAAACAAAATTTACGGTAAGTGCACACGCGACCCAACCTGAAAGTGTGCCAGGCGGGTCGCAATTTCAACCGCTTCCTCAATCTGAATCAAGTAAACTCGGCGCCCAAATCTCCAAAGACTTGGGGTGTATGGCGTGTCACTCGGTTGGTCCCATCGGCGGTAATATCGGCCCGAATTTTGCGGGGATAGGCGCACGCCGCAGTCGGAACTATATCGAAAATCGAATCTTAAAGGGTGCCGTTCTACTTCCACCGCCTGGAGCTCCCGGTGGCAAGTACGCCATGCCGCCCCATGAATTGTGTGGACCGCATCTGAAGCAACTCATGGATTTTCTTATGACCTTGCCACCGGAACAGCCACACGGCAAACCTTCGGCAACACAACCCTTACCCGGAAAGGACGTTCAGCTAAAGTAACGCAAAAGAGTTTCGGTCAAGTGCAACGGCTAACTCCGCCAACGCAAGATGCTATCCGGGATTGGATTCGCGAATTTGCGCTTCTCCCTGTGGCAGTCCGTCCACTCTCTTTTGCAGAGCAAATACCAGGCGCCGGGCGTGCCTGCATCTTTAATAGTGGGAATCAGCGTCGGCCTATGTTTAAGACAGCCTTCCTGTTTCTTGGCGATATGTAGGTCTTGTCCGAGAAACTCGGTGACAAACGAACGTACTATCGGTGCAATTAATGCTGTGCCAGGAACAGTCCAATAGGTAGTGTGATTAAGCTCTGTGTGAGTGTCGTCGATCGGAGTTAAAGTGGTGACACCGGAAAGCATCGTACGTCCATTGAAAGTGAGATATTCTCTTCGGCATCCGGGCAATCGAAAACTGATTTCGGTCTCAATGTATTTGCCGAACATCTTGAATACAATGGAATGAGGCGAGGGACGGTGTTTAACCATAGTCCAACCCGTTCCATCAGGAATATAGTGTTTCTCTTTCGGTCTTAGATTCTTTGCTGAACGCCACCACCATGACGTGTGCACGTAAGGAACGTGCGCCGGATCAACAAGCGCCAGCGCCGCATAGTCGATGTGAATGGGCAGCCGTAAAGTGACCGTAGTTTGTTCGTACTTTAGTTCCGCTAAGCCTGGAGCTTCGGGTACTTCCGGCAAGTCCTCCGTCTTGTTTCCGAAGTAAACCCACACTGTGCCGCGAACTTCCTGACACGGATACGAACGTGTTTTGATTTTGCAAACCGGAAGATCTTGCTCATTCACAAGTGACGGTATGGCGGTGCATGTTCCACTCGTGTCGAAACGCCAACCGTGAAAGCAGCACTTTATCTCTTTGCCATCGAATTGGCCGTCACTCAGTGGCACCGCTTGATGTGGGCAAATGTCTTTTATTGCGAATACTTTTCCTGCTCGATCTCGACCGACCAGAATTGGTTCACCCAACATTTCTTTGGCTATAGTTTGTCCATTTCTCAACTTGTTCGATGCAACCGCGAAATACCACATCTCACGCAAGAACGATGTTCCTAATCCGCCGGTTTTCTCCGAAGGAACGGATTCCAGCGCTGCGGTTTCCGAATGTTGTTCCACTCGAGTGCGCTGGCCGATTGCGGTTCCTGCTGCTGCCTCATGGTCAACGAGAGCTGGTCCGGACTTACTCGATTGTACGCGGACAAACTGCTGGTCTGGTTCGCTACTTACAGTATAGCCAGTCGCCAATTGCGAGTCTTTGCTCATAACTCTCCGATGGATGCTTGAGGGAATATTACTGTTGTTAAATCAATAGGTAAACTAATTAACTGGGGCTTCATTGCTTGCCGCTGCGAAGAGCCTCGCGCTCTTCGTCACTTGACTGAATCGACGGCGCCAAATGAGACGGAGTTTTCGGAAGCCGAATGTCCTTTGCCAGTCCAAGAAAGTTAAGAACGCAGATCGCTATCCACGTTGCATCAACTTCCCTTGGTGTCAGCCCGTGGCGAGCCGACTGAGGAAAGGCGTGGTGGTTATTGTGCCACCCCTCGCCTAAAGAAAGCATCGCCACAAACCAGACGTTGCGACTATTGTCCCCGCATGGATATGTCTCATAGCCAAACCGGCGCAAGTGAGCAAAAGTGTTCACCAGCAACGGACCGACGAATGCCATGCCGGTGGCAACTAGATTCGCAATCAAAACTGTTGGTCCAAAAATTGCGAAAATAACTACGCGAAAAATTATGGCAAGAACTAGACAAAGCACACCGTCCCAATGTGTGTGACCACAATGGAGCATTCTGTAAATGTTATCTCTGTATAAGTCCGGGGCTATCTGCCGGCTCTCGATGGCGCTGATTGTAACTCTCCGGTCCCACATCCACGCGATAAAGGCGTGCCACAAACCATCAGCTGGTGCGTGCGGATCTCCAGCATGATCTGAATACCTGTGGTGCAGGCGATGTGTACTTACCCAGAAAATCGGCGAGCCTTCAAGGCTCAAATAGCCACCGGATACAATGAAGTATTCAAGCCACTTTGGCACATGCAATGCCCTGTGTGACAAAATACGATGATACCCCATCGTTATGCCGAGAGTGTGATAGAGATAGAAACACAAGAATGCGACTACGAACGTAATCAATTAAGCCGCCCTCCTCTCCAACGTCGCATCAAGTCTAGAGGACCAGGACATTCTCTCAATCAACCTTTGGAATGATTTCTCCGACGATGCCCAAGTTCGTTCTGTTGCGCAAGATTCGGCTCGTGACAAGATCGCGAGGCCGCTGCGCTAAACGAATGTCTTGACCAGATGGTTCAAAAGTTCGTTGAAGGGATAGATCGATAATAGCAGTGGTGCGAAAGGAATGAGAGTAGCGGCGGCGAAGGTCAGAATTATTTCTTTGCCGATAAGACATAGTTTCAGCTGCTGCACGATTTCAAAACTGTGGTCCAGGTCTGCCAGAGATTGAATGTCGGATGTACCCAGCAAAGTCTCATGGTCGCCGTGATTGCGAATCCAACGCTGGTGGAATGCCTTAGCATATTCATCAGCCAGGGTTCCATATTCAAACAGACCAGTGCGCTTAAGGTTCAGAAGCTTACCGCTGAACACCAATAAAGGTGTGAGAAAAATTGTTTGGACCAGGGCTACAATTCCAAGAATCTCGTACTCGTAAGAGACTAGCTGTTTTCCTTCGTAGACAATATCGTTTCCAACTATGGCCGCTGCCATGAGTCCCAGTGCTAATGCCAGCGCTGCGAACCTAGTTTGACCCGCTGCAATGAATTCTAAGCCTCCGTGGCGATCGGGATGAGTAGGAACAAGATTGAGGTTTAGTCTTGAAAGTCGGCAAAGGAACATACTCCAAATCAAATAGCGCCACAGCCAGCGCAATAAGAGGAATCGAAACAGGGGCTTTGCGAAGTATGCGTACCACCATAGTGCCATGCTCGGTTCACCGGTCGATGTTATAGTGCGCCATGTCTGGGTTGTCGCGTCTGCAAGCGCGTGGAATTCGAACCACTGCCAACAGAACGTACCTGTAAGAAGTAGAATTTCGATCAACGATGAGTCTTGTAGCTTCTTTGCGTCGACCACCATTTTGTTGAAGGGAACGATTGCATTCTTGTCAATGAGTCGTTCTCTAGCGTGCTTTGCCACTTCGCTCAACCAGGGTTGTATGAAAGGTTCCGCAGCAATTAATAGTGGTGCCACTAGCAGAAATCGAACACCCTCCTCAATGTCCGCAATGAATGACACTTTTAGCGAAGGGTTCCAGGCGGTGCCTTGAAGGAAAGCCAGAATCAGCATAGGGACGTATGTGACGCATATCAGGATGCCTGCGCGCATCTGAATGTTAGCGGGATTCGGACTCCCCGGAAAATGCCTGAAAAGATGGATGAATAACCCGCCTTTGTCGATTGAATAAGTCATATCCATTGCTTCTGAACTAAAGTCGGTCTGTTCTGCTGAATTGTTTGTCTTGCTGTTCATACTTCTTCTATTAGGGCATTTTGTTTGACTGCTATCGGGATGGCACCCGCGCGAAAGAGGATCTGACACCGAGTACGAACCTCCGCGAGCGAAAATCGTGTGTTTCTATGGCAGTTGTAACACTCCCGCTTATTCGGCGCATCCTTCTTCGGACTATTAGTAGAGTGAGGATGAGTCGAAAATCTAGATAGAATGAGGGCGGCAATCAGCCATTGTGACGATGCCGCGGCTCTGTACATTCCTGTAACTTTGAGTCATGAAGCCGAATCGGATCGGACTGCCTCACCATGTTTGCTAATCAGTCACAGACCCGATGCTTCACCGTTTCTAATAGACGCAATCGAGGAAAACAGTATGGTTAAGCCGCTTAGTATGGCCGAAGTGCCTTCTACCAAATCCAACGCAGCGGATTTGCCTGTGCCTGTTAACTCGGCAACGCGAGCGGAGCGTAAAGAGTTTGGTAAAGCTGCGCGCCAAAGGGCATCGCTTGATTCTCATTCGAAAACAAATATCAAACGCACCGGGCGCGATATTGTAGAAGTGCTGAGCATCTCCAATCAGGGGCGTATTCCTGAACTAATTCCTCTTCGATACGGCAGGATGTTGCAATCTCCATTCAATTTTTTTCGTGGCAGTGCTGCGCTTATGGCGATGGACTTGGCTGCAACTGCCAATACCGGTATAATTGTCCAAGCCTGTGGCGATTGTCATATTCACAACTTTGGTGCGTTCGCCACACCGGAACGTAAGATTGTTGCCGACATCAACGACTTCGACGAAACACTTCCAGCGCCCTGGGAATGGGACGTGAAGCGGCTAGCTGCGAGTCTGGTGTTGGCAGCCACAGCGAACGGCTTTTCCGTCGGGGTCGGTCAGAATGCCGCCATAATAATGGCCCGCGCTTACAGAGAGCAGATAGCGCTTCTGGCAGGGATGACTTCCATGGAGGTGTGGTACTCACATGTCGAAGTTTCCAAATTGATTGAGAAGTCGGCAGGTGAAAGCCGTCGCCGGATGCAGCAACAGCTGCAAGAAGCGGTCGAAAAATCTACGGCCGAAGTATTAATGGAGAAGCTGACTGTTGTGACGAACGGGCGAATGCGATTTAGGGATATACCGCCATTGTTGTGCCATCTTCAGGATATTCACGTGGGTGAAGAAACGAAGGCTGCCTTTCAAAGCTATCGCAGCACCCTAACAGATGATCGCCGAGTGCTTCTAGACAAATTTGAATTGGTGGACATAGCAAGGAAGGTCGTGGGAATAGGAAGCGTTGGTACTGTATGTGGTGTGCTGCTGTTCGCGGGCGCGGAAAACGATGCATTGGTCCTGCAGGTTAAGGAAGCAAGACCTTCCGTCCTCGAACCATTTGCCGGTAAGTCAAAATATGCGCACCACGGTCAGCGAGTGGTGTGCGGACAAAAACTCATGCAAGCAGCAAGCGACATGTTTCTGGGTTGGACTACAGGACGCGAGCCAGAGAAGCGGCATTTCTTCATTCGTCAACTACGAGATGTGAAGATCGGCGTTAACACGGGATATTGGAGCAAGAACGATTTTGAGCAGTTTCCGCAACTGGCTGGAGAGATACTGGCTCGCGCCCATGCGCGTTCTGGTGACCCGTCCATTTTGCGGGGCTATTTAGGCCGAAGTGAACGATTTGACGAAGCAATTGGCTCTTACGCGGTTGCGTACGCCAAACAGACTGAACATGACTATCATCAGTTCATGCGGGCATGTAAGACAGGCGTACTGAAGGCGCAAGTTGAGTGATCACTCTTGCGATTGACTTGCAATCATTCTTTCAGTGCAAGCGATTGCCGCAGAATTAGCTGATAATCGGATGATAGAAATTGTTTCGGGTGTGAAAGAGATTGGTCAAATGCCGCTTAGGTTTCCGAACGAGAGGCTTCACATTTATGAGCTCGTCAATAATGGACTGAGCGGTCGACAGGCGTTGGTCGAAACTGCATGTAACAACGGACTGATCAGAGCCGATGATAAGGCTGCGCTGTGCAGCACAATCGGCTCGCCTTGCGACTGTTCAACTGCTGCTCGCCAAATTTTACAGCACTATTTTCGGCAGAGAATTTGTCCAGGTTCCGCCGAAACGGTAGATCTTGCTGAAGAGGCCTGGAGCGGTGTTGAGCGCGAATTTGAATCCTATGAAAATTTGCGTTCAAAAAAATGTATCGGACCCGAATCGTCGCCGGCTTGCACGGGGGCGCGGGCGGACTCGGGTATAGACCGAGCGGCCTGTCGCCACCACTGTTCCATCTTGTTCGACCTGGTCCTTCAGCAGATACGCCGTTATCCGTGATTAGGCAGAGAAAACGTAAATTTGCTTCCTTCACCGGGGGTACTGGTGCACCATATCTTGCCACCGTGGGCCTCGAGAATGCGCCGACACAAGTAGAGCCCCAGTCCTGTGCTTGCATAGTATCTGCCGGTTGAGCCTGCTTGCCAAAAACGCTGAAATAGTTTGGGCATATTTTCGGCTGGAATGCCTCTGCCGGTGTCCTCTACGCAAACTTCCGTCTGCTCGGCAGTTTGCGTCATCCGCACAATAATTGAACCGCCGGTCGGCGTAAACTTAAGCGAGTTATCGACTAAATTCTGAACAACCCGCCTCAGTTCTTCTTCGTCGCAGAATACTTCGCTGTCGCTGGAAGGAAGCGTTGCTCGCAGTTCCACACCTTTATCTTCGGCTAGCGGCATGATTTCTGTGACCAGCTGTGTAATCGTAGCGCTGAGATTACACTTCGTTTTGTTCAGTTCCTTGACGCCGCTGTCGAACCGGTAGACATCCAGGAGCGTTTGGACAAGCGAATAAAGAGTGGTGTTACTTTGCAGTATGGTCTCAAGTACTTCACGCTGATCATCTGTGATGTCTCCGAAGTCTCCGTCGAGCATGAATCGCACTGCCCTGTTCGTCGCAGAGACCGGCGTTTTCAAATCGTGCGTCAATGTTGCTACGAAATCTTCGCGCTGTTGTTGCAGCTGCACGCGATCAGTGGCGTTGGTGAACATCGCTACCAAGCCCGAGATCTTTCCTTCATCGTCTTTAACGGGCCAAGTCGCCCAGTCCCAATAACTTTCTGCATATCGCGCATCGTGGCATATGTTGATTAACTCTGCCGTTCGGCTCGCCGGCTGGCTTGTGGTCAGTACTTCGGTGAACAGCTCGATACTTAGTCCGGGCGCGACATCGAATAAGGATTTGCCAAGTATCTGCGCTCGTGACATTGTTGCGATTATCTCGACAAACTCATCGTTGCACTCGACGCAGATAAAGTTCTCGTCGAGGCTGACAATACCGACAGGGGCGCTTTCTAGAATACTTTTCGTGACCCGCTTCTGAGTCTCAAGCTCTCTTAATGCGTCTCGATGCTTTCTCAGTGCGCCTTCTTTTGCGTTAATGTAACTCTCGATCGCAAGCCCCATGTCGAAAAAGATGATTTTAAGCAACGCTTTCAAAGTCGCTTGTAACCGCGGACCGTCATTGGAAAATTTATCCACTAGCAAAGGTAGGAGCCATCCTATGGCGCGGTTGTAGGCGCCCAGATACCAGTTAGGACCTAATTCGATGTTGTAGTGTGTCGAACCGACTCGGAGGCGGTCAATTACATAATCAGTGTTGTAATTGCCTTTGGTAAGTCTCTCAAAGTAAGCCTTTTGCGCTGTTTGCGCTCTGATTAGCGTTTGGTCATCGGGAAAGAAGGAACGGGTATCCTCAAATGCCAAAAAATGCTCGTACATAAACGCCATCAATTCGTCGATTCGATGGTTGATTAGAGCATCAATATCAGTGGCGAGAATGTGTTCGTCAGTTTGACCCATCTCTAACCATTGTTTGCGGCGTATGACGTCATCTTCGGTCACTGTAGCGGCTGAAGGCATCGAGGACGGCCTGTTGCCATGTGTCATTTGGGCTCTCCCTATCAGGAAGTTAATCTAAGGAAACTGATAATCAATCAGAATATAGAGCAGTTGACCAACTTGTGCATGATCATGTCTGAACAAACAAATGAATCGGTAGTAAGAGTTTTGCTGGTGGAAGACCACAAGCTGACCAGAATGGGGCTTAAGACAGCGCTCAAGCGGGTGCCGGACTTTGATGTAATTGGTGAAGCGGCTAACGGCCAGGAGGCTATTCAGCAGGCAGAGGCGCTCAACCCCGACGTCATCTTGATGGATGTCGGTATGCCTGTTCTGGATGGTATTCAAGCTGCAAAGCAGATCAAAGTTAACAGCCCCGACATTCAAATTATTATGCTGACCCAGCATGACAATGAGAGTGACATCTTCGCATCGTTGGCCGCGGGAGCCTCAGGTTATTGCTTGAAGGATGTAGAGCCGGAGAGGCTGTACATGGCAATTCGCTCGGTAAGCTCCGGTGACACTTGGCTTGATTCGAGCATCGCCAGTAAGGTTCTCAAACACTATTCCAACCGGTCTGCCACCGAAGCGAACGTTGCAGTTCAGACCGAAGAGGATCTAAAAATAGGATTGGCGGCCAATGTGCCTTCTGGTTCCGCAGCCGCCTCAGCCCCGACCCCGAACGCATCCACGAACTCCACTGCTAGCTATCGCCCCTTGCCCGAACCGTTGTCTCCTCGCGAGCTGGAAGTTCTGCAACTTATAGTCGACGGACTATCCAATCAACAAATTGCTGAGAAACTGATTATTTCGCTGGCTACTGCGAAAACTCATGTTCGAAACATCTTGAACAAGCTGGCCGTGGATGATCGCACTCAGGCCGCCGTTCAAGCCATGCGACGCGGACTAGTTTAAAGTTACGGAAGAGTAAGTAACTAGAAGACTCCCTGGTGTGAGTCTGCATTTCGCTTGTTCCGGAGATTAACGCAGGAGTGTTGCGAGTCTTCACCGGAAGGTTCTCCGCTAATTAAAAAGCGAGCAAACGAATTTCGCAAAAACTTTCTTAATGCCACTTTCTCCTCGCTGCTCAACGCAATCGACTTCGGCTCCAGAAACGCTTTCCCGAAAGTTAGCCGGACCTGCCCGTCATTGTTTTCCATTGTCACCTTGGAGTTGGTTGTTACTTGACCCTTGTGACCATCAAGGATGAAAAGCCATCCGGGAAGGGCATCGTAGTCGACTGCTTCGCACATCTTACGTTCAACAAGTATCTCGTGAAATGGGCAGGTGCTTCTCCACTCAAGAATTGCTTCTTTCTCTCCCATGCGAAATGACAATTCCGAACAGTTGGCTCCTGCAATTTTGGACCCTGCACTCATTTTCTGCTCCTATCATTTGGAATTCGGTCCAGTAGTGTTTGTTGGCAAGTCGCGAATGTGTGAGGTGCTACCGCCCTTTACTCATATCCGTTTCATCGGACGTCTGGATTTGCTCAGACTTGGCCCTTGTCCGGAACGCTTCGGCACGCAAGATGGACAAGACTCCTCTGTAGCCCAGCTTCCACAAATTCTGATTCGACTTACCGGCTCGGTCAGTGGTGCTTGGGGGACTGTTGGAGATTCGGCGTGAAATGATTTGGCGTGTTTTCCATTCCGATTCCGTTTCCTGATCAGGGAGGTTATCCGATGAATCGGATAAGGTTTTGTTTGGTTGCATGGCGGCGCACCTGTTCACTGATTGCCCTTGTACGAGCTGCCCAATGTTTGCAGTATGTTCGACCGAAAGCAGAACCGCATCAGTCTGCGGACTTACCGACTACAATGATCTCACCGCTACAATCCACGATATCCCGCGCTAGTTGGGCTGACGGGATCAATCGAACTCTGTCGGTATGAAAAGATCCTTCCTGCGATTGATGCATGACATTCAATCGTGAGCTTAGATAAAGAGGGATAAGTGTTCTAGTTTGCGTATTGGGCTATGAACGAAGGTGCTCACAAAACTCCGCTGCTGATTCAAAGGTTGGTGCGAATAGCTTCGACTGATAGGAAGTTTTTTCCAGCTAAGCTCCAAAAGTGGATCGTCTTTCTATTCCAGAACCTCATCAGGATCGACTTGAGTTTGCATAATCGGTTGCATATTGATAAGTCCGACTTGGAAAGGTTGCGGAACTTACCGCTCGGCAACGGTGTGATCATAACCCCAAACCATTGTGACGAAACTGATTTCAAGATCTGCGTCGAACTGTCGCGTATCGCTCAGCGCGATTTTTACTACATGATGAATAGCGAAGCCTTTAAGGAGGGATTTGGAATCGCTGGATTCTGGCTGCAGCGATTGGGAGCATTCTCGGTAGATAGAGGCGGGGATCGTAGCAGCATTGAGCAATCAAAGCGTTATGCCATCGATTTGGTAAAACGGGGACAAGATGTGCTCGTGATTTTTCCTGAAGGCGAGATCTATTACTTGAATGATCTCGTACAACCTCTGAAGAGTGGTGCTGTGGATGTGAGCATGAAAGCCCTTGTGGAAATGCAATCGGCTCGTCCGGAATTCACGGTCTGTCTGGTTCCGATAGCGATCAAGTACATATATAGTGAGTCAATTGCTCAGGCGTTAGAGAAACGCGTCCAAGGACTCGAGAGGCATCTGAAGCGCCGTGTTAGAACTCAGAATTTGCAGATGAGGCTGGCACTCATAATAGCTGAACTCTTGCACCGGCAGGAATACCTGCACAGATTGAAGTCCGGCTCCTCTCGTCTGACCGAGCTAACGGACCGGATACAGGAAGTAAGGCAATCAATCATTGAACAGCTTGAAGAAAAATATCCCGGTGCCGTAAGTGCTCCACAGACACAAGGATTACTCGAACGCAGCTGGAAGCTCAGTTCGTATATTCGCAGTCTCCCTAAAGGTATTTTCAGCGCTGAAAGTCTGCTGCAAATAAAGGAAGATCTGGCATCTTTGATGCGTGTTGGCCGGATGGCCGGCTGGAATCCGAAGTACGTAGAACTGAACCCCTCGCAGGAGCGCCTAGCGGAGACAGTTTTAAACCTTGAGCGTGAAGTCTTTCAGATTCATCGGCCTCATCAACTGGCAAGACGTGAAGTTCTCGTGCGCATTGCCGAACCGATCGACCTTAAACCATTTATGGGCGAATATCAAAAAGATCGGCACCTTGTCCGCAGGCAGATTACGGAAGACCTGCGCAGGAGCCTTCAGTTAATGATCAATTCGATGGACGCCTCTGCGCCTACTGGAAGCGGGGCACACTAAACTAATCTAAGCGATGCCGGTAAGTTATCGTTGAAACCAGGATAACTTGTGGCAGTCTTGTTCAAGCTCTTCTCTAAAATCGGGGTGAGCGATTGCGATTAGAGCGCGCATTCTCTGAGACAGCGTTCTGCCATGAAGCTGCGCGATACCGAATTCTGTGACCACATAATGCACATCGCCTCGCGAGGTGACGACACCGCTACCGGGGCGAAGCGTACCGCAGATTCGCGATACCAGACCGCCTTTTGCAGTAGAGGGCATGGCTATTATCGCTTTCCCGCCGCGCGCTCTCGATGCGCCTCTGACAAAATCAACTTGACCGCCGAAACCACTGTACAGATAGTTTCCAATTGAATCTGCACATATTTGTCCTGTGACATCAACTTGCAGGGCTGAGTTTATCGAGGTCATTTTGGCGTTGCGGGCAATAATGTCCGGATCGTTTATGTAATCACTTGTCTGGAACTCGATTAGAGGGTTGTTGTCGACAAAGTCGTAGAGGCGCTGAGTGCCCATGACGAAACTGACAGCAACTTTACCGGGTAGAAAAGTCTTCGCATCGTTTGTGACCACGCCTGCCTCGATCAAGTCTACTATGCCGTCCGAAAGCATTTCGCTATGAACCCCGAGATTGCGCTTTTCGGTCAAGTATCTCAAGACAGCATTGGGAATACCTCCGATGCCTAGTTGAAGCGTCGCGCCGTCCTCTACCAAAGTGGCAACGTACTGTCCGATGGCGCGCTCAGTTTCGGAAGGTTCTTGCGGCTCAAGCACGGGTAAAGGCCTGTCCGTCTCGACAATGAAATCCAGTTTGCTAATGTGCACGAATGAACGTCCAAGGGTTCTGGGCATCCTATTGTTCACTTCTGCAATCACGACTTTGGCGCTCTTACGGGCAGCAATGCTGCAATCCACCGATACGCCGTAACTGCAATATCCGTGTGCATCTGGAGGCGAGACCTGGAGCAGGCAAACATCTATGGGCAAGATTCCCGTTTCAATCAGCGACGGTATCTCACTGAGGAACGCCGGTGTGTAATCGGCTCGTCCTTCATTAACTGCGCTACGTACATTGCTTCCAATGAACAGGGCATTAACTCGAAAGGAATTCGAATACATTGGTTGCGCGTATGCTGCTTTACTTAGTGTTAGAAGATGCACTACCTTCACGTTCTCAAGCTCATCTGCACGGTTTGTCATTGCATCGAGCAAACTTTCCGGCGCGGCGGCATTGGAGTGGACGTAAACCGTATCTCCGGATTTAATATGCTTTACCGCCTGTTCTGCGGAAACCACACGATCGCGATACTTCTCTAGCCAGATGCTCTTAGAACTGCGGTCGATGAGCGTTTCTTTCACGAGTTACATCCTTTCTTCTCGAAATTTACTTTTACCATGTGAGTTGCACAAGTATTGCAGGGATCGTAGGCGCGAACCAGAGTCTCAAGATAACTCTGAAGTTCATGCTCTGCTGCATTATTGTAATACTCTTCAACAACTGTTCTTATATCATGCTCGATTCGCGCCGCATTTTGGGCTGATGGCGTAATCATGTCGGCCGCGAGAATCTTTCCCTGTGCGTCAATCTCATAGAAATGATAGAGCGTGCCCCTGGGGCATTCAACTGCGCCGACAGCTGCGCCAGCCATCGGTCGAATTATGTTAGCGTCGGTTTGCATCGGCAGTTCGTTTGCGAGCAACTCTGCGATTATGTTTTTGCTTCGGCTAATTGCTTCTATTATTTCCACGCATTGAGCCAAATTATTGAGCACCGTATTGGGAGCTTGCGTCTTCAACGGGCTTTTGCGATATAGACTCGCCGCTTCAGCTTGTAATCGGTCTGAAAAGAAGTGCAGGCGTGCTAACGACCCTACCATGACGGGCTTTCCGCCGGGACCGGAATGCTTTGCGTGACTATAGGGAACAGTGTGTTCCATTAAGTACGATCTATATTCTTGGATGGACGCTGTCCAACCTTCGCTCGATATCACCGAATCGCCAAAGAAACCGTAGTTGGTAGTTTCTGGCTGCAAAGCAAGGAATGGAGTGGTGCAGGTCTTGTCAAAGGGAACCTTGATTTCGAGAAGTCGCTCTCCCAATTCGATGGCTAGTTGTGATTCTGCTTCCAGCGATTTTAGAAGTGCAAGTAACTGTTCGCGCGCCGGGATTCTCGAAAATCCCCCCGGATGCAGGTTGACCGGATGAAATGGTCTGCCTCCTATACACGTTTGTATTGCGGAGCCCAGATTGCGAAGTTTGTTCCAAATTTGGAATTCGGCGGCATGTTCTGTAGCAAAAGTGAGCAGATCTCCCGTGCCTAGAAAATCGGGCAAGGCTAGTGCGCAAACATGCGTGGCGTGCGACTCGATTATCATTCCTAGGTGCATCAGTTCTCGCAGCAGGGTCACCGAGGGTGGTGGCTGGAAGCCATGAATTCGTTCAATCGCGAAAATGGCGGCCAGTACGTGCCCTGTAGAGCAAATAGCGCACACGCGGGAGGTAATGTGCGGGATTTCACTAAAGTGATGACCTAATACTATTCGTTCAAAGAAACGCGTTCCCTCAAATACGTCTAGCTTTACCGATGAAACTTTTCCACCGTCCAAATCAACTATTATTGCGGCGTGCCCTTCGACACGCGAGATTTCTGGAATCTCGATTATCTTTCGCTCGGACTTAGACATAAAGACCTTACCTTCCTTCTAGTTCTTCGCCAGTAGTGGATCAAGTCGTTCGAACAAATGTGTCGGAGCTCCGAATGACTTAAGGCGCATAAGAACGTCATCCATGGAATATCCTTTCTCGGACAGAATGGTTGCCATCGCGTCCATTTGGGGCGACTCGCAAGGTCCCCAACAACCGTAGCAAGCGGCGCCCGCGCTCGGGCAAAGAGCACCACATCCGGCTGCCGTTACGGGTCCTAGGCACGGTAGATTCTTCTCTATTAGTACGCAGGGATTCTCGTTGAGTTTGCATTCAAGGCAGACCGGCTTGTGTGTAATGTAAGGAAGATGATCCTTCAAGACGCTGGCTGCCACTGCCAAAAACTGCGTCGGGTTAATTGGGCATCCTGAGAGTTCGACATCTACCTTTACGTGATCATGCAGAGGTGTCGCAGGCATCACCGCAATTTCAGAGTCCGCTCCATATACGGCGCCCAACATTTCGTTGACGCTGCATCTGGCGCATGCAGCTTTCTGCACGCAGCCCCACACGGCACAGTTTCCGACCGCTACCAGCCAGCGGGAGTTTGCCCGTATTTTTATTAGCTTCTCAAGGTCATGAGGCTGACTGACACTTCCTTCGACAAAGCTAATATCGACCGGACCGGATTGATTGTCACTTTGTGCAAAGCTGAAACGCTTAATGCGAACGAATGGTATCAGCTTTTCCATATTTTCCAGAATTACCAGCAGTTCGCCGGCACATCCCGTGAGTCCTTCTATAGCAATCGTTGGCACGGGTTTAGCAGTACTAGTCATACTGACACCTCGGCGACCCGCATTCGATCACTTCAGGAATTGTGTTCAACTCCGACAGCTGAAACACCGGACCTTCCTTGCAAGTGAACTTGCCTCCTACAAAACAGTGTCCGCATTTACCAATTCCGCACTTCATGTGTCTCTCCAGCGAGAGCCATATGTTTGAGTCCGGAATGCCCTTCATGCGTAATCCGTCGACAGCATATTTATACATAATAGGCGGTCCGCAAAGCGCAACTTCAAACTCCGGATGCACCTCTGTCAGCGCAATCATATCGGTAACGCGACCCAGTTGAAATTCAAGCGGGGGCAGATCGGGCCCTACTACATCCTCGGCCGCTAAGTACACCTGCATGTCTTTTCTGCGCAGTAGTTGTTGAAACTCTTGCCGAAAGAGTAGGTGCTTCGAGTGTCTCATACCGTAGATGAGAATAAGCTTTCCGAAGCTTTCTCGACGATCGATTATGTATTGCCAGAGTGAACGTATCGGTGCGGCTCCAAGCCCGCCCGCTACCAGGCAAAGATCTTTGCCGCTAAAGCGATCGACAGGAAAACCGTGTCCGAATGGCCCCCTCAGACCGACCCAGTCACCTTCCGCCATGCCAAAGAGGGCTCCTGTGACTCGGCCGGCTTTGCGAATTGTGAGTTGAATCGTGTCGCCAACTCGGCCTGAGCAAACCGATATGGGACATTCGCCCACACCAGGTATCCATAGCTGGACGAACTGCCCGGGGCGGCATGCGCGTAAAGCGTCATCTTCGACAGTGAACTCGAACAGCGTATTGTCTTCGGTCATTGGGATAATGGATCGAAGAATTGCTTTGCTTGCGACAAAGGGACTAATAGTTCTAAGCTGATTCATTGGTTTCCGCCCTGTTGGCTTGGAGTCGTTTGACGACACCGACCAGATCATCTATACCGGAAGGACAAGATACAGTGCACCGTCCACAACCGACGCAAGTCTTGAAGCCGTACGGATCATCAAAACCATGCAGCTTGTGGCGATACCAAAATTTGAGGCGGTCGACCGGAGTTGGTCTGAAGTTGAAATCCCCCGCGACTGCAGCGAAACCGCTGAACTGACAACTGTCCCACTCTCGGCGCCGTTCGCCCGAGCTGCCATTGAGAGAGGCTATGTCCACCAAATCGAAACAGTAGCATGTCGGGCATACGGGAGTGCAATTACCGCAGCTGAGGCAACGTTCACCAAGCTCATTCCAGACAGGGTTGTCCCACTCGAGATTCATTACGGTGCGCAAGTTGTCCGGAGCGAATCCTGTCTCAAACATCTTGGAGCGGTCGTTCCAGAATTTCTTGTATTGATCTAGATCGCTGGCATTAGCCGGTGCGCTGCAGCTGCGAGCTTTGGTCATTAGATCGTTGCCGGCGGCACTACCGGGCACAATGAAGAATGCATAACCGATATCGGTCAAGAAAAGGTCATAAGAGCCCGTGGCGCATTCGGTGCCCATTGATTGGCAAAAGCAGAATCGATCCGGCAGGCAAGACAGTCCGACGATGAAGCTTGCTTCTCGGCGGCGCCGATAATGGGTGTCGGCCGGCTGATCGAGGAAAATCTTGTCGAGAACGCCGAATCCAGCCAGGTCACACGGGTGGACACCGAAGATCACCTGGTATTCAAGTTCCGGTATGCACTCCTGGATTTTGTCTCCGTCGAACCTTACCAAAGTCTCTTGTTGTGGATAGAAAAACTTTTTCGGCGGCAGTATGGTACGCAATGCTTCGAATGCAATTTCCGTGTGAGTAGCTACTTTCTTGAATGCGTAGCTTTGTTCAGAAACTGAAACGGGGGCAAAAACATTTCCAAGATTCTTCAAAAGGTTGAAGAAGTCGGCGAACTGTTCTTTTCTAACTACAAACGAGTTATTCACAAGCTTTCCTTAAGGTTGGTATTAGCAATTAGACCGCATTGCGCAACGATGTGCATCGTCCAGTGGAAGGAATGCTAATCACTTACCTCTAATCCCTTTGAGCAGTTCGAGAGTCTCTGCGGCCAGGTCCGGCTCGAGGATCGACAAAATCGTGCCGCCCGAAAGCAATACCCAGTCGCCGGGTTTT
Organism: Candidatus Obscuribacterales bacterium; assembly: GCA_019752635.1. GTDB lineage: Bacteria > Cyanobacteriota > Vampirovibrionia > Obscuribacterales > Obscuribacteraceae > JAKFUT01. Next base: position 13,171 of record JAIELX010000139.1, on the reverse strand, counting down.
ACATTGTTTATACTTACGAATACCTTCGCAACTATGTCGTCGACCGAGACGTCTGCGCTCTGCCCTTGCACATTAATCACTTTTGCCATAACGGTCAGGCACATTACAGTCCCCTTTCGGAGCGGTATGATTCGAGTTCCTCTTTTAAGTATGTTTTGAATTGGTCAATCCCGTTGCCGTTTCTGGCCGACACGCTAAAGGTTTTTGCGCGCGGATTGAGAATGCCAATGTGCTCTGTAGCTTTGCGAATGTCAAAGTCTACATAAGGTAAAAGATCTGATTTGGTAAAAACCACCGCGTCGCAATTGCGAAAAATAACCGGGTACTTTATTGGTTTGTCGTCGCCTTCCGTAACGGATAGCAACACCACCTTCTTGTGTTCACCGAGCCAAAACTCTGCAGGACAAACCAGGTTTCCGACGTTCTCGATAAAGAGCATCTCTTTACCGCTAAATGATTCTCTGTCCAGCAGGCGACCCATCATTAGCGCGTCGAGGTGGCAGCTACGCCCTGTGCTGATTTGAAAAACTTCTGTTCCTAATTTCCTCAGTCGAATGGCGTCCAGCTCCCCGACCATGTCGCCTTCTACAACAGAACATCTCAGTTCAGGCCAGGCGGAAAGCAAGCTTTCCAATAGCCGAGTCTTGCCGGCACCGGGTGCACTCATCAAGTTGACTGTCCACAGTCCTACCTCATCAAAGTACTCTCGGTTATGACCAGCCAAATGTTCGTTTTCAGACATTATCGCGGTTAGTTTGTGCATATCCGCTACTTCATGCATCTTCAACTCCTTTATTGCTTGTCAGACTCGGCTTCCAACGTGATACCTATAACATCAAGCTCTTCTCCGCAAATAAGTTTGCCAATTGGTCCGCCACAGTCAGGACATTGGAAGCCGGTGTTATATCGCGGAGAAAAGCGGTGACCGTGATTCAGGCAAAGGGCTTTGGCTTCAACAAGTTCGGCTTTAAGTTGGCAGGCCGCACATCCGCTATAGAGCGGCCGAAGATTATCGAATGCGAACTGAAGCGACTCCAGGTCCACATTGCGAAACTCTCCCACGATGATATTTACTTTCAGCGCCCCGCGCGAATGAGGTGTGGCTTTGTATTTGTCTGTTACGATTTCCAGAATCGAATGCGCTATAGTCGCCTCATGCATCTTTGTTAAGTGTCTCCATTATGCGCTGTACGAGCTTCGAGAGTCCCTTGGCCAGCGCAGGCACTTCTCCCTTCAAATCTTGGCTCAAACTGTCACACCATTGCGTGTCTGCCACCTCGACGCCGAAGAGGATCATCCTCTTAGGAAGTTCCATAGTTGTTTTTGCTAACCTCAACTCATCAAATAATGAGAATCCATGGCAGCTTTTGATTTCCATCGGCGTACGCTTGTTAATGGCGGCGTTGAGGTCCACAAGCGTAACCGTACCGGGACCGGTGCCGTTTCCGATGCAAGTGGCGTCGATGATGATCGCTGCTTTGTGTCCTGCGAGACATTCGCCTATGCGAGACGTGCTAACGCCTAGGTCGAAACGACAGACGCCTTGTAATGACGGTAGAGGTAATGCGTTGCAGAGAGCTGCTGCAATGCCGTCATCTGCTCGCAATGGATTTCCTATAGTAATGATTACCAGCCCTGCTGGTTCAGAGCCGACGGAATGATCGCATTGTTTATGCATCAATTGCAAAGGGCACCTTTCAATCTTGCTGAGTACACTAACCTTTCTAATAATGGACCAAAGTCGTGGACTCGCCATCGCTCTGGCGATGGAGATACGCAGCTCGAAAGGCGTAGTAATTCAAGTTGAGCAATTGCGCGACCGCCGATGCCATGTTATCGCTCAGTGGATTGATGTTGCGCCCCGGGGAAATTGGTAAAGTTCACAAAGGAGCTGTGAAAATGTCACCATACCTGAAGCGTTCTTCAATTCTCTGCACATTAGGCCTGACAATGGGTCTGGGCGCGGTTGCAGTAGCAGCGCTCCTTTTCCATATCTCATCGGAAACTCGTACGCCCCTGCTCTTCTTACTTCCGGCCGGCGGACTGTTTTTGGGCGGGGTCGTGCTTGTAGTTTTCGCTACAGTAATCTTCCTGGTCTCAATGCAAGACTGAAAAACGGGAAGGATGATTTAGATCAACCGAAAGGATGATTGACGGTCCTTAATCTCGACACCCTCCTATCGATGGTATCAGAGCTTAGTGTTTAGTGAGAGAGCTTAAGTAGGCGGAAATCTTTCTGACTTCGTCAGCGGTCAGATTCGAGGGGGGCATACTAACCCCTCTCTTATCATATTCATCGGTTCCGTCGATTAGGAAATTGGCTCTTGATACTTTCTCGCTGATGGCCTGCATGGTCAGTCTTTCGCCGATGTTGTCGAACTTCGGTGCCAAGTTGCCACCCAGTCCACCTAATGAATGGCACGCCGAACAACCGGCTTCCGCCAATAGTTTCTTGCCCTCGTTCAGATTGCTTTTGCTAATTTCGCTGGCATCTGTTGCCGTTGGCGGGCTAGTATTCTGTTGGTGCCCTTTTGCGATCAGTGCTGCAGAGGGCAGAGATAAAAGGTAAGCCGCAATTTGTCGCGCCTCGACTTCCTTTACTCGGGGATGCGGCATCAGCTCAGTTTGACCGTAAAGCTCCTGGAACCGTTTAACGGCAGCTTGATTATCAGTAATTCGAGCGGTAATGAAGGCGTTATTTCTGCGTTTTGCAATGCCGTCCAGGGGTGGTGCGAGGCAACCGCCTGCCGCATTTATAGTATGGCAAGCGCTGCAGTTGTGACTCTTGAATAGAGCTTTGCCTTTCAACGAGGGCGTGCTGGTCTTCGATTTCTCTGTGGACTCGCAAACGGCGGCCGATCCTGCCAGAAGGACGAATACTCCAGATAGCGAAATGGCGAGCAAAACGTTTTTTCGAAAGATGGTTCGGCTTATTCTATTCATGGACATATTCTAGCCTGAAATAATGCCGTTGTATTGTTGGAGCGCCAATTTTACTTTCAAATGCCGAGCGCTACGAATTCATTGTGAGGAGGAATGACGACTAATACTAAATTCGGAGGAGGCTGAGCCTGAAGATTTCTGAGATCATTTTACCGATAAGATTCACTCGCTACACCAAAGGAGAGAGAGATGACGAGTCAACAGCTCACGGAAAATATGAGGTCGAACCAAGGTTTTGCCGGTGCCTGGCATAATCAAAACAATTCGGAACTTGTTTTGATGGTCGGTGCGGATGGTACCGTAAACGGATCGTTTCGGCTCGATCGAAATCACGCTCCTGAACGGGCCTTTCCATTGGTTGGTTACGCTTGCGACAGTGCTATTGCCTTTTGTGTGAATTTCGCTGAAAAGGCTTCAGTAACATCTTGGGTAGGGCACCTGGTGCGTCACGAAGACAGCTTTTCTCTGGAAACTCTTTGGCATATGGCAGTACATGTGAGCGAACATTCGAAGGAAACGCCTTGGAGTTCTGTAGTCTCCGGTGCAGACGTATTTGAGCGCGGACCGCGAACCGGCTCAATGTTGTGGCAGAAAGCAGGTCCGGAGAATGACGATTTCTAGACATCGCATTTATTAGGAATGTCGGATCTGAGGAGTTAAGCGGTCCTGCAAGCACGAAGGACCGCTTATTATTTATGCAAAGGCTTTAAGAACGACCAAATGAAAATATTAATTGCTATAGACAGTCAGTCATCTATAAAATCCATTGGCGAGTTTCTCAAGCAGACTGTCGGGAATAAGCTGGTGGAGTTCTACATATTGAAGGTTCTCGAACCGCCATTAGACGGAAGCTATCTTTCGGCGTTGCCATCTTCGATGATAGAGGAGATACTGAATCAACGGCAGTTGGAATGCTCTGCGACGGTACGAGAAATGTCTCTTTTCCTGCGCGATACCTTGCACGTTCAAAACATTCATGAACTCACCATTGAAGGAATTTCAATCGATGGGACGATTAACCAGTTTGCACGAGAGCAGAAGGTCGATTTGATTGTAGTTGGAACGCACCACAGGCGAGGACTCGCTCGCATATTTGAAGGGAGCGTTTCGAGTGCAGTGATCGCGCATGCTCCATGTTCCGTTTTGGTTGTGGATAGTCGGAGTATCGACAGTGAAGCGACGACCGAGTCCGCCGCGCTTGCCGTGAAGAGTTGAAGCGATAGTCGATTACTTACGAACACGAGAAGAACAGGTATGCCCAAACTTGCTAATGGCGTAGAGACAGTGGTCATTGCCTTGGAGGATGAAACGGCATTGACAAATTTGCAGGATTGCTTTGACATTGTTTCGCCTCCCGCGCCGAAGTATTACATTCTTCACTCGATTCCGTTGGAGGACTTTATAGCTTCACGGCCGGCATCGAGCGAAAGGTGCAACGCCGAAGCGGTGTTGCAAAAATGCAAACGCTGGCTGAAAGGCAAATATCCATGCTCCAGAGTAGAAGCTTGCCTAGTACAAGGTCGATTCGATGAGGAACTTATATCGCTGGTAAAGAGATGCGATGCTGATGTTCTTATAGTTAGCCACTCGACTAAAATGTCGGCGAAGCCTCGTTCAGGCAGCTCTGTTTCCGGCGTACCATGTTCAGTTCTAGTGCTGGAGAAGGGACCGCAGACTTCGCTGGCGACTATATAGAGCCAGTTCGCAATTTATTATTTCGATCTTTGCGAAGTGCTGCCCGCCCCGTCTAACGGTCGATGCCGCTTTGACATACGATCAACCTCCGGCCGGATGGCTGTACAACCAGACGCTGGTAATCTAGGGTGCGAGGACGTCACTTCTAATGTGAGTTGAAAGCATGATTACCAATGAGCAGAAGCCGATGAGTTTCACTGAATCAATCGTTAGGGCATGGAATCGATTCATGATTCGATTGAAGAAAAGAGAGAAGGGGCAAGGCATAGTGGAGTATTTTGCCATCTTAGCCTTCATTGCAGTCCTAATTGCGTTTGTCTTTGCGTCAACCAGCGGAACGCTTTACGGAGCGCTGTCACAGAGCTTCTCGCGCACAATTGCCGAATTCAACCGCCTCAACGGAACACGCGAGTAATGCGTTCGGGTTCTCCTGCAGCAAGTCGAGGCTGATTGGTAAGTATCCTCGCTAACAACGCAGAATAATGTTAAATACACAAGCAATTCACAGAACAGTAGGAGGCTCCTTTCTCTCGGGATCTCTCGCTATAGTGGGCTTAACAACCGGAGCCATGGCGGGTAGCTGGATCGTCATTGCTCCACTGTGCGCCCTTGCGTTGCTTTCGCTTATTCAACCAAAGTCCGCGGACTCTCGCATGCGTTGCGATATACCGGGGTACATTCTTGAAGTCATGGAAGTACGAGGGGCTTACGAGAGCAATGGGGCACTTGTTTTTACCGGTGGGCTCAAGGTTGAACCGGAATTGGCATTTCAAATGCTCAAACGAGAATTGCATGAAACAGGCACTCCTCTATTACAGGGCACCGTAGACAACACCATATTGTTCATTGTTCCCGGGAGTCTTGAACACCTTCGTACGCGCAAGAAAGACCGACCTGTTATAAATATTCTTCTTGCCGTCTTGACGTTGCTCACTACAACATCGATGGGAGCTGTAATCGCTGGTGGGGATTGGCGGTCCGGCTTGTTTTACTCACTACCGTTGCTTACCATCCTTGGCCTTCACGAAGCAGGCCACTTCGTGGCCGCTCGTTTGCACAAGATCGATGTGACGCCTCCATTCTTCATTCCCGTTCCATTCGGACTTGGCACCTTCGGCGCCTTCATCCAATTGCGTAGTCCAGCTGTTGATCGCAAAGGACTTTTCGATGTTGCAATAGCTGGACCGCTTGCAGGGTTTTGCGCCGCGCTTCCGATTCTGCTCACTGGATTAGCGGGTTCGGAAATTGTGCACCCGAGTCATCCCGTTACTCAGTTTGGAACGAGCTTTCAAGAAGGCGTACCGATCTCGGCGTCAATTCTGCTTTCTGCTCTTTGCCATATCGCGCACCCCGGGACTATTCAATTTGGAGATGTTGTCCATCTTAGCCCGCTCGCTTACGCCGGCTGGATTGGTGTATGGATTACAGCCTTGAACCTGATTCCCATCGGGCAACTCGACGGTGGACATGCTGCACACGGATTGCTAGGCGGGCGATACATCAACTTATTAAACAGTCTGACTTATACAATCCTCATACTGGGGTCCCTATTCTATTGGCCGGGATTTCTAACGTGGGCGTTGTTGGTATATCTAGTGGCTGGGAAAAGCGTTCCTCCATTGAATGATGTTTCTCCGGTTGACAGCAAACGTATAGAAATCGGGTTGATCGCATTGGCAATTTTAGTTCTTACACTTTGTCCTTCATGGCGATAAATCAGCAGTGTTGCGTTCAATTTTGTCAGAGGGGTGGCAATGAAAATATTGATAGCAGTAGAGGATGAAAGCTCTGGAAATGGTATTGTCGATTTTGTAATACAGAATATGGCTTGGCGACATGACTCCGAGTACATAGTATTACATGTGATACCGCCACTTTCTAACTTCGTGAAGCTTGCTCTAACTCCCGAACTTGCGACCAAACTGAGTAATAATGCTCGCCAAGAGGGTAAGCTACTGGTTCGGGAATTGGCGCTAAGGCTTCGCAGCATGCCTCACGTTTCCGCTGTGCGGGAAGTTGTAGCGGAGGGACACCGTATTGAAGAAATTGTTTCAATGGCCAGGCAGTGGAATACTCAACTACTTCTTGTCGGGACGGACGACTTCAAAGGCATAAGCCCATGCTTCTCCTGTAGTGTTGCGATTAGCGTTCTGTCGCATTCTGACTGCTCCGTATTGGTAGTTCGAAACGTTTCGCTCGCCTCTTAGAACCGATGGTCAAATTGCCTACTTGAGTGTTGTATTAGCTTCGCATTCTTGCTTCGGCATTGTGTCATCTAATGCCTCCTGCAGTTGGTGTCGTGCGTCCAATGTTAGCTTTTCTACTGCAGCCGATCTGGATTGCGAATAGAGTTCAAGATACGAAGAGAGCTCCACAGGCTGACCAATGTTGAGCCAAGCTCGCTGTCGTCCTTTCGCTGTCATCTTTCCAAAAAGTTCGTATTCCAGGAAGTCTGCAGTCCGACATGCCTGAATTGGAGTTCTCGGACGCTCAAGATTACCGTGACAGATGAGCAGCCGTTCGACACGATCAAGATCAAGAAGGAATTGTTTGTATATTGTTTGCAATCCTGAGCAAACAGATTGTTGATATGCGCTGGCTGCTTTGATGTCATCAATCTTTTGCGAAACGATGGCACGGATATGATAAAGGTGGCAATCGTGCGCGTCGCATGCATGCGATTCAGCATTTAAGTAGGTACTTATTCGCTGACAGATGTGATTTGTAAGCAGTTCCATCTTTCTGACGGTCGGCAAATTCAACTGAGAGCCTAAGCCGTACACTTCGGCCAATTGATTCACCGCGCTTTCCAGGGCTTTGTCTATTCGCGTGTAGACATCGGCGTGAACATCCGTCTGTATTTTCAGTTTGCGTTCTATTGCTTTTAGCTGATGTAAACTGGATTCCAAATCTGTTTCTAGTTCATATCGGGTTGCAACTGGAACTAAGACGATTGGCTCTTCTTCATGTTTACCAGTCAATTCTGATTGCACTGCAAGCAGGATATGCATGAAAGACCGCTGTAACTCGTGAACATTGGAATTATCGCAGGTGATTTTTCCTTCCGGAAATACTATCAATTTGGCATTGCGCTCGTGCAAAATCTTGTTAGTAGTTCTAATTGACTGCAAATCAGTGGTGCCGCGGTTGACCGAATAGCAACCAACTCTCTGAAACAAGAATCCGCGCAGTCCTCTGTTCCAATCGAAGACCTCTCTGGCGACAATGCAATAAAACGGATGCCTCAAATTCTGGTCAAGCGCGCCGAGAACCAACGGATCTAGCCTGTCGGGATGATTGAAAATAAAGACGACCCGGCGTTTTGTCAAGCTTTGCAGTAGGGCTAGAGACTTTGAGTTGAAATGAATCGAAAGTCTTGCGCTGTAGCGCATAAATAGCGGGTAGATCCATCGACAAAAGGCGAGGATGGCAGCATTTGGTTTTGGCGGTTTGAAGTCGGACAACATGTAACTCTTACCAGTAATTTGATCTCCGCTCAGTTAGAAGCAAGCAGCGATGGCATTTTCGCCGCGCCTAAGCAACAGTCTCAGCATCGCTCATTTTACCTATGTGTGAAAGAACCGTAGGGTTGATCCCGAGGAGTTAAGGAGGATGAATTGTTTATGGTTAGACAGCGTTTCATGAACGTTCGTTCTCGACACTGACCTGGCAAAATCATTCTCAAGATGCATGTACACGAACGCCGGCCTTGTCAGAATAACTATCGAGCCGGTAGCGGAGGAGTCGAGATGAAAGGATGTTTTCTTATAAACCTTGAGCCACCGTATATCGGTTTTGCGGAAGATGGTGACATCTGCAGTGTGAAGCCTCGGGTAAGGTTGCGCGGTTCCTGTTCCGAAGAGATTGGCAGTATATTGACGGGACTCGGCGTAACATTGAGCAAAAGCTGGCCTCTTGCGGAATGCGTTGCTTGGATTCCCTGCGAAATGAGTGATGAAGAACTTTTTGTATTGAAGTTGAAGTAAGTGTCGCCCGATGATTTTACGGTGCACGACACTGCCGCGGTCAATTGTTCGATTAACCGCGGCATTTGAACTTCTGGAATCACCGCCCGGTGGGCGCAAATGCTCCCCGACCCGATTTGAAACCCACTTGCTTATCAGTGACACTTGTGGTCGGAAGGATGAATGCCTCCGATGTCTTCCGTATCGGAAAGTTCGATAAGTTCGCTTGCGATTTGTTCTGCTGCATATGGGTTTGCCAAACGACGGGCGTTGCTACACAGTGCCTTCCATCGAGATTCGTCGCTGATCAGCTTCTCAATCTTGTAGCCCACAGTAGCGAGGTTGTTGCAACGAATGGCCGCGCCTTCTTCCAATAAGTGATCGGCATTTCGCTCTTCCTGCCCTGGAATAGGGTGCATGACAACAAAGGTGAGACCCTTTACGAGCGCTTCTGAAATCGTTAATCCTCCAGGTTTCCCAACGATGAGATCCGATGCAGCCATATACTCATCCATTTCGGAAGTGTATCCGACTGTGTGAACGATACCGTTGCTAAAAGGTCTTTCACCGCTGAATTGTTCCAGGCGTTTCCGTAGCTCATGGTTGTGCCCGCAGATAGCGACGACTTGGAACTCTCGAGTGATTTGCCGCAAGGACAACAGTATCTTCTCCATGGGCAGCATTCCAAATCCACCAGCAGAAATCAGTATTGTTAGTCTGTCAACGTCAAGACCGTGTTTCAGGCGCATAAGGCGCTTATCTTTGTTTTCACGAAAAACAGGATCAACGGGAATACCGCTCAAACTGACTCGATTTCTAGAGAAACCTAACTGCGCAAGATGTTCGCGTGTCTCTTCCAGCGCGACGAAGTATCGAGAGTAGTGATGGCAAAGCCAGACCGAGTGTATGTCGAAATCTGTGACGATAATCGCATGGCGTGCTTTGATAGAACCTCGGCAAATAAGCCAGGAAATCATATCCGCCGGCAAGGCATGAGTACAGACCACTACATCAGGTGCATAATCCTGCACTAGCTTAACCAGCGGCAGCGCATTTAATCGTTGAAAGGCGATTCCGTGTTTGACTTCATCCCAGACCTCGTCTGAACGTTCATAAAGCCAGCCGAGTAGTTCCGGCGCTTTGTCGACAAGATCTGCGTACGACTTGGCGTAGAGATTACGGAAGGCCGCATTTGCATACTTTAGCGCGTCCTCATGCAGCACCTCAACGGAATCAATAGGTTCGAATGCATGCGCCAACGCCTGACCGGCGCGATAGTGTCCTAGCCCGATCGAAGCAGATAGAATGAGAATGCGCCTCATATGTCCCGTCGCCGGAGTCGAGTTAACTGCATAGATATCTTAGCAAGTTGCGTCTCACAATTCTTACAATGCAACTCAATCGAACGTCATCTCGGATGTTCTTGACGAGCCACTCGATCGAGCGTGATGATCGGCCGCAAATCGCGGGGAGGAATCTTCCGCTACTCCTTCCAGCATTCCAAATCTTTGTCGGCTTTCAGTTTCTTTAGTGCTTTCAATTCCAACTGGCGAATGTACTCTTTGCTCACTCCCAATTTCTTGCTGACCTGGTCGAGGGTCATAGCTGCGGAGCAATCAATTCCGAACCGCAAAATCATTGCTTTTCTCTCTAATGGCTTAAGCCTATGCAGTGCACTTTTTATGCTGTCTTTGAGTAACTGAGCACTGGCGAATTCATCAGGTGCGACAGCTTTATCATCTTTGAGCGAATCTAATAAGCAGTACTCTGATCCTTCTGCCATGGAAGCATCCAAAGAAACCAGATGCTTTTCGGCCTTGAGCACTTCGCTAACTTTCTCCACTGACCATCCAAGAGCATTTGCGATCTCTTGAAGAGATGGAGGCTTATCACCGCTCACCGCGAACTGTCTAATGACGTTCCGCAGTTGGTTGAGAGATTCGTTCATGTGAACAGGCAGCCGGACCGTTCTAGACTTTTCCGCAAGAGCGCGCGTAATTGATTGTCTAATCCACCAGGTTGCATAGGTGGACAATTTATATCCTCTTTCCGGATTGAACTTGTCCACTGCTTTCATAAGTCCGATGGTACCCTCCTGAATCAAGTCCAGAAACGAAATACCTTTATGCTTGTAACGCTTTGCGATGCTGACAACAAGGCGGAGGTTCGCACGCATTAACTTCTTGCGAGCCTCCTTATCTCCATGACGCATTGCGCGTGCGAGCTCAATCTCCTCAGATCCCGAAAGAAGCTTATATCGACCGATTTCTCGAAGGTAAGTCTTTACAGAGTCTTCGTCTGCTGACGGATCTTTCCTGCAGTACTCCAGCGAAGGAAAGCAGTCAACCCGAAGGGAAGCGTAGGAATCGTCAGTTAACCTCTGTTCTTGTAGGATGAGGTCCTCTTCTATCTCTTCCGCCTCGTCTTTCAATGCGGAAATGTCATCTGGTGCCAGATATTGAGTATCAAATGATTTCTCGGTTTTTCGCAACATGGTGTTCTCTTGCCGTTTGCAAGTCTTTTTTTCGTCAAAGCTAGTACACTGCGACCCGGAACTGCTGTTCCCACTGTAGTGATGGCATTCCTAGCACCTAGTTTTCTTTATAACAGTCTTTGGTTTGGTTGTACGGATGAATTAATCACCACAAAAAGAATTACTGTGTTGTGCGCGATAATCTCCGGGATTCATCCTCTAGAACGAAGTTGCCTGTTGATCACTCAGTTATCGTCTTGGAAGAGAGAGCGTCGGAGTCAGGTCGTGAAATCGGTTGAGGGTCAATGGCACATGAATTAACGCACGGAAATTTCTTAAAGGTAAGCGAAGGAGACTAGAGATGGACCAGCTTATTCCAGTTGAGGAAAAACAGATCGAGCCGACTATGGAAGAGAAACTTGCTCGTTTGGGACACAGAATCGATGAGTTGATCGATCAGGTCGCCCAAACCCGTCAAGAAGCAAAAAATCGTTTGGAGGAACTAGACAAAAAGCGAGAAGCAACTATTCAGAGAAGCGAGGAAGCAATCAAGGAGGTTGCTGTAGGACTTCACGAGGCGGTAGATGATCTTAAGGCGGCATGGGACGCCGTTCGTAGTGGAACCCATCGCGCTGCTCAAAAACTTTGTGATAGAGCAGAACTTTCTGAAGAAGAGAAGGCTCTTCGCGGTTAAAAGGTAATCGGTTATGGCAAGGCGGGCATGAATATGCATCCGCCTTGCCTGAGGCCGGCATGGAGATAGGAGGCTATGGCGATGATCCAATCCGGAAGGCGCCGGGCTAACGGCAAAGTGGAATGCTCATCGTTGCTGCTCGGAATTCTCGGGGGGCTCCTTCTGGCTGCTTCGTTCTGGTGCGGACACGAGTTCTGGCCACGGAAGCCGATTCCGCTACAGCCTCAACAAGACTCTTTCAGAAATGCCATAGTGCAGCCGCGCGGCGCTGCTCTACCATTTGGCGAAAATGCAGTTGCCGATATAGCGGCAGAAGCCAGAAAGGGTGTGGTGAGCATACAGACTAAAGGTACTGTCAGTGTTCCAGATGCGCCTTTTCATTTCAATCTGCCGTTCAAGGAATTCGAGTTTTTTTTCGGACCCGATTCTCACCCTTTTGGAGGACGTCAGTTTCAGCGCAAATTTGAAAGCCAGGGGACTGGCTCCGGCGTGGTATTCCGAAAGGACGGCTACATTCTTACCAACAATCACGTGATCCAGGCGGACGACATATCGGTCACGTTTGATGATAAGCGCGTCTTCAAAGGGAAAGTCATTGGTCGAGATAGCTACACTGACCTCGCCCTGGTTAAGATCGACGCGACCAACTTACCTGTCGCCAAATTCGGTAGTAGCAAATCGATACGGCCGGGCGACTGGGCGATTGCAATCGGCAGCCCCCTTGGGCTTGATCACACCGTTACTTTTGGCATCATTAGTGCGCTGGGAAGATCTCTGTCCGATTTGGGCACCAATGTCGAACTTATTCAGACCGACGCTGCCATCAACCCTGGCAATTCCGGCGGACCTCTCCTGAACATTTACGGCGAGGTTATCGGTCTCAACACTGCAATTCGAGGGGACGCTCAAAACGTTGGTTTTGCGATTCCGATCGATGTGGCAAAGGATGTCGCTACCAAACTATTGCAGCATGGCAATATTGCTCGTGCTTATCTCGGTGTTTACATGCAAGATCTCGATAAGACGCTTTGCAAATCACTCGGACTAGCTGAAACGACAAAGGGAGTATTGATCGCTCGAGTTTCACCGGGCAGCCCTGCTGACAAAGCCGGGGTGCAGCAAGGAGACGTCATAAAAAAAATTGACGGCAAACCGATGGAAACAAGCAAACAAGTCCAAGACCTCGTAAGAAGCCACAAGCCCAATGACACTATCAGTTTGTTGCTCTGGCGCAATGGAGCTTTGACTGCCATCTCCATAAAAGTCGGCGATTATCCGATTGAGCATAAAGAGAAATGAGAAATGTGCACTGTCGTTCGCTGACGGAACTGTCAAATGAACTGTGTCAATTAGGTGAGCCAGGTTTGGGTTTTACTTCTTTGAACCGGAACGGAAATGACA
>JAIELX010000098.1 GCA_019752635.1 Candidatus Obscuribacterales bacterium | reverse complement strand
CCTGCGGCATTGACGGGTTGACCTGCGGCATTGACGGGTTGACCTGCGGCATTGACGGGTTGACCTGCGGCATTGACAGGTTGACCTGCGGCATTGACGGGTTGACCTGCGGCATTGACGGGTTGACCTGCGGCATTGACGGGTTGACCTGCGGCATTGACCGGTTGACCTGCGGCGTTAACCGCTTGATTTGTCGCAGGAATAACAGGTTGACCTGTGGCAGTCACCGCGCCCGTGGGATTGTTCGGATCAATGCCCGTGATCTGCACTGTAGGCAGAGTGACCTGCTGCAGGGGCACTGTAGTAGCACCTTGCGGACCCGAGCCTTGCTGTGGATCCTTTTGCACTGGTTTGTTCGTCGGTGCAGTCGTTCCCATCTGACTCAGTCCGATCGAAGGCGATTGCCCGGTTTGTTTGGTTGTGGGCAGTTCCGCTGGAATGTCGCCACCTTTCTCCGCCGGAGCCTTTCCGTCGGCTTTGCCTCCAGGGGACGAAACATACACTGGACCGCCTGCAGGTCCGGCTTGTGCCTGTGCGCCCTTACCGGATTCAGCCGCCAAAGGCATTCCTTTATCCGCTGGAGCAATCTTGGCTCCCGGTACAACAACATCAGCACCACGAGTGGTGCCATCAACGGCTATGCGAATCTCGCCCGGTTTCCCTGCAGTTAGTTGCTCGCCGCGAAGTGAACCGTCCTTGGTGGTTTCGCGCCCGATCGCTTCACCTTTCCCACCGTCCTTAGCGCCAGGAACATTTATCTCACCGCGACCTGTCAGGTCTGCACGACCAACAGCTTCTCCGCGTCCCGGAATCTCTCCCCTTGAACCAAGTTCAGTGCGTCCGGGTTGTTCGCCCTTTTCGCTCGCTTTTGTAAGGTCACCTTTGACAATCCCATCGGGACGACCCGCTGTTTCTCCGCGACCCAGTCCGACGCCAACTTCACCCGGTCGTCCCGGTACGTCGCGCCCTGCGGCGTCTACTTTGTCCGGTTTCCCTGACAATGCATTTGCGATATCAGCGGAATCTCGCGCCCTTCCTGTAGCACCGGGTTCAGTGCCAGGTTTTGTTACGCTGCTTGCAATCTGGATCTGTTGACCGGCTTGCCCCGGTACTCCGGGGGGCGCCTGTCGTTCTCCGGCCGGAGCCTCTTTCTCTCCGGCTTTCGTGGGCTCTCCCTTCTCTGCGCCAAGCTTCGGTACGGCACCGTCAGGACTCAATTTATCGACGGGTTTTCCAGAAGGACCAGTAGCGTCTCCAGGTCTGCCGGGACCGCTTGCCGGGCCTTGTTCACCCGGGCGTCCAATTACCGGGGGGTTAGCGCCATCGGCCGGCGTGCCTGCTGGTCTTTCGCCTGATGGCGGCCGTCCGCTGTCGGGTCTCGGTATGGTTCCGTCCGATGGTCTAGATGGCACACCTGAACCGTCAGGTCTGGGAACTGTGCTTCTCGGCAAGTCACCACCGACGCTACCACCGCTCGGGTTGGAGCGAATACTCTCAAGTTTTTGTTGAACGACAGCAATCTCTGCTTGTCTTAGTTGAAGCGCTTGTCTTTGGCTGTCCGAAACATCCTGTCGCGCCAACACCTGCTGAATCTCGGACGTGAGTCTTTGCAAGCGTAAAGAAGCCGCTGTGCCTTCGCCGGGACCGACTTGGGCCGGTGAACCAACATGATCCGACCCTCCTCCCTGCCGAGGCTGCAGCGGCTGATCTGTTGCGGAGCGCACTACCGGGGGGACCACTACTGGAGGTGCTGCAACCACTGGCGGTACTACAATCGTTGCGTCGCTAACACCAACCTGCGCTGATCTGCGGAGGACTTTCTCGGCTTCAGCCGCTGCTGCTCCACCGGTAAGTACTTGCGCGGGGGCTCCTTGCTGGTTTCCAGTTCCGATCTGACCAGCGGGGATTGTTGGACCAGTCGGACCACCTGACCCGGCGGTACCTGTGGTCGGTGCCGTTGGTCCCTGCCCCGGCTGCTGACCACCAACGCCCCCGCCTGGTAGCGGTTGCCCGGGGGGCGGATTAGCTGGTGTCGGATTTTGTGGCTGGTGATGCGGGTGACTCTGCGCCGTTTCCTCTAACTTTGCCTTTTCCGCCTGCGTGAGCGTAGTGGTGTGCCCATTTGTGCCTTGGGGCCTATCTCGCGAAGGAGTGGCATCGGGTGTCGGGGCTGGCGTTGGTTGTGGTAGGCCCGAAGGTACTACTGGAACTTGTGGTTGAGGGACTGTCGTGCCGGTCGGCGGGGGAACGGGGGGAGTTGTTGTTGGAATCGGATTTTGCTGCGCATTTTTGTGCTCTTCAATCTTCTGGGCTACTTGTGCCCGTCGATCACCGTCGAGAGCTGGTGATTGCAAAACTGGCGGTAGCGTTGGCGGTGCAGGACGGTCAGTCACCGGACCAGGGGTTGTTGACGCGATTGGCGGTACCACTGGCGGCACCACGTGGGGAGGCGGCGCGTCGGATGGCGGCGTCGGTTTCACCTCAGCTTTGTTGGTCGCTTGCTGAAGTAGCGCCAGTGCTGCTGCTGTTGCTGCTGCATCGTTTGCTCTGCCTGCTTGCCTTACAGCATCAGCGGCTGCCGATGCGGAAAGGATCGGCGCGGGCGGTGGAGTCACGGGTGGTGGCGCACCTGTTGTTGGTTTTGGTTCTGGCGGCGGGAGTCCGGCTTCCGGGCGGCTCGTCCCTGCCGGTGCCGGTGATGGTGACCCTGTCGGATCCGCGGGGCGTCCGGGAGGTACGCTGCTCTTCAGGTTGTTGTGCGCTTCTGTTAGGCTGGCGAGCAGCTGTTCTCGTGTCGGTGCTGTGCCAGGCGTTATTGGAGCGGGAACAACAGGAGGAACCGTGGTGCTACCACCCGGCGCTGGAGCCGGGACCACGACAGGCGTTGGTTTGTCCGGGGGCAGTGTGCCGGTAGGGGCTGGTGGATTTGCTGCGGCAGCGGCTGCTAGCACTGCTTCGTGACGCGCCTTGACCTGATCGCGAATTGAAAGCTCCGGTCCGTCAACGGGTGGCTTCCCTGCCTGAGGAAGCAAGGGATCGGCGCCAGGGACCAGCGCTGGTTTTCCAACAGACCCGTCTGCCATCGTTGCGGCCACCAGGGGCGGAAGAACTGGAGGCGGGGCAATCGGGGCTGGATTTCCGTCGACGCCGACAACAGGAATTGTGCCGGCCTGAAGATCGGGGGAAGGGGCTGGTGCCGGCTTTCCGATTGACGCGGATGCGGGAAGAGTCCCTGCAACCGGTATCGTGGCGGGTGGAGCTTCGGCGGGTGGAGGCACTTCGAGCGGATTTGCAGCTTTTGGCAGTACTGCGTCCGGTACGGAGCCCGCCGCCGTCACCGGAACATCAGGGGGCGTCGATGGTGACGGTTTAGTCGCCCCGTCAGCCGGGACTGCGGTAACTGCTGCAGGGGGCGTCGTTGTAGTGGTGACAGACCCGTCTGGTGTCGCGACTGGAGGCGGAGTGACGGATGAGTCAGCCGGGACAGTGCTCGCTGCGGGTGGCACTGTACCGGTTGGCGGAACATCACCGGAAACAGGGACCGGAGGAGTGGTGCCGGGTGCAGGAGGTGTCGGACTTACTGGAGCGTCGCTCGAGACCGGAGGCGCGTTCTTTCTTGCCAAATAATCCGCGTATGCATCCAGTTCTTCATAGGAAGCCTGTTCGGCCCATTTCTGGAAGTTGTCTTTGCTAAGACGGTCTAAGAAGTCGAGGTTGCCGCTTTCGACGTTGTCGCGGTAAGTGAGATAAGCTTTCTGGTCTGCTTCGGACGCTTTATTCAACCAGCGGTCGAACGACGCCTGATCCATGTCGTCAACAAAGCCATAGTCTCCCGCTTTCTTGCGATCTTCAAGATCCAGGAAAGCTTTGTATCCGGCATACTGTAAGTCGGTTGAACGGACGATGAAGTCTTGTGCCAGTTCGGGGCTGAGGTATTGGACAAAGCTGAAATCGCCGTCTTTTACGGCTTGCGAGTACGTGGCGTAACCCTTTGCGTCGTGCTCTGTTGCAGTGGTTAGCCAGTCTGTTCTGTTAGCTTCGGATAACCGATCGACCCAACTGTAATCACCGATAAATTGCCGTTCGGTGTGTTGGTAGTACTTTTCAGCTTCTTCAAGAGTGGCTGACTTCAACCAACTTTCGAAGTTCGCCGGGCTGACCTTGTCCAGGTGCGAGTAGTCTCCCGCAGCGAGGCGCTCCTGGTAGAACTTGTAGCTTTGTTCGTACTGCGGATTCTCTTTCAGATAAGCTGCGCGGCTCTCTGCGCTCAAATTGTCTAAGAACGTGAAATTGCCGCTCTTAACGTTGTCCTGATAATTGTCGTAGGCTGTCTTGTTCGCAGGGTTTTCGAGGAAGCGACTGCGATCCTCGGGAGCCATGCGATCGACGGCACTGAGGTCGCCGCTCTGACGCCGAGTGTATTCATTATATTGCTGGCGAAGTTCCGGATTGCCTTCAGCAAAGTGTTCTTGATTCTCTGGATTGAGCTTGGAAACGAAGCTGAAGTCACCCTTGGCAATTTTTGCCTGGTACGCGTCGTAGCCTTGTTTCAAATCGGTGCTCGCGCCAGCTAACCAGTTCGTTTTATCGTCCGGTCCATGAAATGAATCTACGAAACTAAAATCGCCGTTCTTGATTTTGTTTTGATAGTTCGCATAGCCAACTTGGCTGCTTTGCGGTGCGTTTTCTTTCCAACGAGCTAGTTGGGTCGAGGACAGCTTGTCTACGAAGCCGAAATCGCCGTGTTCGGTGCGTTCGAGATAAGTCGTGTATGCTTTGTAATCCTGGTCCGTGGAGTTGT
Source organism: Candidatus Obscuribacterales bacterium (assembly GCA_019752635.1). GTDB lineage: Bacteria > Cyanobacteriota > Vampirovibrionia > Obscuribacterales > Obscuribacteraceae > JAKFUT01. Next base: position 34,900 of record JAIELX010000098.1, on the reverse strand, counting down.
CGCGCCAATTGTCCTTGTTGGCTTCGTTCAACTTCTCCATAAAGGTGAAATCACCCTTATCGATCCGGTCGCGATAATCGTTATAGCCGAACCAGTCTTCGTCGGACGATTGGAGCTTGAAGATCTCATAAGCTTTCGGGGTCAGGTGATCTACCCAGCTGTAGTCGCCAGCTTCTTTACGATCAAGATGATTTTTCAGCCCCAGTTTTTCAACTTCACTGGCCGTTTCTTTCCACTGTTTCAGCTGATCTTCCGGATAAGAAGCTACATCGCCGTAGTAGCCGACTTTACGCAGTTCCTGCCAGGTTTCGAATTGCTCTTTGGAAAGTTTGTTGTCCTTATTCTCGAAATAGGCCTCGCGTTGTTGGGCGGACATTCTTTCGACAAAGCTGAGGTCACCCGCTGCGCGTTGTTGCTCCGTTGTGAGCAGCGGTAGTTTCGGTCCGTCTGCAGGTTTCTCTCGATCTGAGACATCAGGTTTCGTTTCGGGCTTGGTGCCGCCGGTGGTGTCTGCAGGAGGTCTCTGCGGTGGCGAACCCGACGTTCGTCCCATCTCATAGGCGACATAAGCGTTTTGTTCTTCAGGAGAAGCGTTTTGATACCACTTGTCGGCAAGGTCTGGACGTCCACCTGAATCCAAGCGGTTGACGAACCCGTAGTCGCCAACGGCGGTATCTTCCTTATACTGAACGTATCCCTGGTCGGTCTGCCAGCTCTTTTGAGCTTCTGCTCCCAGTTTGTCTACAAAACTGTAGTCGCCCGCTTGTTTCCGAACAGAGAAGTCTTCGTATCCTTGTCGTTGCTCAGGGCTGGCTTTATCCATCCACGTTTTGATAGCGGCTTCCGATTGCTTGTCGAGGAAGCTATAGTCGCCGTTAGAAACACGATCCTTGTAGGTTTTGTACTCGGACCGCTGCGCGTCGTTAGCCTGGCGTTCCCAAGCTTCTCTTGATTCCGCCGAAAGATTGTCGACATGTCCGTAGTCGCCGGTCTTGGTTTTCTTACTGTAGTCGTCATATCGCTGGCGATCTTGTTCGCTTGCGGTAGCTAGCCAATCCTTTCTCGTGTTACCGTCCATACGGTCTACGAAGCCATAGTCACCCTCGGCTCGCAGGCGAACGTAGTCCAGCCTGCGATTGAAAACATCATCTTTTGCGTTTCGATAGAACTCAGCTCTGTTTGCATCGTTGATGCGGTCAACAAAGCTATAGTCACCAGCTTTGGTGCGGGTTTGAAAGTCCCGCAATCCTTGCCTTTGCGCTTCGGTCATATTGTTGAAGACTGCTGCGAATTGCAGTCCCTCGAGCTTATCGATGGCGCTGAAATCGCCATTCTTAACTCTGTCCTGGTGATTGGCGTATGCAATCCTTTGCTCAGCACTGGCTGTTTGAAGCCAGCCTGCGCGATCGCCCTCGCTCATTTTGTCGACAAATCCGTAGTATCCGGATTTGACCATATTTTCGTAGTTCTGATACTTAGTGCGTTCTCCCGAGCTTGCCAGCCATTTGCTGCGCTCGGGACTGCTCATCTGATCGACGAAACCGTAATCACCATACTGTTTGCGAGCTGCGATTTCCTCTGGAGTGATTGCTCGCGGTTTCTCTCCCGGGGGCACCGACTTGTCAGTTGAAGTTGAGGCCGTTCTTTCAGTCGAGCGCGGTGTCGGACTTCCCAACTCCAAGGCGCGCAGGGCGTCCCCGGACGAGTCCATTACCGTTTCTCGAACTCCCAGCTCCTGATAGAAGCGTTCTTCCGCTCGTTGGTTCGACTCGGCGGTGGGAACCGGTAGAACCGCCGCTGGTGCCTCTTCCGGTTTCGCTGCGGCACCGGTGAGGGCACTCACTGCGGCCGTTGTTGCGTTCTCAACGTTCGAGTAAACAAGGTCGAACCCTTTGATAATCTGCTTTCCGGCCTCGCCGGCCACCGCGCCAACCATACCGGCGATAGTCTTAGTGCTGTCTTTGTCTTCGAGTTCCTTTGCGCCTTCAACCATCAGTGGTTTCGCCACGGGAACTTCCGGTGGCTGCTCGCCTGTTTCTAGTTTTTCCGGCGGCTTGGGCGGAGGGGACATTGGTGGGCGATCTCCGGTTTTAACTCTTAACTACACAAGCTAGGGCGCTAGTTAGACACTGAGAGGAGAATAATTTCCAACTCCGAACGCTCAATGGCTCCGAGCCCTCTTCAGACAAGCGTTTTGCCCTGTTTCTAACCTTCCCTCCTTCCGGGAGTTTTTAACCGGGATCCACGATCTAACCAGTTGCCAGGCGGTTGCCCGGACTTATTAAATCTTTCAGTTTGGCTGAGTTTTCTATCCATTGCTTGCTCAGACGCGCTTTCGTCTTCGCTGCCGAATCGCCAAATCGGGATTTGTCCCGATGCCAGGTGCCTATTTGCCAGTATCGAGAGGCAATCGGCGGCAAAAATGATACGAGATTAACCCGCGAATGTCAAGGTATGTCACCATCGGCGCTGCGCCCTGGCACACTCGCTTGAGGGGTGGCTACAATGGTCTGCAAGTGGTTCCCCGATTCGACATGCTATCGCGCTTGAGAATCGGGCGTTTTGACCATGCGGAGTAAGGCTTGCGGGGGATGTGCAACCGCAAGTTAATCTCTAGACTGGAACTATGGATGAAAGTAGTAGTGCCGTAATGGTTGAACGTGTCTTGCTGGTCGATGACGACCCGCGCATTCGAAAGATTGCCCAGATTGCCCTTCAGGGCGTGGCCCACTGGCATGTGTCATTGGCGGCATCAGGGTTTGAAGCCCTGGTGGCGGCAGCGAAGGACCGGCCCGACGTGATACTTTTGGACGTGATGATGCCGGAGATGGACGGACCGACAACGTTGGCACGACTGAAAGAATCCGAGCAGACCGCAACGATTCCTGTCATTTTCTTCACTGCCAAAGTGCAGAAACATGAGCTTGATTCGTATCTAGCGCTGGGCGCCGCCGGTGTCATCAGCAAGCCATTTGACCCGATGACGCTACCGCAGGAAATAACCGACATACTTGAGCGGACCTGACGCGAACGCCTCACCGACTCGACAGGCCCTTAAAAAAGCGAAAATGAAAACGACCCGGAACAAGTTCCGGGCCGTTTTCGGGCTGGCTATCAGGGTTCGGTTGTCGGCTTTCGCTGACGAATAAAGATTACAACGGCCTCTAATTCCGGAATATGGATAAGAATGCAAGTTTGACTGTGGAATTATGCAGGTCCTTCGGCGAAGACCATTGCTGAAGCCAAACGCCGCATACCGTCTTCTATTTCTTCCGTGCTGAGTCCGCCATAGTTAAGCAAAAACTCGCCGCCCGGCGCATCTTGCAAGTAAAAATTGGCAGTGCGAGCAAGCCCCACTCCCACTTCGCGAGCAGCATCCATCGTGGCTTTGTCGTCTACGGGACGAAGGAACCGAATGAGCACATTGATACCGGCGTTGTCGCCAAGAATCTCAATCTGATTTCCGAATGTTAACTTAAGAGTCGCGATTACATTTTTGCGCCGCTCTTCGTAAAGGCGGCGCATTTTTCGCACATGTCTTTCGAAGTGACCGCTTGTTATAAAGTCGGCTAGCACTTGTTGATCCAGTAAAGGTGAATGCCTGTCGCAAAGCCACTTTGCTCTGGTAAATAATTCAATCATCGAGTTCGGCACCACGAGATAACCTAGGCGCAAGGCCGGAAAAAGTACTTTTGAGAAAGTGCCTATATAGATGACTGATTCGCCGTGCTCCAGTCCTGCAAGTGCGGGAACGGGGCGTCCAGCATATCGGTATTCGCTATCATAATCATCTTCAACAATTATGGTTCCTGTCTGTCTTGCTCTTGCGATCAGTTCTAAACGCCGCGGGAGAGAGAGTACAACGCCGGTTGGAAACTGGTGCGACGGTGTTACGTAGAGTAGCTTTAGCGGTGGCAATTTTGGATCGCGCAGCTTTTCAACAATCAGTCCTTGATTGTCCACGGGAAATCCAATCAACTTTGCCCCTTGCACCTCGAATGCCTTCTTTGCCCCCATGTAGCCAGGCTCTTCGATGCCTACAAAGTCACCACGATCTACGAAAATTCTGGTAACAAGATCAATTGCTTGCTGTGACCCGTTCACAATAATGATTTGTTTAGCATCGCACCTCACTGCGCGTGCTTTTGCTAAATGTTGAGCAATCGCGTTCCTCAAAGGCAAGTATCCGCCCGCATTTGAGGGACTATCCAGTAGCGTCAAGTTGCGTTCCTTTAGATGATGATTGACAAGCTGTTGCCATTCTCGCAACGGAAACGCTGTCATATCCGGCCGACCGAACGAAAATTGAATCTCTGGTTCCTCGCTCGAAAAGTCAAGCCACGGGCGGTCTTTCAGGAACGCCCCATAGCGTGATAAGCCTTTCACTTTTACTTCTTCTGTGGTTTTTGATTTTCGTGCGGAAACTTTTGATGTGTTTGCGGGGCGGAGAAGTTCATCCGGTAACTGTCTACAAACATATGTCCCGGACCCCAAAGTGGACTGGAGATAGCCCTCATCCAGGAGATAATCATAAGCCAATGTCACTGTTGCACGAGAGATGCCAAGCGACTCCGAAAGTGATCGTGTGGAGGGTACTCTTTGACCAGCGGGCAAACGGCCGGAAAGTATTGCACGTCTTATCTCTTCGTAGAGTTGCCGGTGGAGTGGTACGGTCGATTGGCTGTCAAATGTTACCGGAAAATCCACAATCAAGTCTCCGAAGTGGACTGGTAGTAAATCATTAAAGTGGCACTTTTGCAAGGCCAATTTGATCGGGTACAGTAGCTCTCGAATCGGAGGTTTAAGAGTCATGATTCGAGCAAACAAATTCAACCGGGTGTGCATTATCGGAGTGGTGGCGATGTTATCGACACTGACCTTGGCACCACAGGCGAATGCAATGGTCAAAGACTCGCAAGTTTTCAGTCGCTATCAGGCAAGCCGCGCAATCCTTCTAACAAACGAGCAAACCGCTCAGAAAGAATGCGACGATCTGCAAAGACAAATCGATGATCTCTACAAAAGACAGGACAGTCATTTGCAAGGACAAATCAATGATTTGTGCCGCTCGCTAGACAGTAAACACGTTGATCTGCGTCGCATTCGCCAGGATTTGAGAGATGTAGAGCTGAGAATGCTCTAGAGCTTTCCCCCCCGACCCCCGGACTATTGAAACGAGCTCTCCCTCAGGAGAGCTCGTTTTCCTTTGCGGCTGCTATCTTGGCGAACTTACCGATGCACCAGTTGGGAGGAAGGTTGAGCGCAGGTACTTTATCAATCAATTTTGTTGCAGCTGCCGTAAGTGTCTTCATAAGGCATTTTTGTTATGTACAGCGTTTGATTGTTGCAGCAAGCTTTGCTTGGTTTTGTCGAGAAATTCACCGATGTTCTTTCCAGGAAATATTCTGAATGCGTAATCGCAAAGCTTGTAGGCCTGTTCGTAATCCTTCCGAGCATACTCAATCTGTGCTAAAAGCAGGTAGCTTTCTCCAATATCAACCCGGTCCGAGTTATTGAGCTCCGTGTCGAGACCGGCAATCGCTTCGTCCTTTGCCTTGCTCAGTTGGCCAAGTCCCATCAATGCCCGGGCTCTCATCTGCCGTACTTCGGTGTGTTTGAAAAATTCCGGATGCTTGTTCGAGATATCCAAACACTCCTGGTAGGCCTTCCTGTCGAGCGCAATCTGAGCGCTCAGTTGGTTGGCGAGATAAGTGTCCTCCGGATAATGCCGTTGGAGTTGAAGTAGGTCAGCTTGGGCTAGAGCTACCTTCCCTAGGCGGGAGTAAGCGCGACCACGCCAGAAATAAATTCGGTCTTCTCTCTCGACGTTGAGTGCCTTCGTGCTTTCTTGCACCGATTTTTCATAGTCGCCCATGCGAAATGCTGTGGAGCCTCGATTGGCGTAGTTAATGCCCACAGCACTTTGTGATCTGTGCGGCAGTCCAATCACCTTTTGGTAGTTATCCATGGCTTCTTGCTGTAGGCCCATTTGGTCGCTAAGTATGCCTACTGCGCAGTTGGACCACACATCATTCGGCATCAATTCCACAGCCTTTTTATAGCAACGGAGGGCTTCTTCTGAATACTTGTTTAGTTCGTCGCTCAGCAGAACTGCCCTTTGGCGCCATGCTAGTCCATTTTTCGGTGCCAGCTCGAGCCCTTTGCTAAAATCGGCAAGGGCCAGACCGTGCTCCTTCTTGATGGTGTATAGCCTGGCGCGGGCGAAGAGTATTTCTGCGTTCAAGGGCTGCCGCGATATCTTTTGCGAGAGCAAAGTGATTGTGGGGCTATCTTCAAGTAATTCGAAATTGCAAATCAGGAGTACAAGAGCCGCGATGGCAACCGGGGCCGCAAGTTGAAGGAACGGTTGCTTGCTCTTTTCCAGTTCCAGACGGACGAAGTAGAGGATTATGTAGGAGGCAACCCAGCAAGTAAGCCCGATTCCGCCAACAAGCAAAGGCGATTTTGATAGCATCGGGACTGTAGTGATCGGAAGTACTCCGAGCGTTGTCAAGCTGAGCGTGATTAATGCTTCTTTGATGCTCTTGTCCTTCTCGCCACCGACGCTGCACCCTGCGGCGATGCGAGCGTATGTTCCGTGCAGTCCGATGCCTGTGAGAAGCATGCACGCACTCAACATCAGCCAGCCGACAACACTGGCGCCCGGGAGCAACAACTGCAGTAAGAATAGACCATATGCGATCGCCGGGTTTGCAGGCAAACTCATAGCGGCAAGTAAACAAATGCTCTTGAGAGAGCCTTTGTAGTTATCGGGGCTCACAAATTTGAGCATTTTTTCTATGCAATTGATCCAATAACCATAAGAAAAAAGGGCCAGTAGAATTGTCAGATTCACAAAGTAGAAGTTTCCTTCCGCTATCGTGTGCGATCCTTCCCAGCCCATCCACGTAAGCAGCGCAAATGCTCCTGTGGTCGTAACCAACCCTGGCAGTATGCGCGGTAAATCGGGCTTCTTATCGGCGGGGTCGGCTTGCTCCGCAACCGCTGTATGAGTAATGCTGATTGAATTCAATTCGCGGATCAATTCGTTCATGGATTGCAGGCGAAAATCTACCTGTTTTGCCAGTGCGCGGCAAACAATGCGATCCAGTTCCTCGGGAATCTTCAGCCCCTGCCGTGCGCTGGAAGGTGCTTGCGGTAATTGATGCAAGTGTTTGTAGATATACTCTTTCGGCGTCGAAGCTTGAAATGGTTTTTCTCCGGTCAAGATTTCGTACATAAGGCAGCCCAGCGAGTAGACATCGGATCGTGCGTCTACCGCTTCTCCGGAGCATTGCTCCGGACTCATGTAAGGAGGACTGCCAATGATTTCTTTATTCTCTTCGAGCTCGTCTTGCAGAAGCTTGGCTGTTCCGAAATCTAAGATCTTTACTTCGGGGCAATCACTTTCTAACTTAGAAACAACAATGTTTGATGGCTTGAGGTCCCTGTGGACAAATCCTCTTTCATGAACGAAAGCCATGGCCTCGGCTATTTGCAAGAATACCTTTATGGCGATTTTGTAGGGGAACGGACCGACGGTTTGCAGCACCTGGTCCAGTCGTTTCCCTGTTGCATATTCCATTGTAATGAACGGTTGTGGCTCCAATCCGTAATCAATGACTTTCACAACTTTCGGATGGGAGAGGTCGCTTAGCGCTCTGGCTTCTGCTTCGAACCGCTGCAGTTTCTGTGCGTCGTCTACCAAATGTTTGTGCAGAAATTTGATGGCAACGTCACGTTTGAGGGCGATGTGGCGGGCTCGGTAGACATTGCCCGTAGCACCGCTGCCACACAAAGATATTATGGTGTATTTGAAATTGATTGTGGTGCCTTCCAATGCATCGGAATATACCGGCACCAGCTCGGCAGAGTCGTGCGGGCAGGTCAAGCCGATTTCGCAATTGAATTCGTTTCCGCATTGGAGACATTCATGGTAGATTGCAAGTCTCTTCTTTTCTTCAATCATGGCTTTGCCTTCCGGTTCTTTGCCAACAGACTTCGTGCGGCTGTGTACTCGCTATACTCGGTACACTTGGAGTCAATGACCTTCTGGAACTCTTTAGTTGCTTCTGCTCGATTGTTCTCGCGCAGATAGTCTATGCCCGAATAGAAGTGAGCCTCTGCTTCGAAGCCTGGCACTAATGGTGGTATCGCATCAAACATTTCCTGCCTGCTGATTTTGCCGGCAAAAAATTTAAAAACAGGAGCAGGCCAAGTCGTTGGACTGCAAGTATCCAGGCCCTTGAGTGCAATGGACCGCGCTTTGTCATTCTTGTTGGACAATATTGCGTTGCTGATTCCACCAAGCAGAGAATAGGGTTCGCAGGGATTCAGTTTAATCGCTCGATCAAAGGCGGCCTCCGCGTCTGCGAACTTCATCAGGTCCATGTTTTTCCAGCCAAGGACTTCTTCGGTGTTGTAGTCCAACTGATGTTGTGCGTCTGAACGAGCTTTCCACTCGCCAAGCACTGCTTCGGGCGTCGCTCCTTCTTTAGTGGCTTCTTGGGGAAGAGCAGGAACGACAGTGCCCGCGTCGTAGTGTTGTCTGTAAGCTTCCTGAAACCGTTCGTCTGTAGTCCAGAAGACATTTTGTGAAACGATTAACGAGGACAGGAGCAGCGTTGCAAGCGATGCTCCGACCAGTTTTCCATTGGCTATGACCGGAGTGTAGTCTGGATCTGCGCACGAACGCAGCGCGCAGTTTAGCAGCCAGAGCAGCAGAAAGGATAGCGAGCCTCCTATTGCAATCAGTGTTACTCGAAGAAGAAAACTATATGCGTCCAATTGCATGAAGAAAAATGCCGCGATTGGAACAATGAAGGACGTGCTTATCAGCAGTAGCAGCAACATCACGTATGAAACTTTGGTTCTACCCTTTCTCTGAGCAATGAATGTGTGAAAGTCTGCTAGTGAATAGCAGACCATTGCGATTGCCCCTGAAAAGCAGAGACCGGCAGAGATCCAGCCAGGCAGACCTATCGCTCCTAAAGATGTATGAATACCGACTCCCGCTGTTGGTGCGAGCCACAGCAGTGCGATAGTGGCCAGTGGACTCAACCGCGGTTTGAAACCAGTTTTAGTGATCAACTCTTTCTGCATAAAGATGCAATACGTAAAGTAACTCTGAGCGAGCAACGTGCTTAATGCCATTACCAATAGTGCCGACTGTGAGACTTCCGATTTTTGGGTGGAGATGGCCAGGACTATGCAGAGCATTGTAATGACTCCGCATATGGTACCGGTCCACGTCAGCGGAAATTCCATGAGATAGGCCGGAGGTGAGATTCTTAAGTCTGCTTCCGACAAGGCTTGGGACACTTCTGCTGCGCTTTCGAATCGCGCTTCAGGCTCTTTCGCCAGGCAGCGAGTTATGATGCGTTCCAGCTGTGTTGGCACTGCGATTTCGCAACCGGCCTGATTTAGAGGTGCCGGCATATCCATCAGCTGCGCGCGTATGATGTCCAGTGTGTTAGTTCCGTCGAAGGGCGGTTTTCCGGTCAACGTTTGATACATCAAGCATCCCAGTGAGTAGATGTCCGAGCGACTGTCAAGCGGATCTCCCATGCATTGTTCCGGGCTCATGTAACCCGGGCTACCGAAAGTTTCTCCTGTAGCTGTTAGTGTGTTTTCGGAAAGTTTGGCTACACCGAAGTCCAGTACCTTAACTTCAGCACTGTTAGTTAGAAATACATTCTCGGGCTTCAAATCTCGGTGAACCACGCCAATTTGGTGCGCGGCTTCAAGTGCGCCGCAGATTTGCTGAAAAATGGGAACGGCTTCCTCCGCCGGGAGACGACCCTTCTTTTCAATCAGGCTTGATAACGGCTGTCCTTCCAGCAATTCCATCGCGATGAAAGGCTGTGGCGCCCAGCCGTGGTCCTCAATGCTCACTACATTCGGGTGAGAAAGCGAGCTGAGAATGCGTGCTTCTCGCTGGAAGCGAAGTAGCGTATTGCGATCGCGCACCATATGTTTGTGCAGAAGTTTAATTGCCAGTGTTTTTTGCAGGGGTAACTGCTTACACTCATAAACGCTTCCCCAGCCTCCTGCGCCGAGTTTTTTCGTTAGCAGGTAACTTGATGCGAACAGCGTTCCCGCGACCGATACAGTGCAACTGTCCTGCTGGCAGATCGCTTCGGGGTGATTCGCTGTTACCGACAGGGCGGTGTTGCAGAGCAGGCACGTCACCGCGTCGTCCTGTACAACTTTAACTGCTTGCAGGTTGTCTTCTTTCATAGTCGTCAGTTGATCCGGGCGTTCATCGTGCGCGCCACTATTGAGCTGCATCAACTCTTTCTTACCCGCATTGTGGTCGCTTTGCCGCACTTTGTGAACTCGTGATGTCGATATGGGGCTTCTTCGATTTTGCGGCAGCAATCTTGCAAACTTGTGTCGTTGTCCTTTCCGTCGACCCCGGGGTTTTTCCCGGGTGCGGAGGCGTGATTTCCTTCTGTAATCGGCCCGGCTAAGACGATAAAGTGAGGCTTAGAGGATTTTTTCGGGGGAGCTGGCATGAAATTTCCGGGAAGCATTTTTCTGTTGCTGGCCAGGCTCTCGCCTCGGACTGTATTGTTAGTCTGTCTGGCGCTGGCCGGGCTGGCTACTTATTTGTATAGCGCCGAAATTCAAAAGCGCGAAGAAGCTGCAGCACAGACTATTTCAAAGCTGAGGAAAGATAACGCGCGAACCGCGGAAATTTTGGTCGCCAACCGGTTTATCAAAGAAGGAACGCTGATTGGAAGCAGTGATGTGCACCTTGAATCGGTGCCTTTCGAGCGTGTACCGCGTGGCGCCGTTCAGGATCTGAATTCAGTCGTCGGCACCACGGCTAAGTATGACGTTAACAGCGGTGATACTATTTTGGGAGGCTCAATCGCCTTCGCCGAACAGCCGAAGGGCTTCATTTCCAAAATCCCTGCCGGCCAGAGGGCTATCACTTTCGCTGTAGATAATAACTCCGGCGTTGCCGGCTTCGTCGGTCCAGACAGTCACGTCGACATAATTGCCCAGGTTGGAGCCGGCTCCGATGTCAAATCTTGTCCTATTCTGGCTGATGTTCGAGTGATTGCTGCAGGAACGTCTTATAAAAGAGTGCCCGGTCAAGAAGAAGCTCAGCCCGTAAGTTCGGTGACCGTGTCCGTAAATCCAGTTGATGCCGGCAAATTGATTAATGCAATTTCCGCCGGACGTTTGTACCTGACCTTGAGGAATGATGGCGATCGCACACCACTGGCAGTGCGCGACGTGGGCAGTTTGTTCAATAAACCATTGCCTCCTCCTCCTGATTTAACTTCTCCTCCAAGCGTCTCCTTATTGCCACCGGTGCCGTCTAAAGTCGAACGATTGGAGGAAGTGCCGATGCAGGCGACGCTTCCGGCCCCGCCTTCTCCGCATACAGTAGAGCTCTGGGCCGGCAGCAAGAAGGATGAATTTGCCGTTTCCGCCCAGTAATCCGCCATCTTGTTCGACCCGCACCGCTACTTCTTGAAGTTTACCCTGGATTGTCAAGCCGGACGGGCTCATTCCAAGCGGAGCTGTTTCATCGCGATTTATTAGCGAAGGTGAACTCCGTCGGCTTTATTGCTTTTCTTGGCAACGTGTTCCGTTGTTGGACCTGTGACTCTTTTGCCATTTGCTTACTCACTTTTATCGCTTGAACGTGATAGCTTAGTGTACGAACCGGACTAAATCGGTCAAATCGGCGAAGGAGTCGTACACAATGGGTGTCACCATACACTTCGAAGGTAAGCTTCACGGTGTTGAGTCTATCGATGCTGTTCGCGATATAGCAATGAAGTTTGCACTAAAGGAAGGCTGGTCTTACACACTGCTTGATGCGTCTTCTACGGGCGATGCCGTGCGTCATGCAGGAAGCGTCGGTATCGTGCTTCAACCTTTTCCCCTGTGCGAGCCGCTTCGTCTGGAGTTCGACGATCAGTTGGAAACTCAAGGTTGGGTCAAGACACAATTCGCCCATCCGACGGTGCATATGAGCATCGTTAATTTGCTGCGCAGTCTTCAAGGCAGCTTTGAAGTGTTCGAAGTCTCAGACGAAGGGCAGTACTGGAACACTGAAAACGAAGATGTTTTGCGCGATCAACTTTCGGCTTGCTTTCGCAGCATCGACTCTGAAAAAATGCAGGATCCGAATCTGATCGGACCAGTTTGTTTGCGAGATGGCAGTATTCTTGATTTGGTCGGGACCCAGCTGCTCGGTGCGATGTTGCAGGCGTCTGAGCAGGTGCAATCACCGGAAGCGGGGCCGGCCAAAGACCGGCTAAATTCTTGGATTCGCAGCATTCCCTTTGGAGACGGCACCATTGAGGACGTTGAGTTCGACGACGAAACGTGCACTTGGTTTACGGCCGTCACTATCGAAAACAACGAGGGCAGTGAACAGACTTTCGAGCTCGAGTTTCAGTATATCGACGATCCGGAGTATCTGATTATTCGCTGGATTGTGTTGCCTCCCGATGAGATGCCCTCCGAACTCGGCCCGTTGCGCCGGCTGAAAGAGCTTTTGGAAGAGCTTAACGATGAGGTTGGCGCGAAGTGGTGCCTCTCAACGGATGTTTCCGGTGAACGTAGTTTGGTAAGCGAAGTTGAACTACCCGTGCAATCTCTTTCCAAGGCAATGCTAGTCACTGCGCTGGAGCACAGTATCGACCTGGTCGGCTCTTACTGGAGCTATATCGAAAGTTCGCTAACGTAGCAATAGCGAAGCGTCGCTCTGTTCGCGCGGAGGCGAGGAATTTTGCAGGGAGTCGGAGCGCTTAGATGGATTCGACTTGTTGCAAAATTGCCGCGATGCGCACGTAATCAGGTCTGTCGCCTGCGTGTTTGTGGCGGAAAGAGTGAAGTACTCGATTTCCGTTTATCAAGAATACACCGGGCATCTGCAGCAGGTCGCCCTGTACTTTGCCGATTGAATGACCGCTCATTAGCGCTTGTCCGCAGCGTTTCACAGCATCAGCGCACAGAAACTCACCGGTTTTTGCTCGCGACAATCCAAACGCCTTGTAGAGCATTCTGTCCGCAGATGAAACGCGAGACAATGGTGCCAAACCATAGCGAGCGAAAAGCGTGGATGCATCTTCTTCCGATCCCATGTGGACCAAAACAATGCGCACGTCGAGCCTTTCCATCTCCAGTAAGGAGTCATGCAGATCCGACAGCGTCTCACGACAAAACATGCATCCGAAGTGACGCAAGAAGACCAGCAGCATAGGACCGCTCGTGGACAGCTCCAACAGGGAGCAATCGTACTGGTCGCGGTACTTAGATAAGACTTCTTCGATTGCGGGTGCAACGGTTAAAGTTGTACCCCTTCTATCGGATGCCATTGATCCTACCATTAGCGGATATGATGCACACTTTTATCGCTGATTTGTCTATTGAGGCAGCATTCTATCCGATCTTTCGACAATAGCAACGCGCGCATTACGTAGGCTCCTAATGTCAAAGGTCCGAGGTTCTGATGGCTCAAGCTGTTTGAGGGAGCTTATTTTTAAGTCTGAGAGGCAAGTAATGGTGCCGCAAGTAGAAATTCCAGGAAGGCGTCGACGACTAAGCACCGGTTATGCGAGATTTTTCTCGATCACTTCCAGATAATCGATCCTACAGCTTCAGGAAACTCGTTTAAGCATTTGTCGACCTCGCCCATGGTGTTTGTTTGAAAATAGATTGCTTGCCACTGCGAATCCGTCATTGGTACTATCAGGACCATGGACGCGCTGTTGAGCATGGGGCGGCGGTGTTCACCATTGGCTGATGGTTGGCAGGGACCCGGACCGGTAGATCTGAAACTCAATTGAAGCGATTGCTTGCCGTTTATTGTGACAACGCTGCTTCTGTTGTAGCCCGTGTGACTCAATTCAAACGGATTCGCAAGAGCCAGTGCTTGCTTTTCGGTCAGTGATTTTGCATGCGCTATGGCGTGGTGAAACTTTTCTGTTTGCAGTTTAGAGAAGGTGACCGGTGCTCTAATCCCAAAAGTGATCATGCAGTCATTCCAACCACCGCGACGCTTGGTAAATTGGCATAAGTCGGTCTTAGACGGCTCAGGCAGCCAGGTGGAGGGAAGCTCCACGCTGACTGCCTTTCCGATGTTCAATCGGTGCCGGATCATGCTTGCATCATTTTGTGCCGATAGTCGTCCGTCTGCACAAGTGAGAAGTACTGCCGTTGAACCTAACGCCAGTATCAAACTCGCACGCATGCGTATTTGCGGACCATTTTGACGAAGTATTGATGCACGCGCAGGTCATCGGTGATTTCGGGATGGAATGCCGTGGCCAGCAAGTTGTTTTGCCTGCACATCACAATACCTTCCGCGACCTTAGAGTAGACCTGCACATGCGGTGCGCAGCCAAGGATAATTGGACCTCTAATAAACACTGCCGGAAATGGTTCGGCGCCCAGCTCGTCAATTGCAACATGCTCTTCGCGGCTGGCGATTTGCGGACCGAATGCATTTCTACGGACGGTGATGTCCATCAACGCCAGGCGTCCCTGCTCGGAACCTTCAATTTCCCTTGCAAGAAATATCATCCCCATGCAGGTACCGTAAACGGGCATTCCATCCTTCGCGCGTTCAATGATGGCATCGAACAGCGGGTCGGTGGTGTTTCCCGTGAGTTTGGCGATGGTGGTTGATTCACCGCCCGGAATGACGAGCCCGTCGATGCCGTCGAGTTCTGCGGCGCGTCTAACCAGCTTGGTTTTCGCTCCGCAAGATTGCAGCATGTGAGCATGCTCGGCAAAGTCTCCTTGCAAGGCCAACACTCCGATCGTAACAACTGTGGCTTTGTCTGCCGGATTGACAGACTGCGCAGTCCCTACATCCGACGGTGGCAAGCTGGATCCTATGACGGACCCGGCACCATGCCTGGCGGCAGTATGCCTCGCTCGCTTGAGGTCTGAAGTACCGGTAGTAGTGTCTACTAGTTTGGCCATGTTACCATCCTCGGGTCGCTAGCTCTTCGCCTTCGCTGAGACTGCGAACCGTGCGCCCGACCATTGGCTCACCCAGGTTGCGGCTGACTTCTGCAATTACAGCGGGGTCGTTGTAGAACGTTGTCGCTTTGACGATCGCTTCTGCCCTTCTTTGCGGGTTGCCCGACTTGAAGATTCCGGAGCCGACAAATACGCCATCGACGCCCAGCTGCATAAGAAGCGCCGCGTCAGCAGGAGTTGCCAGTCCGCCGGCAGCAAAATTGACCACTGGCAGCTTTCCTGTTTCGGCAATGTTGAGGACGAGTTCAAACGGAGCGCCGATATTTTTTGCATAGGTCATCAGTTCTTCGCGAGGCATTACTGTGAGGCGTTTGATTTCTCCCAGGATCGTCCGAGCGTGGCGGACTGCTTCGACAACGTCGCCTGTGCCAGCTTCGCCCTTTGTGCGAATCATGGCGGCGCCTTCGCCGATACGGCGCAGTGCTTCGCCGAGATTACGCGCTCCACAAACGAAGGGGATGGTGAATTTGGTTTTGTCGATGTGATACTCTTCGTCGGCCGGCGTCAATACTTCGCTTTCGTCGATACAGTCGACGCCGAGTGACTCCAATATTTGTGCTTCGACAAAGTGACCGATGCGGGCTTTTGCCATCACGGGAATGCTCACCGCTTCCTTGATCTTGATAATCAACTCAGGGTCGCTCATGCGAGCAACGCCACCATCGGCACGAATATCGGCCGGTACTCGTTCAAGAGCCATGACGGCTACTGCACCGGCTTGTTCGGCGATTTTGGCCTGCTCTGCGTTGACAACGTCCATGATAACGCCGCTCTTAAGCATTTGCGGCAGAGCTTTCTTAACCAGAAGCGTACCGGTTTTAGCATTGCCTGCACTCTTAATATCAGTAGCCATTTTGCACCTCTTATATGTTGTACTTGAATGAACTTTTCTTTGAACCCCTCAGACAAAAACACTCGGACTGCCAATCCTTCTCGATGGCTCTCCGGGGATACGCTTGCGTTTGCTGGTTAGATAAGTTCTAACAGCAATTGCAAGTCGGTGAATACCTTCTTCAATTTCGGCTTCGTTGCTTTGAACAAACGATAACCGCAAGAATTCGCGTCGATCGGCGCCGACAAAAAACAAGTCGCCCGGGCTAAACAAAACCCCTTCGGTCTCAGCATAAGGAAGCAGTTCGCGAGCAGAGCAGTCGGACGGCAACGCCGCCCATATGAACATGCCGCCAGCCGGTTTCGACCAGCGCAGTTCGCCGCTGCTAAAGGAACTTTCCAACGCTGCGCACATTATGTCTCGGCGCTGGGCGTATGCTGTGCGCAGTCCTGTCAAATGCTCTTTGTACAAGCCTCGGCGCAAGTATTCGGCCACTATAACTTGCGATATGGAGTTGGTCGACAAATCCGATACTCGCTTCGATTGAAGCAAGCGTTTCATCGCTTCTGCGGGAGCAACCATCCAGCCGATTCGCAGACCGGGACAGAGCGATTTGGACAACGTGCTTTGATGAATGACCAGGTCTCGTGATCCGGGATGGCTGCGAAGCGGGGGAAGCGCCGAACCGTCGTACGAAAGGTCGCCGACAAAGTTATCCTCGAACACTGCAACTTGATATCGCGCTGCGATGGACAGCAGTTCCTTTCGCTGTTCCGCGGGCATGGTACTGCCGGTTGGGTTCTGGAACGAAGGCATGATATACAGAATCTTGACGCGTCGCCGCGATAGGGCGGCCTCGAGAAAGTCCAAATTGATGCCAGTTTCGCTTACAGGCACAGGCAGCATTCGGGCGCCGAATGCTGTGAAATTGCACGTGGCCCAGAAGTAGCTCGGATCTTCGATCGCAACACTATCACCAGGGTCGAGAAAAGTCCTGGCAACCAGGTCGATGCCCTGCTGCGAGCCGCTTAATACAATGAGTTCGTCCTCGTCCACGCTCATGCCCTGGTTGCGCAGGTGGTTAAGGATTTCCGCCCGTAGGCTTTCCTCGCCTTCGGCTGAAGTGTAGGCAAACATCCTTCGGCATTCGGGACTGCGTGAAAAATCGGCGAAAATCGACTCAAAGTCGGCCTGCGGAAAAAACTCAAGTGATGGAACGCCCGCGGCGAAAGAGATGCATTGTCTTGCTCCGGGACCGGCCAACGGCTGCTTGCCGATAAATCCCGAGACTGACTCGCTAAATCGAGAAAACTTTTCATGCCAGATGATAGGCGAAGTGGAAGTCGGGGTTCGGTCTTGGCGTCGCAATTGCGACGTTCCCGCCAGATCCGCCCGATCAGTTCGTGGCACGCTGTCCATGGAGCTTTCGGTTCGCGTGACAAAGGTGCCGCGGCCGACGCTGCTTTCAACTAAGCCTTCGGCGGCTAACTCGGCATAGGCGCGCGCGACGGTTGAGCGGTCGAGTTCAAGAATGGTCGCTAGTTCCCGGTCGGCTGGCAATCGTTCGCGATCGCGCAGTTGCCCGTTCAAGATACTTTCTCGTATGCGGTCCTTGATCCGCGCATACACGGGGTAACGGCGATCTCTCGCCTTGAGCGCTGGACTAAGTATATCCAACCAATCGACCATCTAATCCATCCAATTTCAGTGGGGATACCACCAGTGAGGCGGGGGCGGCCTTAAGCTGCTCTAAGGATGCTAGCGTTCGTGAACCTGTTTGTAGCATAACAGCCAAATGGAGGGAGAGGCAACCCAGCCATTAGGAAGGAATGGCTGGGTTGCCCGGGGATGGTTTCGGTCCGGAGTAAATTCGCTGGATTGGCAGCCGCTGTGGCGAAGCCGAGGAGCGGTTCCATGGCGGAAATATACTTTATGCGCACTTACAAAAATGTGTCGCGAAAGTTGCAAGAATGTGGAATCGAAATCGTTGACGATCGGCGCCGTTTCGGTATTGCCAAGTAGGCAAGTTTGCTAAACTTACCTGATGTTTTTCTTGATTCTCAAACGAGCGCTCGCGGCAATACCTGTACTCCTGATTGTGGCATCGCTCACATTTGTTATGGTGAGAGTTGTCCCGGGGGGACCCTTCGATCTGGACAAGGCTCTGCCACCGGAAGTAGTGGCAAATATCAAAGCGAAGTATTTTCTCGATCGCCCCATGCCCGAGCAGTATGTCCGTTACATCGGGCGGCTTGTGCGCGGCGATCTGGGCGTTTCCTACAAGTATTCAAACAGAACCGTCAATGATATTCTCGGCGATGCCCTGCCGGTTTCTTGTCAGCTTGGATTTGCCGGTCTGGCTCTGTCCATGCTTGTCGGCATTCCGTTGGGACTGGTGGCGGCTCTTCATCGTAATTCGCCACTCGATGCCATCTGCATGATTATCGCCACTGCGGGTGTTTCCGTCCCGAGCTTTGTGACCGGTGCCGTCCTGATTTTTGTCTTCGGTATCTGGCTGAAGTGGCTGCCTGTTGCACTTTGGGAATCAGCCGGGCATATGGTTCTGCCTGCTGTGACATTGGCTGCGGTGCCGGCTGCCTATCTCGCGCGTCTGACCCGGGCGAGTGTGTTAGAAGTTCTGGAGCGAGACTGGGTTCGTACCGCGCGGTGCAAGGGACTTAGTTACCAGCGGACTGTGATTGCGCACGTGTTGCGAAATGCGCTGATTCCAGTTATCACTGTTCTGGGTCCGCTCACCGCTATCTTGATCACCGGTTCGTTCGTGGTCGAGTATATTTATGCGGTTCCCGGCATGGGGCGCTTCTTCATCACAGCCGTCAGTAATCGAGACTACGATCTGATCATAGGTACGACGCTTGTGTTTGGCGTCTTGTTGGTCATTACAAATACGATTGTGGACATTCTGTACACCGTGTTGGATCCCCGTATGAAGGTCGAGGGCTAAGCGATGCCTCTGTTAGAACCTTTAAAAGACTCGACTGTTACTTCTCGGCCCGTCAGGGAAGAGGGGCGCAGCCTCTGGACGCAAGCCTGGGCTAAGCTGCGTCGCATGCCGACTGCTTGGACTTGTTTTTGGATCATCGCAGCATTGCTTTTGGTGTCGGCGCTATCCTGGTTGAACGTTCCTCTGACACCGTACTCTTTCGACCAGACAAGCGGAGCGATTCTGCAAGGACCCAGCGCGACTCACCTAATGGGAACCGATGAGCTTGGTCGTGACTTGCTCAGCCGCATTATCTACGGCACTCGTTTGTCGATTTTGATAGGCGTGGTGACTGCCGGTATAGCCTTTGTTATTGGTACCATCTATGGTTCTATTGCCGGCTACTACGGTGGCAAGGTCGATGCTTTGATGATGCGTGGCGTGGACGTTGCCTATGCCCTTCCCGATCTCTTGATCATGATTCTAATCGGGGTGTTGGCCGGTAGAGAAACTTGGGGCATCCTTGTTGCGCTTGGTCTTGTTAGTTGGATGGGGACATCGCGGCTGGTGCGGGCGCAGTTGCTGCAACTGCAAAGTGAAGAGTTCATTGATGCCGCTCGTGCTGCTGGGCAGAGTACGTTCAACGTGATAACGAGGCACCTTCTGCCGAACGCGATGGGACCCGTCATCGTCGCTCTAACTTTCACTGTGCCGCAGGCCATTCTGTCCGAGTCCACTTTGAGTTTCATCGGTCTGGGGTTGTCTCCTCCTGCCTGTTCCTGGGGAACGCTCGCTAGTGACGGCTGGCGGTCTCTGCGGACGAATCCGCATTTGATCTTCTTTCCCAGTCTCTTCATTTTCGTGACCGTTTTGTCATTCAACTTATTGGGTGATGGTTTGCGTGATGCGCTAGATCCGCGGACGCGTCAACACTGATTTGGCGCTGCTGCGCGTAGATGGTTGAGCTGCGCATTGTTATTTTATTTGCGAATTGGCGTAGATAAAGTTGATCACAGCTGTTCTTCGCTCGCCGTACAACCTGGCAATTTCTTCGATCGCTGTTGTTGCATTCGGGCCTGGTGCGTAAAGGAATCGCTGGTTCTCTTTCAGTAGAATTCCTGTATGTACGAATGACTCAATGCACGCTTCGAGAATTTTTTGTTCCATGTAGAGTAAGCGGCTTACTTCCGCTACCGTCATGGAGCGCTTGCAAGATCGGAACAGCAATAGCAACTCAAGCTGCCAGACTGCCTGTAAATTCCGTCTGATGAATTGTTGCGCGGGGGTAGAAAGCTCAGTCGTTGTCCGATCCTCACGAGCACATTCAATCACTATCTCAGATTATCTCTGAAACAGGGTGGGAAAAGAGGCAGGCTACAAGTGGGGATAATTTGTTTTTTTTCTTCTCGTCTAAAATGCGAATTTGAAACGAGTTTGAAAGAGTGATCTGCTGTTGGGTAAACCGTGCAAATCGTCTCAAAACATTCTAAGCGAAACCTTGTTGAAAGTGTCGAACAACGCTAGCGCTTGTCTTGCATGCGATTTAACCCAAGAGTGTCGATGTTTCCTCCGATCGGTCGTATTTCGGCCTTATCATAGTAGTTGGAAACAAATACTTGTTGAAGTACGTTGCGATGCGATAAGCGTTGTTGCGTGTGAGTTAAGAACTACTGCGTGGAACACATCATGGCATACATCTTGTTGGCGGAAGATGATCAGTACCTTTCCGAAGGGCTTTCGAAGACCTTACAGTTTAGCGGTCACCGAATCGATCAGTTCAAGAGCGGTGATGAGGCCGAGTCGGCTGTCATCGCCAATAATTACGATCTGATGATTTTGGATCTCGGGTTGCCTCGTCGCGATGGATTGGTAGTGCTGGAGAACATTCGGAAGAGTGGTAGAACTTTGCCTGTCTTGATTTTGACTGCAAGGGACACTGCCGATGATCGCATCAAAGGCCTGGATTCAGGAGCTAACGACTATCTGTGTAAGCCTTTCAATGTAGGCGAGTTAGAGGCGAGAATCAGAGCGTTGCTGCGAAAAGATAAGTGGCA
This sequence comes from Candidatus Obscuribacterales bacterium, assembly GCA_019752635.1. Lineage (GTDB taxonomy): Bacteria > Cyanobacteriota > Vampirovibrionia > Obscuribacterales > Obscuribacteraceae > JAKFUT01. The sequence continues at coordinate 14,052 of JAIELX010000098.1, read as the reverse complement.
CAACAAAGTCGAAATTACCGTTGGTTCATTGACGTTTGATACGAGTGCCAACAAGTTTTTCATCGACGGACAGCTGCTAGAGCTGTCCTCCCGCGAGTACCTCGTGCTCGAGGTGTTGCTTCAACGCCGGGGGCGCGTTGTTTTCAAAAATGATGTGATGAGTCATTTGGCTTCGCAAGAAATGGAAATGTCCAACAACGCGCTAGACATTGTTGTGCATCGCTTGCGTAAGAAAATTGATCAATCAGGTTGCGTGATTAGGACTGTGAAAGGTTTGGGATTCATCATCGAGTGACATGAACCAGTCAATCAGACAGAAACTCTTGCTGTATTTGTTGGTGCCGCTAATGTCACTGGCTGTTTTAAGCACTGTCGGATCTTATTACCTCGGACTGGCGCTTGCTCGAGGAGTATTCGACAATCAGCTGCTTAACTCCGCCGATTCGGTGATTACCAGAATCAAGGCTGATCGTTCATCACTGACGGTCGACCTTCCCGGGGATGTTCAATCAGTTCTTCGACATAATGATCGCGACGAATTTTTTTTCCAAGTTTTGGACTCGGACAATCGAGTTGTTGCCGGAAGCCCTGACCTTCCGGCTCCCGAAGGCTTAGTAGTTGAGCCGCAGTTTCGCACCATTCCTCTGAGGGATCGTGAGTTTCGCATTGCCAGTTTGCCAGTTTCAACACCGGAGTTCTCGACCGGCAAAGTGGTTTTGCAGGTTGCGGAAACGCGTAACACTCGCAAAGCATTGGCCGGACAGATCACGTTGACGATTCTGGTGGCGCAGTTGCTGCTGATTTTGTCCGGCGCGCTGGCGATTTGGATTGGGGTCAGGAGAGGTTTGCGTCCGTTAACTGCCGTTGGTGAGGCTCTGGCTGGACGCACTTCGCATGATCTTAGCCCGCTGGATGTTGAAACTCCCGATGAAATTCGCTCGCTGGTTACCGAGTTGAATCGTCTTTTCAGACAGCTTTCAGACGAAATTGAATCGCAAAGACGGTTCGTGTCCAACGCGGCCCATCAACTGCGCACACCAATAGCGGTGCTGGGAACCTATTGCGATCTTGCCCGAAAACACAATCGCGATCCCGAAGTCGGGGAAGCGCTGGCGGAGCTCGATCAGGCTATTGTGAGAATGGGTAAACTGGTAGGGCGCCTGCTCATGCTCGCGCGCTCCGAGCAATCTTTCGCCGCGCAGCGAACAGTCGGTGTGGTTGATCTAAATTCCGTGGTCTCTCAGTGTGCCGCTTCCCTGGTTCCCCAAGCGATCGGAAAAAAAATTGATCTCGAATTCTCCGCGTCACAGGGAACGGCAATCGTTAATGGCGATGCTGGAGCCTTGGGGGAATTGGTCGACAATCTCATCGAGAACAGCATAATGTACACTCCCGCGGGCGGCGACATCGTGGTGCGTGTATCCATTGCGGGCGGACTAACGGTATTGCATGTTGACGACAGTGGACCTGGCGTTCCGGCTGAGGAGCGCGAGCGTGTCTTCGAGCGTTTCTATCGAATTCCCGGGACAGAGCAACCTGGCACTGGTTTAGGGTTGGCCATCGCAAAGGAAATTGCTCAGGCGCACAATGCGGTCATTTCCATAGCGGATGGGCCGGGTGGCGTCGGCGCTTCATTCAAAGTCAAGTTTCCGTCCGAAGCTGTTGCCGATCCACCGACCGTGGATCTCGATGCTCGACCGTTATTGGCGAGCAACGAAGAACGAGAGTTTCCCGGCAAAATGTCGGTGCGTTTGTAGGCGCTTCAGCGGCAGATCCGGAAGCCTTCCGGATCAAAGCGGCAGGGTTACGCAAATTCGAGGGTGCCTGCGTTTGCGTCCAGATTGACTGTTCTCCCAAGCGGAATTGTGGCGCGAAAATCGGAATGTCCGCATGGGAAGCCGTATATGAGAGGTACTCCGAAGATTCCGAGTCTGTCCAGGATCACTTCGCGCAAGGTAAAACCTTCGTCGTCCGCGCCACGCTCGCAAGTTGGCGAATGCCCGAAGACTATTCCGGCAACACCATCTAGTGCGCCGCTCAGAAGCATTTGCGTCAAGCTACGGTCAATGCGGTAGGGCGCTTCGCTGATATCCTCGACCAGCAAGATCTTTCCGTGCAGGTCAATTTGCCAGCGCGTACCGCAAAGGGCCGCCAGCAATGTGAGGTTCCCTCCTTCAAGGACTCCGGTGGCTTGGCCGCCTACTAAAGTTTCAACCGGCGGACCGTTCGGCACGCCCGCAACAATGCCAACTGACGGACCGCTCTCTGCCGCCTGCCAGAAGCTATTGTCGTTCCAGTCATCGGCGATTGTGTTCTCCCGTCGAGGCATGGGGCCGCCATGGTATGTCATCATCCCTGCCTCTTTATGAAGGGCTGAGTGCAGCGCCGTGATGTCTGAAAAACCGCAGAAGAATTTTGGATTTTTTCTCACTGCAGTCCAATCGATCAGAGGCAAGATTCGCATGGTGCCATAACCGCCGCGAGCACAGATTATGCCCCGTACGTTTTGATCGGCGAACGCATTCATGAACGCGTCGGCTCTCGCCTGATCGCAGCTGCCGGCCAGGTAACCGTATGAATCTTTCAGATTCGCGCTGATCTGCGCCTGGTAGCCGCGACTCTCGATAACAGCCTTTGCTCCGGCAATTCGGTTATCATCGACAAAAGAAGCGGGCGCAATTACGGCAATGGTATCGCCCGGTTTTAGGCGCTCGGGAACAGTTAGCTCCGCAATTTTCGACGTCTCAATCGACATTGGCGTTATTCCTCTCTGTTAAGTAGTCTCGCCGGTTCAACGGGACCGGCCAACCGTCCGAGATCAGATTCGACGCCGGTGAGATGGGGCGCTGTATCCGGTTGTGTGAACAGGTTCTGTTGAATTACGGCAAATATAGTTGGTTTGATACTCATGACGTCGTTAAAAGGTAGGAGCCTACTGTAGGAATGACTCGTATATCGGCGACAGGTGCATAAAACGGCGGGGAGGTTTACTGCTAGCAAGATTGAATCGTCCCAATCGTAACAGGTGGTTGAACAATGGAGCGGCATTCTTTTTGCTAGTGCTCCGTCGCATGCAAAAAGAGAAACGGGCGAGCGTCGCTAACATTCGTCGGTGCCGAGATTTCAGCTTTTCGCCTGGTTGACAACCGTACTCAGTTTGTCCGGACACATTTTTCGGCACCGGCGCGTCTGGCACTGCATAGCACGTGTAGTAGTGTGATGAGCAGATTGCAATGGCCTACATTGATCGACTTCCGGCGCCAGGTCGGCTTTACTTAATGTTCGGGCGCTCCTTGCGTCTTTTCTTTGGAGCTTTCGCGCCATCTACTTTGAGGCGTTTGTCCGGTTCCGAAGTCAGGCAGTACTTCACTTATATGGGTGTTGATTCGGTCAATCTGGTCACTACGTCAGCTGTTTTTGTCAGCGTAGCGCTCACAACGCAGATAGTAGTGGAGTTGCAACGATACGGAGCGCAATCTGCTTCCGGTGCGCTGATTGCCGTTGGTCTATTGCGCGAATTAGGCTCTATGACAGTCGGGATGATCTGGGCCGCCAGAATGGCGGCATTTCTCAGCGAAGACACCATAACGTTGCTGCGCGAGCGTGAACTTACTGCGGAGTTTTTTGCAACCAGATACATCGCTGCATTGGCCTCGTCGCTTCCTCTCTCCGTCTACGGCATGGTCTTCGGATTTGCGGCCGCGACGCTCTATGCTCCGCTTATAGGAGTTGGTTCGACGAGTGACTTTTTGGAGGCGGGAAGGCAGGCCATTAACACCAAGGATCTCTCGGTCTATTTCATTAAACTCGTACTGGTTAATCCGACAGTCGTATTGCTCACCAGCATGGGGGTTGCGTTTGAGTACCGCGATTGCCCCGAACGTGCTGGTGCTGAAGCCGTAACTGGTGCTTGCCTTGGAGTCTTTATCGTGAATTTGTTTGTCACGCTGGCATTTTATTTGCCCTAGACAGTTGGAAAGAAAACCATGGTAGAAGAGCAAAAGTCTCAACCAGAACCGCATTTGCCGCCGGGTTCCGACGGCTCAGGGGAAGAATTGGATCAAAAGCAGTTGCAGCAGTTGCAATCAGACACCGAAAAGTTGCAGCGTGAGCTGCAACAGCAAAAGCAGCAACTGCAGCAGCAGCAACGAATGCGAGAAGCCTCTGATACTGCCATCGGCATGTTTGGATTGATTGCGCTCATCTGTTTGTTTGGTGCTTGGCTATGGTTCAAGGATGAGCCGATTGGTCACCGCGCTCAACAGTTTACCGTTGTCTTTTCCGACGTAGACGGCTTGACTGATAGCGCCGCTGTTAGGGTAAACGGCGTTCGTGTTGGCGCTGTCGATGGTGTTGAACTCACTTCTGAAAATATGGTTCACGTCCGCGTGAAGGTCACCAGCGGCCTCACCGTGCCGCAAGGTGCAGAGTTTGAGATAGTCAATGACGGTTTGGTCGGTGCGAAAGTTTTGCAAGTTGTAATGCCCAAAATGTCTACTGCACAATCGAAACTCGTCGCGCTCGACAAGTCCGTCGTTGTGCGAGGCCGCGATCCTCGCCATCCTGAGAAAAAGTTGTTTGCGCTTGCCGATCGCCTGGACCAGTTCAACTTTCAACGTATCGATAGCGATTTGCACAATAGCGCAACACGCCTGGCCGCCGCCGCCGATGAAGCCGCAGCGGTTGCGCGTAGCTCCAGACCGGCAATCGCCAATTTGTCCACTGCTGCCAATCGAACCGCATCGTTCCTTCGATCGGCGCAGCCAACATTGGCAAGCGCCAATGCGACGCTGGTGCGAAGCCAGCTTGCCCTGGACCGTGCCACCATTGCCGCCAATGGTGTCAATGAACTGACAGCAGAATGGCGAGGGGCTTCGCGGCAGATTGCAAAGCTTTTGAACGACCCGAAGGTCAGCGCCGACCTGAAGGAAATTACTAAGGACGGGCGTGAAATCGCCGAAAGCATTCAGGTTGCCGTGTGCGCATTGAACAAATCACTTGAGGATGAAGCTCTCCGAAAGGACATTCTGTGCGGGCTTGACCAGATCAAGCAATCTACTGCTAATATTCATTCTTCTGTTGCGGCGGTGGAGAAGGTCGTCGGTGACGGAACCCTGCGCGCCGACGTTTCGGCCGTTCTTGGCGATGTTCGCAAAACGCTCCAGAGCGTCAACGAGTCAATCAAGGGGGCTGATTTCTCCGGTGATGTCAAATGCACCATGGCAAAGGTGCGAACCATGGCCGACCGCATCGATCAGGTTGGCGCTCAATTGCACCAGGTGCTGGATAGTCGGGCCCCGGGGTTGCAGTTGATGGTTGGTCGTCCCGGACACTTAAAGGACTCGCGGCCGTTAGTGGAGCAAGAGTGCCGCTCTTGCGACAATAACTCCGCGCGCGGAGCGCCGGAGAAGGACTGCAAGAAGGTCGGTCCGGTGAAAATCTCCCCCTCCGGGACGGCTGTCAAGTTCGATTAACGGATTCATCAATGTTGTTTGTTTGTTTCGTTTGTAGAACTTGACCGACCAACCTCGTACAATTGAGAGGCATTTCATCGAGCTGGTTTCTGCGTGCGCAAATGGCAGGCTCCATTTCTCAATCTGGACAGATAGCAAAGATTGCCGTGTTGGGCTCCGGGTCTTGGGGCGCCACTCTTTCTCGCATTTTAGCGCTCGGCGGGCGTGATGTTTCCATGTGGTGTCGCAATGCGGATAAGGCGGGAGCATTGAAGGCGACGCGGCGCGTGGAAACTCCCCTGCTGATCGAATTGCCCTCAACCGTGGTCGTGACATCAGACCTGGCAGAGTGCATTCAGGACCGCGACGTTATCTTGCTCTGCTGTACCTCTCAATCCATGCGTACTGTCGCTTCGCAAGTGGCTGCCGCTCTCCGCAAGGAAAACTCTTCGTCAAGGGGTGCCGCTACGGTCGGAGGCGCTCGTCCTGCCTTGGTTAGTGCTGTCAAGGGACTGGAGCTCGGCACGTTGATGCGAATGTCTCAAATTTTGCATGAGGTTTTGCCGGAGTTGCCAGTCTGCTGCTTGTCCGGTCCCAATCTTGCAAAGGAGATTCTTGACGGTCGTCCGACAGCATCAGTCGTCGCATGTACGGACTCAGAAGTCGCCAAGTCGGTCCAGGCCAGTTTGAATCTCTCTGTTCTTCGGCTTTATTCGAACAAAGATATTGTCGGAGTAGAACTCGGTGGTGCGCTGAAAAATGTCATTGCCATCGCCGCTGGTGCCGTCGACGGGCTTAACCTCGGCACCAACGCGCGCGCTGCACTGATAACGCGCGGACTGGCCGAAATGTCTCGCCTGGCAATTGCCCTTGGTGCTCAGCCCGGGACTCTATCCGGACTCGCCGGCATGGGCGATCTGGTGGCGACATGCTCGAGTCCGCTCTCTCGCAACTACCGCCTTGGCTATCAGATAGCTCGCGGAGAAGCGCCGGCGGAAGCCGAAGCGGGCTTGGGCGCGGTAGCGGAAGGAGTCTCAACCGCTTACGCCGTGGTCTTGCTGGCCCGCCAGCTCAATGTGGAAATGCCGATTGCAACACAAGTAGAACAGACTTTAAAAGGTGAGTGTCGGCCCGACACTGCCATTATGAATCTCATGAGTCGTCCCCTTTCAAGTGAGTAGGTGCACCGTGTCCAAAAGAGTATTGATGCTGTCCTGGGAATATCCGCCGCGCATTATCGGTGGACTGGCACGCGTTGTTGCCGAGTTGTCCAAACAGCTCGCTGCTAACGGTTGGGAAGTGCATGTTGTGACGGCAGATCACCCCGGCGCCGCAGAGCATGAAAATGATAACGGCGTGTTTGTTCATCGCGTTAAGTCGCAGACCGATCCGACGCCGGATTTTGTCACATGGATCAGCCGTCTCAATATAGGATTGCTTCAATATGCAATCGAGCTGCATCGCAATGCGCCGTTTGACCTTGTACATGCTCACGACTGGATGGTGTGCGATGCTGCCTGGGTAATGAAGAAAGGCTTTGGTTTGCCGCTGGTGTCGACAATGCACGCCACCGAATCTGGACGGATGAAGGGAATTCACACTGATTTGCAGCGATACATCAATCAGATTGAATGGCGTTTGACGTTCGAATCGTGGAAGGTGATCGTCAACTCAACTCACATGTTTCACGAGCTCCAGAATCAGTTTCATCTGCCGATGGATAAAATGCGCGTGATACCAAACGGTATTAATCCGGAGAATTTCGACTTCGAGTTTGATGCCCGGTCGGCCCGCGGACAGTATGCATCCGAGTGGGAGAAGATTGTTCTGTTTGTCGGAAGAATGGTTCAGGAAAAGGGCGTTCAAGTTTTGCTCAATGCGATTCCTTCGATCCTTTCGCAGTCTCCCGGAACTCAGTTCTTGATGGTCGGCACCGGATACTTTCTGGGTGATTTGAAGGCGCAGGCAGAACACCTGGGAATCAGCCACAACGTCAAATTTCTTGGTTATGTCAGCGATCCTGACTTGCTGCGCCTTTACAAAATTGCTGATGTCGTCGCTATTCCCAGCTTGTACGAACCTTTTGGAATCGTAGCTTTGGAAGGCATGGCGGCAAAAGTACCGGTTGTCACTTCTGATGCCGGCGGACTGACCGATTTTGTCGAGCACGGCGCTAATGGTCTGACCACCTATGCCGGCGACACGCACAGCCTGGCCTGGGGGATCTTGGAAGTCATGCGTGAACCTGAACTGGCCGACCGCATTCGTGTTGAGGCCTACGACCGCGTGTCCAAGATTTACAACTGGAAAGTTATTTCTCGTCAGACGGCGCAGCTTTATGAGGATGTGCTCGCTGATGCAGCGGCGAAAGACGCTGCGGTCGAGAGACAACCGGTCACAGCGAAAAAATAAGGTAACCCGCTCTTAGATTCTTCGCTTAACTACAAATTCAGGAGGAGCAGTCAATGAAGGCAGTAATCATGGCCGGTGGCTCTGGGACCAGGTTGAGACCGTTAACCTGTCACCTGCCCAAGCCAATGGTGCCGGTAGCTAACAAGCCGATGTCCGAACACATCGTCAACCTGCTTAAACAGCACGGCTTCAACGACATTACCTTCACGCTGCACTATCTGCCGCAAAACGTGATCGATTATTTTGGTGACGGCAGCGATCGCGGACTGAAGATTCGCTATTCAACGGAAGAAGGAAAACCTCTTGGTACTGCCGGTTGCGTCAAGGCGATTCAAGATTCTCTCGACGAAACTTTTCTGGTGATTTCCGGCGACGGACTCACCGACATCGACTTGACCGCCGCTGTCAAATTCCACAAGGAAAAGAAGAGCAAAGCGACTCTGGTACTGAAGCGAGTCGAGAACCCGCTGGAGTACGGCGTTGTAATTACAGATTCCGAGCATAAAATTCAGCGATTTGTTGAAAAACCCGGAGCCAGCGAAATCTTTTCGGATACGGTCAACACCGGTATCTACATTCTAGAACCGGAGGTTATGCTCTATGTCGTAATGGGGCGCGAACAAGATTTCTCCAACGATTTGTTCCCCCTGCTCTTGCTTCGCAACGAACCGATGTTCGGCTACGTTGCCGATGGTTATTGGTGCGATATCGGCAACCTGGCCGTATACCGAACCGCTCATACCGACCTGCTTAACGGCGCCATGAAAATCGACTTCGAGACACCTAAGATTGGCGATGGAATCTGGGTTGGTGAAGGCACGCAAATAGATTCATCCGTGAAGCTCGAAGGACCGGTTCTTATTGGCAAGAACTGCCGTATTGGTAAGGATGTCGTTATCGAGCCTAATACCGTAATCGGTGACAACGTAATCATTCAAGAGAAGTCTACGTTAAAACATCCCGTAATCTGGTCGAATACTTACGTGGGCAATGGAGCTTCGCTACGGGCTTGTATCGTTTGCAACAACGCAACGGTTCATCGCGGCGCTACAGTGCTCGAGGGGGCCGTCATCGGGCAGGGCTCCGTCGTCGGGGAAGAAGCTCATGTCAATCCTGATGTTCGAATATGGCCGGACAAAGCGATCGACTCAGGAGCGATGGTACCGAATTCGGTGATTTGGGGAACGCGCGCACCGCGAAACTTGTTTGGTGCCAACGGTGTTGTCGGCCTGGCTAACGTGGAAATTACGCCCGAGTTCGCTGTGAACCTGGCAGCGGCTTACGGCGCTACCATCAAGGGCGGCCCGGTGTTAGTCAGTCGCGATTACTGGGGCGTCAGCCGGATGATAAGTCGCGCCATTATCTCGGGCTTGATGAGCGTGGGCATCGATGTCCAAAACTTGGAAGCAATGTCTCTGCCGATCTCTCGCCACTATGTTAAGACACAACGGGCCGCAGGGCTGATTCATGTGCGGGTTTCGCAGAGGGAAACGGAAAAGGTCAAAGTCGAATTTTTCGATAGCGCCGGCGTTGCGATTACAAAAGCGGCCGAGCGAAAGATTGAGTCAACTTTTTTCAAGGAAGACTTTCCTCGCTGTTTGCCGTCCGATATCGGCAATATCAGCTACCCCAGTCGTGTTCGTGAGTATTACATGGATGAATATCTCAATCACGTTAAGGGGCAAGTTTTCGAGCAGGACAAAGTCGCTTTTTGCGTCGTGCCCGGGTCGAACTACACTCGTGTCACAAAAGAGGGGCAGCTAATCACCCGACCACCAAAGGTGGTGCTCGACTATGCCATGGCGGAAACCGGTGTTATTTTGCCCGATTTGCTCGGACAATTGGGCATTGAAACCGTTGTGCTAAATGCCTCTATTCGTGGACTTCCGCCTCGGCAGGAAGAGCGTATGGGCATGCGCAAGCAGCTGGCCGACGTAGTGCGGGCTCTTAACGCCGACACTGGTATGCAAATCGGGCGCAACGGCGAACAGCTGACTTTGGTTGACGAGCACGGGCAAGTGATTCGCGGCGAACTCTTACTTGCTACAGTCGCGGATATTATTTTGCGCGACAAACACGGAAAGTCCATCGTTGTGCCGGTTAGCGCCAGCTCGGTCATCGAACGAATTGCCGCGCGTTATGACTGCAAAGTTGTGCGTTGCAAAGCGTCGGAAACGGAAATCGGTTCCACCACGGCGCGGTTGCCGGATGCTGTTCTTGGCGGTAGCGCAAACGGCTGTTTCATCTTTCCGGAATTTCAAAACGGTTATGATGCCATGTTCACGATCGGTCAGGTGCTCGAACACCTTACCTACCAAGGACGCACGCTACATCAAGCCGTGTCTGAATTGCCTCCGCTGGTTTATCAAGTTGATTCCGTGCACTGTCCGTGGGAGCGGAAAGGGCGCGTCATGAGGCTTCTGGTCGAGAAGAATCAAGACAAACCGATGGAACTGCTGGATGGTGTCAAAATACAAACGCGCAACGAACACTGGATTCTGGTGTTGCCTGATGCCGTAGAACCTTTGGTTCATGTGTACGCTGACGGCACGGATTTGCAACAAACCTCCAGAGATCTCAACGAGTTCACCGAAATGGTGCGCTACTTCCAGCACGCTTAAAGTCAGGCGCAGTATGGCTTTGCGGATGCAGCTCCGCCAGAGACCCGAAATTACTTAATTTCGACACTGGTAGAAATGGTGCGCAGGTGGTAAGACAGAAGCAGAGGAAACGGGCAGCCCCGGGAGTGTACGAATGGACAGCGGTGACATGCTCAAGCAGTTGCTTGATAAGTTCACGGTCGAAGAAAGCGTAATTCAGGAAGAGCTTAAGCTTGTCCAGGAGCAAATCGACCAACTTGAAAGCAGGCTTGGTGAATGCAGCACCAGCAGGGACCGGCTTTCAGTCGATCGCGAACGCGTGATCCGTATGATGCAGCGGTATGTGCATGGTAAGTTCGAGCCGCCGCCGGAAGTATTGGCTCGTCTCGACACCATCGCCGCCGAAGCTCTGGCTCGCTTCGATTCCCCTTCAGGCTTCACCGCCGCTGCCGCTGCGGTTACGGTGTCGAAACCGGCTACGGTTTTTGAGACTCCGCGACCGACAGCGCCGCCTGCGCCTGTGGCCCCGTCGCCTGCCGAACAGATCTTGGTCGCGCCGGAGCCGGAAGCACCTTCAGTACAACCGGTTCCGGCTGCCGTTCCTGAACCTGTTCCGGATATCGAACCTGGTCGCCAAACGTTGCGCATGCAGGGCGTGACTAATCCCGTGAGCAGGGCTATGAAAGAGTTCACGGACAGCGAAATCCAGCCGATGCCGGATCTGTCCGACGAGCCTGCGACCGTTGAGTGGGACGATCCGGTGCCTCCACCGCCTCCGCCTCTCCACTGCGAGGAAGTCGCCGAACCGGTAGCTCCGCCGCTGGAGGCACCGCCGCAACCGGTAGCAGCGGACTCCTCCTTGCCAGAGCAAGAAGTTCCCGCCTCGGCGGTAGCAGCAGATAATACTAATCAGGGCGCATCGTCTGTTGATTTTGGCGGTGAAGAAGAGGCTGATCTGAAGAGCATCAATGACGCGCTTCGCAGTCTTTTCCGTTAACGCCAGCGCTAATAATCAGTCAAAATCGCGGTCTGAGTCTCCTGACTTACTTTGCCTGTCGCCGCCAAGCAGGTCAAACTCCAGGAACTCACAGAATGAGTCTGCCACCGGTTGTGGCTCGCCAGCATCATCGTTCTCATGATTCCAGCGGACGATCTGAAACTCCCCGTCTTGCTCAACTTCGACATCGAAGCAATAGATGTTGCCTCCGAAGTCATCGCCAATTGGTACCAGTATGCCATCGGCAAAGACTTTGACGTTATTTTGTAAAAAGGCCGTCTGCTCCGCTACTCGACCAAAGCCGCGCTCAGCGGCAATGCTGAACATGCGCACGAGGCGAAACTCTCCACCATCGAAGTTTTTCAGGAACTCGACGTAGCTCGTTGGAAACGTGATTCCCAAAGCCTTTTGCAAGCGTTGTATGTCCATCTCGCTTGCGCCATCAGCGAATTCGCTTTCCGGATCTTGTCTGATTGCATGCAAAAGCTCCATCAGCGAGCGAGTAACGTAACTCTCCCTTGCCGGTAGTTCTTTCTCGTTGAAGAAGTGAATGTATTCGGGCATATCCCGAAAAAACTCTTCCGGGTCGGGACGATTGAGAATTGCTTTGGCATAAGCCTGCCGAAAATCCGCCAGCGCTGCTTGTGTTTGACCAAGGTGATGAAGGAGCTTGCCTCGATTGAAGTAACCGTCGGAGAAATCAGGGTTCAACTCGAGCGCGTTGTTGTAGTTTGAGAGGGCACCATCAAGGTCGTCTTTCGCTTCCATGCAGCGTGCCAGGCCCCAGTGAGCCTGGAATGCCCCGTCGTTCAGTCGGAGCGTCGACTCGAAGTCTGAGATCGCCGCATCGTAATCCTGCATGGCGACAAAGCATTCGCCGCGTGACATCAAATAATGAGCATTGTTGGGTTCTTCCAGCAGCGCTGCGCTGAAAACCGCGGCCGCCTCATCGAACCGACCTCTGTTTATAAGTTTGAGTCCGTTTCGGTAGAGAGCTTGAGGAGTTGTACCGACCATAAGCTCGCCTCGAGACATTATTACCATCATATCCAGGGGAGCCGCTTTGGTGTCTGAACTTAAGCAACCATTATCGTGTACTTGCCAACCCGCGCCTGTCGGGATTCCCCGGGGATGCCTTCGTGTTCATTACGCTACAATTTTTGACTACAGCGCCCAAGAGTGCTGTTTGGAATGCTGCTGCATAAATTTTCGGAAAGGCGCGTTGCGACACTACACGAAGTTCGGTCCGTTCCTTTAGTCATGCGCCCGGGGCACCAGTCGCTGTCAACGTTTGACGGCACTCAGCGTTCATCCGGTACGTACTGCAACCCCATCATAAAAAAGGACACAAGCGCCCGTAGCGCTTGCCCGTGTTTGATAACATAGACGCTCGTCGGTTCAATAGAGTACGAAAGATGAAGCAAATCAACGCCATGATGGCGGGAACGGTTGTCGAGATATTAGTTGCTAAAGGCGATCAGATTACTGATGGACAAGATGTTGTCATCCTTGAGTCGATGAAGATGCAGTTGCCCATTGCTGCTGAGGTCTCTGGATTGGTTTCGGAAATCAAAGTTGCTGCGGGGGATTTCGTAAATGAAGGCGATGTCCTGATGGTATTGAGCTAAGGACGCATTATGCCTGCAAATGATCTGCCCGGCCGCGTGCGTGTGGTTGAAGTTGGACCTCGTGACGGCTTACAAAACGAAACAGAGCTGGTATCGCTTGCCGATAAGCTCCGGCTTGCTAACGCGTTGGCCGCAAGCGGGCTTCCGCAAATCGAAATTGCATCATTTGTAAGTCCGAAGTGGATTCCTCAAATGGCGGACGCCCCGGAACTGGTGAAGGCGTTTGTGGCTCCTCCGGGAGTTGCGGTATCAGCGCTGGTGCCGAACGACAAAGGTTACGATGCTGCCCTGAGCGCAGGGATCAAAGAGATCGCCCTCTTCATGTCCGCCACTGAGAGTCACAATAAGAAGAACATCAACAAGAGTTCCCGCGAAGCAATCGACACGCTGGAGAAGCTGACTGTGCGAGCCCGACAAGATGGTTTGCGCATCCGCTGCTATCTCTCTGTCGTATTTGTTTGCCCCTACGAGGGCAAGACAGACCCTGAGAAAGTCAAACAAATAGTCGATCGACTAGTGAGTATCGGGATTGATGAGTTATCGCTGGGTGATACCATCGGTGCTGCCACTCCGTCCGACGTCTGGCATATTCTCGATCGCGTGGGCGGCAGTTTGAACAAAGACAAGATTGCACTGCATTTTCATGATACGCGTGGGACTGCTTTGGCGAACGTCTTGGCGGGATTGCAAGCCGGTGTCTCAATCTTTGACGCAAGCATCGGCGGGTTGGGCGGCTGTCCCTATGCACCCGGTGCGTCGGGTAATTTGGCTACGGAAGATCTCGTCTACATGCTGCAAGGCATGGGCGTGGAGACCGGCATCGACTTGGAAAAATTGGTGGATGCCGGGGAAATTGCACAGGAAATAACGAAGAGAAAGTTACCGGGGAGGTACTTGCAAGCATGTCTGGCGGGTCGAGCAAAGTCCTTGAAGCAGGCGGAAACATGTCGATGAGCGATTAT
>JAIELX010000156.1 GCA_019752635.1 Candidatus Obscuribacterales bacterium | reverse complement strand
TCCGGAAAGCAGCTCATGCTACGATCCGGATATCTGCTGGTTCAGAACAATTTTCAACTGAGATTGGGACAATCCCGGAATGATAGGAAGAATGGCGTGCGGCGGGGGACGGTCGTTGTGACCGTGTCCCCGCCTCCGCGCAAACCACGCATCTTAAAGCCAGCCGAACTAATGTGGCTGGAGAGCGGTCTTACAGATAGCCGACCTTACTTGGTCTCGTCGGTCTTGTCGGTGTCGTCGGTCTTGGCGGCGAGCCTGGCGAAGTGTGCGGCCTTGATTCGGCGCTGCACGAGTTTCTCCAGACCCATGGCAATGCCGATGATGCCGCAGAGGACCCAGCCGCCATAAGGCGAAACGATGACGAACGCGGACGGCACAATCAACCAGCCGATGGTGGCACCGACGGGCAGCGCGAACCACTCGAGCGATTCTTCCACGAAGGTGTGGAATTCGGACTTGGTGCCGGCTGTGACACCCAGTGCTCTGTCGACCTTGGCGCTGATGAAGCCGACGCCGATGAAGGAGCCGATGATGCCGCCAAAGTAGGCGAGCCAGCCCCAGCCGTTGATATCGATGTCGAAGGCGTTGACTGCCGGGATCGCGTAGCACGCGGCGATGGCCGCACCGAAGATGGCCACGAATGCGACGAGCTGCTTGAGGAAGAGCATGCTGGTAAAACTCCGATTCTCAGTTGTGGTTGAATCATCACCGACTAATCGGCGAATGATTTTGCATCCCTTTCAGGAGCCGGACTACGTGTAGAGATGTCTGCTGCAGTAGTTGTTCGGACGGAAACAGGCTCGGAAATGAAAGGGAGGCAAAAGGTAGTAAATAACTAGCAGTCGCGCGCCCTGTATCGGAATGGATGAGAAGAATTCTTCACTCGACATAATTGGATTTTGGTAATCTGAGGCAATACCTCGCGCTAAGTCCGCACCTGCGATATTTGTCGCAATTCATCCTCAGAGCTGTGGGAGAATTGATCTACGGTTCGGAGCAGACGCGTCTTGAAAGAGCTAGATGAACTTGGCATAGAACTGCGGCAACAAGTAAGTGTCACAAACTTCTCAACCGTCTATAAAGCGCGGCAGTCCTTGCTGCAACGCGATGTCTGCGTCAAAGTGTGCGCCGAAGGTTTCTTGGAGAATTCCAAAGAGCGTTTCCTGCGCGAAGCAAAGATACTGACCGAGTTGAAACATCCGAATATTGCAGAGCTATTCATGTACGGTACGGTGGAGGACCGTCCATTCATGGTTCTCGAGTGGCTGGAAGGCAGCACGCTACAGGAGAGGAACAGATCGGGACGGTTGACCCTGGAGGAAGCGCGCTCTATCTTCGGACAGCTCGTCGATGCGCTGACATACACACACAAGCTGGGAATTGTTCATCGCGACCTCAAACCTGCCAACGTTTTCCTTGGCGCCGGAGGTCGGGTGAAGCTTTTGGATTTTGGGATAGCGCGCGTTGAGGTCAACGTTTGCGCACAGTCCACGTTAACGCAGACTGGCGTGCTCGTTGGCAGTCCCGCTTACATGAGTCCGGAGCAGTGCCAAGGGTTGGTTGCCGGACCCGCCTCGGATCAATACTCATTGGCTTGTCTAGTTTACGAGTGTGTCGCTGGCTCATTTGTGTTTGAGGGCTCCAGCGACATGGAGTTGATGTTCAAGCATGTTAACGAGGCGCCACCGCTTTCAAAGGCGGCGTCGTCGGCAAGGAGAGTTTTTCGGAGAGCTCTCGATAAGACTGTCGAAAAGCGATATCCCTCTCTTACGGAATTCTGGAAGGCAGTCGACGAGACCTTGCCGAGTTTTTACGCATCATCCGGTTCGAAAGCGAAGCGCGTCACGGTGGTGTTCGCCTCCCTGGCAGTGCTTTTCCTGGTTATTGTTTGCCTCAATTTGAAACATGATTCGGCTGTTGTGGAGGAACCTGTTCCCCTGGCAAAGTCTTTTACTTCATACGACTTAGCCGCGGCGAATGCACGCATTGATAAGTTGGTCAATGTTGAGCACAAATATGGTGTTGCTCTCAGGGAGATAAAGCGCTACTTGAACAAAATTCCGGCGCCGAAAGAGGAGCGGATTAGCTCCCGCCATTTCGATGGCTACACTAACCTTCGCGCAGGATTGGCGGGTAAGTTCACGGCTGTACTTGTGGCGAAAGTGAAAGATGGCGGTACGCTGAGCCCGTCGGAGCTACAGGAGGGCGAGCAAATGCTCGCTAATTTTCGGCGATGGAACACATATACCGCTCACGTAGATCTTGCAGCTGCAGCTAAAGAACTTGCTGACTGGAATTTGTATTGCAAAGGAGCCGTCAATGCGGGTGAAAGCCAATACCGGGATGCATTAGGGCATCTCGACAAAGTTGTCGACCAGTCTGAGACGTATGACCTGCGCAACTCAATTGCCGAAAGTCAGAGATACATCAAAGCGATAAGACATCAGTGAAAAGTGTGTATATTCGGTCGATCCGAGGTTCAATACGCAAGATTCGCCAGGGACGCGCCATGTTCGCCCGGTTCAAGACCCTGATATAAGCGGGCGCCCATGTGGCGTCCCGACCAAGATTTGGCCTGTGCTGGCCGACTGCCACGGTGAAACCCGGGCGTACGAAAAGATGTAGTAGGCGAAACTCAAAAAAAAATTTGGAGGGCAATCAGCACCATATTCGGTGTGTTGCCCTCCAAACGACGCGGTACCATTTGGCTCCCTTGCATCAAGATTTTAGAATGTCCGCCTGCCGCTTGTGATTTACCGTTTCACACCGCGGTCGCGTGCACCGTAGCTGACCGGCAAAAGTTCTGCCTCGTGTTTCTGACACAGGCAAGCTTGTCGCTCGCGCTCGTCGATGTCGGCGATCAGTCCCTGCTCGTATGCTCGGCGTTGGCTGCTGCCTTCGCTGAGGAGCTTGTACTCAAGCTTCTGCCGCTTGAGCGCATGGTAGGACTCCAGCGCGCTGGTGGATGCGTCCAACCAGATTTCTTTCTTGGGCACGTAGTCGTACATCAGCCCGTTCTGAGCAGCCCAGAAGTTCGGATCGACCTGTCGGCGAATCAATCCGCCGTCGACGATCCAGATCGACGCGCCGTGAGCGCGGCCGACGAACACTCGGTACAAGTGCGAGAACAGAGCGGGATCGAGGTTCTTCAATCCTTTGACCTGGCGACTTTCCACAAGCTTGGTAAGGCGACGCGCTGCCTTGATGCTGCGCTGCCAGTTTGCTTCGCGCAACGTCTTCTCGAGGTCGAGCGAGCAGTTGTGGGCCTTGTCGTATGTCCAGCGCTTCTCGCGCATCAGGCGCACTTCCAGCAGCTCGTGGGCGAGAGTATACTCCATCTCGTCGCAGCCGAGCCGGTCGTCGAGCCATACTTCGTTGAGCGGGTTGAAGCGGTAACGCTGGTCGTTTCCGCCCATGATGAATTCGGGGTAGAGGTCTTTTGCAACCTTGCTGCCGTCTACCATCCAGATATCCAGACCCTCGCGACGGCCGACAAGCCCGCGATAGAAACCGGACAGCTGCACCTTGCCGCTGTCTTTGAAAAGGCGCACACCGCAAAGCCGGTGCTCAGTGTTGTGCGACATGGGAGTCACCTCCGAATATTTGGTGGCACAGTTTGACTCAGTAACTAACAGACAGAGCTGCGCTACGATGCGCAGCTCTGGACTCTTTCGGCTTACTTGCCGATGTTTTGAAGCCGGCTGCCGTAGTCGGCAAAGAGCGTCGGCAGTTGCTCCACGGGCAGTGCGTACGCGGTGTTGCCATCTCGGCCAACCGTGGTGGTCGCCATGCAAATGGCGTTCAACACCGCTTCTTCCGTTGCCTCAGCGGCAGCAGTGAACAGCGGGTTGATGTAGTCGTCTGCCAGCTCCGGCAGATTGCGAACCGCATCTTCGCAGTCGCGGTAGGTTTTACGACCGTTCGAGAAGGCGATGATGAAGTCGCCGCTCGAGTGGTGAGCTACCGAGCCGGTGCGGGCCAATCCCATCGAGGCGCGCTTGGCGAGCCGATTGAGTTGCCGCGGAGACAGCGGAGCGTCCGTGGCGACGATGATCACGATCGAACCTTCGACGTGACCTGCGGGCATCCGCTCTTCGATCAAGCGCCCGACGGGAACGCCTCCCATCAACAGTTCGTCGCGGTCACCGTGGTTGCAGTTCGTCAGCACGCCAACGGTGTAACCACCATCTTCGGTGCTGAGTCGGCGCGATGCTGTTCCGATTCC
This sequence comes from Candidatus Obscuribacterales bacterium, assembly GCA_019752635.1. Taxonomy (GTDB): domain Bacteria; phylum Cyanobacteriota; class Vampirovibrionia; order Obscuribacterales; family Obscuribacteraceae; genus JAKFUT01. The sequence continues at coordinate 35,624 of JAIELX010000156.1, read as the reverse complement.
ACCTTTGAAATCGTAGCAGCTCATGCCGGTTCCCGCACCGACCGCACCCTCGGCGACGGGGCCGGAAGTTGCACTTTCGAGCGCTTCCTTGACGTGGTGCTCTTTTACGTGTCGACCGCGCAGGTCGTTGAGGAAGCTGTCGTCGCACTCGCCGACAACGGGGAGATAGCTGTCGTCGGTGTTTCCGATTTGCGGGAACTGGTCTTGCATCCAGGCGGTGAGGCCGTTGTAGACGTCGCCGACGGAGTGCGTGTTGGTCAGCCCGATTGGACCCTCCAGGAATCCTGATTCCGTGATCCAGTCCAGACCGGTGACGCACCCGTTGCCGTTCAGGACGAAGTGACCGGCAGACACGCGGGTGTTCCAGAGGTCTTCGTCGTGGGGCAGGATTATGGTGCAGCCGGTGCGAGCCGGACCGGAGCCAGGCACGAGTTCACCGTCACCGACCACGATTGTCTTATGACCGACTTTGACACCCGGGACGTCAGTGATGGCGTTGTTCTCACCGGTGGGCATCTTGCCGATGATGATTCCGAGGTCGCGCAGGCGCTTGCGATCCGTCCTGGTTGCGGACGGATTGGCAAGTGGTTTGGTGGTCGTCAATATCTTGCCGGCAGAGGCGCGGGCATTTCTGCGGTTTGCGACGGCTCTCCAGATGAGGAGCGCAGTCGCCGCGGCGATGGCGCACGATAGCATCGTCAACGCCGTTACAGAAGAAAGCATGGCGGACTCCATTGTAAGGAGGTTACCTGTTAGATATAGCGGCGCTTACCGTAAGCGCTTGCATTGAGTTCGTAAGTGGCGAAACAGGGTTGGGGTCGGGTTTTGCGTGGGCTGTGCAGAAGTTTAAATACTGTTACAACGCTAAGTTAGTTCGCTGCCTGCAATCAAGAAATCCCGCACTTCTCAACCAGGCTTAATCTGCGCCATTTGCCGATTCTATTGCGTTTCCGGATGCTTCCGCGAGCATCGCCACACATAAAGTTCAAAAGCTTGCTTGACAAGCCGCTGCGAGGCTTTCGGGTCGTTGTCACGTGTTGTGCGGTGGTGCGTTTTATCTCTAAAGTGCATTCGCAATTTCGTTTTTATATGCCAACGGTTCAGATACGCCCTCGATACAGAACAACAGCTAGATGTACTCCCATTTGTGTTCGCGAGCGAACTTGCGTACTGCACCGAGCAAAACGAATACCGACGCCTCATGCAATCGCCTGACTGTGCGATAGCTGTCGGATATCCGCATTCATGGCATTGAAATCATGCGGAAGAAAGCGAAACTCTGATGTTCAAATTCAAAAAGCCTTTTGGAGTGGTTGTGGCCCTTCTTTTGCTTGGAACTGCGGCATTTCTCACGACCAATCTGTTTCAAGTCCCTGTGGAAACGGAGCTAGGCGCAACCGTGAGTACCCCCGTGCAACCCACTGCTACCAATGATCCGCAAAAGTCTCCCGGGCAACTGTTGCTCGATGCGGTACCCGATGGTGGCTCGATTAGTTATGATGACCTCAAGAAGAAAGTGGGCGATGACGTCGCCGGCTTGTTCGGTTGGGCAAAGCCCAAGAAGGTTAGTCGGAAGGGAAATCACTTCATAGTCGAGTGCGAACCGGGTGCGTCTGTCGACGCCGGTGGTGTCACTCTCAAGCTCGACCAAACAATCGAAGCGGATCTGACTGTTCTGCCGGATGGTGTGCAGCTTACCAAAGTGAAAGGCGCAACCGTCTCCTGGGCCGGCTTCAGTCTGCTGAAAGTCCGCGAGGTGAAGATCCAACGCGACGGCACGGACAAGGTGAAGGTGTCCGGCAAAGCCGAGGTCTCTTGGCTGTTGCCGTATGTCCCCTTCAGCGTGACTTTGTCGGCCGACGACATGCCGTAAACCCTCGTCTGTCCTACTGAACGAGGAATGGAAGCCCAGCGCGCAAGCGTCCCTGGCTTCCATTTCTTCCCCATTCGTCTACTATATAATCGCGTAAATCGTGATAAGGCTGAAAGCGCTTAACTGGCAATGGTTTGGTTGGTCTGCACACATACCCCTCAATGGTTCGCGGTGAGTTGCAAGACTTCGCCAAGATTTGCCCGGGTTTGAAGTGTTAGCTTCCAGGACTGAGTTCTCGTCCTAGAGGTGGAGTATGAATAGTTCAGCATCGCTTACTGTGTTGAAAATGGCCGAGTTCCGAACATGGCTTTCCGGGCTGTGTCTGTCAAGGAATACTTTGCTGACTTACAATTTGCGAATTGAATCCTATCTAAGATTCTGCCGAGAAAGAGCGGCAGGCGAGTCGGATCTTTTGTCGGAAGATTGCGTGCGAGAATACTTGGAGCATCTCAGTCGTGCCAAGACTGCAGCCACTTTTAACGTGTCGGTTGCTGCTCTGGAGAAGTTGTTTCTCTTCTTTCGAGCAGACTTTCCGCCGATACAGCGGATGAAATGCTCGTTTCAAAAGAAGGTTCTTACACGCAACGAAATCGAACATCTTCTTCTAGTCATTCGCCAGATTCGCTCACGCAAGGCTCGAATTCTTTGCCTGTTGTGTTTCCACGGAGACCTTGCCGTGAGCGGGTGCGTGGACTTGAATCGCGACGATTTGATCGTGCGTGATGGTTCAGTTTTGTTGAGAACTCCGAGCGGAGTCATCGAGATGACCGAGTATGCGGCGTCTTGCTTGGTGGATTGGCAAGCATCCACGAACGGTTCCCTCGTTCCGCTGGTGCCGAACACTCGCGGAGAGCGCATGACTCGGGGCGGTGTGGATTACTTGATCAAGACAGTTGGCATTAAGGCCGGCCTGGAGTTATCTGCTCAGTTATTGAGAGACTCCGGACGGTTTTATCGCTCACAATGCGGGTTTTCTGCTGATGCAGCGGAATGCGATCAGCTCAATGTCGAGAGGGAATTTCGCGTATTGTCGAAGTGAATCTTTCTTGCCGACTAACTTATCGCGCAAATGCAGAGGCGTAAACATAGGTTGGGGCTGGTACCACGTGCATTTGTAAGTGCTCCGGTTGCGTGAAAAACCTCGCGTGAACCGTATGCTACGTGCACGCGCCGGCTGTGATAAAGCGTGTCCTCCGCCTGCTAACACCCTATTATGCGGCGCCATAGTAAACGAGAGCGGATTCGGAACGGCTGACGACCGCGCGCTTGAGAGTGAGCTGCATCTGCGGAATAGCAAGACCAAAGATCTTGTGTCCGGCTTCGTATTTTCCCTACCTCAACCGGCGGAAGTCGCCCTTTCGCAGCTGGCAACGCCTGTTCAAGATCACCACTGTGTATCATGGCAGCCCCGCCGAGATTGCTGGCTTGAAAACGGATGATCTAATCGTAGCGGTGGACGGTGACCTCGCTACCACCATGACCGAGGAACAAATCTACGCGAAGCTGCGAGGTAACTTCGGCACAACGACCCGGTTGAAGGTGCGCCGCGACAATGACACGTCCGACATCACGATTATCCGCGGCATCGTTCCGAACTGGAGCTTGTTCATAGGCCTGCGGAGCCAGAACTACCTGCAGTTCAGCTCTGCCAGGACACGCGGCATGACGCAGATCGATCTGCTCAGCCTCGACTGGCCGGACGTTGCCGACCTGATTGACGATTACATCACCGGCATGAATGAGCATGATGCGTGCATTCTCGACCTGCGCGGTTGTCAAGGAGATCCGGAGACAGCTGCGCGCGTCGCAGCTCGATTCATCGACCAGGGCGAGGTGCTGCGCTACATCTGCCGCGAGGGCAATAAAACGGTCGAGGTCGCCTACCGCGTTGACAACCGTGTGCTATGGCGCAGCACCGGTATCGGGACATCAACCGGAGTCACCAGCCACCAGGACAAGATCGAGGAACTGCCTCACTTGTACGAAAACCGGCTGGTCGTGGTCATCAATGGCCGGACTCGCGGCGCGGCCGAGTCTTTGGCAATCGCTCTCCAGCGCGATGGTGCGACACTGGTCGGCTCCGGTACGGCGGGCGACTTCGTGGTCTGCGACACGGAAAGCTTCGGGGAGGGCGATGCAAAACTCTTCTTACAGATTCCCGCATGCACGTTGAAGGGAGTAGCCGGTAGCAGGCTCTCCTCTGTTGACCCGGATCGCCGCGTTATCGTCGCCGACCCGCTTACCGAGGCGAAGAAAGAAGTGGCGGGAGTGTATTGGTACAACGATGTCGAGTTCATCTTGTATGGGGTGATGGGCATCATTGCGCTGGTGGTGCTGTTCCTGTTCTATCGAGGCGCGAAGCGTGCTCAAACCGAACAACTGAAAGCAGCTCAGGCTACTAAAGACCAGGGCATGGCGTCTGGCAGTAATGTCTCGACTCCGACTGCGACAGAGCCCGGCGCAGCGGCTGACGGTGCCGAAGCCGGCACTGAGGCGGACCCGGCGGTAGAGGGAGGCAATATCAAGCCTGTACACGTCGCTCCTTCGCCAGACACTTTGGTCAGCGATAATCAAATCGCTAGTGAAACCAGTTCAAGCCCGAAGAGCGATCTCCGCCTGCGACTGCTCGGCTACCTGATCGGTTTCACCATTGGCGCTTTGATGCTCGGTCTCCTGATCTTCATCGGATACAACAAGAATAGCGCTCCTTCCGGTGCGCGATCTCAGGTGATCGTCGAGTTCTACACGGACGGCAGCGAGAAATCAGCTCAGCAAGCCGAGGTCGTCGAACAGCTAAAACGGGAGTACGACGGACCGATCGAGTTCCGCACCTTCGATGTGCGCCAGCACCCTAACTTCGCACCGACCTATGACGGCGAACAGATCGAGAAGGTCGATCGTATCCCGATGATCCGCGTTCGTTATCAGTGGGTGGGCAAGGACGGCAAGCGCATCAGCAGCGGCGCGAGTTGGGGCGGTGCTCGGACCAAACGCGACCTGGTCGAAGACATCGAGCGCGCTGAAACTAACTTGAACTACCAGTACCGCATCACCGAGAAGATCGTGCGTCATAAGGGCCGCCGCTAACAGTTAGCGATTGCTGGTATTGCTGATCATGGAGTGCCAGGGAGAAGCCTACCAAGGCTCCCTGGCACTCCGGTGCTTGACGCTCGCGGTACTACGTGTAATCGTAGAACTGGCAAATACGAAAAATGTGGGAGAAGACAGCTTTTGGGCTGTGCTTCACCTCACATTCTTCGTGACTCGTCCCGGGGGCGTTTACCTAGCCTCCGGGCGGACCCCGGGGGCTTAGCGGTGCGCGATCACGCCGTGACCGAACAGGAACGCTTTGGTGCACTCCACCTCATTGGTGTGGTGCTTTTCCTGGACCTGCTCGATGAGCAGACCGAGGCGGCCGCTGTCGATGGCGAGGTTCACCAGCGAGCGGGCGGCCTTCGAGATGTCGGTCCAGTCCACCTTGCCCGAGAGGTCCGGGAGCGCGGTCTCCACGAAGTCCATCAGGACCGACTTCTTGCCGACAGCGGAGATGAGCTGGCCGGCGATCATTTCGCGCGTTTCGGGCGGGAGCTGCTTCGCCAGCACGTCCTTGAACTTGCCTTTGGGCGCTTCGCTGGCCGGAACAATCACGCCCGCCCCGAGCAGGAAGTTGAGCGTCGGGCCGAAGACGGTTTTCATCCCGTCGTCGAGCGGGCACTGTACCAGCTTGTGAACCTTCTTGTTCGCCTTGCACCAGTTGATCAGCGACTGGATGGCATTGTGCCAGGTGCCGCTCCAGTTCATCTCGAAGATGACCTCTTCCGGGAAGTACGTCTTGACCAGCGCCACCACGGCCGGCTTGCTGGCGTAGAAGTCGGTCAGCGACTTGCCGAGCGCCTGCTCGTAGGCGCCAGCCAGGGCGGTGTCGCCGTCTACGTAAAGGTAAACGCGTTCGGGGCTCATCTGATGTACCTGTTTGTTGAATGAGAGTTTGGACTTCGCCCGGGAATCACACTACCGACAAAGAGGCGGAGCGCTAAAGGCGCTCCGCCTCTTCAAGGCTTCGAACACACTGCTAGTTCACGAATTTGACCGCCAACGCAGGCTGGGCGGCTCGATTCGTTAGTTCCCGCTCGCGGGCTTCTCGTCCGTGGCGCGAAGCACACGGCGACGGTCGGACCGGCGGGCGGGTGAACGACTGTGCCGTCGCCTTCGGTGGGGGGCGTCAGGCGCCTATCGCCATTCTCCATCTTCTCGCCTTGAGTTTGTTGCCGGTCGCGGGGAGACGACCGGCTGAGGTTCGCCGTTGCCGGTGTCCTGGTCGGTCGGCTTCAGCGGGTGGATGTTCGGCCCGTCCTCGGCGGTCGGGGCGGGCGTCAGCGGGGAGACGACCTCGCCCTCGGTGTCCTGGTCGGTCGGTTTGTTGGGGTGGACGACCGGCTGAGGTTCGCCGTTGCCGGTGTCCTGGTCGGTTGGCTTCAGCGGGTGAATGTTCGGACCGTCGGTGTCCGTGGCGGGCGTCACGGGGGCGACGACCTCCTTCTCGACGGGCAGCGTCGGGAGGACGCAGACCACGGGCTGAGGTTCGCCGTTGCCGGTGTTCTGGTCGGTCGGCTTCAGCGGGTGAATGTTCGGACTGTCCGGGGCGGGCGTCACGGGGGCGACGACCTCGTTCTCGGCGGGCAGCGGCGGGAACACGCAGATCGCCGGCTGAGGCTCGCCGTTGTCGGTGCCCGGGAGGTTCGTGACCGGAGCGGGCTTCCTGGAGGCCTCGATCCAGCTCTCGATCTTGTTGCGGGTGTACTTGTAGCAGAACACCATCGCGGCTACGGAGCTAGTGACGGCGGTGACCGGCGACCGGTAGATGAACGTGGCGAGCTGGCCGCTCTCCTCGTACACCGCGAACATGCCGAGAACGACCGCGACGGGAATGACCATCAGTCCGACCAGCGAGACCACGAAAGCGGTCGTCACTCCAGCGTAAGCCGCGACCACACCTCCGACCGAGGCCAGAACGACGGCCTCCGACACCATCAGACCGGCGCCGATGCGCTGCGCATCTTCGGTATCGCCGGCTTCGTAGTCTTCGACGTTGTAGCCCTCCTTGCGGTCCATGTACCGGGCGAAGGCCGCCAGACCTCGGGTGGTGAAGTTGCCGCCGATCCAGCCGACGAGACCACCGAGCAGGACCCCGAGAAAAATCGTCATGCGTTGCTCTCCGATTGATGTTGGAAGGTTCGTTGTTGAGAGTTAGCTCACGCGATCAGCGCGCAGGCAAGCGAAGATCGTTGCCAGCCAGACGGCGACAGTGAGCAATCCCGTTGGTACGCTCGGTCGTCCCAGGAACAGGAAGATTGAACCGAACGTAGCCGCGTACAAGGTGAGCGCTAGCGCGCCCCAGAACAGGTAACGAGTTGAGCGGATCATGTTTGCCCCCCTCCTAGCGGGAAGGCTGGCTCGCAGTGAGCCTCAGGCGGACTGCTTGGTCACCCTCATCAATCTCTAGAGAATCAAATCCCGTTTGTTGCAGCTATCAGGCTCGCAGTGGATTTGTATTCGAGAGTTTGATAATTCCTTTTGACTTCAAAGGGGAGGGGTGAAAGAGACGTTTAGACCATAGAAACTCCGGCTCTGGCTTGGCAAACGCTGGTTACCTGTTGTGAATAGAGATTCCGAGCAAAGAAGTCTGTGAATGCCAGTAAATGCTTGCCTTGTGGAGAGACTCTTCACGCTGTTTTAATTATTCACTTGGCTAGCTCAGGCTAGCGAAGTGCAACAGTTAACTCCAACACATCGGATCGGCAGGCTTGTAGAGATGAGCGCCATGTATCCACTATCATATGCTCCTTACTCTCTTCCTCCAGACCACATAAGCCAGCATCCAGTTCTGCACCGCTATCGCTGCCAGTATCAATATCGCTTCGCGCGATGAGGGCGGTGCTTTTGCAGAAAGGTCGGCCGATGTTTTTCCTGCTGTCGGGAATCGGCGTGCTTCTGGCGTTCGTCTACGGTTCTACTCGTGTGCGAGACGAAGTGTGCTTCGCGCTCAATATCAGTTATGAGCCGCAGACGGACTTTCTGGTCTTTGTGTTGGCGCTCTTGTTCTTGAGCGTTGGATTCACCTTTCCGATCGCCTTGATTGGAATGGTTCTTGTCCACTTCATTCGCGAACGCCCATAGTGCGCGGCTGACTGCCGGCACTTTTTTACTCAACTGAAAAGAGGTTGCCGTGTGGTATCTTGGTGCTTTTGCACTGACACTACTGACAGTGGCAGTGGTTCTCTACCGTCGCCGGCAGGCAGGGCAGTCCGAGCCTGCTGCACCAGTCGAGCATTTTCTTATCAAACCTTACCTGCAGTTGGGCGATGGACCGCAGTCCGACGAGCGGCAGTCGATGGAGGTAGTCTGGCACAGCCGAACCGACGCTGATCACTGGGAGCTGCTCTACAAGTCAGCATCGATATACGAGCTGAGGAGTCCCTGGCTCAAGGCTGCTCCCGCACATCGTAGCTATGTCGGTGCCGAAAACGTCGCCGGCTCTTTCCGTTACGTTGCTCGCCTTGATGGATTGGCGGCCGGAACGCATTTTCACTATCGAGTGTTGTGCAATGGCGTCGAGGTGTTTGCCGCAGTGTGTCGCTCCAGCAGGAAGGCTCGAGGGCAGAACTTCCGGTTTGTCCTTTTCGGCGACCTTGCCGACGGCGGCAATGCTTGCCGCAAGATAGCCTTCCGAAGCTACTTGGAGCGACCGGACGTGGTGATCATGCCGGGCGACATCGTCTACAAACGCGGGTCCGTCGCAGAGTACTTGGAACGCTACTTCCCGGTCTTCAACAGTAATGTTGCTTCGCCGGAACTCGGCGCGCCGATCCTGCGTTCCGTGCTGACCATGGCCGCGGTCGGCAATCATGACGTCGGTATGAACAATCCCGAGGATATACCGGATCTCGATGACCATCCGGACTTGATGGGGTTCTTCCAGTTTTGGTCGTTGCCGAGCAACGGGCCGGTTTCAGCGGACAGCAAGAAAAACGTGCCGGATCTGCGTGGCACGCCTCAACGCAAGGAGGCTTTGTTGCGAAGCGCTGGTTGGCGCTATCCGCGCATGGCGAACTACTCGTTCGACTTCGGCGATACGCACTGGCTAGTGCTTGACGCCAATGCTTACATGGACTGGACCGATCCGCATCTGCTTGCTTGGGTGGAAAAGGATCTGGCCGAGAGCACCGCGAAGTGGAAGATGGTTAGCTATCACCAGCCCGCGTTCACGACGGACGTGAAGCATGCCGACGAACAGCACATGCGTCTGCTTTGCGCGCTCTTTGAGAAGTACGGTGTGGATGTTGTCTTCAGCGGACACAATCACACTTATGAGCGTAACTTTCCGCTGCGCTTCAAAGTGCAGCCGCAGCCGGACGGTTCGCCAAAGGATCGGCGCGGTCGCGTGAAAGGGACGTTCGAATTTGACAAAGAATTCGATGGCGTGCGCAACACTAAGGCTCACGGCGTGCTCTACATCGTTAGTGGCGGTGGTGGCGCGAAGCTCTATCTCACCCCTGAACGACGTGCCGATCACAACGCATTGCCACCATACACTTGCAAGCTTGTGGATGATGTTCATTCATTCACGGTTTGCGATGTCGAGCCTGCCAAGCTCACGTTCCGGCAGCTGTCGGATGAGGGCGTGGAAGTGGACAGGTTCACGCTGACGAAGTAATCCTCCGAGAAGCCACTCCGACTTCGGAGAAGCTTGCATCTTCGCATGCAGGCTTCTTTTCTCATCTCGCCTACTAGATGCCGGCGTAGGAGGAAGTCCGGCTCTAGGAAAGGGTGTTCGCGATTCTCGTTCTTTCAGTCGATACGAATACGATACGATTTTTCTGAATTTTCGTATCGTATTCGTGTTCTCCTTGGCTCACTAGGCCCCTGTAGGGTTTCTCAACCGACGCTTCCCAATCAACACGTATTCGATACGAAAATTCAGAAAAATCGACACGAATACGACGTGACAGCAATTGTATGCAGGGCGGTAGCTGCTGTCATTGTAAGGCTCTCGGGCGTTTGCGAAAATACTCGGAAGTATAGTAGGCGGAGGGAGAAGGAAAAGAGCATCCGGTGTTACCCGGATACTCTCTCCTTGCTACAAAGCGCGCCGCAATGCTAGGCAAGCGCCACGCTACGCTCGATAATCAGCGCCGCGTCTCCTTTCAGAGAGTGGCTGCGCGTTTGCTAGAGCCCGGGAGCCGCTTAGCTTTTGTAAGCGCTCGGGTCCGTGTCGCCCTCGGCTTCTTCCCTCGCGATGTTGGCTTGCGCCACACCTTGCAGAATGTCGAGCACCATGCTCTTGCTGATCGCCGGCACCAGCTGCCGATCTTCCTCGACGACGCGGTCGGCGAACACCTGGATCAGGTAATTGGTCTTGCGCGTGTTAGCGCGCTGTTCCAACCACCGGGTGAACCAGTTGCCGCACTCGCCGCGAAGAGCAGTCTCTTCGTGCAGACGAGCGAAGTCGTAGGCGGTCATGTAGTCACGACCGGGGGCGAACTTGAGGAACATGTCTTCGAACTCTCGCATGTTGACCTCGCCGTTGTCCTTGTGGAGCCAAGGGCAGAAGTCGGTGCCTTCTTGCGAGAAGTGCGAACGCTTATCGCTGGTCGTGACGCCAGGCAGGTCATTGTAGCTGATGACCGGCTCGCCGACGCGCATGCGGTTGCGCAAGCTGACCATGAGGATGTGGGCTTCGCTCGCGAAGCGGTTCGACCACTTGCGAGTGAAGATGCCGGTAAAGGCAACCACGCCCAACATCGCCGCGATCCACGGGTGGGTACCCGCGAACGTCAGCGCCAGCAAGCCGCCGATGCCCATGACCGCGTAGGCTTGCATCCGTCCGAAGAATGCTGCGCGGTTCAGCGAGTGTTCGGCGCGTTCGAGCGTCCCGAACATGAAGCCCCGCTTGTCGGTGTAGCACAGATTCCAACACTGTTGCATGAAGCGCATCGCGAGCATGCGACGCACCGTCAGCCAGGTCGGGATGGCAGCCAGTGCCACCAGAAGCAGTGCCGCGAACCACCAGCTGACCGCACCGGTGCAAACCGCTGCGAGCGCCGTGACCGCGCCCAGACCCCAGGTGCGGATGTCGGACTTGGCCACGTTGCCCGTCGACTCCTTCGTCTTGGCCAACTGCCGCTTCGGGAAGAACTCGGCTTCCTTCAACGGGGCAAACCCGCGCTCGTTGCCTTCCAACGCCGGCTTCATACCGGGCAGATGGCGAGCGATAACGCCGAGGATGCCGCCGGAGTGCTCTACCCAGTTCATACCTTCCAGGTAGTTGTCGTAATCGAACTTCTCGGTCAGGTGAATGTTGCTCTTCACCCGCCGTGGCGCATTCAACACGAACTGGTAGAACTGGCAGAAGCCCAGCGCGAAGCCTGCAGGCTTCGGTTCGGCCAGAATGCCGATGCCGGCGTCCACCTTGTCCACGTCGCCTTCGTAGCAACGCTCCAGCTCGTCGGCCAGCGCCTGGTTGCCGCCGGTCAGCTCCATGAACGACGTGACCCGCGGCTCGCCAAGAGACTCGCGGAAGTCGTTGTAGCTGCCCGTGCCGTCGGTGCGCTCGCGGAAGATATCCAGCTCCGCCAGGTCGGTAAGCTCGCCGTTCTGCTGGTTGCGGAACTGCGTGAGCACTCGGGGGAAGTTATGCAGCGTGAGAGCGCCGCACGACTTCTTCATGAACGACCAGGCCAGCGCCTCGTACCCGAACTTCTTCACGATCGGACGAGTGTTGGTGTGCACGAAGTCGATGAGGTCGATCTTTGTGAGCCGCTCGTTCGTGCCCGGCTTGCAGAGTTCCTGCTCGCCGAGAATCAGTTCGTGCAGGCGGTACACCATGCGGAACTGCTGCGGCGTCTGGAACTCACCGTCGTGGTGCTCGTGCTTGGAACCCGGCATCCCGTAGATGGTGTCCGAGTTGCGCAGAGGCCTGAGCAGCCGAGCGGCGGTCTTGTTGCGGTGGCACAACCGCATGATCCACATCTTCAGCTTTTGACCGAGGAAGCCGTACCAGTCGGCGTGCATGCCGAGCTGCAGCGCGGGGTGCTGCAACAGGTCTTCCGTCCACTCCGTGGTGTGGATTCGCGCCATGTGCGCGACGTTTACCTTCTGCGCCATGACGAACAGCGTCTCGTCATTCCACTCCGGGTGGAAGTGGTGGTAGTAGTCGCAGATGGCGTTGTGTTCGGAAACGAACAGCCAGTGCAGCAGGCTCAGCCCCGGGTTGTAGTTGTTGCTGAACCCGGTCTGGTCGAGGCCGGGCCGGTTCGGATCTTCCGGCAGAAGACCGTCTTCGTCCAGGCGCATCTTGCCGCCGGCGTAAGTGCGCAGCGGATTCTGTTCCGCTTCGTTGGTGCCGTAAATCTGGGCTTGCGTCCAGACCATCAGGCGTTCGCTGATCACCGTCGGGCGACCGTTGTCGGTCACGCGGGTCGGGTCCTTGGTGGTGCGGTCGACCACGGCGCGGTTGTCCGGCCAGCCTTCCTTCGGCTCGCGACCGAGGTAGTGCGGGCAAGAGGAGATGGGATTGCGCTTGGTGTTCCCACCGAAGTTGTGGAATTGGAACTGGATCCACCATCCACCGAGGTCGCTCAAAATGAGCGCGTAGATGGTCACTTCCTTGCCGTTCTCGTCGAGCCGCCGCCAACGCAGCTTGCCGACGACGCGAGCCGACGGCGACATGTTCTCGACGTCCGGGCGAACCAGACGCGGTGGCATGTTGTTGCCGAGGCGAGTGTTCTCCGCGCCCATCTTCGGATCGGTGTGGTCCGCGGCAAATGTGCCGTCCGCGGTGTAGCCGATCTTGGCTCGTTCCGGTACCGGCGTGCCCTTGGGCATGACGTCGTTCGTCTTGTACGCGTACGGGCTGGTCAGCGCGTTGCTGCGGTTGAACCGAATCTTCGCGAGCAGGTAGAACAGCGCGATGAACGGCGGCCACTTGTCCCAGCTCACGCGGCGGTACTTGTTGAACGCCAGCTTCAGGTTGAACCACTGGAGCACGGCGTAGAACATGTTCCAGTAAACGTACTTTGCCGGTCCGACGCCCACCTTCGGGGACACGGGGCGGAACTGCGAGTCGTCTTCCGGCGTGCCGTCAGCGGGGCCGGTTGCGGTGGCTGGCGGTCCGGTGTCAACCGGTGTCTTGACCTCGGGAGGCGTTCCAGCTTCCGCTGCCTTGCGGTGCATCGGGCATCCGCTGGGCGGGTTGACGGGTTCGTTGCCGCCTTCGGATGCAGGTCCGGCTGCGGCTTGCGGGTTGCTGTCAGATGGCGGGGCCGCGTCGGTCGGCCGCCGATGCATCGGGCAGCCTCCCGCGTTGGGGTTGTCTTGAGACATGGTAACGGTTCCCTTCTTCTTGCAGAACAGGAAGTGAATGATGCGCATGAACAGGCTTTGCAGCTTGTAGGTTTGCCGACCCTTGCGCAAAGATTGGCTTGTCCAGTAAACCGGCTTGCGAGCGCGGTTCAGGCTGCCCAGAGGGCGGACATCAGCCTTGACTTTCCACGGACTGAACTCCATTTCGTCGACCTCGGCCAGAACCGCTTGCGCTTCGGGCGTAGTGAGGTCCTGCTGAGGAATGTGGATGTGCCCGGCGACAATTCGCTTGGTGACTTTCCACTTGATCGAGCCGTCTTCCAGCGGCGTGTTTTCGTCGTCGGTGTACAGCTCAAGCTCGACTGCAACCACGAGCGGACCGTGCTTGAGACGTTCGATCAGGTCCGTACGCAGCCGACGTTCGTCTTCGGGAATGTCCGCATTGGCGGCGAGCACCGGGTTGTCCAGTGCCTCGACCGATTGGATTCGCTTCTCCAGCTCTTCTTGCGTGCAGAGCGAATCACCCATGCCCACCAGGCGGAAACGCAGCGCGTAACCGTTGTAGGAGTATGGCGACCGGCTGTAGAACGTTTCGAATGCGAGGCTGGCGACGCGGCGCGAGGTCTGACCGGCACCGGTCTTGAGCATGCGGATACCTTCGCGCACACCCACCCGCCAGAGCAGGTTGGGGATGAACTGCACCTTGTTGATGATCTTCATCAGCCGGGTCGGCATCCACGGAATGGCGAATCCCGCCGCAGCGGTGGCGAACTGCATGAACTGCCAGGCATCGCGGGCGTGCGACGCTTCGGCGTTGGTGCCGAGCAAGTCGTAGCTGCCCACGCCGGGCACTTCGATGCGAGCGACGAGCCCGCGCAAATCGCGCGCGCTATCGGGTTGAATTGCCCCGGAGGCGTTTGAGTATCGCAAGGTGGTCGGGCATTCCAACCCCGGCTTCAGGAAGCCGACTTGCAGTTGCGCCGGAACGTCGTTGCACGGCTTGAAGACCGCGTTCTTGACGCCGATGTGAATAAGCCCGTGCAAAGCACGAATCGGCTTACTCAGCTTGTTGTTGATCTTGTTGCGGGTCGAGACGCGACGAATCTGTTCGTTCATCGTCTTGATCTGCTCGCCTTCGGCTTTCGGGCTGCCGCCCAGAAAGCGTTCCATCCAGCCGAGTCCGGGTTCGGTGGACTTGTCGTGGTTGAGATGGACTCCGTAGCCGGGATGCCGTGGACGTCGCCAGAGGGCGACCACCACGAGCAAAGCCAGGCCTGTGAGCAAGATGTACATTGCGTGAGGTCCTTTCGTTAAAGCCCGGTCGCGCGCCTTGTTGTGCGTCGACCCTTTGATTGAAGAAAGACCAGTGTTGTCCGCGCATGCCATTCGGCAGCAGGAAAGTCACTGGAGATGGAGATCGCGCTACGTTGCTTGTTTGGTCTGTGCGGTCTCTGGTGTTTTGTGAAAAACGGGGAATACAATTACCCTTACGCCTGCGCTCTGCGCGGCACAACACGTGTGAAGCCGGTGCTTCGCGTGCGGGCAGCGGACGCGGCCTCCGTGGTTGTAAGGTGGTGGGGCTTTCGCGCGCGCGATATTTGAGCTAAATAATCTTAGGAAGTCCCAATAATCGGGCCGAATGAGGGGCTGTCCTTGGCGGGCGCTCGCGCTAACCAGTTATGATTAGTACGCTCTCACAAGAAGGCTGGCGACAGTTGATACCACATTCAGTACTAGAAGGCTTCGGGATAAACCCGAGTCAGATTCGAAAGATGAACTCCGACACATCATCGTGTGTTGCCGCTGTGACCTGCCAGGAAAACGTTTATGTGGTGAAAGCTCACCGTAAGGACCAATGTCGAGCAGCCATCGAAGAGGTTTTGAAGTTGCGGGGATTGCTTCGCTCCCATGACTTTCCCTATCTGCCACCACCACTGGCACAGGATGAAGAAGAGAAGCTGATCGAGTTTGAAGGTCAGGTTTGGTCGCTTGGTGTTTTTGTCGAGGCTGATGCCCCATTTGATTGGACAATGGCGCAGCAGTGGTCGCAAAGCCATTGTGCTCAAGCAGCTGAAGTATTGGCTTGCTTGCATCGAACCGGTTATCGGGTGCTGGCTCGGGGGGCTGCTCTCAATCTTCCGCGGTTTGACGGTACCTACTTTGACAAGACTTGGGAAAAGTGTCGATCGATCTGCAAGAATGGTGCCACGAATTCCCCGGCATTGGCCGAGTTGGGTCTTGGTATAGAACCGTTTGCCGAGCGACTCACTGCTGCACTAGCAATTGTTTATAACTCCTCGGGCAGCTTACCTGTAGTCGTAGCGCACGGCGATTTTCACCCGGGCAATATTTTGTTCGTAGACGGAAAAGCCTCTGTTTTGCTGGATCTGGAGTATGCGTCGATCGGTTCACCCCTGATCGATCTGGCATACGCGTGCGTCATGTTCTTTGCTTCTTGTGATAGCGCCAATGGTATCAACGAGCAAGCAGCAAATCATTTTCTGCGCCATTATAACGAATTGCTAGACGAGCATCTGCCCTGGAAGGACTGGAGCAAGAGCGAATCCCGCGTAGCTGAGTTTCGTGCTCGTATGGATCTCGCCGCATTTTTGATGCTTTTTTGGGCAATCGAAGGGCTTGAGTCCTGCCCGGCTGCGTTGGCAACAGCGAGTGGCTTCGCTTACGGGGCACGACTGTCTTGTTTCTTGCTCAATAACAGTCACAGGTTTGCAATGTTTTAACGATTGAATAGCCTTACGCTTACTAATCGGAGGTGCCGCGTATGTTCGTGGATGTACGTCGTCGCGAAAAAACTTTTGCGACTGCCAAAGATGTTTCGCAATCCGACTTGGTTGCGACGGGGGCAACCGTGGCTGGTGGCACAGACATGGCCGAACAGACCGCAGGTGCGGCGAAAGTTTCAATGGAAGCAGCTTCGCAAGAGCCTGTCGGCGCCGCCATTGCACCCGAAAGTTATGGTCTGCTGCGGCATCGTCTGATCAAATTGAGCTGCATGACCGCATGCATCGGTATCGTTTGCCTGAGTTTTATTGATATTCGGGCCAGCATAAGTCGCAAAGTAACAGTGGATAGGACCGGCGCCATTGTGTCCGAGCGCAACAAGCTCGCTGATTTGCCTTGTAACTTGACTTATCCCGCTGAGACGTGGCGAGAGCCTTCAATTCAGACTCTGGAGAATTCCGTCCGCGAAACAAACTTGTGTCCTGTCCATGAGGCCGGGTGGGATTATGACAAATATGGTTTTGTCGATCGAAACGGCAAAGTAGTTATTGGACCTCAATTCGCTGAAGTCAAACTTTTTCACAACGGTTTGGCTGCGGCCCGCCCTTACATTCCACTGAAGCAAATGAAAGAGTCTGAAGACGCCGAAGGGAAGTCCGACAAATTGGATGAACTGGAATCGCCATGGGGATTCATAGATACGTCGGGCAAGTTTGTTATAAAACCACAGTTTCGGAATGTCGGTGACTTTTCGGAAGACGGCGTTGCGCCTGTTGTCCTTCGATCGGCAGAACCGTCGCAAACTGAAGGGGGATTGATTGATGCCGGTGGAAAACTGATTTTCAAAACAAAGACTTTGGACTTACCGATCAAACTCGGAAAGTGTTTCGCGGTACGGGAGTCATTTGGTAAGACCGGTCTTGTTGATAAGACGGGACATTGGATGCAATTGGCCGAACTCGATTCGATTCAGACTGAGAGCCGCAGTGACGAGTTTCTTGCTGAGTTGTGGAACGCGGCAATGGATAGCCCCTTCGGCGATAATGCGTTCATCGTCGCTAGCAACGGTCGGCGCGGCCTGGTCGATGCTGACGGTCGCACTATTCTTGAGCCTCGTTTTGCCAACGTCCTCAGCTTTCACAATGATCACGCTTGCATAGTCGAAAATGGTAAATGCGGGTTTGTCGATTCTCGCGGGAAGGTTGTAATTCCGCCAGTCTATGACGAGGCTTCGGCGTTCGGAGACCTGATAGCGGTGCGCACGAAAACGAAGTGGTCTGTTATCGATCGATTCGGCAAACCCGTAACGAGCGATAAATTCGACTTTCCGATATTCAGCGCTAAGGTTTGGTTCGCCGACGGACTTGCGCCTGTAATGGTTGATAAGAAGTGCGGCTATATCAATCGCAAGGGCCAATTCGTCAAGCCGCCACAGTTTGATGTTGCGTCACCTTTTTGCAACGGTTTGGCTCAAGTTTGGGACGGACAGTATTGGCGGTATCTGGATACGCAGCTGAAATTTGCGCAGGAGGGGCGATACGCGCAGATAGCGCCAATGTATGCGAAGACTGCAGAGGTTGAAGTCCCCGGACCTCTGTGGCTTTTAAGACATCGCAACTCGATTCATGATCTCGAGAGCAGTTTGTCGAATGCAATTTATCGCCGAGAAATTAAAGACGGCAAAGAACGTCCGTGGGATGAGTGGAGCGGAGGTGAGTAAGCGATGATTGTCTCTGGTGGAAAAAAGCTTAAGTACATCGATTACGGAAACTTCGGCTCACATGTCTTTCTCTGGCAGAAGTCGATTTTCTTAGTGCCTCTGTGGGCTGTTTTTATCATCCCCGTGGTGGGTGGACTCAGTCGAGTTGTGCTTGGTAATACCGGAGTTCAGGGAGGATTCGGGCTCGCTGTCGCGCTTCTGTTTCTTTACCTGATGGAAGACACGCTGAAGCGAAAAATCGGGATGGATGATCGACATATTTATCACGGCTTTAAAACGATTCCGATTAAAGAGATTAGCAATATCGAAGTTGTCTATAAATCCGGGAAATTCTTGCCGTCGGTGTTGAGCTTGCGGTGCGAGTCCGGACGAAAACTGAATTTTAACTTGGGCGCGCTGTCCGGTGTTGGCGCAGAGTTCTTGCTCAAGCATCTGCAAGCCAACAATTCAGGTTTGCAAACCGCCGCAGTTCTGAATACTCTGGTGAAGTGCCGTCTGAAGCCTTTGCAGTCGAATGAGCGTGAGCGATTGCAGCTAAACTACCGTGCTAAACAGTCGTTGACGGATTCAATTGCGACCTTCAAATTCTCAGCTCAGAAATGGGCGCGTGTTGGTCCCATAGTGGCCTGTATTCTTCTCACCTCATTTTGGATGTTGTCGTTAAAGAAATTGTTCTTGTCCATTCAGCCCGCGGGCTTTCAGGAGCAGTGCGAGATCAACCTTTGGCTATTGACCAATGAGATTTGGTCGTCGATCGGTTGGATGGTTGGGAGAATTGGAGGTTCATCGACAACCACCAACGGGGAGACCCCTTCGTGGCTATTCCTCGGGCCGGTTCTACTCCTGGTGCTCCTGGTGTATGCGGCGAAAGCTCTTATGCAGCCAAATTTGCTGGTTGCTGATAAGAAGGGAGTCCGCCTTGCTCGGGGACTGGGAGAATTGTCGGTGCCTTGTGGAAATATCAACTGGGCGGATGTGGAGGAGGTTGAGCTGCTAAAGGACCGCAAAGGTTCTGGAAAACTACGTTTAACTGCCGGCAAGATCAACAAAAAACTGTTGATCGATCTGTCCAATCTGACCATGGGAGATCGAAACTTACTGTGTAAGCGATTGCAATCACAGTTACCCGCTATCAGCTTTGACCATGAGTTGGCGCAGGTGATGACTCCGGAAACGGAGCGCAGCTACACTGAGATCTGGCTCCAGTCGCTCACTCAGTCGCCGGAACGCAAGACACTTGACCCTCTGGTACCGGGACAAACAGTTGGTGATCATCGGTTCGAAGTTCTGCGTAACATTGGTGTCGGAGGGCAAGGAAAGGCATACCTGGCGCGCAGAACGGGCGAAGATGACGCACCGTCGGTGGTGTTGAAGGAAACTATCATCCCCGTGTTTGCCGACCGGTGTGTTCGAGAGAAAGCTCTGGAATCATTTCACAATGAGGCTTTGCTCCTCAAGTCTCTGAGTCATCCGGGAATTGTTCAACTAGTCGATTTCTTTGTTGAGGATCACCGAGCTTATCTTGTTCTAGAGCATATCGACGGTGCGAATCTTCGTGAGCTTGTTCTGGCCAAGGGGCCGCTCACGGAGGACCAAACACTGGACCTGGCAATTCAGATGAGTGACATTGCGAACAAGCTGAATTCATGCGGTGTTGTTCATCGGGATTTTACCCCCGACAACTTGATTCTTGATTCAGCAGGAAGGCTGAAGCTAATCGACTTCAATGTTGCGCAACAGATTCTGTCCGGCAGCTCCGGAACTATTGTGGGTAAGCACGCCTATCTGCCGCCGGAACAGTTTCGTGGCAAAGCTTGTCACCAGAGCGACTTGTACTCATTGGGGTGCACGCTTCATTTCGTGCTCACCGGGCGCGATCCTGAGCCAATATCGCAGTCGAGTCCGCGCAAAGAAAGCCCCGAGATCAGCGTCGGTCTTAATGAAGTAGTGCTCAAGGCCACGGCCTTGCCGTTAAATCAAAGGTATCAATCCAGCAACGAGTTGCAGCAAGATTTGCTCAGTCTGCAGCCGGAAGCGCTTGTGCTCAACCTAAGGAGGACCGCCAATGGCTGAACTTGTAATCAAATCACAATGCCGAAGTTTGATTCGCGAATCGCTGGAGGGATTGCTCGATTTTACGTTCCCTCTATGGGGAATCGTCTCGCCTCTAGCTGCTTGTTGCATGGTAACGGGCATTTGGCGGAACCACGTTGACGGGCGCCATTCGGAAGCGTCGGGCGGCATTATTGTTCTGACTTTCCCCATTGTGATTAGTGTTCTCTGTGTACTGTTGCGCAGGGTATTGCGGCGCGATTCAATAGTAATTGATCGTGAGGGAATTCGCCTCCCGCGCTTGTTCGGCTGGAGACTCAACACTACTTGCCATATTCCCTGGGAAAGAATTGTTCGCATTTACTCGTCGGGCGACACCATCGGTAGGTGCAGATTGACTGTCGAGCGCAATGATGGCCGCCGGGTTGTGCTCGATACTGCACATATGCGCGTAGAGTTAGTTGAGCAGTTTTTGTTGGCGGCCAAAATGTGGGCGCCCGGAAGTTGCGATGCGGGGCTGGAGACGTTGAAGGAGTCTTTGCGAGCAAGCGCGAAGGAAGCTAGTCAAGCAAGCTATACGGATTTGTGGGACGAAGAATTGGGGCGTCGATTTAGCCCGACATCATACATTCCGCTCGAAGTAGGAACCGTTTTGCGAAACAGTTCCCTGCGCGTGGTGAGCCATTTGGCCTCGGGTGGACTGTCTGCGCTCTATCTTTGTCAGCTAAACGAAAACAAGCTGGTTGTGTTGAAGGAAGCAACTATTCCGGACGGAGGAGCGGACATTCTTGCGGAAAAGGCGGCGGAGATGTTCAAGCGGGAAGCTGAGCTCCTGGCAAAAGTTAATCATCCCAATATCGTTTCTGTTGTTGATAGCTTTACTGAAAACAAACGTAATTACATGCTGATGGAGTACGTAAACGGTGTTGATTTGCGCCAGTTGGTAAAGCAAAACGGACCGCAAAAAGAAGCTGATGTCCTTGAGTGGGCCGTGCAAATCGGTTTGGGAGTGAAGTATTTGCATGAGCGCGAAACGGCGATAATTCACCGCGATCTCACTCCGGATAATATTGTGTTGCGCAATGACGGTAAAGTGATAATTGTCGATTTTGGCGCTGCTAACGAACTGATAGGCACCGCAACCGGCACTTTCGTGGGCAAGCACGCCTTCATCGCTCCCGAGCAATTGAGGGGAAAGGCGAGCACGCACAGTGATATCTATGCGTTCGGGTGCACGCTCTATTTCTTATTGACTGGTCAAGATCCAGAAGCGCTGTGCGCTTCCAATCCGCGCGATGTGAGGCCGTCAATATCGCAAGAGCTAGGTGAACTAGTGGAATCTTGCACACAGATGGAAGCACGAGACCGATATCAGTCGATGTCTCAGCTGCTACCGGTACTGCGACGTCTATCTGCGCAATCATACGTGAGCTAGTCTCCAAGGTGGTCTTAGCTCTTTTCGGGAAGCCGTCCGCGAAATACGACAAGCGATAGTAAGAGCGATGACAACAAAACAGGCGAGGGAGATCCCCTCGTCTGTTTTGCCGGTGGTGGCATATGCGGTGCCGTCACCACCGGTTACGATCACGCCGTCGCGGCGGCGACGAACGCTTGCAGAGCCATGGAATCCTCACGTGTGTGGCACTCCAGGACATTGCGGTTGTCACTGACCACCGCGAAGGCGGCGCGTTTGCCCCTTCGCGTCGAGACCGGCGGTCTCGCTGAACAGCTTCTCGGCGACACCGAGGGCGGTGTCTGCCTCATCGAGCTTCTGCGCGGCGACCAGGGCGCTGACTCGGGCGAGCGCGGACCGGCGCTCGGTCCGGAAGTCCGTTCCGCGCACCTTCTTCACGTCCTTGCTCAAGGACTCCACCCGCGCAGTTAGCTCCAGCGATCGCGCCCCGTCGTCCGTGATGACGGGCAGCGCCGAACTCACGGCCGCCATCTCCGTGGCCGCCTTCTCCAGCAGCACGTCGCCGAACAGTACGTCGTTGCCCGCGGCAGAGCGCAACATCGCGAGCGCTGCGGTCTGCCGACCTTCCACCGTGGCGAACACCTGCGCGTGCTTCGCGCCGTGCCGTCCGAGCGTGGTCAGAGCGGCGATTAGCTCCGCCCGTCGAGCGACGCGGCGTTTGACCGAGGCGGCCACGTGCCCTTGCACCACTTCTGCGCTGCGTTGCAACACCGCCGCGTCGGTCGGCAGTTCGCCGAACCGCCCGCCTTCTTCGCGGCTGGCCGCGAGCAGCTCCGGCTCGAGGTCGTGCGGTGCGGCCGCCGCCCGCGCCTGGCTGTCCAGCCACTGCTCGACCAACACCAGCGCCGCCGCACGGGCAAGCGTAAGGTCGGTGAACGGCTCCGGGGAGCCGCTCACCAGGTACAGCGTCTCCACCCGGTCGGGATGGTTCACCGTCAGGGGCTGCACCAACTCGCCGACCTTGCCCGGCAGTTCCGCCGCGTTCGGCTTGTTGACTGCCAGTGCGACGCGACGACGCAGCCCGTCGAGGTCGTCGAAGTTGCCGGTCAGAGTGTTGTGCCGGTAGAAGAACCGGCTGCTGTTGCCGATCCCCGTCACCACCACCTGGACCGTGCGCCCCTGCAGCGCCTCCGGTAGGTGCTCCTTCGCCAAACCTGCCAGCGCGGGGGAGTTGAAGGGCAGCTCCAGAACCGCGACCTCGCCGCCGTCCTGCTGGCGGTACTTCACCGTCACGTCGGCACCGTTCACGGTGACCAGCGCCGGGCAGGTCTGCTCGATGGAAGCTCGCAGCGCCTGCAGCGTTGCCGGTTCCATGCCGCAGATCGCGGCCACGTCCTCCCAGCCGATGACCAACTGTCCCGCCGCGTCCATCGCCTGGACCGCGCTCCAGGTGTCCACCGCCAGCAGCTTGCGAGCCAGGGCCGCATTGACCCGCTGGTCGCAGAAGTCCGGGAACTTCCCACCGGTCAGGCGGTGCATCTGGCGCGCGGCGACGACCACCGGGTCGAGCGGGCGGCGCTCGTCCCGGAAACCGTCGGGGTCGTAACAGGCCAGGTCGTAACATGTCAGCGACTCGGCGAACGCCCTGGCGGTCTGCGGTCCGGCGGGAGCGTCTGCCGTGCGGTCGAACAAGCAGTTCCCGCCGGCGTACCAGGTCTCCCGGCAGACCACGCGATCGTCCTTCCGCCACTTGGTGTGGTTGTGCCCGTTACGGTGGACCTTCATCAGGCCGGCGCTCTCGACCAGGTTCAGGACCTCTTGTCCGACCTCGACGGCCTCGGTGATCAGGACGAACGGCCGTCCCCCGGTGCTGTGCCCGGTGTATGACCGCCCGCTGCGACTCGTGCCCCGCAGCAGGAAGAGCGGCAGAATGACGACGTCCTCGTTGCACTCACGCAACGTGCTGCCCGGCGCGATCAGCCAGCCACCCTCGCCGAGTCGGCGGCTGTAGATCCAAGAGCTGCGGACCGAACCGGCCGAGTGACCACGCGCTTCCGACTCCACTAGCATGTCGGCCAGCCCGTGCAGCAGGGTGAAGATCAAAGTCGCCTCGTCGGCGTTAGCCTCGCTGGACGACATCTTGATGCCGACGCGGTCGATCAGCCGCAGCAGCCCCTGGTGGGTCCGGTTGACCTCGCCGAAAATGTTCGCCGCGACGTAATTCTGCTGGCAGAAATCGGCGACGGACCCCGCACCGCCATTGCGTTGCTGAGCCACGACGGCGTCGTACATGCCGAGCAGCCGTCCGAGGTCGGTTTTGTAGCCGGCGCGCGCCAGGGCGGCGTGGGCCTTGTCGGCGTTGACACAGTTCTGCTGGCCGGTCTGGTCGTTGTGCCCCGCCTCCGGCGGGCGGAAGCGAATGGTGCGACCCGGTCGCAGCAGCGCGACGAGTTTGACGGCGTCCTTCAAGCAGCCCAGGTCGCGGGCGGCCAGTAGGATGCGGGCCAGGTGCGCGGGGACACCTTCGTGGACTAGTGGCGCGAGCTTGGCGGCCAGCGGGGTGAGCGAGTCGCCGTTGACGGCACCGACCACCTGCAACCGCGCGACATCGATCGCGTTGGCCGCGCGGAGCGTCTCGGCGACCCCTGCGGGTTTGCGAACCAACTCCAACAGCAGCGTGTCCGCCGCCATCGGGTCGACTGCGATGTAGCTGTTCATCGTAGCTCCAGTGCGAATGACCCTTTCGCTTTGGCGAAGTGCCTCGGCGAAGTTCGTCCGACCAATCCCGAGCCACCCTCTCATCACCGCAGTGATGAAAAGGGTGGCTCGGGTTCCTGTTGTGCTGGTGGTGGCATATGCGTGCGTTTGCACGATCAGGCGTTCGCCGGCGCAGCTTAGGCGGCGGAGGCGGCGACGAAAGAGACCAGGGCCTCGGTCCGAATGCGCATCGCGTCCGCCAGCCCGTCGTTGTTGCCGTCGGCTTCCTCTCGGGCCTGCGCCTGCAGTCGCTCGTACTCCAGATCCGCCAGCACCCACCGGTAGTAGGAGTTCTCCAGCTGGTCGTCGGTCTCCGGCGGCGAGGCCTTCAGCTCGACGCGGGTCTGCTGCAGCGCCGTGAGGGCGTGGGCATCCGCGTCGTTGGGCAGCTCGCGGATCTTGAAGTGGGTGTGTTCGTTGATGTTGTCATCGCAGGGCCGCGTCGGACCGACATTCAGCCTGCGAAGCTGCTGTTCGAGGAACGCGATGGCGAAGACCTTCTTCTCGAAGGCGGTCCCGGTCTGCAGCGCCAACCCCGCCGACAGGCGGGCCTGGATTCGGCGTATCCGGACGGGGTCCACCTGGAAGGTGGGGAGGAACTGGCTCTCTGCCGGTCGCTCCGAGGCCTCCGGGCGGTTGATGTTGTCGGTGGTGAGGTCGCCGAACAGGTCTGTCTGGCCGTGCGGAAAGTCGTTCGCGTTCAGGTCCACCGCTACCACGGCGACGTCCCGGAAGCGGCGGAACCCTCGACCGAACTCTCCGATGGACTTTTTGCCGGCGTGGCCCTCCGCGCTCCCGCTCTTTTCGAGACCGAATTCGAGGTTCACGTCGTGGTTGGCGTCGTCGACCGGGAGGAATGTCGGTCCGTTCCCGAAGCCGCTGAGGTTGAACGGGGTTGCGAGCAGTCCGTTGCGGACCCTGTCGGCGGCGGCGTTGGCGTCGTCGAGCGCGCGTTGCGCGTCGTCGTCGATGGCGGTCGGCAGGTTGGCGCGGGCGTTCGCGACGGCGGCGACGGCTTGCAGGTAAGCGCGCATGGACGGAATCATGGAATCCTCGCTCATAGGGAAGGGGGCGAAATCGGAACCTTACGTGTGCGTTTTGACAGTTGTTTGCAGTGCGCGTAGGTCGGAATCTTCGGCCGGCGTCGTGTTGTTGGCGTTAGTGCGAACGAGTTGCGCTGCTGAGGTCGAAGGGGAGGCTGTTTTAGTCGGTTTGTTCCTTGGTTGATTGGTTGGGATTGGGTATGTATTTAGCCAATCAAACCAGGGTGGCAAGAGGCAATCGATTAATGGGAAGATTCCCTTCTATTGGTACTGGTCTCAGAAGTATTGCAGGAAGCCGTTCCGGGGCACTGCTCGTCATTGTCGGTGTCGCGTAGTGTTCCCATAATCCTTTGTATGAGTGAGTTAGCGGACTTCCCGCACTTGCCATTTATCGCGTAATGCAAACCAACTCTCGGACTTAGGAGAGTATGCTGCATATCAAGTGTGCAAGATTGCCGCAGCAAGCGCTGGACCGTAATCTCCGCTGCATCTTTCTATCCGCCTGACAGTTTCGGGTCTTTCATGTCGGTGTACTGCTCGCCTATAAATGTTTCTCAGGATCGAGTGCTGGTGGCGTTCTCACCCCGCGCGTGTGCTAGGTTGTGACGCGTATGGTCCGCTGAGACCTGCTCGGGGGCAGCCCCGCGTTGGACTCGATTATGTCGAGTCTGTTGTAGCCGTTAGAGGTGCAAAGTGAACAGCTTCTTTTACCGAAATCTCAAGCGCGATTATCCCGTTATCAGCGAGGGGCGTGGTTGCTGGCTGACAGACAAGCAGGGCAGGCAATACCTTGATGGTTGCAGTGGTGCGGTGGTTAGCAATCTCGGGCACGCTGTCGACGAAGTGAAACAGGCTGTGGTCCAGCAAATGGACAAGGTTGCTTTTGCTCACACCTCTCAGTTCGTATCGGATGTAGCCCTCGAATTGGCCGCATCGCTGACCGAAATTGCGCCGCCGAATTTTAAGCACGGCGGTAGAGTCTATTTCGTTTCAGGTGGTTCCGAAGCGGTTGAGACCGCTCTGAAAATGGCGCGCGGATTTTTCTTCGAGCAGCGTGAAACTAAGCGCACAATTACCATCTCGCGTTGGAATAGTTACCATGGTAGCACCCGTGGTGCTCTTTCTGCGACCGGGCATCCAGCTCGTCGTACGCCTTACTTGCCGCTACTATCGGAAGAGCCCCATATTAGTCCGGTTTATCAGTATCGCTGTCGATGCGGTGCGACCGGGGTATGTCAATCGTCGGAATGCACGTTGCGCCTTGCTGACGAACTTGAGTCGGCCATTCTGGAAGCGGGACCGGAAAACGTCATGGCATTCATCGCTGAACCGGTAGTCGGGGCCGCGCTCGGCGCTGTAGCCCCCGGTCCGGAGTACTGGCCGCGGATTCGTGAAATTTGCACCAAATACGGTGTGCTGCTTATTGCGGATGAAGTGATGACCGGACTCGGAAGGGCCGGTGCGAATTTCGGGTGCGATCTTTGGAATGTTCAGCCCGACATAATTGCCCTGGGCAAAGGCCTGTCGGCAGGCTACATGCCGCTGGGCGCAGTAATGGCTTCTGCAAAGATAGTATCGGGTTTCCAAAATGGTTCCGGTGTTTTTGAGCACGGTTTTACGTATAGCGGCCATCCTGTGGCTTGCGCCGCTGGTCTGGCTGTGATGCAGTACATGCAGAAGCATCAACTTGTCCAAAATGTCGCAAATCGAGAATCGGCATTCTTTAAACGCCTTGAGCAGTTGCGGCAATTCGAAATTGTTGGCGATGTGAGAGGCCGTGGCTTTCTGGGAGCAGTTGAACTGGTGCAGGACCGGGCAACCAAGCGGCCATTTGCGCCAAAATTGCGCATCGGACAGAAGATTGCCATGCAAGCGCAGATCGACGGACTGTTGATCTACCCTGGTTCAGGCTCGGTGGACGGACTGAACGGCGATCATTTCATCGTCGCGCCACCTTTCAACATAAGCGATAAGGAGCTGGACGAACTGCTAGTGCGCCTGACAAAGTCGCTGGCAACAGTTCAGGAAAGCGTGCTGGCGGCTTCGGCAAGTTAACGCAAAAGAATTAGATTGGAACAGTTAATTAAGGAGAAAGTCGTGTCTACAGTAAAAGAAGATCGAAACAATGTGCTTCTGGAAAAAGGCGCGCGCTATGTATCCGCCACTAACGCTCGTGCTTTCGATATCGTTGCGAGCCGCGGTCAAGGCTCTTGGCTGTGGGATGTTAACGGCACTAAGTATCTCGATTTTACCTCCGGCATTGCAGTGAACAACGTTGGGCACTGCCACCCTAAAGTGGTGGCAGCAGTGAAAGAGCAAGTGGAAAAGCTCATTCACACTGCCATGGTTACCAGTCATGAAAAATTGATTGAATTGTGCGAGAAAATCGCGCAAATTGCTCCCGGCAGGCTAGACACTACCTTCCTCAACAACAGCGGTGGTGAAGCAATCGATTGCGCCGTAAAGTTCGCTCGTTATGTCACCAAGCGACCCAATACATTGTGTTTTACAGGTTCGTTTCATGGTCGAACATTGCTCGCCACGGCGCTGACTTCTTCTAAATCAAAGTATCGCGACGGCTATGAGCCGCTTCCCAGCGGCATTCAGTCGATGCCTTATCCCTACTGCTATCGTTGCCCGGTTGGGCAAACACCGGGGCAATGCAAGCTCGAATGTTTTGATGTGGTGGAGCATTACTTCAAGCATTTCGTGAAACCGGAAAGCGTTGCCGCCATAGTAATGGAGCCGCAGCTCGGCGAAGGTGGTTATGTGGTGCCCGGGTCCGGATACACCGGAGCGGATAATTACATGCGTCGATTGCGTGAACTGTGCGATAAGTATGGCATCATGCTCATTCTAGACGAGGTGCAGAGTGGTTTCGGCCGCACCGGCAAGTGGTTCGCTGCCAACCATTGGGATATTGAGCCGGACATAATGGTCTGCGCGAAGGGCATTGCGTCAGGGTTCCCGATGGCGGGGATCGTGTCGAGGCATGAGCTTTTTCAAAAATGGCCGCCGGGCAAGCACGGTAGCACATATGGTGGCAATCCGATTGCTTGTGCTGCGGCGTTGGCGAGCATAGGTGTGATTGAAGAGGAGAATCTGCTGGAGAATGCCGAAAAGTCCGGCATTTATTTGCGTCATCGTGTAGAAGAGATGCAGAAGCAGTTCGGCTTCATCGGCGATGTTCGTGGATTGGGGTTGATGATTGGTATCGAGCTGGTGACGGAAGATGGCTCGCCGGATAGCAAACGCCTGGAGAAGTTGGTTGAAGAGTGCTTCAAGCGCAAGATGCTGATGCTTGATTGTGGTACGGACGATCACATCATTCGTTTTCTGCCGCCCCTCAACGTGAGCCGTGAAGAACTTGATCTCGGGCTTTCAATTTTCGAAGAAAGCCTGAAGGCAGTCCAATAGCAGCATTCGCCAGCCCCGTCCGGGTTTGGGGCTACCCCTCTACTCTGCCGGGGCAGTATGATTGTAGAGGTGGTGTGATGTGATTGGATGAAGCTGGCAAAGGGGACCATTGTTGATCAACGCTTTCGAGTCGTCGGCGAGCTCGGAGCGGGCGGAATGGCGGTCGTTTATCGAGCTGAGCAAGTTGGTGTCGATCGTACTGTTGCTCTTAAGGTGATGCACTTTTCGTCAATCAAAGGTTCAAACGAGAGAAAGAGGTTCTTGAGAGAGGCTCGGTTGCTTTCTCGCCTTTCTCATCCATCGATTTGCCAGTTCTATCACTGCGGACTGACTCCGGAGGGCTTTCCGTACATCGCCATGGAGTTGTGCAGTGGACGCACGCTGCGATCACTCATTGCGGATGAACCGCTGGACTGGCAAACGGCTGTTCGGATAATGAGTCAGGTTGCAGAAGCTCTGCGCTTCGCGCATGAAAACTCTACAGTGCACAGAGACCTCAGTCCGCAGAATATTTTGGTGGCGGACGACGGGAAGGTCAAGATTATTGATTTTGGATTAGCCACAAGCCAGAATCCCACAGAAGACACCATAACGGCCACTGGTGCTATTGTCGGAACCGTTCACTACTTGAGTCCTGAACAGGCAGCCGGGCAGAAGGCTCAGCTTCAAAGCGACGTCTACAGCTTTGGTTGTATTCTCTTCGAGATACTCAGTGGGTTCCCTCCTTATAGCGCTGATACCGCAATTGGTGTCATGTATAAACACGGGCAAGAAGAGGTTCCGAGGCTTAATAAGGTTGCCGGCGTGCCGGACAGGGTAACGGTGATATTAGACAACCTTATTAACTGGTGCACGCAAAGGAGCTGGCAGCAGCGGCCGTCCTCCGCGCAGCTGGCGTCCATCTTGACCGATTTGAAGAATGAAGATTTTGCGACCGTGGAACAGGTATTGGCTTCGTGTTCGAGTGGCACAGCTAAGACCGGTAGTCGAATCAAAGTGCCCGTGTTTATGTTTTGGGCGACGCTTGTGTTGTTCATCGTGATTGGCGCGGTAACGCTGTGGAGCCAGGGACGCGGAAGCACGGCTTCAGACGAGCTTATTCAGCGTTCGTCGCTTTCTGCAGTGATCGGGTTTGCCGAAAATGCTAAACCTGTTCTGTCCGATGCGCAGAGCGAGGACCTTGTCGCTCGCTGGCAGGGGTTGCATCCCGGGGCACGACCTTCGGCCAGGGAATGTCTGCGATTGGCCGACCAAATTGCCGATCGACGACCCGCTACCGCTTTGCGCATAGCTTCGGAGGGGCTTGGCTTGTGTGCCGCAACCAGAGTCGATCCTGTGATTGTCTACGGTTTGGGAGCGATGAAGTTCAAAAAGTTGCATGAGGTGAAGGGGAGCGCTGCTGCGGAGAAATTTGTTGTCGATTCTATACCGGCAAAGTTTTTCCTGGTTGAGCCCGATGTTGTATCCAATTGGAACGCCGCGTTGTTGTGCGAAAGGTTAGGACGGGCTCCTTTTGGCAAAGAGAAGGTCAGACTAGCGTCTGAGTACTGCCAGCGTTACACAAGTGGCAATATTTTTCGTACTACGCATGAGAAGGTGTTTGCTGAGGTCGCCGCGCTCGTTCAAGCGCGCTATGGTGACGACGCGCTTTTGGCGACTACGAATCCATGGGTTGCCGCTCGCAGTCAAGACTGCTTCTTGATGCGTTCTCTCCCTGCGAATATTCCGGGTTCTTACCTTGGTGCGCTGATTTCAGGAAAGCGGTTCGATGATGCTCAGCGTTTTTGGAAAAAGCTTTCGCCCTCTATTCAGAGTGAGATTGAGTCAGGTCACTATGCGCGATGCCTCGACCGGATGTTTGCCGCCTCGAAGCAATGGGATAGGGCTACTCGCTACTGTATTGACCTTGGCCAATATCTAGAATCCAAAGATCTGCACGAAGCGCTCGAAAGTTATCGAGCCGCGGTGCATTGGCAAGTACGATCGGTGCCGGTAATGATTCCTGAAGTTGTGTATGCGCGGATAGAAGAACTCCTCATGACCGACGTTAGTAGTGATGATGAACGTTGGTCTGCGCGCCTGGTTGCAACCATTTGCGAGGAGCGCTCGAACCCCGCCACGTCAAAGTGCGGTGACAGGTTGCTTCGGAAGGCGTTGGGTTCGTCAAGGTATAAACGCCTGAAGCCCTCTGTTCGTGAGGAACTGGACTTGTTCGCAACGAAGGGGCTTGTTTCGAAAAGGATAGCCGAGAATCGTTAGTTGAAATGCGCTTAGCTGAAATCGCAACTTGGCCCAAGAAGGATCAAAAACCTGGAACCTCGCGGAGAGGCAGCGGGAGCGCGTGTCCAAACAATCCTCCGAAAGGTTCGTGAACGTGTATTCAGTCCGGCTGCGGAAATCCCCACCATCTACGCACACTTAGGTTAGCTCGCGCACACCAAACCCCGGGGCGTCACACCGACGGGCCGCAATTGGGCAAGCCGTAGGCTGGAACCGTTGACCGTAGTGCCATTACGCAATATGCCCTGACGCGGGTGCGCTACGCGCATTAGCGTTGTCTAAGAAAAAGCTTGTCTGTTACGTGTTGCTTGACATCGCGCCTCTTCACTATGGTCGAGGTATCTCCAGGTATTTCTCACTTCTCGAA
This sequence comes from Candidatus Obscuribacterales bacterium, assembly GCA_019752635.1. Lineage (GTDB taxonomy): Bacteria > Cyanobacteriota > Vampirovibrionia > Obscuribacterales > Obscuribacteraceae > JAKFUT01. Next base: position 4,598 of record JAIELX010000156.1, on the reverse strand, counting down.
AGGTCTTTGTTCTCACAACGAACAGCCCTTCCCCCAATCAAAAATCGTTTCCTCCTCGAACTTCTCCGTTCGCAGGCAGGTCACAAGGTTCTCTCTAAGGTCGGTCAACCTCCAGAAAGAAAGAGGTGGTTCCATGTTCAACGTGTTTTTCAGTCAACCATGGTGGTTGCTGGGTCTCCCCGCGCTGGTACTGCTGTACCGGACGTTCCGGAGCCGACAGTACCTGCCCATGTCCAGTGCGACGCTCCTCTCGCACAGCAGCAGCAGCACTGGCTGGCTCGCGAAGTCCCCCAAGCGCTGTTTCTTCGCGATGATGGTTCTCCTCGTGATTGCCGCTGCCGGTCCGCAGCGGTACCAATCTGAGGCGACCGAGACGGTGATGGGCCGTGACATAGTGCTTGCCGTGGACATTTCCGGGTCCATGAGCGCCAAACTGCCCAACAAGCCGAATCAGGAACGCCCAAAGGGTTACTACGATCTGCCGGTTCAGCCGCATCAGGCGTCCGCTGGCGAGCAACCCTACCGGCGCATCGATGCGGCGCAAGACGCGCTGATGCAGTTCGTGAATGCCCGTCACGACATGCATGCAGGCGACTGCGTCGGGCTGTTCCTGTTCGACGATTCCCCGCGGTTGGCGTGGCCGCTGACGAACGATCTTCGGCAGATCGGACGCAAGGGGAACTGGCTGCCCTACGGGTTCATGAACGAACGCATCATGGGCAGCGGCACCAACTTCGGCGATAAGGGCTATGGCCCCATCGAAGCGGGTGTGGATCACATGCAGGAGTACGGTCAGTCACCGGCTCGCGTGCTCATTCTCGTTACCGACGGCGATGAGAAGATGAGCGATAGTCTGCGCGGCCGGCTGCGTTCGATGCTGGCGAAGCACAACGTCCGGTTCTACGTCATCGGCGTCGGTGAAACGCTGGCGCGCGAGAACGTGGACATCATCGCCTTCGCGCGCGAAGTCGAAGGTCAGGTCTTCCGCGTCGAGAACGCGGGTGAACTGGAGAAGTGCTTCGACACAATCAACCAGCTGGAGCAGGGGCCGATCAAGGTCAGCTCGTTCAACGTGTTCCAGGAACTGTACCCCTACGTCCTGTTTATGGCGATGTTCTGCTGCGTCGGCTGGGTGCTGGCGTCGGCGATCGTCGTGGTCATCTAACGCGGGAGACAACCATGAAGAAGGTGATTGAAGTCCTGCGGCGATGTCGCGTCGGCATCGCCTGGGTGGTGATGGTCGGTGCGTTCGTCGCGCTGTGCGCCATCGGGCTGCGATTCTTCGACTACAGCCTGCCGATGTTGCGCGGCAACAACGAACGCGCCATCGAGCGCGTTTACCTCGGCGACACCGCCGTGCCGCACTTCAACCGCGGTCTGCAGATGTACGAGGAGAACGACTACACCCCCGCCCGCAAGGCGATGGAAGCCTGTCTGGCCGAGTGCGTCGGTAGCGATGGTCAGCTCAAGGAGAGCCACCGCAAGCTGGCCGCCGAGTGTCAGTTCTACATCGGGAACGCCTGGTTCAACTCGAAGAAGACCGCGGAAGCCGTGGCTGCTTACGAGGAGTGCCTCAAGCTGAACCCCGGTCACCTGACGGCGAAGTACAACCTGGAAAAGCTGCAGGAAACGCAGCCCCAGAAGCCGCAGGGCGGGACGGGCGGCGGCAAGCCGGCCAAGAAGATTTAAGCGCGCACGCGTAACGTGCCGGGTCGCGGTCTATAAGCCGCGGTCCTACAATTGCGCCTTGCTAGCAAGGCGCATGTTGGTTACTCCATCGAGACTTTAGCAATAAGGGGAAACCCAAATGGTGTTTCTGAATCCACTGGCACTGTGGTTCGCGGTGCCCGCGGTTCTGCTGGTGTGGGGCCTGCTCTGGCTCTACAGGCGGAACTACGAAGCGACCACGCGCGGTTACGGCGATGCTCCGCTGATGGGTAGTTCGTCGCAACTTCTCGGTCGCGGTCGCCTGCGCTTGCAGTGCGCCATCACCGCGACCGGCATGGCGCTTATCGCGTTCGCGGCAGCGCGACCGGCGATTCGCTCCGACAATATCGAATTCCCGCAAGGCACGGTTGACGTTGTTGCCGTGACCGACGTCAGTCGTTCGATGGCGGCGCGCGACTACATCGGCAAGACCGGCGACATGACCAACGGCACGAGGCTGGACATGGTGCGCCACATCCTGCGCAGCAATCTGATTCCGTCGTTGCGGTCAAACCGGCTCGGCATCGTCAGCTACGCCGGCGCGGCATTCGATCAAGCCTACCTGACCGATGACTACAAAGCGCTGGACTGGGTCGTACGCGAAGGCATGACCATGACCTCCGCCCCCGGCGAAGGTAGCTGCATCGCCGACGCGCTGCTGCTGGCGTGCCGCTACTTCGATACCGACTCGCCGCCTAATCACCAGCGGTTGGTGATTGTGTTCTCCGACGGAGGAACCGACGACAAGGACGAGCAACTGGAAAAGGCGTTCGCGGAATGCGCGCGCCGCAATCTCAAGGTTCTGGTCGTCGGTCTGGGCAAAGAGGTGCCTTCGGCGATTCCGGTCGCAATGCTGGCACCGAACGACCGTCTGAAGATGGACGGCGAGACGGTGTTGAAAATCAACGGCGAGACGGCGATGACGGCGCGAAACGACGCAGTGCTCACCGGACTGGCCGGTCGCCTGAACGCGCGCTACATTCGTCTGAGCGACGCCAGCGACTTCGAAATGCTGCCGCTCGACTTCGAGTTGGAGGCCAGCACTCGGACCGCCTATCGGGAGCTTTACCGCTACCCGATGATTCTCGGGCTCGTCGCCCTCATGCTCGCGTACGCGGTGGTGCGCAAAGTCCGCAACCCGCTGCGTCGCGATTCTTCCAGCTAACCAGGCTTTAACTTAGGGAGCAATTCCATGAACAAGAAGCGATGGCTACTGGGCGGCTGCCTGGCGGTGCTCGTTGTCGTGGCGGGTTACACCTGCCTGCGCGGATCGGCGATGAAGTGGCCCGCATTCCCCGAAGCGCACAGCGCGCCCGTGGCGGTGTCCGAAGTGCTGCCGGATTTCGCCTGGCGAACTGGCGACGTCATTCCGCTGACGGTCTACGTCAAGGAAGCGCCCGGCACGGCGGTTGACCTGAAGAGCCTGCAGCTCAAGGGCGACGCGCAGCTGCGCGGCTACACGACCGCGGTTGAGGAACAGCCCGACGGTACGCGGTTGGTCAAGTTCGACATCGAGGTGCAGTGCTTCGCCCTGAAGCAGCCGACCTGGAAAGTGGTGCCCGTCATCACCTATCGGGAAGGCGAGAAGAAGGAGCGCAAGCCGCTCGAGTTGCCCGAGTTCGAAATCGGCAGCTCGAACACCTACGACAAGCGCAAGATCGAGCGCACCCTGCCGAACGGTCAGAAGATCGAGATGAAGGACGGTCACCCGAAAGAGCAGCCGTTCGTTTACCTCGTCAGCAACACCTGGCTGTGGGACATCGGGTACGCGACCCTGGCGGTCATGGTCATCGCCGCCTGCGGATGGGTGATTCACTCGCGCGACAAGTCGAAGAAGGTGACCGGCGCGGACAAGCCCCTGGAGGTGTTCTCCGACGAGTGGGCCGAGACGGTCGAAGATGTGAAGGCAGCCGTAGCGTTGCTCCAGGAAGGCAACACTGAGAAGGAGACCTACGTTCGGGTCCAACGCGGCTTGCTGCGTTTGTACCGGCTGGACTCGGTTCCCTTGCCGGAGATTCAGGCGGCGGCGGACGGACCCTGCTCGCACCTGATGTCGCTGATGCACATCATCGGGTTCTGCCACGAGGTCATCTACGGCACCCGCGAGCACCTGGACGTGCAGGAGGTTGAGAAGATCGCAGAGCTGCTGCCCGAGGCGCTCGACGTGGCTCCGCACTTCAAGGGCATCCCGGACGGACAACCGACGCCGTTCGCCGAGATGGTCTAACGCCAACCAAGTCCAGGGCTGAGCGCGGCGCTCAGCCCTGGCGTGCGGTGGTGAAAGTTCACAGCAATTGCGGCGCTCAATGCCGCTCAACAACGCATGGCGAGTCCGGATATACATGCTGCGTCTTGCGGCGTCCGGTTCTCGCAAAGGCTTCAAGACAGGAACACTTTCCAATGCAACTCAACATCTCCTTCGACATCTTGGCCTACCTCGGTCTGATTTTCTGCGGCATGCTCGGCTCCATTGCCGCGTCCGCAGTGGCGTTCGTCCTCTCGCTGGCCGGTCCCAACGGCGGCGGATGGAAGCCGATTATCATGATCGGGTACGCGGTGACAACGGGGCTTTTCCTCTCGTTCCTCGTGTCGGCCGTCGCTGCCGGTGTCTGGTTGGCTGTTTGCTCCACCACGGGCACGGCTTTCTGGTGCACCGTGGTCACCACATTCGTGGTTCGGCTGCTGGTCTGCATCTCCGAGCCGAGTCGGTAACTACCTTCGCATCGTCGTTCGGGCTGTGGAGCTGAATCGGTTGTTCGGTAAATAGCGCAACTCAGGAACGACCGGGCAATAACCCGGTCCGTTCCCCTTTTTAGTAAGTGTTCAGTGAGCACAGTAGTTAGCAAGAGCCGGGTTTCCGGCTCCTGCTGATTAATCCCAGGTACTTTTCG